>NZ_JBHUER010000004.1:383889-431217 GCF_042681025.1 Methylopila henanensis
CGCCCGCCGCAAGAAAGGCGAGCGCCCTGCGGCGGCCCGCGTTCACCACTTGTAGGACACGGTGGCAAGTACGGTGCGAGGGGCGCCGTAGTCGCAGCCTTGGGCGGCAAGGGCGCAGGACAGCGTCTTCTTGTTGAGAAGGTTTTGCGCGTTAACCTGAGCGTAGAAGCCGGTCATCGACTGACTTATTTTTCCAAGATCAAGTTTTGCAACGGCATCTATGGTAACATATTCGGATATTTTCTTGCTTACGCCGGGCAGGTTGGTCTTTCCGAAGTAGCGCACGCCAGCGCCAACCTCGAGACCTCGACCACCGATCGAGGTGAAGTCGTAAAGCGCCCAAAGCGACGCTTGGTGCTTCGGCACGGTAGCCAGTTGCTCACCAACGAAAGTCGGATCTTCGTCCTTGATAGTCTTTGCATTAGTGTAGGAATAGGCTGCAGAGAGGCGCAGCGCGTCGATCTCCGACTTACCCTCGAACTCGAAGCCCTTGGAACGGATCAAGCCCGACTGGCGCAGTGCTCCAACGGGGCCCGTCACCACATTTTCCTGCTCGATCCGATAGATCGACGCCGTGAGCAACGTCTTGTTATCCGGCGAAGTCCACCTGACGCCGCCTTCGTACTGCTCGCCGGTGGTCGGCTTCAGCGGGTCCGGACTGGTGCGCTCGCTTGCGACCGCCGGCGCGAAGGACTCGCTATAGGACACGTAGGGCGCGAAGCCATAAGGCGCGAGATAGACCGCCCCGAAACGGAAGGTCGTCTTGTCGTCCTTCTGCGTCGGGTACTCGCCGAAGACGAGCGGGTCGTCATAATCGAGCCGGGTCTTGGCCCAGTCGTGCCGGACGCCGCCGACCACCACAAGTTTTTCGGCGATCTTCATCTGCTCCTGTAGGTAGATTCCCACCTGATCGATGCTCCGGTCGAAGCCACGCTTGAAAGCGTATGCCCCGTTCTCAGGTCCCTGCTCTTCGCCGGTTTCGACGTCAATCCATCCGCCGAAATTGTCCCGGAAGCGGCTGGTGTCATAATCCTGCCGGGCATAATCCACGCCAGCAACCGCCGTATGCTCAACCGGACCAGTTTTAAAATTAAACTGCAAATGATTGTCGGTCGTCCAAACCTTGGAATGTTCTTTTCGCTCGCTGCGTCCGCGGTATAGACGGTTCGGATTCGCAGCTTCTATAAACCCGCGGGACGTCAGATAGTCCCAATCGGACTTGGCCTCAAAATACCGTGCGCGAGAACTAAACGAGATGTTCTCGTTGAAGGCGTGATCAAAAATATACCCAATGGCGCCGGAGTTGATATTGTACCTGTCGAAATCCGTGTTGCCGATGAAGAAGTCGCGATCGATTTTGTTGCCGGCGGCGTTAGGGAACAGCGTGCTGACGGCGTCGAGCGGCGCGACGAAGCGGGTACGGATCTCCTGGTAATACGCCAGCACCGTCAGCGACGTGTCATCGCTCGGCTTCCAGGTCAGCGCCGGCGCGATGTAGCGCTTATCGTCAGGAACGTGGTCGATCCAGGTGTTCGCGTCGCGCACGAGGCCGGTGAGGCGGAAGGCCCAGTCGCTGCCCTCGCCGCCGATCGGGCCGGACACGTCGCCCGAAAACTGCTTGGTGTCGAAGCTGCCGCCTGTGAGGTTGATCTCGCCCTGCGGCGTGAAGGTCGGCCGCTTGGAGATCGAGTTGATTACGCCGCCCGGCGCGAGCTGGCCGTAAAGGATCGACGCCGGTCCCTTCAGTACCTCCACGCGCTCGAGGCCGTAGACCTCCTGCGAGCCGTCATAGACGTTGGCCTGCAGTTTCATGCCGTCGCGGAGCTGGCCGAGATTGCCGTTCTCGGAGGAGAAGCCGCGAATGTCGAATTCGTCGAGATAGAGCGACCGCCCGCCTGAGAAAGAGGCCACGCCCGGCGTGTAGGCGAGCACCTCCTGCAGCGTGGTCGCGCCGCGGTCCTCGAACTCGTCGCGGGTCACGATCGAGATCGACTGCGGCGTCTCGACCAGCGGGGTGTCGGTCTTGGAGCCGGTCGCGCTGCGCGAGGCGACGTAGCCGTCGACAGGGCCCTCAGCCGTTTCGACCCCGCCGCCGCGGCCCTCGACATGGATTTCCTGGAGCTCGGTTGCGTCTTGCGCCAGCGCGTCCTGCCTCTCGGCCGCCACGCACAGCGCCGCCAGCGAAGCGCCCAACCATAGATTGATAGATCGCCGACGCTTAAACCACGATGTCATTCCAGTTTCCCCGAGCGCGTCGGATCGGCCTGCGATCCGTCCCTCGGGAGGAGGAGCGTATTTCTCAAGAATCCTCAAATCTTTTGTTGGATTGATTGCCGAAAATTTTGAGATCGTTTCCGGGCTGCCACACGAGATGGACGCATCGTACCCATTCTGAGGGGTGAAATACTGAAATTATACTTATTCTAATTTAATGCGGGGCGCGTTGCGGTTCTATGTCGAGATCTGCGGGTCGGGGCTCTCGCGCCACAAGCCACCTCGACCAACGTCGCGGCTTGCGGGCGTTGTGATAGCCACCTGAGGCCCTGAGCCGAAGGCGACGCGAACGACTCATTACGAGCGCCGTCGCCGGGACCTTCAGCACGTCCGTCGCAACGTCCGATCGACGCGCTTGAGGGTCATGACCGATAGGAGGCATGGTACGCTGCGCCAGCGCGGCGATGCCTGCGGTCATCGCCGCCTCTCGTCGGTCCGTGCGGGGATCGTTTCGCTGCGTCGGACGGCGCTGTCCCTGCACATGCCGCGCCCGACGACGCCGGGCGCCCAGGACCAGTCAGCCGGAGATTTCCTCGAGCGACTTTCCCTTGGTCTCGACGCCGAGCGTCAACACCGCGATCGCGGCGATCACGAAGGAGCCGGCCCCGAGCGCAAACACGCCGGCCGAGCCAAGCGTCGGCAAGACCACCCCGATGACCGATGGTCCAATCAGCGAGCCGATGCGGCCCACCGCCGAGGCGCACCCCGCGCCGGTCGCTCGCGCGCGCGTCGGGTAGAGTTCCGGGGTGTAGGCGTAAAGCGTCGACCACATGCCGAACAGGAAGAACTGCATGATGAGGCCGAACACGATCAACATAGCGAATGACGGCGCGTTGCCATAGGCGAAGGCCGCGACCGCAGAGCCGATCAGCATGAGCGCGCACGTGCCCTTGCGCCCCCAGGCGTCGACCAGCCAGGCCGCGGTGATGAAGCCCGGAATGCCCGCCAGCGCGATCAGCACGACGTATTCGGTCGACTTGGTGTTGGTGAACCCCTGCGCCTGCAGCAGCGCGCCGAGCCAAGTGGTGAGACCGTAGAAGCCGAGCAGCGCGAAGAACCAGACCAGCCAGATCATCACGGTGCGGCTGGCGTATTCGCCCGTCCAGAGCTCCATGAACGAGAACCGGCGCTGACCGCGCGTTATGGCCGCGACCGGCTTCGGCTCGCCGAGGCTGGCCCCGGCCGGCAGACGCGCCGCCACCTTGCGCTCGATGTGCGACATGACCCTCTCGGCCTCGTCCACGCGGCCCCGGTCGGCCAGCCAACGCGGGCTCTCCGGCACGAAGAAGCGCACGACGAACAGGAACAGCGCCGGGACCGCCTGGCACAGGAACATCTCGCGCCAGGTGAAATGCGTGAGGAAGAACCAGCTGAGCAGGCCCGCCGCGATGAAGCCGATCGGCCAGAACCCCTCGAGGATCGCGAGGTAGCGGCCGCGCTTCGCCGTCGGAACGAATTCCGACACGATCGCAAGGGCGACGGGGAATTCCATGCCCATGCCGAAACCGAGCAGCAGACGGGCGTAGCCGAGCGTCGTGGGATCGGGCGCGAAATAGCACCACAGGCTGCCGGCGCCCCAGAAGATCATCGAGATCTGGAACACGAGCTTGCGGCCGATGCGGTCGGCCGCCATTCCGGAGACCGCGGCGCCGAGGAACATGCCGAGGAAGCTCATCGACGACAGGAAGCCGGCCTGCGCGGTCGAGAGGTTGAATTCGGCCTTGATCGAACCGAGCAGGAAGGTCAGCGAGCCGAGGTCGATCGAATCGAAGAACCAGGCGGTCGCGATGATCGCGAAGATCATCTTCTGGTAGCCGGTCATCGGCAGGCGGTCGAGCCGCGCCGCGATCATCACGTCGCTTGCCGTCGTGGCCGACGACGCTCCGGCAGGCGCGGCGGCGCCTCCCGCTGGCAGCGAGATATCCGTCATGGCCGCATCCTCCCCGGTTGCGTGGCTTAAAGCCTCGGGCCCTTTGGGCCTCTTACCCCCGGACGCTATTTCCGAAAGATCAGAGATGCAACTGATATATTAGTAGTCTTCCAGTCTGCCGCGCTTCTCTTTTGGAGCTGTTGGCGGCGTGCTAAGCCAACCGTCACGGACGAACAAACCGTCGCGAGGAAGCCGGGAAGCCATGAGCGTGACGAAGGTGCGATCGCGTCCGGCGGCCAAGCGTCCAGCTGCCACGCGTCCGGCGGTCGAGCGTCCCGCCGCAGAGCGCCCCGCGCCCGCGCAGCCTGTGGACGGCGGGACGCTGACCGACCGGGCCTATGTGATCTTGGAAGAGCTCATCAGCACCCTGCAGCTTCCGCCCGGCGTCTTCCTGAGCGAGATGGCGCTCGCGCAAAGACTCGGCTTCGGCAGGACCCCGATCCGCGAGGCCCTTCAGCGGCTCGCCCGCGACGGGTTGGTGATCGTCGCTCCCCGCCGCGGCATTCTGGTTTCGGAGGTGAACCTGAAGTCGCAGCTGCGCCTGCTGGAGACGAGGCGGGTGCTCGAATCCTTGCTGGCGCGGCTTTCGGCCGAACGGTCGGACGCCGGCGAGAGGGCGCGTTTCGCGGCGATCGCGCAGGGCATGCGCTCCGCCGCCGCGGCCGCCGACGACCTCGCCTTCATGCGGCTCGACCGCGAGTTTAACGACCTGGTCTCGGCGACGGCCCGCAACGAGTTCGCGGCGCGCGCGATCTCCAACATGACCGCCCTGTCGCGGCGCTTCTGGTACCAGCACTATAAGGAAGTCGGCGACCTCGGGCTTTCTGCGCGGCTGCACGCCGAGGTCGCCGAGGCGATCGCGGCGCGCGACGGCGCGGCCGCAGCCGCGGGATCCGACCGGTTGATGGACTACATCGAGAGCTTCGCCAGGAAGACGCTCGACGTGTGACGTCGCCTGGTCTCGGATCGGAGCTTGGCCAGAAGGGCCGCCTCAGACCTGCCGGCGGTTCTCGACCATGGCGGAGAACTTCTCGTATTCCGCCTCGTTGATCCCGTACGAATGGTCGTCGTCGGGAAACGCGCCGGTCTTGACCTCGCGCACATACTCTTTGATCCCCGCCACCGCGATCTCGGTGAGCCTTGCGTAGCGCTTGGTAAATTTGGGCTTGAAGTCGGTGAAGACCCCGAGCAGATCGTGGCAGAGCAGGATCTGGCCGTCCGTGCCGACCCCGGCCCCAATGCCGATCGTCGGGATCGTCAACTGCTCGGAGATGAGCTTGGCGATCGGCGCCGGCACCGCCTCGAACTCCAGCATGAAGCAGCCGGCGTCTTCGATCGCGAGCGCGTCCTCGAGGATCTTGAAGGCCGCGTCCGCGGTCTTCCCCTGGATCTTGAAGCCGCCGAAGGTCGCGACCGTGTGCGGCGTCAGGCCGATATGGGATGCGGTCGGGATTCCCGCATCCACCAGCGCCTTCAGGATCTGCGCCTGGCTTTTGCCGCCCTGCGGCTTCACGGCGTCGGTGAGCGCGTCCTGCATGAAGCGCGTGGCGTTTACGAGCGCCCGGTCGATCGTGTTGTAGCTCTGGTAGGGCATGCAGCCGAGCGTGAACGTATCGGGCGCCCCGCGGCGGATCGCCTGCGCGTGCATCACCATCATGTCCATCGTGGCGGGCACGGTGTTGGCGTGGCCATGGGCGATCATCGCCAGGCTGTCGCCAACCACCGCGACGTCGACGCCCGCCATCTCGGCCCATTTCGCGGAGGTGTAGTCCGGCACCGACATGTAGACCATCTTCTCGCGGGTGGTCTTGGAAGCGCGGATCTGCGTCACTGTGCGCTTCTCGCGCTTTTCTGAAGACGAGGCTTCGATCATGTCGGCTGCTTTCGGGAGGAACCGTCGCATGAGGCGAATGAACGCCGACTCGTTTCGCGGCGGCGGCGGCTCGCCGATAGGAGGACGAGCCTCTTCGGCGGAACCGGCGGCGCGCGACAGAGGCGGCTAGGCGGCCGCGGCGTCGTAGGTCGACACGACTCCGTCGATGTCGGCGGTCGACATCTCCCACTCGTTCTGGAAGTTCGCCACAACGTCCCGCATGAAACGCTCCGTCAGGGCCTCGGCCCGTTTCCAGTCGCCGAAATGATCCGTCAGGATCGCGAAGGCGAGCTGCCGCGGGGCCGGCCCCTCGTAGCTCCATTCGAAGTCGGCGCCGGCGTAGTCCTTGAGGTCGTCGCGCGGCTGGAGCGGTTCGCCGTCCACGGTCACCAGGATGCCGTCGATGGTGCGGTCGCCGATATAGGTCTTCATCGCGCGCGCCCCGCCGCGTCCCGGCCTCTCGGCGTGTTGTCGGCCTTGGACCGCATGACCTCGGGGAAGATCCACAAGCTCACGCCCGTAAACGGGCCCAGGAACATCAGGGCAAGCTGAGGCCCGGTCTTTCCGAGGTGCCCCATGTAGAACCAGCCCGCGGCAGCGGCGAGCAGCACCACGATCGTAAGCCCCATCTTCACCGGAAACGGCATCGTCCTCTCCCTCATTCTTGTGGGCTGTCAGGCGGAGTAGACGCCGCCGACGATGTGCAAGGCCGCAATCGCGAGGACCGTGCCAGCGAGCAGAATCGCAAGTCCCGCCGCGCCGTCGCGCCAGCGCGCCGGCCAGAGGTTGAAGATCCCCGGCGCGAACAGCAGCGCGAGCCCCGCCACGATCACGATGCTGGTCCAGCGAAGCTCGGCCGCCGCGTAGATCCCGCTTCCAACGGCGAGCGTGACGAACGCCGCCGCGTTGACGATCGCGAGCGGGACGCCGGCCGGATGGACCTTGAGATCGTCGCGGGTGGACAGCGGAAACGCCCCGGCCAGCACATAGAAGCCCAGCCCCGCGACGCTCGCGAACAGCGCAAACCATGCCAGCGCAAAGATGTTCGGTTCGATCGTATCCATTGTGCTCCACGTCCTCGCTACGGCGGACCGGCGCGACCGTCGCGCCGGTCGACCTCATTCGGCGGGCTGGGCGTAAGCGTCTGGCTTGGCGGTTCCCGGAGCCCGCGGCGTCCGCGCGGTCTTCCGCATGTCCGTCTTCACGTGCTTGGTCGAGTAGCCGTTGAACAGCGTCCCGATCAGGCCTCGGTTGAGATCGGAGGTGCCGAACAGCCAGTCCATGATCGGAAAGGTCAGGTTCATGTTGCGCTCCATCATGATCGACTGGTCGTGATGGGCGGTGTGGTGCCGACGATTGGTGTTGATGAACGGCATGTTTCTCACGAACCAGTTGTCGTCGACGTGGCAGCAGAAATGCATGAACTCGTAGATCATGTAGATCGAGGTCGTGGTGGTGATGAACAGCCAGCCGACATTGGCGGAGAACAGCCAGCCGAGCAGGATGGCGCCGGGGATCGACATCAGCGTGAAGGCCGCGAGCGCGTAGGGCGGAAAGAATGTGACGCGGTAGTCGCGGTGGTCGGCGAACCGCATCTCCTTCTCGGTGAAGAACTGATGATGCTGTAGCGTGTGGCGATTGTAGACCGCGCGCGCCACCGGATTCTTTGACGGCCGGTGCATGACGTAGCGGTGGATCCACCACTCGACGAAATTGCAGAACAGGAAGGTGACCGGAACGGTCGCAAGCTCCGCCCACGTCGGAGCTTCGAGGTTCGACAGGTAGATGTAGAGCGCCGTGAAGCCGATCACGTAGATGATCGCGATGTGCAGCAGGCCATTGTACCAGCCCGCCACGCGCTGTCGGTAATTCGCCCGGTAGGCGCGCTGCCGTTCGGACATGGTTGTCTGGGCGAGTTCCATGCTCTCCTCCTCCTCAGGCGCTCGGCCGCCGGCCACGTGGCCGAGGACTGATATATCACTCGCGTATCAGGAAAGCTAGGACGGCGGAGCTGTGGGGGGCGGGCGATCTAGTTGGGGGGGTAAGGGCGCTGGGCGGCGTGCTTGCTCGCCCGTCCGCAGGTCGCGGGAGCGAGGCCCGATTCAAGTGGACCCGCTCGCGCAGCCGCCCCTCCGAACGAAGGTCGAAGCAGCAGCCGGCCAGCAGCATTCCGGGTTGCCGGCGTGGAGCTCGTCACCTGCGAGGGCCTGGAGTTCGATGGCGCGACCCTCATGCAGGGGGAAGGCGTAATCCACGTCCGTCTTCGCAGCGCCGAGCGCTACGACGTCTACCTCCGCGGCGTCGCAGAGCTCACGCGCCTCAACGCAAGCCTGTAGGAACCAGCCCGCTTGCATTGCGTGCAGGCGACTCGACAGATCGCCCTAGGGAAGGCCGTCAACCGCATAGGCGGCAGGATAGGAACAGAAGCGGAGCATGTAAGGGCGCAACTCCCAAGGGCGGCTCCCAACTCCTACTTCCAAAATCGTTGCGACCCTTCGGATAACGTATTGATTTTATTTAATAAAATAAGGTGGCGGAGACGGAGGGATTCGAACCCTCGAGACCCGTTTCCAGGTCTGCTCATTTAGCAAACGAGTGCCTTCAGCCTCTCGGCCACGTCTCCGGCGCAGCGAGGGGTACGCGAAGCGCGGGCCGGGGTCAACGGCCGCGAGCGGCGTGGGAAGCGCCTCGCAGGGCAGGGGGCGTTCATGGCGCCGGGCGGCGTCCGCGCCGGCGCGCCACGGCGGCCGCGAGCGGCGTTCGTTGGAGCGTCCGTCGAGCGCCTTGGGACGGGCAACGGGCGGGGCTTCGGCCTTGTCCGAGTGCGAGCCGGGCCGCTGTGAAGGGCGGGGCGGCCGCGTCAGGCGAGGCCGAGCCAGCGGCGGGCGGCGCGCTGCGCCTCCGCGATCTCGTCCGCCGCCATCTCGAGCGCCAGCTCCTTGCGCAGCCGGGCGGCCTCGGCGACGCCCTCGCGGGCGGCGAGATTGAACCACTTGTGCGCCGCCACCCGGTCGACCGGGACGGAACGGCCGACGGCGTACATCAGCCCGAGCTGGAACAGCACCGTGCCGGTCGCCGCCGCGCCCATCGCGCCACAGTCGATCGAAGACATCTCGTAACGCGCCATCGGACCTGATCCTTCGTCCTTCCGTCCGCCCGGTTCTTGCGCCGCCGGCGGTCGAATACTTGGTGGGGGAGCGATCCCCCGGTTCGAAGAGCAGTCTGGGTGCAGACCTATACGATGCGATTAAAAGTCGACGTAAATCCAAGTTAAATGAAATTCAAACGAGACGTAAATTCGAGCTTTCTTCACCATCGGAATCTCTGGCGTTCTTGGGGCGGCGCGCGCGGGCGCCGAAGACGCGGAGCACGGCCGTTCACCCGCCGGCAACCATGCCGCGCGAAGGCGCTTGCACGGGGCTCGCGGGAGGCGTCCGGCGGCGAGGCCCGCCGCCGCGCGCCGATCTGCTGTAATCTTGGGCTCTGATGAGCTCCGATTCGCCCAAGCCGCCCGCCGCGCCCGGCCGCGGACCCGACGCCGAACGCCGCGAGGCCGAGCGGCGCGAGCGCGCGGCCGCGGCGCTGCGCGCGAATCTCAAGAAGCGCAAGGCGCAGGCGCGCGGCCGCAAGGAGGCGGCGGCGTCGCGGGAGGAGGGCGGCGGAGACGGCGGCTGACCGCGCCGGCGCCGCCGTTTGTGCGGGCGCGGCGCTTGCGCTAGACCCACGCTTTCGCGCGGCCGTCCCCCGTTTCCGCGTCCGCGTCCAGACTGTCGAGGAGGTCCGATGGACCGCATCCGCATCACGGGCGGTCCCCCGCTCGTCGGCCGCATACCGATCTCGGGCGCGAAGAACGCGGCGCTGCCGCTGATGATCGCGAGCCTCCTAACGGACGAGACCCTGATCCTCGACAACGTCCCGCGTCTCGCCGACGTCGCGCTGCTGAAGCGCATCCTCGGCAACCACGGCGTCGAGGTGACGGTGGAGGGCAAGCGCGCCGGCCAGGACGAGTTCCTCGGCGAGACCGTGCGCCTCACCGCGCGCGAGATCGTCGACACCACCGCTCCCTATGATCTCGTGTCCAAGATGCGGGCGAGCTTCTGGGTCATCGGCCCGCTGCTGGCGCGCATGGGCGAGGCCACGGTGTCGCTGCCGGGCGGCTGCGCCATCGGCACGCGGCCGGTCGATTTCTTCCTTACCGGACTGAAGGCGCTCGGGGTCGAGCTCGAGATCGACCGCGGCTACGTCATCGCGAAGGCCCCCGGCGGGCTCCGTGGCGGGCGGGTCACGTTCCCGAAGGTCTCGGTCGGCGCCACCCACACCATCCTGATGGCGGCGGCGCTCGCGCGCGGCGAGACCGTGATCGAGAACGCCGCCCGCGAGCCCGAGATCGTCGATCTCGCCGACTGCCTCATCAAGATGGGGGCGAAGATCGAGGGCGCGGGAACCTCCACCATCGTGGTCTCAGGCGTCGAGCGCTTGCACGGCGCGCGGCACAGCGTGCTGCCGGACCGGATCGAGACCGGCACCTACGCCATCGCCGTCGCCATGGCCGGCGGCGACGTGGTGCTGGAGGGCGCGCGGCGCGACCTGCTCGACGCCGCCTTCGACGTGCTGGTCGAGGCCGGCGCCGAGATCACCCAGCTCAACGACGGCGTGCGCGTCGCCCGCAACGGCCACGGGATCGGCCCGGTCAACGTGACGACCGCGCCCTATCCCGGCTTCCCGACCGACCTGCAGGCCCAGCTCATGGCGCTGACGGCGCGCGCCCGGGGCTCCTCGACCATCACCGAGACGATCTTCGAGAACCGCTTCATGCACGTGCAGGAGCTGGCGCGTCTCGGCGCCCGCATCCAGCTCGACGGCGACACCGCCGTGATCGAGGGCGTCGACCGGCTGAAGGGCGCGCCGGTGATGGCGACTGACCTGCGCGCGTCGGTCTCGCTGGTGATCGCGGGCCTGGTCGCGGAAGGCGAAACGATGGTCAACCGCGTCTACCATCTCGACCGCGGGTTCGAGCGGCTGGAGGCCAAGCTCTCCCGCTGCGGCGCCTCGATCGAGCGCGTCTCGGGCTGACGGCGGCGAACGGGGCCTCGCGCGGCCGGTTGCCGTAGCGGCCGCCGGCCGCTACCTGTGCGCATCAGCCCGCCGTGACGCCGCAAGAGCCATGACAGACCCCGACGCCGACGCTCCGCTCAAGCTCCTCGCCCTCGACGACGAGGATCTCGCCGTGCTGTCGGCGCATCTGCAGGACTTCGTGCTCAAGGTCGGCGACATCGTCTATCTGCCGCGCGAGCGGCGGCTGGCCTTCGTCGGCAACCGCGTCGACCGGCGCGCGCCCGGCGAGGTGCGCCGCCGGCGGACCGCCGCGCATTTCGACCGCGTCACCGCCGTGCGCGCGCGCGGCGTCGACCGTTCGCAGCCGGACGCGGTGCTGAACCTGCTTGCGATCGGCTTCACGGCGTCGGACGAGCCGTCGGGGGTGATCGAGTTCGTTTTCTCGGGCGGCGCGAGCCTCCAGCTCGACGTCGAGTGCGTCGAAGCCCAGGCCGCCGATCTCGGCCCGGTCTGGGCGGCCTCGGCCGAGCCCGCCCACGACACCGGGGCCTGACGCCATGGCGATCCGACTTTCCACGCGCGACGCCGACTTCGCCGAACGCTTCGACGCGCTGCTCGCGGCGAAGCGCGAGGTGGCGGAAGACGTCGACGCCGCCGTCGCCGCCATTCTCGAGGACGTCCGCGTCCGCGGCGACGCGGCGCTCGTGGACCATTCCCGGCGCTTCGACCGGATCGACCTCGAAAAGACCGGCATCCGCGTCACGGCGGAGGAGATCGACGCCGCCGAAGGCGCCTGCGATCCCGAGACGCTGAAGGCGCTCGCCTTCGCGCGCGACCGAATCGAGGCGCATCACCGCCGCCAGATGCCGGCGAACGAGACCTATCACGACCCGATCGGCGTGCAGCTCGGGCATCGTTGGACCGCGGTCGACAGCGTCGGCCTCTATGTTCCCGGCGGCACCGCGGCCTATCCGTCCTCGGTGCTGATGAACGCCGCCCCCGCCAAGGTCGCGGGCGTCGGCCGCGTCGCCATGGTGGTGCCTTCGCCGGACGGGAAGCTGTCGCCGCTGGTGCTCGCCGCGGCGAAGCTCGCGGGCGTCGACGAGGTGTTCCGCATCGGCGGCGCGCAGGCGATCGGCGCGCTCGCCTACGGCACCGCCACGGTCCGCCCGGTCGCGAAGATCGTCGGCCCCGGCAACGCCTTCGTCGCCGCGGCCAAGCGGCGGGTGTTCGGGACCGTCGGCATCGACATGATCGCGGGACCGTCCGAGGTGCTGGTGATCGCCGACCACACCGGCAATCCCGACTGGATCGCGGCCGACCTGCTGGCCCAGGCCGAGCATGACGTCGCGGCGCAGTCCCTGCTGATCACCAGCGACGCGAGCCTCGGCGACGCGGTCGAGGCCGCGGTCGAGCGCCAGCTCGCTGTTTTGCCCCGGCGCGAGATCGCGAGCGCGAGCTGGCGCGACTTCGGCGCGATCATCGTCGTCGACGACATCGCGGACGCGCCCGCGCTCGCCGACCGCATCGCGGCCGAGCATCTCGAGATCATCGCCGAGGACGCCGACGGCCTCAGCGAGCGGGTGCGCCACGCCGGCGCGATCTTCCTCGGGCCGCACACCCCCGAGGCGATCGGCGACTATGTCGGCGGCTCCAACCATGTGCTGCCGACCGCGCGCACCGCGCGCTTCGCCTCCGGTCTCGGAGTGCTTGATTTCCTGAAGCGGACGTCGATCCTGCGCTGCGGCCCGGAACAGCTCCGGGCGCTGGGCGAGGCGGCCATGCGGCTCGGGGAGGCCGAAGGCCTGCACGGCCATGCGCGCTCGGTCGCGATCCGTATGAACTAGGACCGAAAGCGGCGATGACCGACGCGGCTCCCGACGCCAACCGCAAGCTCGTTTCGGTGACGCTCGACGAGGCGTCGATCGGCCGGGCGGCGCCGGAGATCGAGCACGAGCGGCAGGTCGCGATCTACGATCTCGTCACCGACAACGTGTTCGCGCCGGCGGGCGCCGAGAACGGGCCTTTCACGTTGCGGATCGGCCTGATCGACCGCAAGCTCGCGCTCAACGTGGGAACGGCGGGCGGCGACGACGTGGTGACGCATTTTCTCTCGCTGACGCCGTTCCTGAAGATCCTCAAGGATTACTTCCTGATCTGCGAGAGCTACTACGCCGCGATCCGCACCTCGAGCCCGAGCCAGATCGAGGCTATCGACATGGGACGGCGCGGGCTGCACGATGAGGGCGCGCAGGTGCTCGTCGAGCGGCTCGCCGGCAAGATCGAGACCGACCACAACACCGCCCGGCGCCTGTTCACGCTGATCGCCGCCCTCAGCTGGAAGGGTTGACGTTCCGTGGCCGAAGGCGGGCCTGAGGCGGGGCGCCCCCAGTCGGTGCTCTTCATGTGCGGGCAGAACGTCATCCGCTCGGTGATGGCCGAGGTGCTGGCCAAGCATTACTTCGGCCGTTCGCTCTACGTCGCCTCCGCCGGCGTCCGACCTGGCGAGAACGATCCCTTCGTCGAGGCGGCGCTGGACGAACTCGGCCTGACGATTGGCAAGCACAGGCCGCATTCGCTCGAAGATCTCGAAGACCTGAACTTCGATCTGATCGTGACGCTGGCGCCGGAGGCCCACCACGCCGCGCTGGACCTCACCGCGCGCTATCCCGTCGAGGTCGAATACTGGCCGACCATGGACCCGACGCTCGCCGCCGGCGGGTCGCGCGAGCAGACCCTCAACGCCTACCGTGCGGTGCGCGACACGCTCGTCGACCGCGTCCGCGACCGTTTCCGCTACGCGGCCAAGGCGCGGGTGTGAGGCGGGCTCCGCTTCACGGGCTTGCGTCTGCCGAGTTGTGGAACCATCTGGATTCCGGTATCACCCCGTCTCCCTATCGTATTCACTGCGACCGACCACCGCATCGTGCGGCGTTTCGGCCGTACGCACCGCCGAGAGCACATGTCGAAAGAAGAGCTGCTCGAATTCCCGGGAACCGTGATCGAGCTCCTGCCGAACGCGACCTTCCGGGTGAAGCTCGAGAACGACCACGAGATCATCGCCCACACCGCCGGCCGCATGCGCAAGAACCGCATCCGAGTCCTCGCAGGCGACAAAATCCTGGTCGAGATGACGCCCTACGACCTGACCAAGGGTCGCATCACGTACCGCTTCAAGTGAGCGGAGCGGGCCGGGACGTCCCGACGCCGGCCCCCGCCCGTTGAACCCGCAAGCCTGGTGACGGATCGCGTGAAACTCGTCCTCGCCTCCGCCAGCCCGCGCCGCCTCGCGCTTCTGGAGCAGATCGGCGTCGAGCCTGCGGCCCTGCTGCCGACCACGGTCGACGAGACGCCGGAGCGCAACGAGCGCCCGCGGACGCTGGCCTTGCGGCTCGCCGAGGCCAAGACCCGCGCCGGCGCCGTCATGGCCGCGCAGGATCCCGAACTCGCGAACGCGCTGGTGCTGGGCGCCGACACGGTCGTCGCCGTCGGGCGGCGCATCCTGCCGAAGGCGGAGACGGAGGAGGAGGCGGCGGACTGCCTGCGCCTGCTTTCGGGCCGCGCCCACCGCGTCCAGACCGCGATCTGCCTGACCACGCGCAAGGGCGGCCTGCGCAGCCGCCTGGTCGAGACGCGTGTCCGTTTCCGGCGGTTGCCGGAGAAGGAAATCGAGGCCTACCTCGCGTCCGGCGAATGGCGCGGCAAGGCGGGCGGCTACGCGATCCAGGGGCTCGCCGGCGCGTTCGTGGCGAAGCTGACCGGCTCCTACGGCGCCGTCGTCGGCCTGCCTTTGTGCGAGACCGCGAACCTGCTCGCGGGCGAGGGCTATCCGCTGCACCGCGGATGGACGGCGCGCGCATGACCGCGACGCCCGAAGCGCCGCGGCGTCCGGCGGCGCGGCCGTGCCCGATCTGCAGCAAGATGTCGCTCGCCGAGTTCCACCCCTTCTGCTCGAAGCGCTGCGCCGACATCGACCTGTCGCGCTGGCTGAAGGGCGTCTACGCCGTGCCGGCGGCCGAAACCGACGACGACGCGCTTCCGCCTTCGGACGACGCCGAAGGCCGCTGACGCGCCGGGACGTTGCGTTCCGGCGGCGGTCGTCTAGTTAGGCCGCCGCGGAGCCTCGTCCGCGCATCCCGCTGGCGGTCCCCCGTGCCTCACGACGTCGTATCCCTCGCCGCCATCGCCGTGTTCGTCGCGACCTACGCGGTCGTCGCCTTCGGGGCCGCGCCGCCGCTCAGGATCGACCGGGCGGGCGCGGCGCTCGTCGGCGGCGCGCTGATGTTCGGCCTCGGCGCGCTCAGCCATGACGAGGTGTTCGCGGCGATCGACTACGACACGATCGTCCTGCTGCTCGGCATGATGATCGTGGCCGCGAATCTCCAGCTGTCCGGCTTCTTCGAGCTCGCGATCCGCGCCGTCGTCGCCCGCGTGCGGCGGCCGCTGACGCTGCTCGCCGCGGTGGTCGCGGCTTCGGGCGTGCTGTCGGCCTTCCTCGTCAACGACACGATCTGCGTGGTGCTGACGCCGCTCGTCGTGACGCTCGCGCTCAGGCTCGGCCGGAACCCGGTCCCTTACGCGATCGCGATCGCCGTCTCCTCGAACATCGGCAGCGTCGCGACCATCACGGGCAATCCGCAGAACATGATCATCGGATCGCTGTCGGGCGCGCCCTATCTCGACTTCGCGGCCGCGCTTGCGCCGGTGGCCGCGGTCGGACTCGCGCTCGCCTTCGCGGCGGTCGCGCTGTCGTTCCGCCGCGAGTTCTTCGCCGGCGTCCGGTTCCCCGCGCCGGCGGGCGACGCGGCGCCGGCGCGGGTCAACCGGCCGCTGGCCGCGAAGACGGCGCTCGTCACGGCCGCGATGATCGCCGCGTTCCTCGCCGTCGCGCCGGTCGCGACCGCGGCGATCATCGCCGGCGCCGCGCTGCTGCTGACGCGCCGAATCCGTCCGGCGCGCGTCTGGGCCGAGATCGACTGGCCGCTGCTGGTTATGTTCGCCGGACTGTTCGTCGTCACCGCCGGGCTGAAGAAGGTGGCGGTCACGCCCGAACTCGTCGCTTGGGTCGCGGGCCTCGGCCTCGACCATGTGGCGACCCTCAGCCTCGTCACCGCGGCGCTCTCGAACGTCGTCAGCAACGTGCCGGCCGTGCTGGTGCTGGAGCCTTTCGTCGCGCCGCTCGCCGATCCGCAGCGGGCGTGGCTCGTCGTCGCCATGGCCTCGACGCTCGCCGGCAACCTCACGCTGGTGGGCTCGGTCGCGAATCTCATCGTCGCCGAGCGCGCGCGCAAGCTTGGGGTGGAGCTGTCGTTCTGGACCTATCTCCGGGTCGGCGCGCCGCTGACCGTCGCGACCATCGCGGTCGGAATCCTGCTGCTGTGAAGAGCGCGCGCGGGACGTCTGGACAGCCCGCGGACGACCCCCTATAAGGCGGCTCGCTCGCACGCCGAACCGGCGCGCCAGCCCCGCCCGGGTAGCTCAGTTGGTAGAGCAGCGGACTGAAAATCCGCGTGTCGGTGGTTCGAATCCGCCCCCGGGCACCATTTCCCGCACAATCTGATCCGAGGTCGTATGCGGACCGCCGAGGGCAGGCCGCATGTCGTGGTGGCGCGATGCTTTCGGAAGCCGCGCCGGGGTTCGGTCAGCTCAGCTTGCCCGCCGGCCTGCCGACGGCCTGCGAGACGTTCAGATTGTCGGCGAGGTCGCGCAGAGCGAGGATGAGGTCCTCGAGCTGTTTCGGCGTCGCGACGAGCTGGACGGCGTCGCTGCGCTGCATCGTCGGGTCGAGCGCGAACTCCAGCCGGATCATGCCGGCCATGCCGTCGACCATGGCGGCGGTCTCGTAGCCGACGATGGGGTTGATCGCCAATCCGCCGCCGGGGTGCTTCTTCCAGTCGTTCAGGGCCAAGCTTTCGTCCTTCGTTTCAGGCGCAGGCGCTACAGGTCGCAGCGTTCGACGAACTGCTTGTACATGCGGTCGCTCACGGAGACGCGCAGTTTTTTCCCTTCGGGCTGGACCGCGATCGTGTAGGTCGCCGGCTTGCCGCCCTTCCTCGCGAAGCAGGTGATCTCGCTCCGGAACTGTTTGCGCTTCTTCCCCCAGCCGTCGATCGTGCATTCCTGGTCGCGGAACTTCACGGCGCCCTGGAAGAACACGATGGTTTCCAGCTTGTTGTCGATCTCCCGCTCGGGGGAGGGCGCGCAGGTCGGCGACCATGTGCCCGTCACCGGATCCTCCGCCCGCGCCGGGCCCGCGACAAGGGCGAGCGCGAGAGCCCCGAGCGCGCAGAGCACGAATTTCGCCATGGGTCCCTGTCCGATGCCGTTCCGACGCGTCGCCCCCGCGGATTTAGCGTCGCATCGCAGGTCGCGGCTGTCGAGCCGCGGCCGGCGCCAAAGCCCGCATGGGGCTTCTTCCATATTTCTACAAAAATGATTGTTTAAATGTGCGACGTTGCTCCCTATTGTGAGCCCGCTTCCCCGCCGATCTGGCGTAGGGTGGCGTCGCTGCGCGTCCGGCTGGTCCGGCGGGCGGCTTCGCCATGGGATTTCGGATCTGGACGAGGATAATCGCGTGAGCAGACTTCCGCTTCGCACCATCGAGGACGCGCCCGAGGCGGCGAAGCCCTTGCTTGAGAAGGCCGAGAAGGCCAGCGGCTTCCTGCCGAACCTGCTGCGGGTTCTGGCCAACGCGCCGACCGCGCTCGAGGCCTATCTGACGGTCGGGGGCATCAACGGCCGGGCGTCGCTCAGCCTCGCCGAGCGGGAGGTCGTGCAGATCACCGCGGCCGCGACCCACGGCTGCGGCTTCTGCGTCGCGGGCCACACCAAGGTCGCGCTCGCCAAGGCCGGGATCGAGGAGCCCAAGGTCGAGGCGCTGCGCGCGCTCGGCGGCACGGGCGATCCCAAACTGGACGCCGTCCAGGCCTTCACCAACGCGGTCATCGCGACCCGCGGCAAGGTGGCGGACGCCGACCTCGCGGCGTTCAAGGACGCGGGCTACGACGACCAGGCCGCGCTCGAGGTCGTGCTCGGCGTCAGCCTCGCGACGCTGTGCAACTTCGCCAACAATCTCGGCCAGCCGCCGCTCAACCCGCAGCTCGAAGCCTTCCGCTGGGATGGCGCGAAAGCGCGCGCGGCCGAGTGACCGACAGCCATGACGCTTGACCGCGATCTCGCCGGCTGGCTCGACGACGCGGCCCCGGCGCTCGACGCCGGAGCCGCCGAGCCCGCCGAGTTGCTGCGCCGGCTCGGCCGTTCCGGGCTGTTCCGGATCGGCGCGGCGCGGGACGCCGGCGGGGCCGGGGGCGCGCTCTCCGACGCCGTCGAGGCGCTCGCGCAGGTGTCGGAGCTGTCGCTCGCGGCGGGCTTCGTGACCTGGGGCCATCGGACCTACATCGAGTATCTGCTGCAGAGCCCGAACGGCGCTCTCCGCGAGCGGCTGCTCGAAAGCCTGTTCGCCGGCGAGGTCGCGGGCGCGACCGGGCTGTCGAACGCGATGAAGTTCCTCGCCGGGCTCGAGGAGCTTCAGATCGCGGCCGAACCGGAGGGCGGCGGTTTCCGCCTGAGCGGAAAGCTGCCGTGGGTCACCAACCTGCAGCAGGGCAACTATGTGGTCGCCGCGGCGGTCGAGCGGCGGGACGGAAAGCCCTTCGTCGCCTCGATCGCGCATGATGTCCCTGGCGTCGAGCGCTCGCCCGATCTCGACCTGATGGGCATGCGCGCGACCGCGACGGCGGCGATCCGGCTGTCCGACGTGTCCATCGCGCGGGACGATGTCATCGCGCCGGACGCGCAGGCGTGGCTGCCGGCGGTGCGGCCGGCCTTCCTCGGGCTTCAGTGCGGCATGTCGATCGGCCTCGCCCGCCGCGCGCTCGCCGAGGCGCGCGCCGCCGCAGGCGCGGGCCGCCACGTGCTGCAGCCGGAGATCGACGCCGTCGGCGAACGGCTCGCCGGGGCTACCCGCGCGCTTTACGACGGCCTCGACGACGGTTCGTTCAAGGGCCGGCCGGCGGAGCTGTTCAGTTTGCGCATCGCGCTCTGCGACGCCGCGACCGCCGCGGCCCTGCTGGAGCTGCAGGCGAACGGCGGCAAATGCTACCTGACCGAGCCCGGCGCGGGCTTCGCGCGGCGCTGGCGAGAGGCGGCCTTCCTGCCGGTGATCACGCCGAGCCTCGTGCAGTTGAAGGCGGCGCTCGCGGCGCAGCGCGACGCGGGCCGCGCGGCGTGAGCGGGGCGGGGGCCGCGCTCGAGGCGCGCGGGGTCTCGATTCGCTATCCCGGCGCGCCGGCCCCGGTGCTCGCCGATCTGGAGCTCGCGGTCGCGCCGGGCGAGATCGTCGCGGTGCTCGGCCAGAGCGGCGTCGGCAAGTCGAGCCTGCTGCGGGTGCTGGGCGGCCTGCAGAAGCCGAGTTCGGGACGCGTGCTCGCAGGCGGCGCGGATCTCGCCGCCCCGCATCCGCGCGTCGCGGTGGCGTTTCAGGACCCGGCGCTGCTGCCGTGGCTGACGCTCGAGGGCAATGTCGCCTTCGGCCTCGATTTCCGCCGGCAGCCGAAGCGCTCCGCCGCCCAGCGGCGGGCGCTGGTGGACGCCGCGATCGCCGAGGTCGGGCTCGAGCCGGCGCGCCGGCTCCATCCCGCAGCGCTCTCCGGCGGCATGGCGCAGCGCGCGGCGCTCGCGCGCTGCCTCGCCCGCGAGCCGGACGTGCTGCTGCTCGACGAGCCCTTCGGCGCGCTCGACGAGGTCACCCGCGCCGCCATGCAGGCGCTGCTGCTCAAGGTGGTCGCGCGCCGGCGCGCCGCGGCGCTGCTGATCACCCACGACGTCGACGAGGCGCTCAACGTCGCCGACCGCGTGGTGCTGCTCGGGGGCGCTCCTGCGCGCGTCGTCGGGGTCTGGCGGGTCGATCTGCCCCATCCCCGCGACGGGGCGATCGCCGAGACCGGAGCGCTTCGCATCGAAATCCTCACCGCCCTGCGTTCGGCCGTGCGCCGACACTGACGGATCAGTCCCATGCCCACCGACGATTTCATCTTCTCCCGCCGCGACGCCGTCCGGCTGGCCGCCCTGTTCACCGCCGCGGGCGCCGCGCCGCTGCTGCGCGCGGCCGAGGCGCGGGCGCAAAGCCCCGACGAGCCCGTGAGGATCGGATATCTGCCGATCACCGACGCGACCCCGCTGCTGGTCGCGCACGGCAAGGGCTTCTTCGACAAGGAGGGCCTCAAGGCCGAGAAGCCGGTGCTGTTCCGGAGCTGGTCGCAGATCGTCGAGGCCTTCATCTCCGGCCAGGTCAACGTCGTGCATCTGCTGTCGCCGATCACGGTGTGGGCGCGCTTCGGCTCGAAGGCGCCCGCCAAGGTGGTGGCGTGGAACCACACCGGCGGCTCCGGCCTGACGGTCGGCCCGGACATCGCCGACGTCCGCCAACTCGGCGGCAAGACCGTCGCGGTGCCGTTCTGGTACTCGATCCACAACGTGGTGCTGCAGGCCCTGCTCAAGGAGAACGGGCTGACGCCGGTGACGAAGAAGGGCGGACAGCCCGCCCCGAACGAGGTGCAACTCGTCATCATGGCGCCGCCGGACATGGTTCCGGCGCTCGCGGCGAAGCAGATCGCGGGCTACATCGTGGCGGAGCCGTTCAACGCCGCGGCCGAGGCGCTCAACGTCGGCAAGGTGCTGCGCTTCACCGGGGACGTCTGGAAGGACCACGCCTGCTGCGTCGTGTTCATGCAAGAGCGCGACCTGAACGAGCGTCCGGAATGGTCGCAGAAGGTCGTCGACGCCATGGTGAAGGCGCAGCTCTGGACGCGCGACAACCGCGCCGAGACCGCGGCTCTGCTGTCGAAGGACGGCGAGAACAAGTACACGCCGCACGCGAAGGCGGTGCTCGAGAAGGTGCTGGCGCCGGCCGAGACCGACTTCGAGGCCTATGTGACGTCCGGCGCGATCAGGCATCCGGACTGGCGCGAGCGGCGCATCGACTTCCAGCCCTATCCGTTCCCGAGCTACACCGAGGAGCTGGTGAAGCGGCTTAAGGAGACCGCGATCGAGGGCGACAACCGCTTCCTCGCGGAGCTCGATCCCGCGGTCGCGGCGCGCGAGCTGGTCGACGACCGTTTCGTGCGCAAGGCGGTCGAGGCCGCGGGCGGTCTGAAGAGCTTCGGCCTCGCCGACGCCTGGACCCGCGAGGAGGTGGTCGTCGCGTGAGCGAAGCCGCGGTTCCGGCCGGGGCGGAGCGCGTCGCGGCGGGCGGGGCGGCGGCGCGCGAGCGCCGGGCGCGCTCCTACGGCGCCGTCTACGGAGCGGTCGGGCTCGTCGCCCTGGTCGCGATCTGGTGGGCGGCGATCGAGTTCGGCTCGGCGCCGGGCTCCTTCGCCCGCCTGTTCGCGCCGGCCGCGGCGTTTTCGAGCCTAGCCGAACTCGCTTCCGGCCCGGATCTCTGGACCCACATCGCGCTCAGCCTGAAGCGGATCGCGGTCGGGCTCGGCCTCGCCGTGCTGATCGGCGTGCCGGTCGGGCTCGCGGTCGGGGCGTCGAAGGCGCTCGACGCCGCCACCACGCCGGCGTTCCAGTTGCTGCGGATGATCTCGCCGCTGTCCTGGATGCCGATCGCGGTGATGGCGCTCGGCGTCGGCGACGCGCCGATCTACTTCCTGCTGACCTTCGCCGCGGTGTGGCCGATCCTGCTCAACACCGCCGCAGGCGTGCGCGCGCTCGACCGCAGGTGGCTGCTGCTCGCCGAAAGCCTCGCGGCGACGCGCTGGGAGACCCTGTCCCGCGTCGTCGTGCCCGGCGTGACCGGCCACGTGCTGACAGGCGTGAGGCTCGCGATCGGCATCCTGTGGATCGTGCTGGTGCCGTGCGAGATGCTCGGCGTCTCGGCCGGGCTCGGCTACTTCATCCTCGATACCCGCGACCGGCTCGCCTACTCCGAGCTCGCGGCGGTCGTGCTGGTGATCGGGGCGCTCGGCTTCCTGCTCGACGCCGCCGCCCGCGCGGCCCACGCCGCCTGGTCGCCGAAGCGCTGACCGCGTCGCGGCGTCAGAAGCCCAGCACGCGGGCGATCTCGTCGGCGGCGAGCGTCGGCGCCAGCGCGCCGGAGGCGACGTCGCGTTCGAGCTCCGGAACCCGCTCCGCGAGCCGGGGATCGTCGGCGAGCCGCTCCCGGAAGCGGGCCTCGACCATGGTCCACATCCAGCGCACCTGCTGGCCCTCGCGCCGCTTCGCAAGCTCCCCGGTCCGCAGGCGGGCGTCGCGGCAGGCCTCCACGCGCGCCCAGAGCCCGTCGAGGCCCTCGTCGGCGAGCCCGGAGATGGTCAGCACCTCCGGCGTCCAGGCGCCGCCCTGCGTCGACAGGATGCGCAGCGCGCCGCGATAGTCCGCCGCCGCCGACTTGGCGCGCGCCGCGCCGTCGCCGTCCGCCTTGTTGACGGCGATGATGTCGGCGATCTCCAGCACGCCCTTCTTGATGCCCTGAAGCTCGTCGCCCGCGCCCGGCAGCATCAGCACGAGGAAGACGTCGGTCATGTCGGCGACGGTGATCTCCGACTGTCCGATGCCGACCGTCTCCACGAGGATCACGTCGAAGCCTGCGGCCTCGGCCAGCAGCATGCTCTCGCGCGTCTTCGCCGCGACGCCGCCGAGCGTGCCGGCGGAGGGGGAGGGGCGCACATAGGCGTTGCGGTCCATGGCGAGCCGCTGCATCCGAGTCTTGTCGCCGAGGATCGAGCCGCCGGTGCGGGTGGAGGAGGGATCGACCGCGAGCACGGCGACCTTGCGGCCGGCCGCGGTGAGGCGGCTGCCGAGCGTGTCGATCGTGGTCGACTTTCCGACGCCCGGAACGCCCGTCACGCCGACGCGGATCGCGTGGCCGGTCGCCGGAAGCAGCTCCTGCACCAGCGCGCGCGCCGCCGCCTGATGGTCCGCGCGGCGCGATTCCGAAAAGGTGATGGCCCGGGCGAGGGCGGCTCGGTCTCCGGAACGGATTCGGTCGGCGAAGGCTGCGACGTCGGACGCGTCGCGGGGAAAGGCGTGTGAGCTCAACGGGCCGTTCGAATCTGGATGGGAGCGGCCGGAACGCTACCAGACCGGCCGGCGCCGCGCGACCGGGCCAAAAGTCAGCGGCGATTTTCGCCCGCTGCTGCAACCGTCATCACAGTGTCGGCGTTTCAGCTGCACAAACGATGATCGAGCGATCCAGCTCGCCAGGGAGTGCGCCATGAACCGCGATCGTTTCGAAGGCTCGGTCAAGCAGCTCAAGGGCAAGCTCCAGCGCGCCTGGGGGCGCATGGTCGGCGATCACGCGCTCGAACTGCGCGGCCGCGCGGCCGAGATCGCGGGTTCGGCGCAGGCGAGCTTCGGCCGCGCCATGGCCGGCGCCCGCGCGAGCTTCGCGCCGCGCCGCCGCATCGGGGCCTAAGGCTTCAGGAACGCACGGCCTTCCAGCGCTCGAGGCCGCCACCGCCCAACGATCCGCTGCGCGCGAACAGCGCCATCATGCGGCGCGTGTCCTGCGCGGAGGCCGGGCGGGCGAACAGGTAGCCCTGCGCGAAGTGGCAGCCGAGCGCCTGCAGCATCTCCGCCTGCTCGGGCGTCTCGACGCCCTCCGCCACGATCTTCACGTTCAGCTTCAGCGCCAGATCGATCAGCGCCTGCACGATGGCGCGGCTCGGCCGGTCGGTCTCCATCGCGCGCGTGAACGAGCGGTCGATCTTGATGACGTCGACCGGCAGCGTGCGAAGGTGGGAGAGCGAGGCGAAGCCGGTGCCGAAGTCGTCGAGCGCGACCCGGACGCCGCGCTCCCTGAGGCGGCGCACCATGCGCGGCACGTTGGCGTCCGCGCCGTCGAGCAGCACGGTCTCGGTGACTTCGAGCGTCAGCCGGCTCAGCGGAAGCCCGTGCCGCGCCGTCGCGGCGCTGAGCCGGGCCTCCAGATCGCCCTTCCGGAAGTCCGCCATGGAGACGTTGATCGCGACCCGCGAGCATTCGACGCCGGCGGCGTCCCAGCCCGCGAGGTCGCTCGTGACCATGGCGATCATGGCGTTGGTGAGCTGGTAGGCGACCTTCGGGTCGGTCAAGCCCGGCGCGACGTCGGCGGCGGACAGGAGCCGGCCTTTCGGCGTGCGCACGCGGGCGAGCGCCTCGAGGCTCGAAATCTGCGTCGTGGCGAGCTCCACGATCGGCTGGTAGTGCGGGACGATCCGCCGCTCGGTCAGGGCGGCGTCCATGTCCCGGACCATGGTGATACGCTGGGTGATCGACGTCCTGAGGCCCGGCTTGAACTTCACATAGCCGCCGCGGTTGTTGTCCTTCGCCTCGAACAGGGCGAAATCCGCGTTCTGGGTCAGCGTCTCCAGATCGGCGCCGTCGACGCCTGAAAGGGCCCCGCCGATCGTCACGGCCGGCACGATGGTCTGGTCGTCGACCTCGAACGGAACGTTGACGGCCCGCGCCAGCCGGCGCGCCGCGCTGCGCAGCGCGGCCGCGTTCGGACAGTCGTACAGAACCGCTGCGAACTCGTCGCCGCCGCAGCGGAACGCCATTCCCTCGCCGTCGACCGCCGCCGCGAGCCGGTGCGCGACCGTGCGGATCAACGCGTCGCCGCGGGCGTGGCCGAGCGTGTCGTTGACGGTCTTCAGGCGGTCGAGATCGAGCAGCAGCAGGCCGAACGGCCGGCCGTCGCGCGCCAGAAGCTCTTCGGCGACGGCGTTCAGCCGGGCTCGGTTCGCAAGGCCGGTCATGAAGTCGGTCTGGGCGGCGCGTTCGAGCAGGTCGGCTTCGTGCCGCCGCTCCGACACGTCCTGCGCGATGCCGAACAGGCGGCGCGGCGCGCCGTCGACGCACTCTAGGTCGCCGATGACGTGGACCCACTTTTCGTCGCCGGCGGGAGTCCGAATCCGGTACTCGCTGCTGACGGCCCGCCGCTCCTCCACGATGCGGCGGCGGTCGGCCTCGAGGCGCCCGCGATCCTCCGGCGTGAGCAGCAGCAGGATGTCGTCCCAGTGCACGTCGCCGCCCCCGGTGAACCCCGTGATGCGGCTCGTCTCCTCGGACAGCTGACCGATGTTGGTGTCGAGGTCGAAGGTCCAGCCTCCGACGTGTGCCAGCCGCTCAGTCTGCTCGAAGCGGCGCGCGCGCAGGGCCAGCTCGCGGGTCTGCTCGTCCAGCGCCCGGTGGGCCTCCGCGGTCTCGCGGCGGCGGCGGCGCTCGTCGATCAGGCGGACGGCGAGCGTCGCGAGGTCGGCGAGCGTGCGGGCCGCCTCGCCGGGCAGGGAGCGGGGCTCGACGTCCATCACGCAGACCGCGCCGTAGGCGACGCCGGGCCGGGCGAGGATCGGCGCGCCCGCGTAGAAGCGGAAGCCGCGCTCCGCCACGATCGGAAGGCGGGCGAACCGTTCGTCGCGGGCCGCGTCCTCGACCACGAGCAGGTCGTCGCCGAGGATCGTCGTCGCGCACAGGGCCTGCTCCCGCGGGCAGGTCACGTCGTCGATGCCGCGCCGGGCGTGCAGCCAGGCGTCGTTCTCGTCCAGCAGCGACACGAAGGCGATGGCGGTCCCGCAGACCCGCTGCGCGATGTCCACGATGGAGTCGAACGCCTCGTCCGCCGGCGTTCCGACGATATGCGCCGCGCGCAGCGCCGTTAGGCGTTCGGCCTCTCGCTCGGGAACCCGGTTCATGTGCGTCCGCTGTCTGGTTTCAGGTCGCACCCTCCGAAGAAACGTATTGCTCGCGGCTTAACTCCGACGACGAAACTGGGGACTATCAGGCGTCCAGCACGGCTTTCGCCACGAGAAGGGCGTCCCGGTTCTCGCGGATGTCGTGGACGCGGAACACTGTCGCGCCCGCGGCCCAGCCAAGCACCGAAGTCGCCACCGTGCCGTGGACCCGCTCCTCCGGGGCGCGCTGGATGATATGCCCGATCAGGGATTTGCGCGAGGTCCCGAGCAGCACCGGGAAGCCCATCCCGGCGAGCGCGCCGACCTGCTGGATCGCGATCAGGTTCTGCTCGACCGTCTTGCCGAATCCGACGCCGGGATCGAGGCAGATCGCGTGCTCCGGCACGCCGGCCCTGAGCGCGATGTCGATCGAGTGGCCAAGGAAGCGCTTCATGTCCTCGACGATGTCGAGCGCGGGATCGACCTCGGTGCGGTGGTGCATGACGACGACGGGCGCGCCGCGCTCGGCGGCGACGCGGGCGATGTCGGGATCGCGCTGCAGCCCCCACACGTCGTTGACGATCGCCGCGCCGGCGTCGAGCGCGGCCTCCGCGACGGCCGCCTTCATCGTGTCGATCGACACCGGCGCGTCCGTCGCCGCACGCACGGCGCGGATCGCGGGAACGACGCGACGGATCTCCTCGTCGGCGTCGACGGGCTGGTAGCCCGGCCGGGTCGATTCGCCGCCGATGTCGATGATGTCCGCGCCGTCCGCCGCCATGCGGGCCGCATGGGACGCGGCCTGCTCGACCGCGGCGAACCGGCCGCCGTCCGAGAACGAGTCCGGCGTCACGTTCAGGATGCCCATGACGCGCGGCCCCCCGGCCCGGTCGAACAGGCGGGCGGCGGCGAAGGGGGCTGAGGATGTCATGGGGGCTCGCTCTGGCCGTGAAACGACGCTGCGGGTCCGGTCCCGGCCCGCAGCGTCGTTTCATAAGGCCAAAGCGCGCCGGTCTGAAGACGCGGGCGTCAGTAGGTCATCACCGGCGGCAGCGACTTCGCCTGCTCGACCCACTTCTCGACCGTCTTTTCCGACGGGGCCAGCCGGACGAGCTTCTTCGTCTCGTTCACCTCGGCCATCGCCTTGGTGAGGTTCGTGACGTTGCGTGTCTTGAGCTCCTTCACCGTGTCGACGCCCGCGGCTTCGAGCAGCTCCGAATACTCTTCGCCGACGCCGTTGATCCGCATCAGGTCGGCCATGTTGGCGAACTTCAGGATCCTCCGCTCGTCGATCCCGGTCTCGCCCGCCAGCGCCTTGCGGCCCTTCGGATCCTTGGCCTTCTCGAGCAGGGCCGCCGTGGTGGCGATCCCCGCGGCCTTCAGCTTCTCGGCGAGGGCCGGGCCGATTCCTTCGATGGAGAGGATGGGGTAGGACATGTCTGCGCCTCCCGGGCCAGTTTCACGTTGCGGAACGCAAGGACCCCGGCGGGCGACGCGGAGCCTGCCTCAAACGCGGGGCGCGTCGCTGCCCCCTCGGGCGTTCAGATGAACGCCTCAAGCCCCGGAATCGCGCCGACGATCCGGCCGGTGGTTTCCTCGCCGACCTTCTCGCGGGCGTGCGCGAGCAGCTCCTTGGTGACGATCTGCACTTCCGACCCGGACAGGCCGACCGCGGTCAGCGCATGATAGGCGGCCATAGCGCCGAAGCCTGCGAACCCGGCGTCATCGTCCTGCTCGGCCTTGGCCTCGGACAGCGCCGCGTCGGCGCCGGGGATCGCCTGGACGAGCTCCTGAACCGCGTCGGACGGGGCCTCCTTGTCGAGAAACACGAGGATCGTCTTCACCGCGGAGACGGCCTTGGCCGGCTCGATATGGGCCGCCCCGGAAAGGCGCGTCACGAGTTCGTCCATAGGTTTCATCCCGTCGTTTCGTGGGGCGCATGTTGAGCACCGGGGGGCGGCGAAGACAAGCGGTCCGAACGGCGGACGCGATCTTGGTTCCGCAGGAACTCCGTGGCAGGTTCGCCAACCCGGCGAACAGGACGGCTGCCATGACCGAAACGGAATCGATGCTTCAGGACGGCAAGATCTTCATCGGGACGAGTTTCGACGCCAAGGGCGCCCGGCTCAAGGGCGAGTACCTGGAGCTGAAGTTCGGCAACCGGCATGGTCTCGTCACCGGCGCGACCGGCACCGGCAAGACGGTGACGCTCCAGGCGCTGGCCGAGGGCTTCTCGGACGCCGGCGTGCCCGTGTTCGCCTCCGACATCAAGGGCGACCTGTCCGGCATAGCCGCGATGGGCCAGCCGAAGGACTTCCTGCAGAAGCGCGCCGACGAGATCGGCCTGACGCCCTACGTCAACGACCAGTTCCCGGTCGTGTTCTGGGACCTGTTCGGCGAGCAGGGCCACCCGATCCGCGCCACCGTGTCGGAGATGGGCCCGCTGCTGCTGGCGCGCCTGATGAATCTGAACGACACGCAGGAGGGCGTGCTCAACATCGTCTTCCGCGTCGCCGACGAGCAGGGGCTGCTGCTGCTCGACCTCAAGGACCTGCAGGCGCTGCTCGCCCATGTCGCGGAGAACGCCGCGACGCTGACGACGAAGTACGGCAACGTCGCCAAGGCCACCGTGGGCGCGGTGCAGCGCCAGCTGCTGGTGCTGGAGCAACAGGGCGGCGACAAGTTCTTCGGCGAGCCGGCGCTGGAGCTCGCCGACCTCATGCGCACGCAGCGCGACGGCCGCGGCGTCGTCAACATCCTCGCCGCCGACAAGCTGATGGCGAGCCCGCGCCTCTACGCCACCTTCCTGCTGTGGCTGCTGTCCGAGCTGTTCGAGACCCTGCCGGAGGTGGGCGACGTCGAGAAGCCGAAGCTGGTGTTCTTCTTCGACGAGGCCCACCTGCTGTTCGACGAGGCGCCGAAGGCGCTGATCGAGAAGGTCGAGCAGGTCGTGCGGCTGATCCGCTCGAAGGGCGTCGGCGTCTATTTCGTGACGCAGAACCCCATCGACGTGCCGGAGGAGGTTGCGGGCCAGCTCGGCAACCGCGTCCAGCACGCGCTGCGCGCCTTCACGCCGCGGGAGCAGAAGGCGGTGAAGGCGGCGGCGGAGACGTTCCGCCCGAACCCCGAGCTCAAGACCGCGCAGGTCATCACCGAGCTCGGCGTCGGCGAGGCGCTGGTCTCGACGCTGGAGGCCAAGGGCGTCCCGTCGATCGTGCAGCGCACGCTGATCCGTCCGCCCGCGGCGCGCATCGGGCCGCTGACGCCGGACGAGCGCCGCGCCGCGATCCAGAAGTCGCCGCTCGCAGGCCGATACGACGACGTCGTCGATCGCGATTCGGCTTACGAGATGCTCGCCCGCAAGGCGCAGGAGACCGTCGCCGCCGAGCAGGTCTCGGTCGAGGCGGACGCCGGCGGCATCGGCGGCATCTTCAAGACGATCTTCGGCACGGGCTCAGGCCGGGGGAAGACGCTGACGCCGACCCAGACCATCGCCCGCGACGTCACCCGGACCGTGGTCAACCAGACCGCCGGCAACATCGCGGCCCAGATCGGCAAGTCGATCGCGGGCTCCGCCGGCTCCGCCATCGGCCGGTCGGTCGTGCGCGGCGTGTTGGGGAGCCTGCTGAAGCGCTGAGTTGATAATGGAGCGCCTGCATGCCATCTAGACGTAGGTGGATGGAGTGTAGACGCTATGGCCTTCCACGTTAGGGATCCCGAGACCGACCGCATCGTTCGCGAGCTTGCGGCGGCCAAGGGAACAAGTCTGACCGAGACGATCCGCGAGGCGTGCGAGAAGGCTCTCGCCGACGCTTCGCTGGCTGCGGAGCGGGAGCGCCGGCTGGCTGCGATGCAGGCGGTCGTCGATCGGGTAAGCTCCTATCCGGATACGGGCGTCGTCATCGATAAGGCCTTCTTCGACGCCCTGAACGATGAGTAGGGGCCTGTTCGTCGATGCTTCGGCGCTTTGCGCGATCGTTTTGAACGAGCCGGAGCGAGAGCTCTTCAAGCAGCGGATCGCCGACGCTCCCGAAGCGGTCACGTCAGCTCTGGCCTTGTTCGAAACTGTTCTAGCCATTCAATCGCGGCGGCGTGTCACGTTCGATCAGGCGGAGCGGGACGTGGATGATCTCGTGACGGCCGGGCGAATCAAAGCGATTCCCATCACCGCAGAGATCGGCCGACTCGCGATCAACGCCCGCGCCCGCTACGGCAAGGGCACGGGGCATCGAGTCCAGCTCAACATGGGCGACTGCTTCGCCTACGCCTGCGCCAGGGCGCATGGCGTGCCGCTGCTCTACAAAGGCGACGATTTCGTGCACACCGACCTCGCCTGACGCCAATCCCGCAGGAGCTTCGCATGTCCGACCTCGATCGCGCGCTCGCGGCCGCCGACGACGGGCTCGACAAGAGCCTGGAGCGGCTGTTCGCGCTGCTGAAGATTCCCTCGATCTCGACCGATCCCGCCTACAAGCACGGCTGCCGCGAGGCCGCGGACTGGCTGAAGCGCGACCTCGCGGCGCTCGGCTTCCAGGCCGCCCTGCGGGAGACGCCGGGGCATCCGGTCGTGCTGGCCTCCCAGCCGAAGCCGTCGGCTCCGCACGTGCTGTTCTACGGCCATTACGACGTGCAGCCGGTGGACCCGCTGGAGAAGTGGGCGACGCCGCCGTTCGAGCCGCAGATCGTCACGGCGAAGGACGGCCGGAAGGTCATCGTGGCGCGCGGCGCGAGCGACGACAAAGGCCAGGTCATGACCTTCGTGGAGGCCTGCCGCTGCTGGAAGGCGGCGACCGGCGAACTGCCGGTCGGCGTCACCCTGCTGATCGAGGGCGAGGAGGAGTCGGGCTCGGTCAACCTGCCGGGCTTTCTGGAGGAGGCGAAGGACGAGCTTTCCGCCGACGTCGCGCTGGTGTGCGACACCGCGATGTGGGGCGAGGGGCGTCCCGCCATCACCTCGGCGCTGCGCGGAATGGTCTATGAGGAGATCACCGTCCGCGCCGCCGACCGCGACCTGCATTCCGGGCTCTATGGCGGGGCGGCGCGCAACCCGCTCCACGTGGTCGCGAACATCGTCGCCGCGCTGCACGGGCCGGACGGCAAGGTGACGCTACCGGGCTTCTACGACGGCGTGCCCGAGACGCCGGAGGAGGTGCGCGAGCAGTGGCGCGGCCTCGGGCTCGACGCGGAGAGCTTCCTCGGTCCGATCGGGCTGTCCATTCCCGCCGGCGAGCCGGACCGGATGGTGATCGAGCAGATTCAGTCCCGCCCCACCTGCGACGTCAACGGCCTGTGGGGCGGCTACATCGGCGCCGGCGCCAAGACGGTGATTCCGTCCGAGGCCCACGCCAAGGTGTCGTTCCGGCTGGTCGGCGACCAGGATCCCGCGCAGGTGCGGCAGGCGTTCCGCGCCTTCGTGCGCGAGCGGCTGCCGGCCGACTGCTCCGTGGAGTTCGAGGGCCACAAGGGATCGCGCGCGATCCGGCTGCCGTTCGACAGCCCGACGCTCGCCAAGGCGCGGACCGCGCTCGCCGAGGAATGGGGCGCCGAGCCGGTGACGATCGGCTCGGGCGGCTCGATCCCGGTCGTCGGCGACTTCAAGCGGCTGCTCGGCCTCGACACGCTTCTCGTGGGCTTCGCGCTCGACGACGACCGCATTCATTCGCCGAACGAGAAGTACGATCTCGAAAGTTTCCGAAAGGGAACGCGTTCGTGGATACGCATCCTCGCGGCGCTGGCGACCTGAGCGGTTACGCTGCAATGCAGCATGGCGTTGTCCGCCGGTAGCTGGTCCGAGTCCGAAAAACCACATTTAGCCCCCTCTGGATACCGCATGACAGGGTTGTTACCCGGGGAGGGGTGCGGAATCTGAATGTTCGTTCATACTGCGATTGCGAACGACACGTGTCGGCGCGCCGTGCGGGCCGCCCGATCGGTATCTTCGGAGTCGCGGAATGCTTTCGTTTTGGACACGCGCGGGGTTCGGCCTCGGCGCGATCGCCTTGGCGTTTTCGGCGCCTGCGCGAGCGGATGACCTCCGCGGCGCCCAGTCGCTGGTCGAGGCCGGGATCTTTCTCGCCCACGCGGAGACCGAGGCGGCCTTCAGCCGTCTCGACGCCGACCGCAAGGAGAAGGCTCCGATCACGGAGCTGAAGACCTTCGTCGATCTCGGCGCGGCCTCGTTCGGTCAGGCCGAGCGCGGCGAGCGTCTGGGATACGGCGGCAACACGTCGCAATTTCGCGTCGGCGTCGACCGGGAGGTCAGCAACGGCGTGGTCCTCGGCGCCATGACGGCGTCGGGTGTCGGCGAGGTGTCCTCCGGTGATCTCGTCGGCGGCACGCTGTCCCAGCACGTGGATGTCTATGGCCGCGTGCAGAAGGGCTCCGCCTTCGCGAAGCTGCTGTTCGGCGGCTCGGTGATCGGCTTCCGCGCCATCGATCGCGGGCCTGAGGAGAACCGCTCGCGCGGCCGGGCGGTGGCGCGCAACGCGCGCGTCGCGGCGCAGGCCGGCGCCACGGTCGACGTCGACGGCGTCAAGGTCTCGCCTTCGATCGGCGTCGGTCTCTACGCCAACGCCCTGTCCGGCTACAGGGAGCACGGCGGCGCCACGAACTTCAGCTACCGCTCCCGGCTGGCGCAGGCCGCGATCGGGTCGTTCCGGCTCAAGGCGGCGCGCTCGTTCAAGGTCGACCCGACCCACGCCGTGAAGCTCGAAGCCTTCGTCGGCGCGGACGAGATGCTGGCCTTTGACAGCACGCCGCTGCGCGCGTCGACCACGGCGGGCGAGAGCATCCGCCAGTCGCTGAAAGGCGCGCCGACCGGGCGCGGCGTGGTCGGCGGACTCGGCGTCGGAACGTCGCTCGCCGAGGGCGTGGACCTGAATTTCGGCTACGACTACGGATCCCGCGACGGCTTCGCCACCCACGCCGCCCGCGGCCGGCTCGGCGTATCGTTCTAAGGCCCGGCGCTCTCCTCCCTTCGGCTCTATACTATCTGCCGGGTGTCGCGCGCGGCGCTATGCTGCTCCTTATGCTGCGGCGCATTATGGCGCGTCGCCGGCCCCCGCCGTACCCTTTGGCGCGCGGGTCCGGCCTCTTCGCGCGCCATGATGTCCGCCGGAACGTGATGAAAGCGGGCGCGCCCGCCGACATGAGAGCCGCATGACGACCGCATCGACCACCGCGTCGGCGACCGCCTTCGCCGCAGACTTCGCGAACGCCACCCGCGAGACCTGGCTCGCCGCGGCCGAAGCCGCGCTGAAGGGGCGCCCGCTCGACGGCGTCATCTCCCGCCGCACGCTCGACGGCGTCGCCGTGGACGCGATCACGGAGCGCGTCGCGCCGCGCGTCGTCGCCGGCCGCCCGGCCGGCGCGCGCTGGGTCGCGATGACCCGCATCGACATCGCCGATCCGGCCGCCGCCAACGCGCAGGCGCTCGAGGATCTCAACAACGGCGCGGCCGGCCTCTCGCTCGCGTTCGGCGAGCCGGGCGAAAGTGCGGGCGTCGCCGCCGACACGCTGGACCGGCTGGACCGGGCGCTCGAGGGCGTGCTGCTCGATCTCGCGCCGATCCATCTCGACGTGGCGCCGTTCGGCGGCAGACAGAGCGCGGCGCTCGCGACCGCGCTTGTGGAGCGGCGCAAGGTCGATCCGGCGTCGGTGTCGATCCTGTTCGGCGTCGACGTGCTGCGCGACCTCGTCCGCACCGGCGCGCTGCCGCGCTCCTGGGAGGCGATGTGCGCGCGCGTCGTCGGCCTGATCGAGGGGCTTTCGCGGCGCGGCTTCAACAGTCCCGTGCTGACCATCTGCGGGCGCGCCTGGCACAACGCCGGCGCAAGCGAGGCGCAGGAGCTCGCCGGCGTGCTCGCCTCCGCGACCGAACATGTGCGCGGCCTCGTCGCGGCCGGGTTGGCCGTCGAAACCGCCGCCGACGCGGTCTCCTTCACCCTTTCCTGCGACGCCGAGCAGTTCGCCTCGATCGCGAAGCTCAGGGCGCTGCGGCTGCTGTGGGCGGCGTGGCGGCGCGAGAGCGGGCTGCCGGACCGGCCGGTCCACATCCATGTGGAGACGTCGCGGCGCATGATGACGCTGCGCGATCCGCACACCAACATGGTCCGCACCACGATCGCGGCCTTCGCCGCCGGCGCCGGCGGCGCCGACTCGATCGTGGTGCTGCCCTTCACCAGCGCGTTCGGCGCGTCCGACTGGGACGCGCGCCGGATCGCGCGCAACGCCCAGGCGATCATCCTCGAGGAAAGCAACGTCCACCGCGTGGCCGATCCGTCCGCGGGGGCCGGCGCGATCGAAGCATTCACCGACGCGCTGGCGGACGCCGCGTGGGGCCTGTTCCGCGAGGTCGAGGCCGGCGGCGGCATGCTCGCCGCGCTCATCGAGGGGAGCTGGCAGCAGCGGGTCGCGGACGCCCGCGCCGCCCGCTCCGCCGCGATCGCCAGGCGCAGCGCGCCGATCGTCGGCGTCAGCGAGTTCCCGCAGGCCGGACCGCCTCTCGCCGTCGTGTCGGAGGCGGGACCCGCGGTCGCGGCCGCCCCCGCGCTGAAGCCGCTCGCGGTCGAGCTCACCGACGACGCCGCAGGGTTCGACGCCATCGTCGGCGCGTTCCATGACGGCGCCTCGTTCGCGGACATCCGCGCGGCGTCGAAGCCGATCCCGAGCGTGGTGGCGCATCCGGTCGCGGTCGAGCGGCTCGCCGAGGCGTTCGAGACGCTGCGGGCCCGCAACGAGGCGGCGCCGTCGCCGCCCTCGGCGTTTCTCGCGCTTGTCGGGCCGATCGCGCGCCATTCCGGCCGGGCCGGTTTCATCCGCAACCTGCTCACCGCCGGCGGCGTCGACGCCGTCGACGGGCCGGTCGGCGCCGAGCCCGAGGCCGTCGCCGAGGCCTGGAGCGCGACGCGCGCCCCGCTCGCGATCCTGTGCGGTTCGGACGACGGCTACGCCGAGGCCGGCGTGGCGCTCGCCGCGGCCCTGAAGGCGCGCGGCGCGACGGTGTGGCTCGCCGGCAAGCCAAAGGAGGGCCGCGACGAGCTCGCGGCCGCGGGCGTCGCCCGCTTCGTCGCGGCCGGCGACGACGCGCTCGACATCCTGCGCGCGGCCGCCGCGTCGCCCAGCCGCCAGAGCGCCGGAGGCGCCCGATGACCGTCCGCCTGCCTGATTTCGCGAAGATCGACTGGCGCCGTCCCGACATGAGTCCGCCGGCGCCCGCCGCCGAGCCGTGGACCACGCCCGAGGGCGTCGTCGTGCCGCCGCTCTACGGCGAGGACGACCTTCAGGGGCTCGCGGGCCTCGACACCTGGCCGGGCCTGCCGCCCTTCATCCGCGGCCCCTATCCGACGATGTACGCCGCGCAGCCGTGGACGATCCGGCAGTACGCCGGCTTCTCCACCGCGGAAGATTCCAACGCGTTCTACCGGGCGAACCTCGCGGCGGGCCAGATGGGCCTGTCTGTCGCCTTCGACCTCGCGACCCATCGCGGCTACGACAGCGACCATCCGCGCGTCGCCGGCGACGTCGGGATGGCGGGCGTCGCGATCGACTCGATCTACGACATGCGCACGCTGTTCGACGGCATCCCGCTCGACCGGATGACCGTGTCGATGACGATGAACGGCGCGGTGCTGCCGGTGCTCGCCCTGTTCATCGCGGCGGCGGAAGAGCAGGGGGTGCCGCAGGAGAAGCTGGCCGGAACCATTCAGAACGACATTCTGAAGGAGTTCATGGTCCGCAACACCTACATCTACCCGCCGCAGCCCTCGATGCGGATCATCGCGGACATCTTCGCGCATACGTCGCAGAACATGCCGAAGTTCAACTCGATCTCGATCTCCGGCTACCACATGCAGGAGGCGGGAGCGACGGCGGATCTGGAGCTCGGCTACACGCTCGCCGACGGCGCGGAATATGTCCGGGCCGGCATGGCGGCGGGCCTCGACATCGACAAGTTCGCGCCGCGCCTGTCGTTCTTCTGGGCGATCGGCATGAACGTGTTCATGGAGATCGCCAAGATGCGGGCCGCGCGCCTCATCTGGACGAAGCTCATGACCGACCTCGGCGCGAAGAGTCCGAAGTCGCTTCCCCTGCGCACCCACTCCCAGACCAGCGGCTGGTCGCTGACCGCTCAGGACGTCTACAACAACGTCACCCGCACCTGCCTCGAGGCGATCGCCGCGACGCAGGGTGGAACCCAGTCGCTGCACACGAACTCCTTCGACGAGGCGTTGGCGCTGCCGACCGACTTCTCGGCCCGCATCGCCCGCAACACCCAGCTCGTGCTGCAGATGGAGAGCGGCACGACGCGCTTCATCGACCCCTGGGGCGGCTCGGCCTATGTGGAGCGTCTGACGCACGACCTCGCCGCCAAGGCGCTGGAGCACATCGCCGAGATCGACCGCCTCGGCGGCATGGCCAAGGCGATCGAGGCCGGGGTGCCGAAGCTCCGCATCGAGGAGGCCGCGGCGACCACGCAGGCGCGGATCGACTCGGGCGAGCAGACCGTCGTCGGCGTGAACGCCTACAAGGTGCTGAAGAACGAAACCCTCGACGTCCGGCAGATCAAGAACGCAGAGGTGCGCGCCGCGCAGTTCGCCAAGCTCGAGCGTCTGCGCGCCGAGCGCGACCCCGGCAAGCTCGAGGCCGCGCTGACGGCGCTCGAGAACGGCGCGCGGGGGAACGGCAACCTGCTCGCGCTCTCGATCGACGCTGCGCGGGCGATGGCGACGGTCGGCGAGATCACCACCGCGATGGAGAAGGTGTTCGGCCGCCATCGCGCCGAGATCAAGTCGATCTCCGGCGTCTACAAGCGGGAGGCGCGCAACATGGGCGTCATTGAAGAGGTGCAGAAGCTGGTCGCCGCGTTCGAGCGCGCCGACGGCCGCCGGCCGCGCATCCTGGTCGCGAAGGTCGGGCAGGACGGCCACGACCGCGGCCAGAAGATCATCGCCTCGGCCTTCGCCGATCTCGGCTTCGACGTCGACATCGGGCCGCTGTTCGCGACGCCGGAGGAGGCCGCCCGGCAGGCGATCGAGAACGACGTGCACATCGTCGGAATCTCGTCGATGACGGCCGGCCACCTGACGCTGGTGCCGGCGCTGCGCGACGCGCTTAAGGACGAGGGCCGCGAGGACATCATGATCGTGGTCGGCGGCGTCATTCCGCCGGTGGACTATCCCGCGCTGCGCGAGGCCGGCGCCTCGGCGATCTTCCCGCCGGGCACGGTGGTGGCCGAAGCCGCGAAAGGCCTGATCGCCCAGCTCAACGAGCGGCTCGGCTACGCCAACGCGCAGGCCGCGGAATAGCTTTACGGCCGGGGCAGGACGGCGGGCCTCGCCGCAGGCTGCGGCGGGGGCGCGGCGGGCGTCGCCGGCGCTCCGACCTGCTCGACGCGGGCGGCCGCGCCGACGCGGTCCGCGATCCGGGCCGCCGGGTCGGCGGTCGGCGCCGGGGGCGCGCTCTTCAGGCGCTCGCCGATGAAGCTCAGCATCGGCGTCAGCTCCGAGGACCACAGCTTCCAGTCGTGCCGGCCGGGAACGACGTGGTAGACCACCGGGATGTCGGCGTCGGCGAGCGCCTTGTCGAAGGCGTTGTTGCCGGCGAGCAGGATTTTGATGTCGTCGTTGCCGACGCTCATGTAGAGCGCCGGTGTTTCGGCCGCCGCGGCGTCGGTCGCGAGGCTCCGCCACGGGCTCGCGGCGTTGAAGGCCTTCGGATCGAAGTTCGGCCCGAAGGCGTGGCCGAAGAACGCGAGCTGGAAGGCGGGGAAGTCGCTCGCCGCCTTCACGTCGGGAAACAGCGCGCCCGACAGGCTTCCGGCGGCGACGAAGCGGTCGGGCTCCAGCAGGGCGAAGCGCAGCGCGCCATAGCCGCCCATGGAGTAGCCGCCGATGGCGCGGCCCTCGCGCGCGTTGACCGTGCGGTAGGTGGCGTCGACGCCGTCGATCAGGTCGTCCAAGAGCGCCGTCTGCCAGCGCCCCGTCGCGGCGTTGTCCACGTACCAGCTCTTCTTGGCGGAAGGCGTGACGAGGATGGCGGGCGGCAGCTTCCCCGAGGCGATCAGCCGGTCGGCGACCTCCTGCAGGTCGCCGTCGTCGAAAAACGAGACCTCGTCGCCGCCGAAGCCGTGCAGCAGGTAGATCACGGGGTAGCGGCGGGCGCCGGCTTCGTAGCCGTCGGGCAGGTAGATCGAATAGCGCAGCGGCTGGCCAAGGGCCGTGCTCGGCAATTCAAGGCTGCGCCGGACGGTCGATCCCGCGGCGTCGGCCGGCGACGCGCACAGAAGCGCCAGAACGATCGCGCACAACGACGGAAGACGCGGTCTCATCAGCCCTCCTGCAGGTGGCGGGTTACCATTATCCTTTTGGATAGGGCGCGGGGCCGGGCGCGGCAAGCCGGCGGTGTCGCGCGAACGTGACGATTCGCGTCCGGCGAGGCACCGCCGGACCATTGCGGCGCCACACTGTGCCGGTCTGATCGCGCGCACCGACGAACCGGGAGAGCGAAGGTTGGCGACTGGAGCGAGATACCGCGGCGCAATCCGTCGCAAGGGGCGGTTCGCGTTCGCCGCCCTCGTCATGGGCGCAATCACCGTCTTCTCGGCTGCGTCGCCCGTCCGGGCCGATGAGGCGAAGCCGCTTTTCCGAGCGACCTTCGACGCCTGCTACCGCACGCCGGCGTTGGCGAGCCTCGACGGCGGCGTCCTGATCGCGGTGGTCGAGAAGCGCTACGGGTATCCGGATCTCGTCGCGGCGGCGGCGAAGAAAAGCGACCTGCACCACAAGATCGCCCGCTGCTCGGATTCCGGATCGATCGACCTCGTCGCGCGCCTGTCGAGCGATGGCGGCAAGACGTGGAGCCCGGAACGGACGATCGTCGATCACCGCGATCTGCTCGCGCCGAACTTTTCGAAAGCGCTCGCCGGCAATCCCACGCTGGTGCGCCGGGGCGGCGAAATCCTGCTGCTGTTCTCCGTGAACCGCTCGGTGTCGGGCGAGAACAGCGTGCGCTGCGTGCGCTTCGGGCAGAAGGACCGGCAGCATTGCGACGCGCAGGCCGACCACGCGCTCTACATCACCCGCTCGGGCGACGGCGGAGCGACCTGGGCGAAGCCGGAGATAATGAACTTCCCCGGCAAATCGACCCGGCTCAAGCAGCCTGGTCCCGGGCACGGGCTGACGCTCGAGAGCGGCCGCATCGTCGTGCCGGCCTACCCGAAGCTGCTGCTGTCGGACGACGACGGCCGCACTTGGCGCGAGGGCGCGACGACCCAGGGGCGCGACACGGAGCTGCAGGGCGGGGAAACCGTGATTGGTTCGCTTGGCGGAAACCGCATCTGGGCGAGCCTGCGGCCCCGAGGGGCGGCCTTTGTGGAGCGTGGCGACGGGAGGCCTTATCGTATCCAGGCGGTCAGCGCTGACGGCGGGGAGACGTACGAAACCGTCACGACCGACGAACGGCTCTCGATCCCGCCGTTGCAGCCCGGCCTGTCGATCGCCGGCGACACATGGGTGATGACGCACCCGGTCTCAGACAACCCGACCAACGGCCGCGCCAAGAGCCGGGACCGCAAGGACATGACGCTTTCGGTCAGCCAGGATTCCGGCCGCACCTGGAGTTCCTGCCTGATCGACCCGAAGGCCGCGGGCTACAGCGACCTCGCGAAGATCGCGCCGAAGCTGCTTGGCATGCTCTACGAGGGGGCGGTTGAGCCCGGAGAAAACTACCGCGCGGCGGTCAATTTCAGGACCCTGCCGATCGACCGCTACAGGGACGTCTGCGTCGTCGACCGGTGATCGTGCCGGAAAGGGCGGGCCGCGGCGGCCCGCCCTTTCCGAAGGTCACTTCGCTTCGTCGTAGAGCTTCTCGACGTATTCCCAGTTCACCAGGTTCTCGATGAACGCCTTGAGGTAGTCGGGACGACGGTTGCGGTAGTCGATGTAGTAGGAGTGCTCCCACACATCGACGCCGAGCAGCGGGACCGCGCCGTGGATCAGCGGGTTCTCGCCGTTCGGGGTCTTGAGGATCTCGAGCTTCCCGCCCTTGAGGGCGAGCCAGGCCCAGCCGGAGCCGAACTGGCCCTTGCCGGCGTCCTGGAAGTCGGTCTTGAACTTCTCGACGCCGCCGAGGTCCTCGGCGATCTTCTTCTCCAGCGCGCCCGGAATCGCGCCGCCGCCGTTCGGCTTCATCCAGTGCCAGAAGTGGATGTGGTTGTAATGCTGGGCGGCGTTGTTGAAGAGCGGCGCGTTCTTGCCGTGGCTCTGCTTCACCACTTCCTCGAGCGTCGCGCCCTCGAGCCCGGAGCCCTCGAGCAGCTTGTTGCCCGTCTCGACATAGGCGTTGTGGTGCTTGTCGTGATGGAACTCCAGCGTCTCCTTAGACATGTAGGGCTGGAGCGCGTCGTAGGCGTAGGGCAGGTCAGGCAGCTTGAACGACATGGAAATCTCCAGAACGGATGTCTCTTGAGCCGACCGCGCCGGCGGACGGCGTGCTTGCGGTACATAGGCCCGCATTCGGGCCGGGACAACGGCTGTTCGCCGTTCCCGAGCCGTAGAATTCGAGGCTTTACGCTCTAATAACCACGACGGCGGCACCATGCCCGCTGGAATCAGTCCGGACGACGAGGGATCGCCGCTCATGTCCGTCGTTCTTTACGCCCTGGGCGTGTTGCTGCTGCTGTGGAGCGGCTTCCTGCTCGTCACCGGCGACATGATCGCGACGCTCGACATCGCCGCCAATCTCGCGGGGTCGGGCGCGTTCGCGATCGGCCTCGGCGCGGTGGCCGATGCGATCGGGCGCCTTACCCGCGCCGTCGCCAGCCGCTCGGGCGAGGCACCGTCCGAGGCCCCTGCCTTGCCGTTCATTCGGCGCGCGCCGGCGGCCGCGCCGGCCGAACCGGTCGCAGAACCGCGTCCCGAGCCCGCCTTTGGCGACCTGTCCCGACACGAACCGGAGCTGGAGCCGGTCGCGCCTCCCTCGCGGCGCGAGCCGTCGCCGCCGCGCGTGACGGAGCCCGCGCCGAGGGTTCAGGCGCCCGCAAGGGCGGCGGAGCCTGCGGAGCCGGCCGCGCCCGTCGTTGAGACGCCTCCCGTCGTGGCGCCGATTCTCGGCGGCGGCGTGCTGGCCGCGGCCTATGGCGCCGGCGCGCTGACGAGCCCCGAGCGCGACCGTCAGGACGAAATCCGCCACGAAGCCGACGAGCCGGAGCCTCCGGCGGATACGGAGCCGCTCGAACCCACGGCGGAGGACGTCGAGCCGGAGCCCGTTCCGGCGCCCGAGCCGGAGAAGCCTGAGCCTCGCGTTCCGGAATGGCTCGCCCGCGCCCGCGCCCGCCGCGAAGCGCGCGCGCAGTCGGAGGTCCAGCCTGACCACGACGACGCCCGGCCCGTCGAGGACGACGCGCCGGCGCCGCAGGTCGCGGACGAGCCGCTAGCCGCCGAGCCCGAGGCCCCGGCTGCGGAGGCGACCGCTGAGACCCGCGAAATCGAGATTGACGACGCGCCTCTCTCGGAGGGGACGGAAGAGACCGATCCGTCGCGGCAGGTGGTGCGCGAGGGCGAGCACAACGGCGTCTACTACCGGTTCTTCGCCGACGGCTCCATCGAGGCCCAGCGCGAGCATGGCGCGCGCCGCTTCGCCTCGATCGAGGAACTGCGCGCCACCATCATCGCGGCGCGCGGCCGCCTCGACGAGGACGACGACGCGGACGTCGCGCCGACCGGGACGACGGACGAGCCCGCGGCGGCTGCGGAGCCGGAGAGCGCTCCCGCAGGCCAGGACGCCGCCGAACTGGTCGACCCGGCGGAGGCTCCTGAACCGGAGCCCCAGCCGGATGCGGAGCCGGAACCCCGGCCCGAACCGGAGCCGACGCCGGCCTCCGAGCCCAAGCTCGCCGGCGACGACGAATTCGAGGCCGCGCTTGCGGCGCTTGAAGGGCGCCCGTCCGTCACGCCGCGCTGAGGCCGCCGCGCTCCGCGCCTCAGCCGGGGGCGCCGAACGCAGGCGGCGCGGCCGCGGCGTCGGGATGGCCGACGGCGGCAAGCGCGAAGGCGTAGGCGAGCGCGACCTCCTCGAGCCGGTCGAAGCGGCCCGACGCGCCGCCGTGTCCGGCGTCCATGTTGGTTCTGAGCGCGATCGGGCGGCCGGACGTGGTCGCGGCGCGCAGGCGCGCGACCCATTTGGCGGGTTCCCAGTAGGTGACGCGCGGATCGGTCAGGCCGGCGAGCGCAAGGATCGCGGGGTAGGGCCGCGGCGCCACGTTGTCGACCGGGCTGTAGCTCCGGATGCGCGCGAAGGCCTCGGCGTCGCGGATCGGATCGCCCCATTCCGGCCATTCCGGCGGAGTCAGCGGCAGGCTCTCGTCCATCATCGTGGTCAGCACGTCGACGAAGGGCACCTCCGCGAGAACGCCCGCGAACAGGTCCGGCCGGAGGTTCGCGACCGCGCCCATGAGCATGCCGCCCGCCGAGCCGCCATGGCTCACGATGCGGCCGGCCGATGTGAAGTTTTCATTAACCAAAGTCTCCGCCGCGGCGATGAAGTCGCTGAAGGTGTTCGTCTTCTTGTCCAGCTTGCCGTCGAGATACCAGCCCCAGCCCTTGTCCGCGCCGCCGCGGATGTGGGCGATTGCGTAGACGAAGCCGCGGTCGACCAGCGACAGCCGGCCGCCGGAGAACGACGCCGGCATCGAGATGCCGTAGGCGCCGTAGCCGTAGAGCAGGCAGGGCGCGCGGCCGTCCAGGGCGAGGCCCTGTCTGTGGATCACCGTGACCGGGACCAGCGCGCCGTCGGGAGCCGGCGCCTGCAGGCGCCGCACCACATAGGCTTCCGGGTCGTGGCCCGACGGCACCTCCTGCCGCTTGCGCAGCGTGCGCGCCCGCGTGGCGAGGTCGTAGTCCCAGGTCTCGGACGGGGTCGCGGGCGAGGAGTAGACGAAGCGGACGAGGTCGGTGTCGAAGGTCGGGCCCGCGTCCATGCCGAGCGCGTAGGCCTCCTCCGCGAAGGCGATCGCGTGCTCGGCGCCGGTCGCGAGCTCCCGCACCACGATTCGGGGCAGGCCGTCCTCGCGCTCCAGTCGCGTGACGTGGCGGGCGGTCACCGCATGGTCGAGCACGTAGACGCCCGGACGGTGCGGAACGAGGTCGCTTTCCGGTCCGCCGTCGACCGGCTTCAGCGTCAGCTTGAAGTCGACCGCGCCGTCCGCGTTGGTGCGCAGCATTAGCGTCGAGCGGCCCTCGAGCATGGGGTGGTGGTCCACGTCGTAGCGGGTTCCGGCTTTGCGGGCCTCGACCAGCCGGGGCGCGCCGTCGAGCGTCGCGCGATCGATCAGATGGGCCTCCGAGGTGTCGTGGTCGGAGACGGTGACGACGCAGAAGGCGCCGGAGCGCGTGCGGTCGACGCCGACGAACCAGCCGGGCTCGGCCTCGCGGAACACGAGTTCGTCAGCCGCGGGATCGTCGCCGAGGCGGTGGCGGTAGACCTCCAGCGCCCGGTGCTGGGCGTCGAGCCGCACGTACCAGAAGCCCGAGCCGTCCTCGGCCCAGACCGCCGCGCCGGTGGCGTCGGGGACGGCGTCGGCCAGATCCTCGCCGGTCGCGAGATCGCGCACGCGGATGGTCAGGAACTCGGAGCCGGCCTCGTCGGCGCTCCAGGCGAGCAGGCGATGGTCGGGCGAGGGCGACCACGATCCGAGCTGGAAGAAGGCGTGGCCCTCCGCCAGCCCGTCGCCGTCGAGCAGCACGGATTCGTCGGCGGACGGGTCGTCCGCCGGACGCCGGACCACGATCGGATGCTGTCCGCCCGTCCGGAAGCGCACGGCGTAGGCGAACGGGCCGTAGGCCGTCGGAACGGTGGAGTCGTCCTCCTTGATCCGGCCGCGCATCTCCGCGACCAGCGCGGCCTTCAGCGGATCGAGCGGCTCCAGCAGCGCTTTGGCGTAGGCGTTCTCGGCCTCGAGATAGGCGCGCACGTCGGCCGGCAGGGTCTCCGGTCGGCGCATCACCTCCTGCCAGTTGTCCGCCCTGAGCCACGCGTAAGGGTCTTCGAGGCGGACGCCATGCGCGGCGGTCACGTGCGGGCGGCGTTCCGCCACGGGCGGCGGGGGCAGGGGGGCGGCGACCATCAGGCGAGACGCTCCGGGGCGTGCGTTGGCGGGAGGCGGACGTTAGACAGCGCCCGCTCCGGCCACAAGGAACGCCCGGGCTCCGGCCGCGACTTTGAGCCGCGCGCGGTCGCCCGGGCGAAATGCGCCAATGTTCCCGCGGTCATGCGCAATAAGTGTGGAGCCGTGCATAAGGACAACTTGCCGGCGTTTGTATCTCTGGCTATGTAAGGCAGGAATGCAGCGTGCCCGGATTGGGGAATGCTGTCGTAGTGCGGCATCCTGCAAAAGATGCTTGCGTCATTTCAAGGAACGGATGGTTCTGTGGGCGGAGCCTCCGGCTCGGTCAAACGGACGGATTTGGGGTTTTTAATGAGCGAGAACGCGACGACCGCGAATTACATTGAACTGGCCGCCGATATCGTGTCGGCCTATGTGAGCAACAATTCCGTTCCGGCGGCCGACCTTCCCGCGCTGATCGCGGACGTGCACGTGGCTCTCAGCCGGGTCTCCGAGGGCGAGGCCGAGCCGGTCGCGGAGGCGCCGAAGCCCGCGGTGCCGGTCCGCAAGTCGGTGACGCCGGACTTCATCGTCTGCCTCGAGGACGGCAAGAAGTTCAAGTCGCTCAAGCGTCATCTGCGCACGCAGTACGACATGTCGCCGGAGGAGTACCGCGAGAAGTGGGGCTTGCCCGCCGACTATCCGATGGTCGCGCCGAACTACGCCGCCGCCCGCTCGGAGCTGGCGAAGAAGATGGGCCTCGGCCAGCAGCGCGGAAAGCGCGGCTGACCGCGGGGTCGCCGCCCTCGGCGACCAATCTTTACGACGGATGCGCCGCGCCGTCCGGACCTCGGGTCCGGGCGGCGTTTTGTTTGGCGCGCGAGCCTCAGTGGTCATCTTGTCGATTTCAGAATATAATCCTATAAAGGAATAATAGCTTATAGATTGTGGAGAACGCCGATGCCGCCGAGCCGTCCCGTCGCCGCTGGGTCGTCCGTCCGACTGGAGGCCGGGGAGAGGCGGCTGCTGCGCCGGGTTCTCGCCGCCGGCCCCGGCGGTCTGGCGGCCGACGTCGTCGAGGCGGCCGCGACGGCGCTCGCGCGGCGCGGGCTGATCGCGCGGCGGCCCGACGGCCGCGTCGTCGCGACCGCCCTCGGTCGCGCCCGGGCGGCCCGCGAGACGGGCGGCGAAAACGGCTTCCGGGCGCAGCATCAGGCGCTGCAGCGCCGCGCCGTCGAGGTGGACGGCGAAACCGCCGAGGCGCTGGTCAATCTCGACGAGAGCCCGCTCGCCTGGCTCGCCAGGCGGAAGGGCCGCGACGGCCGCCCGATGCTCGCGGCCCACGAGGTGCTGGCCGGCGAGCGCCTGCGCGCCGACTTCTCCCGCGGCCAGATGAGCCCGCGCGTCACCGCGAACTGGGACGTCGCCGCGGACCGCCCGCACCGGGGCGGCGCGGGCGCTGGCGCGGACGTCACGGATGCGGCGCTCGCGGCGCGGGACCGCGTCGGGCGCGCGCTGCAGGCGGTCGGGCCGGAGCTGTCCGGCGCGCTGCTCGACGTCTGCTGCTTTCTCAAGGGCATAGAGGCCGTCGAACGCGAACGCGGATGGCCGGCCCGTGGCGGCAAGCTGGTGCTCGGGCTCGCGCTCGCGAGCCTCGCGCGGCACTACGGCTACGGCGAAAGCGCCGCCGGCCCGGAGCGGAGCGGCCGGATCGTCGGCTGGCCTGAGACGGCGGGCGGCTAGCTCAGGCCGCGCCGGACGCGACGCCGGCGGCGGCCGCCGCCTCGCGCTTGATCCGCTCGACCATGGACTTCAGCCCGTTGGAGCGCTGCGGCGTCAGATGCTCGCGGAGCTGGATGCGGTCCATGAACTGGCCGGCGTCGGTCGCGAGGATCTGGCCCGCGCGCTTGCCCGAATAGAGCGCGATCATCACCGCCACCAGCCCGCGCACGAGATGGGCGTCGCTGTCGCCGCGGAACGTCAGCACGGGGTCGGGCCCGTCGCCCACGGTGGTCTCGAGCCAGACCTGGCTCGCGCAGCCCTGCACCTTGTTCGCGGCGGTGCGGGCCGAATCGGGCAGGGGTTCGAGCTCGCGGCCGAGCTCGATGAGGTAGCGGATGCGCTCCTCCCAGTCGTCGATGAACTCGAAGCCCTCGACGATCTCGTCAATACCGGCGGCCATGGCGTCCTCGCTGTCCCCCGCGAGGTAAGTCGTTCGCGCCGCCGCTGCAAAGGAAAAGGCTGCGACGGGGCCCGATCCGTCGCTTCCGGCGGTCGCGCAAGCGGTCAGGCGGCGCGCGCGCCGGCGGGCTGGCGCCAGGCCGGCTTGCGGTCGGCGGGGGTGAGCGTGTCGCGGGCGGGCGTGGTGAGCTTCGCCGCAGGCGTCGCGGCCGCTCCCGTCGGCGCCTCGCCGCCGAGATAGTCCTGAAGCATCGCGGCGCCGGCGCCGACGCGCTCGCCCATCAGCTTCAGCGCCTGGGAGCCGACGTCGCAGGCGCCCGGCTGACGCTCGCAGAAGCCCTTCACGTCGGAGACGGTGGCGCCGGCGGCGGCGAGCGCCGACAGCGCGTCGATCGAAGCCTTGTCGGAAGCGGTGGGGCCGTCGGCGCTGGGACCCGCGACCGGCAGGATCATCAGCGTCACGCAGATCCAGAAGGCGGCTCGCAGAAGAAACATCATCGTCGTAGACCTTGACTTCGCGTCCCGCGCCCGTCCTGCGGCGCGTCGAGAACAGACGCTAGCACCGCCCGCCTAAATCGCGTTGAACCGGAAGCGCTGCATTCGACCGGAGCAGTTCAGACCTTCGAAAGTTTTCATCAAGCTTTCGTCAATGTATGAGGCGGCGCGCTGCGCGCAGGCTTCGCCGACTGCATTTGGCGACAGCCGCGCGTCGCCGTTTTAGCGTTCGCTTAAGCCTGCGCTGCCAGTCTGCGGATCGTGAATTGAGTGTCGGTCGCCCTGCGGGGCGGCCTCCGCGATGCGCTCCGGCGCGCCGCGGCCGTTGGAGTAAGCGCGTGCTTCAGGTCGCTTCCATCAAGGCGTTGGCTGGGCACGTCGCCGCGAAGGTCCATCCTTCGGCGTCCGACGATTCGGCTGCGCTGACGCGGCACGCGACCTTCCTCGCCACCCATATGGCCGCCGGCGTGCTGCCCTTCGCGGCGCTGCCGATGCTGCTCGCGCTCGCCGGGGCCCCGGGCGCGCTGGAGCTCGGCGTCCTCGCCTGGCTGGTCGCGCCGATCGTGATCGCTCTCAGGCTCTCTGCGACCGGCGACCTCGCCCGCGCGCATCTTCTGTCGTCCCTGGCGCTGACCGGCCTGATTGCGGGCGTCGCCGCCGCGACCGGAGGGCTTGCTTCGCCGGCGCTGCCCTGGCTCGCGCTCGCGCCGCTGGAGGCCGCGCTGTCCGGTTCGCGCCGGATCACGCTCGCCGGCGTCGCCGCGGC
>NZ_JBHUER010000005.1:0-154671 GCF_042681025.1 Methylopila henanensis
CGCGATCATCTCCGGCGGCAAGGGCGGAGCCGAGGACAAGATCGCCGCCATGGAGGAGGCCGGGATCCGCGTCTCCCCATCCCCCGCACGGCTCGGAAAAACTCTCGTCGATATGCTCAGGGGCTGAATCTCAACCCGCGGCGGCGCCGTTCTTGCGTCGCCACGACATCATACTGAAGTCGCGTTCCGGTCGTTCAATCCAGAACCGCCGTCCCTATATCTGCTTCCGGGACGGGCTCCGAAAACAACGCAAGGTCTTATCCGATGTCACGCCAGGCGGCGAACGAGGCTTTCTCCCGCACCTCCTTTCTCTGGGGCGGAAACGCCGCCTATATCGAGGACTTGCAGGCCCGCTACCTGAAGGATCCGTCCTCGGTCGACCCGCAGTGGCGCGCCTTCTTCGAGGATCTCGGCGACGCCTCCGAGGCGGTCGCCAAGACGGCCGAGGGGCCGTCATGGGAGAAGCCGAACTGGCCCGTGCCGGCGAACGGCGAGCTGGTCTCCGCGCTCGACGGCGACTGGGGCGCGGCCGAGATCGTGGTCGGCGAGAAGCTGAAGGCCAAGGCGGCCGCGAAGGGCGAGGCGCTTAGCCCCGAGCAGATCCGGGCCGCGACGCGGGACTCCACCCGCGCGCTGATGATGATCCGCGCCTACCGCATCCGCGGGCATCTCGCCGCCGATCTCGATCCGCTCAAGATCGAGCGGCGTCCGGCGCAGGAGGAGCTCGACCCGGCCTCCTACGGCTTCTCGGACGCCGACCTCGACCGCAAGATCTTCATCGACCACGTGCTCGGCCTCGAATACGCGACCGTGCGCGAGATGCTCGCCATCCTGAAGCGCACCTATTGCGGCACGCTCGGCGTCGAGTTCATGCACATCTCGGAGCCGGGCGAGAAGGCCTGGATCCAGGAGCGCATCGAGGGGCCGGACAAGGGCGTGGCCTTCACCCCCGAGGGCAAGAAGGCGATCCTGACCAAGCTGGTGGAGGCCGAGGGCTTCGAGAAGTTCCTCGACGTCAAGTACACCGGCACCAAGCGCTTCGGCCTCGACGGCGGCGAGTCCATCGTCCCGGCGCTGGAGCAGATCATCAAGCGCGGCGGCGCGCTCGGCGTGCGCGAGATCGTGTTCGGCATGGCCCATCGCGGCCGCCTCAACATCCTCGCCCAGGTGCTCGGCAAGCCGCACCGGGCGATCTTCCACGAGTTCAAGGGCGGCTCCTGGACGCCGGACGAGGTCGAGGGCTCGGGCGACGTCAAGTACCATCTCGGCGCCTCGTCCGACCGCGAGTTCGACGGCAACACCGTCCACCTGTCGCTGACCGCCAACCCGTCGCATCTCGAGATCGTCGACCCGGTGGTGCTGGGCAAGGTGCGCGCCAAGCAGGACCAGTGGAAGGACGGCGACCGCACCCGCGTGATGCCGCTGCTGATCCATGGCGACGCCGCCTTCGCTGGCCAGGGCGTGGTCGCGGAGTGCTTCGGCCTCTCGGGCCTGAAGGGGCACCGCACCGGCGGCTCGATCCACGTCATCATCAACAATCAGATCGGCTTCACCACCAGCCCGCGCTACGCGCGCTCGTCGCCCTATCCGTCCGACGTCGCCAAGATGATCGAGGCGCCGATCTTCCACGTGAACGGCGACGACCCGGAGGCGGTGACCTTCGCGGCCAAGATCGCGACCGAGTTCCGGCAGAAGTTCCACAAGCCGGTCGTGATCGACATCTTCTGCTATCGGCGCTTCGGCCATAACGAAGGCGACGAGCCGGCCTTCACCCAGCCGCTGATGTACAAGAAGATCCGCAGCCACCCGACGACGCTGGAGACCTATGCCCGGCGCCTCGAGGGCGAAGGCGTGATCAAGCCGGGCGAGGTCGACGAGATCCGCGCCGCCTTCCGCGCGCGGCTCGACGGCGAGTACGAGAGCGGGCAGGCCTACAAGCCGAACAAAGCCGACTGGCTCGACGGCCGCTGGTCCGGGATGAAGGCGTCGAAGGACGTCGACGACGCGCGCCGCGGCAAGACCGGCGTCGAGGCCGAACGCCTGAAGGAACTCGGCCAGAAGCTCACGACGCTGCCGGAGGGCTTCAAGGCCCACCGCACCATCCAGCGCCTGCTCGAGAACCGGCGCAAGATGACGGAGACCGGCGAGGGGATCGACTGGGCGATGGCCGAGGCGCTCGCCTTCGGCTCCTTGCTCCTCGACGGCAAGCCGGTGCGTCTGTCCGGCCAGGACGTGGAGCGCGGCACCTTCAGCCAGCGCCACGCGGTGCTGGTCGATCAGGAGACCGAAGCCCGCGCCGTGCCGCTCAACGCGCTTGGCGACGACCAGGCACCGTTCGAGGTCATCAACTCGATGCTCTCGGAAGAGGCGGTGCTCGGCTTCGAGTACGGCTACACGCTGGCCGAGCCGAACGCGCTGACGCTGTGGGAGGCGCAGTTCGGCGACTTCGCCAATGGCGCGCAGGTGATCGTCGATCAGTTCCTGTCGTCGGGCGAGCGCAAGTGGCTGCGCATGTCCGGCCTCGTGATGCTGCTGCCGCACGGCTATGAGGGGCAGGGGCCGGAGCACTCCTCCGCCCGTCTGGAGCGCTATCTCCAGATGTGCGCCGAGGACAACATGCAGGTCGCGAACTGCACGACGCCGGCGAACTACTTCCACATCCTGCGCCGCCAGCTCGTCCGCGACTTCCGCAAGCCGCTGATCCTGATGACGCCGAAGTCGCTGCTCCGCCACAAGCGGGCGGTGTCGCCGCTGTCGATGATGGAGGCGGGGACCTCGTTCCACCGGCTGCTGTGGGACGACGCCCAGCTCAGCCCGGGCTCGACGCTCGCGCTCAAGCCGGACGCCGAGATCCGCCGCGTCGTGCTGTGCTCGGGCAAGGTCTATTACGACCTGCTGGAGGAGCGCGAGAAGCGCGGCGTCGACGACGTCTACGTCCTGCGCGTGGAGCAGCTCTACCCGTTCCCGGCCAAGGCGCTGACCAACGAGCTGTCGCGGTTCAAGAACGCCGAGGTGGTGTGGTGCCAGGAGGAGCCCAAGAACATGGGCGCCTGGAACTTCGCGGAGTCCTATGTGGAGTGGGCGATGAACACGGCGGGCCTCGCCGCGAAGCGGCCGCGCTACGCCGGCCGTCCCGCGTCGGCCGCCACCGCGACCGGCCTGATGTCCAAGCATCTGGCGCAGCTGCAGGCCTTCCTGAACGACGCGCTCGGCGCGTGAGCCGCCGGGCGGGACCGAACTGACGACGTGACGAACTGAGCGAGCGGGCGGAGGAGCCTGCTCCATGGGAGACTTCGATGGCGACCGAAATCCGCGTGCCGACGCTCGGCGAATCCGTGACCGAAGCCACGATCGGCCGGTGGTTCAAGAAGCCGGGCGAGGCGGTCGCGGCCGACGAGCCGGTCGTCGAGCTCGAGACCGACAAGGTGACGCTTGAAGTGCCGGCGCCCGCCGCCGGCGTCCTCGGCGCGATCGAGGCGAACGAGGGCGACACGGTCGGCGTCGACGCGCTGCTGGGCTCGATCGAGGCCGGCGACGGCGCGGCGCCCGCGCCGAAGGCCGAGTCCAAGCCGGCCGAGCCGGTGAAGGCTCCCGCGCCCGCCATCAAGGACGACGCCAACGAGACCAAGCCCAAGGAGGCGCTGAAGGCCAACGGCGGCGCGGCGGCGGATTCCGGTCCCGCGGTGCGGCGCATCGCGGCCGAGAGCGGCGTCGATCCGGCGGGCGTGCAGGGCACCGGCAAGGACAGCCGGGTGACCAAGGGCGATATGCTGATCGCGGTCGAGGGCGGCGCGAAGGCTCCGGCGCCGCAGCCCGCCGTTCAGGCGCGCGCGCCGTCCGCGCCGGACGACGCCGCCCGCGAGGAGCGCGTCAAGCTGACGAAGCTGCGCCAGACCATCGCGCGCCGCCTCAAGGACGCCCAGAACACCGCCGCCATGCTGACGACCTTCAACGAGGTCGACATGACCGAGGTCATGGCGTTGCGCGCGAAGTACAAGGACGTGTTCGAGAAAAAGCACGGCGTGAAGCTGGGCTTCATGGGCTTCTTCGTGAAGGCGGTGATCCAGGCCCTGAAGGACATCCCGGCGGTGAACGCCGAGATCGACGGGACCGACCTCGTCTACAAGAACTACTACCACGTCGGCATCGCCGTCGGCACGGACAAGGGCCTCGTGGTGCCGGTGGTGCGCGACGCCGACGCGCTCGGCCTCGCCGGGATCGAGAAGAAGATCACGGACTTCGGCAGGCGCGCCCGCGACGGCAAGCTCGGCATCGAGGAGATGCAGGGCGGCACCTTCACGATCACCAACGGCGGCATCTACGGCTCGCTGATGTCGACCCCGATCCTGAACGCGCCGCAGTCGGGCATTCTGGGCATGCACAAGATCCAGGAGCGGCCGATGGCGATCGGCGGCAAGGTCGAGGTCCGGCCGATGATGTATCTGGCGCTGAGCTACGACCACCGCGTGGTCGACGGCAAGGAGGCGGTGACCTTCCTCGTGCGCGTCAAGGAAAGCCTCGAGGATCCGTCGCGCCTCGTGATGGACCTCTGAGGCTGACGCCTTGCAGCCGCCCCCGCCGCGCTTCGTCCCGTCCGGGGACCCGTTTCCCGAGCCCTGGGACCAGGAGGCGGGCGCGTGGCTCGTCGGCAAGTACGCGCTCGTCGGCGTGATCTTCGCCGACGGCGAGGGCGAACGGCTCGGCCAGTACCACGGCCGGATCGTCTCGGCGGACCGGGCCGACGGGATCGCGATCGCCTGCGAGGGCGATCGCGAGGGCGAGAGCCTGGTGATGCCTCCGGCGCTCGGCTGGTTCGGCGTGGCGCAGCCAGGCGAGTACCGGCTACGCGCGACCGGCGAACTGGTGGTCAATCCCGACGTGCTGTCGTCCTGGCGCATCGCGCGTGACGACCGATGACGGCGGACGCGCCCGAAGTCGCCGCCGCGATCGCGGCGCGCAGGAAGTCCCTCGACCGGCAGTCCGTCGCGGCGGCGCTCGGCATGGCGGTGGTGGCGGTGATCTTCGCGTTCGACGCCGCCGACCACGACCGCACCGTTCAGGGCCTGATCGACATCCTGCCGTGGCTCGTCGGACTGTCGCTCGCGATCTTCGCCTTCAACCGCTGGACGCTCTCGATCCAGTCGAAGCTCATCCGGCGCGAGTTCGACGGGGCCGCCGCCCGGAGCCCCGCTCCGCCCCGACATGAACGATCCAGGAAGAATCGGAACTGAGACATGGCTGACAACACTGGCGCCTACGACCTCATCGTCATCGGAACCGGCCCCGGCGGCTATGTCTGCGCCATCCGCGCGGCCCAGCTGGGCCTCAAGGTCGCCGTGGTGGAGAAGCGCGCCACCCATGGCGGCACCTGCCTGAACGTCGGATGCATCCCGTCCAAGGCGCTGCTGCACGCCTCCGAGCTGTTCGAGGAGGCGGGCCACAAGTTCGGCAAGCTCGGCATCAAGGTGTCCGCGCCCGAGCTCGACCTGCCGGCCATGATGGCGTTCAAGGACGAGGGCGTCACGGGCAACACCAAGGGCGTCGAGTTCCTGCTGAAGAAGAACAAGATCGACGCCTTCCACGGAACGGGGAAGATCCTTGGGTCCGGCAAGGTCGAGGTCACGCCCGAAAGCGGCGAAGCGAAGACGATTCAGACCAAGAGCATCGTCATCGCGACCGGCTCGGACGTGGCGAAGCTCAAGGGGCTCGACATCGACGAGCAGACCATCGTCTCCTCCACCGGCGCGCTGACGCTGCCCAAGGTTCCGGGCAAGCTGCTGGTGGTCGGCGCCGGCGTGATCGGGCTGGAGCTCGGCTCGGTGTGGCGCCGCCTCGGCGCGGAGGTGACGGTGGTCGAGTTCCTCGACCGCATCCTGCCGGGGATGGACTCCGACGTCGCCAAGCAGTTCCAGCGCCTGCTGGAGAAGCAGGGCGTGGCGTTCAAGCTCGGCTCCAAGGTCACCGGCGCCGAGAAGGCGGGCGAGGGCCTCAAGGTCACGATCGAGCCGGCCAAGGGAGGCGAAGCCGCGACGCTCGACGCCGACGTGGTGCTGGTCGCGATCGGCCGTGTCCCCTATACGGCGGGCCTCGGCTTAGAGGAGGCCGGCGTCGCGCTGGACGAGCGCGGCCGGGTCAAGACCGACGGGCACTTCAAGACCAGCGTCGACGGGATCTACGCCATCGGCGACGTCATCGCCGGCCCGATGCTGGCCCACAAGGCCGAGGACGAGGGCGTGGCGATCGCCGAGATCCTCGCCGGCAAGTCCGGCCACGTGAACTACGACGTCATTCCGAGCGTGGTCTACACCTATCCGGAGGTGGCCTCGGTCGGAAAGACCGAGGACGAGCTGAAGGCCGCAAAGGCCGACTACAAGGCGGGCAAGTTCCCCTTCACCGCCAACGGCCGGGCCAAGGCCAACGGCACCACGGAAGGATTCGTGAAGGTGCTGGCGGACGCCAAGACCGACAAGGTGCTCGGCGTCCACATCGTCGGCCCCCGCGCCGGCGACCTGATCGCGGAGGCCGCGATCGCCATGGAGTTCGGCGCCTCGTCGGAGGACATCGCCCGCACCTGCCACGCCCATCCCACGCTGGCCGAGGCGGTGAAGGAAGCCGCGCTCGCCGTCGAGGGCCGCGCCATCCACATGTGAGGGCCATGGCTGGCCGCCCGTCGATTGTACATTAAATAGATCGAATTTAGTTGCAATTGATGTGCGGCCGACGTTCCATGCGCCTGATCCTCAAGCGCACGGGAACGTCATGCTTCATCTTCGCTCCGCACTCCGGCCGGTCAGCCGCCGTCTGGCGCTAGCCTTCGTCTCCGTCGCGCTGTCGGGCCTGACGGTCGCGGGAGCGCGCGCCGACGACACGATCCGCATCGGCTATCAGCGCTCCTCCACGCTGACGACGCTGCTCAAGACCAGCGGCGAGCTGGAGGCGGCGCTGGCGAAGCAGAACGTCAAGGTGACCTGGCACGAGTTCACCAGCGGCCTGCCCCTGCTGGAGGCGCTCAACACCGGCAACGTGGACTTCAGCGCCGATGTGGCGGACACGGTGCCTGTGTTCGCTCAGGCGGCCGGCGCCAAGCTGACCTATGTTGCGGAGGAGGCGGCCTCGCCGGCGGCGCAGGCGATCCTCGTGCCTGCGAACTCGCCGATCACCTCGGTCGCGGAGCTCAAGGGCCGCAAGATCGCCGTCACCAAGGGCGCCGGCAGCCACTACCTGCTGCTCGCGGCGCTAACGAAGGCGGGCGTCTCGATCAAGGAGATCACACCCGCCTACCTCACCCCCGCGGACGGCCGCGCCGCCTTCATCGGCGGCAATGTCGACGCGCTGGTGGTTTGGGACCCGTTTCTGGCGAGCACGCAGGCCCAGTCCGGCGCGAAGGTGCTTCAGAACGGTGAGGGCCTGTCGGGCTACAAGCGCTACTATCTCACGACCGAGGCCTTCGCGAAGCGCAACGGGCCGGCGCTGGAAACCATCGTCGCTCAGCTCAAGGCCAAGGGCGCCTGGGTGAAGGCCAATCCCAAGGAGGCCGCCGAGCAGCTCGCCGGGCTCTGGAAGATCGACGCGGCGGTGGTCGAGCAGGGCAACGCGCGCCGCTCCTACCAGGTCGCGACGGTGACGAAGGACGGCCTCGCCGAGCAGCAGAAGATCGCCGACGCCTTCTTCGCCGAAGGCCTGTTCCCGAAGCCGGTGGTCACCGCCGAAACGGCCATCTGGCAGCCGGTCAGCCAGTAACGCCGGACGGGCCTCAGCCGGCCTCCGCAGCCTTTCGCGCCGCGTAGGCCTGCATGTGGGCGTAGGCGAGCGCGAGCGTGGGAACCGCCACGCCCGCCGCGCGGCCGCGGTCGCGCAGGTCGCCGAGGATGTGGTCGTGCTCGGTGCGGCCGCCGTTCTCGACGTCGCGCAGCATGGAGGCGGTGGCGGGCGAGCCGGCGGCGGTCAGCATGCCGAGGCTCTGCGCCAGGAACGCCTCGCGCGGGACATGGCCGTTCGCGGCCGAGACCGCGGCGCATTCGTCGAGCAGCGCCTTCGCGATCGCCGGGCCATCGTCCGCCTGCATGATCGCGCCGACAGGCGCGCGCATCAGGCAGGTGAGCCCGGCGAAGGTCGCCAGCATCGTGAACTTCTCCCACATGTCCTGCATCACGTCGGCGCTCAGCTCCGGCGCGAAGCCGCCCTTCAGGAGCTCGGCGTGGAGCGCCGTGGCGCGCGCCGCCTGCGCAGGGTCGCGCGGGCCGAGCACGAAGCGGTGCAGCTTGTTCAGGTGCCGGATGGTCCCGTCCGCGGCCATGGTCACGCCGATATGGGCGACGCCGCCGAGCACCCGCTCGCGCCCGAAGGCGGCGTCGAGCGTGTCGAGATGGCGGACGCCGTTCAGCAGCGGCAGCACCAGCGTCTCGGGCCCGACGGCGGGACGCACGGCGTCGATCGCGCTGTCGAGGTCATAGGCCTTGCAGGACAGCAGCACGGCGTCGAATGTCTCCGACGCTTGCGTCACCAAGGCGACCGGTCGGCGCACGTCGCCAAGGGGGCTCGTCAGCACCAGCCCGTCGCGCGCCAGCCGCTCGGCGCGGGCGGGGCGGACGAGGAAGGTCACGTCGACGCCGGCCTCCGCCAGACGCGCGCCGTAGTATCCGCCGATGCCTCCGGCGCCGAGAATGAGAAGCCGCATGACGTTGGTCCTTCGAGAGCCGCGGGCGGAGGCCTGTTCTACAGGGAGCCCGTCCGCTTCCTCAAACCAATGCTTGTGATGTTCGGCTCGCCGTTTGGCGATGACAGGCACCGGGGCTGACGCCAGACCGGTATTGACCTACCTCATGAGAGAGGAACGACAACAACAATCCATCGGAAGGAGACGCGGGATGCGAAAGGACCTGACATGCGCGGCGCTCGCGGCGGCCGCGTTCGTGGGGCTCGCGGGCCCAGCCTGGGCCGCCCCGATCAAGGTCGCGGCCTTCGCGTTCGAGCTGCTCGACACCAGCGCGGAGGGCGACATCCGCGGCGCCGCGCGGCCGGACGAGCTCCGTCGGATCGACCAGGTCTCGGAGCAGATGCGTACGTTCCTCACGTCGAAGGGGCTCGAACTGGTCGACGTCGCGCCGGCGCAAAAGGACATCGACGCCCAGAAGCTCATGACCTGTGGCGCCTGCCCCGCCGGCATCGCGAAGACGCTCGGCGCCGACTACTCCGCCATCGGCTACGTGCAGAAGGTGTCGAACCTCATCCTCAACCTGAACGTCGAAATCCGCGACGCGCGAACGGGCGAGGTCGTGCGCAAGGGCAGCGCCGACATCCGCGGCAACACCGAGGAATCCTGGCGACACGGCCTGAGCTATCTTATGCGCCACACCATCCTCGAACAGCCGCTGCCGCCGGTCAAAGCCCCGTGAGACGATGCGAGCGGCGTGCGTTCGGGCAAGAAGATTGGAGGATCAGGCAAGCCGCAATCTGGAACTGATACAAACCTAAGTCTAGGCTCCCGCCATCCAGCGCCGTCCCCGGACGGACGGCGCGACGCGGACCGATGGGTCCGCCATGCGAGGTCGCCATCATGATCAAGCTCAAAGTGAACGGAGAGGTGCGCACGGTCGACGTCGAGGACGACACCCCTCTGCTGTGGGTGCTCCGCGACGAGATCGGGCTCACGGGAACCAAGTTCGGCTGCGGCGTCGCCCAGTGCGGCGCCTGCACGGTGCACATGGACGGCCAGCCCGTCCGCTCGTGCCTCACCTCCGTCGCCGACGTCGGCGACTCCGAGATCGTCACCATCGAAGGCCTTGTGGGCGCGAACGCCAGCAAGGAGGCGCAGGCCGTGCAGGCCGCCTGGCGCGCGCTCGACGTGGTGCAGTGCGGCTACTGCCAGTCCGGCCAGATGATGTCGGCCGCGGCGCTGCTGACCGAGAACAAAAAGCCGACCGACGAGGACATCGACGCGGCCATGAGCGGCAACGTCTGCCGCTGCGCCACCTATGTCCGCATCCGTGCGGCGATCCACGACGCCTCGCGCCGGCTGGAGGCCTGATCCGATGAACGCTCCCACCAGAGTTCCCGCCAAGGGCCAGCCCTTCGACCTCAACCGCCGCGGCTTCCTCGCGGTCGCCGGCGGCGCCGGCCTCGGGCTGATGATCGGCATCCGGGCCACGCCCGCGGGCGCCGCCACAGGACCCGTCCAGTTCAACCCCTTCGTCAAGGTGGCGCCGGACGGCGCGGTGACGGTGATCGTCAAGCATCTCGACAAGGGCCAGGGCGTCGCGACCGGCCTCGCCACCATCGTCGCCGAGGAGATGGACGCCGACTGGGCGACCATCCGCACCGAGTTCGCGCCGGCCAATCCGGAGCTCTACGCCAACCTCGCCTTCAAGGCGCAGGGCACCGGCGGCTCGACCTCGATCGCCAACTCCTGGGACCAGTACCGCACCGCGGCCGCGACCGCGCGCGCGGCGCTGGTGAAGACCGCTGCGGATGAGTGGAAGGTCCCCGTCGGCGAGATCAAGGTCGAGAGCGGCGTCATCAGCCATCCCTCGGGCAAGAAGGGTTCGTTCGGCCAGTTCGCCGACAAGGCCGGCGCGGCTCCCGAGCCGGTCGCGGCCCCGCAGGCGCCCCAGTTCAAGGACCCGAAGGACTACCGCCTGATCGGCAAGGAGGGCGTCCACCGCGTCGACAACGACTCCAAGACCGACGGCACGGCGATCTACACCCAGGACCTCAAGTTCCCGGGCATGCTGGTCGCGGTGGTGGCGCATCCGCCGAAATTCGGCGCCAAGCCGAAGTCGTTCGACGACGCCGAGACGAAGAAGGTCAAGGGCGTCGAGCATGTCGTCCAGATACCGAACGGCGTGGCGGTGCTGGCGAAGTCGACCTGGGCGGCGATCAAGGGCCGCACCGCGCTGAAGGTCGAGTGGGACGAGACCGGCGCAGAGACGCGCGGGTCGGAGGCGATGCTCGCGGCGTGCCGCGAGGCCGTCGCCAAGCCCGGCGTCGCGACCGCGACCAACGCCGGCGACGCCGAGGGCGCGCTGAAGGGCGCGGCCAAGGTGATCGAGGCGAACTTCGCCTTCCCCTATCTCGCCCACGCCGCCATGGAGCCGCTCAACGCCTGCGTCGAGCTGAAGGACGGCGCGGTGAAGATCACCACCGGCGCGCAGTTCCAGTCCATCGATCTCGCGGTCGCATCCCAGGTCGCGGGCGTGCCGATGGACAAGGTCACCATCGACACCGTCTGGGCCGGCGGCTCGTTCGGCCGCCGCGCGGTGCCGAACTCGGACTACATCGCCGAGGCGATCACGATCGCGAAGGCGAGCGGCCTGACGACGCCGATTAAGCTGGTCTGGACCCGCGAGGACGACATGAAGGGCGGCTATTACCGCCCGATGTACGCCCACAAGGTGAAGGCGGCGATCGGGCCGGACGGCATGCCGGTGGCCTGGCACCACCGCATCGCCGGTCAGTCGATCATGACCGGCACCGCGATGGAGGCGATGCTGGTGAAGGACGGCGTCGACGACACCTCGGTCGAAGGCGCTTCGAACCTCGCCTACGCCGTGCCGAACCTGAAGGTCGAGCTCACCACCATCAAGACCGGCGTGCCGGTGCTGTGGTGGCGCTCGGTCGGCCACACCCACACCGCGCACGCGGTCGAGTCCGTGATCGACGAGCTCGCCCACGCCGCGGGCAAGGATCCGGTCGAGTACCGGCTCGCGCTGCTGGAGGATAAGCCGCGCCACACCGCGGCGCTGAAGCTCGCGGCGGAAAAGGCCGAGTGGAAGGGACCGAACAGCCTCGGCAAGGGTAAGGGCCGCGGCGTCGCCGTGCACGAGAGCTTCGCCTCCTACGTGGCGCAGATCGTCGACGTCTCGATCCAGAAGGACGGCTCGGTGAAGGTCGACCGCGTCGTCGCCGCGATCGACTGCGGGCTCGTGGTCAATCCGGACGTGGTGCGCGCCCAGATCGAGGGCGGCGTCGGCTACGGCCTCGGGGCCGCCCTGCGCAACGCCATCACGCTCGCGGACGGCGAGGTGGAGCAGGGCAACTTCGACACCTACGAGCCTCTCCGCATCACGGACATGCCCAAGGTCGAGGTCCACATGGTCCCGAGCGGCGAGAAGCCGACCGGCGTCGGCGAGCCGGGCGTGCCGCCGCTCGCGCCGGCGCTCGCCAACGCGATCTTCGCGGCGACCGGCAAGCGCGTCCGCGACCTGCCGCTCGGCGACCAGAAGTTCACGAGCGCCTGACGGGGCGCGCCACCGCGACGACGACAGTGGCCGGGCCGGCAGGACCCGGCCACTGTCACATCCGGCCTCAGTCTTCCCGGCGTTCCAGAGAACGGGCGGTCCGAAGCCCCGGAAACCACCATGCCCAGAGACCCGCGACCGCGACGGCCCCCACGCCGCCGGCGACGATCGCGGGCATGACGCCGATCACCGCGGCCATGGCTCCCGCGCGGAATTCGCCGAGCTCGTTCGAAGCGCCGACGAACATCATGTTCACGGCGTTCACACGTCCGCGCACCTCGTCCGGGGTCCAGAGCTGCAGCAGCGTCTCGCGGATCGTCACGCTCACCATGTCGGCGGCGCCCATGACCATAAGCGCTGCGACGGACAGCCAGGTGGTGGTCGAAAGGCCGAACACGGCGGTCGCGAGCCCGAACAGCCCGACGCAGGCGAACATGATGCGGCCGGCATGGTCGCGGATCGGCCAGGCGGAGAGCGCTCCGGCCACGGCGATCGCGCCGACGCCGGGCGCCGCGCGCAGCAGCCCGAGGCCCCACGGCCCGACGTCGAGAACGTCGCGGGCGACCGCCGGCATCAGCGCGATCGCGCCGCCAAGCAGCACCGCGAACAGGTCGAGCGTGATGGCGCCCAGCACGATCTTCTCGCGGAACACGTAGTCGAAGCCGGCGACGAGCGTGGACCAGCTCGAATCGAGCGCCTGGCGCGCCTGCGGCGCGCGCAGCGCGGCGATCAGGACGCCCGACAGCGCCAGCAGGCCAGCGGCCGCGCCATAGGCGACGGACGGTCCGAGGCCGTAGAGCAGTCCGCCCGCGACCGGGCCGACGATGCTTGCGAACTGCCACGCCGAGGAGGCCCAGGTGATCGCGTTCGCGAGCGCCTCCTTCGGCACGAGATTGGGCACGATCGACGAACTCGCCGGTGCGAAGAACGCGCGGGCGACGCCGAAGCCGAACAGGACGGCGAAGATCGCGAGCTCCGAGATCGCGCCCGTGACCGTCAGGACGACCAGCGCGAGCGCGCCGAGCGTCTCGACGCCGACGCAGACGCCCATGATCAGCCGTCGCGACACCCGGTCGGCGGTCGGGCCGGTGACGAGCACCAGCGCGAAGGCCGGCAGGAACTGCGCCAGCCCGACCAGTCCGAGATCGAACGGGTCGCGGGTCATGTCATAGATCTGCCAGCCGACCGCGACCGAGACGATCTGGATCGCGAAGGTGGTCGACAGCCGTGCGATCCAGAACAGCAGGTAGTCGCGGTGCCGGAAGGCGATCGGCGAGGCGGGGACGGCGCTCGCAGGCGACGGGGCCTCGGGGCCGATGACGGTCATGACGGTGTCCGGGCGGAGAGTACGCATTTTCGCTTATGCCTCGCCGGCCGGCCTGTCGAGCCCGCCGGCGGCCGGCGCGGCGACGCCGGTTCTCGTGGGCGGTGGCGTTTTCCCGCCGCCTGCGGCATATCGCGGACCATGAGCCTCGAAGTCATTACCTTCGGCTGCCGGCTGAACGCCGTGGACGGCGAGACCATCCGCGCCCATGCGCGCGGACGGGACGACCTCGTCGTGGTCAACGCCTGCGCGGTGACGGCGGAGGCGAGCCGCCAGGCCCGGCAGGCGGTGCGGCGCGCGGCGCGCGCGCGGCCGCAAGCCGAGATCGTTGTGACGGGCTGCGGCGCGCAGATCGAGCCCGCGGCCTTCGCGGCGATGCCGGAGGTCTCGCGCGTCGTCGGCGCCGACCTGAAGCTGCGCCCGGAGACCTGGACCGCGGCTCCCGGCCGTCCCCGCGTCGAGGTCGGCGACGTGTTCGAGGCGCAGCCCCCTGGGCCGCCGCCGGCGGACGCCGCGATCGTCACGCCCCGCGCCTTCGTCGCCGTGCAGACCGGCTGCGACCATCGCTGCACCTTCTGCGTCATCCCGTTCGGCCGCGGCGCGTCGCGCTCGACGCCTGCCGAGCTTGTCGTCGCCGAGGTCCGCCGTGTGCTGGACCGGGGCGCGAAGGAAGCGGTGCTCACGGGCGTCGACCTCACCGCCTGGGGGCTCGATCTCGGCCATGGCGAGCGGCTGGGCGATCTTGTGCGCGCCGTGTTGAAGGCCGTTCCCGAACTGCCGCGGCTCCGCCTGTCCTCGCTCGACGCGGTCGAGGTCGACGACGCGCTGCTCGCGGCCTTCGCGGACGAGGAGCGGCTTGCGCCCCATCTCCACCTCTCGCTCCAGTCCGGCGACGACATGATCCTGAAGCGGATGAAGCGCCGGCATTCTCGCGCCGACGCCGTCCGCTTCTGCGAGGCCGTGCGGCGGGCGCGCCCCGACGTCGCCTTCGGCTGCGATGTGATCGCGGGCTTCCCGACCGAGACCGACGCGATGTTCGAGAACACGCGCGCGGCGCTCGAGGAGTGCGGCGTCGCCTACGCCCATGTGTTTCCCTTCTCCGCACGGCCGGACACGCCGGCGGCGCGCATGCCGCAGATGCCGGCGGAGGTGGTCAAAGCCCGCGCCGCGGCCCTGCGCCGGACAGGGGAGCATCTGCTCGCCCGCCATCTCGACCGCCATGTCGGACGCAGCCTTCACGTGCTGTCGGAAGGGCGCGGCCTCGCCCGCGCCGCCGATTTCTCCCTCGTTCGCCTCCGCCATGATGCGCCCAGGGGCGCCGCGCTCGACGTGCGCGTCGCGGGCCATGACGGCCGCGCCCTCGTCGCCGCGTGACCTCCTCAAAGCCCCCGGAAAACCGCCCCCATGACCGACGCCCAAGGCTCCAAGACCTGGTTTTCCCGGCTCCGCGACGGCCTCGCCAAGACCTCGGACCAGCTCACCCGCGGAATCACGGACCTCTTCACCAAGGAGAAGTTCGACGCCGCCACGCTGGACGAGCTTGAGGACCTGCTGATCCAGTCCGACCTCGGCCTCGCCGCCGCCGAGCGCGTCACCGCGGCGGTCGGCCGCGCCCGCCACGCCCGCCAGCTCGACGGCGAGAGCGTGCGCGCGATCGTGGCGCAGGAGGTGTCGAAGACGCTCGCGCCGGTCGCGATCCCGCTCGACCCGCCGGAGAGCGCGCGGCCCGCCGTCATCCTCGTGGTCGGCGTCAACGGCTCGGGCAAGACCACGACCATAGGCAAGCTCGCCGAGACCTACCGCACCGCCGGCATGAAGATCGTGCTGGCCGCGGGCGACACCTTCCGCGCCGCCGCCGTCGAGCAGCTCGGCGTGTGGGCCGAGCGGGCGGGCGCGATCTTCATCTCCAAGGAGACCGGGGCGGACGCCGCCGCGCTGGCCTACGAGGCCTACGCCAAGGCGCGGGCGGAGGACGCCGACCTTCTGATCATCGACACCGCCGGCCGGCTGCAGAACAAGGCCGGCCTGATGGCCGAGCTCGAGAAGATCGTGCGCGTGCTGAAGAAGTTCGACGCCGAGGCGCCGCACGCGAGCCTGCTGGTGCTCGACGCCACCACCGGCCAGAACGCGCTCGGCCAAGTCGAGGCTTTCGGCAAGGTCGCCGGCGTCACCGGCCTCGTCATGACCAAGCTCGACGGCACCGCCCGCGGCGGCATTCTCGTCGCGGTCGCCGAGAAATACCGTCTGCCGGTGCATTTCATCGGCGTCGGCGAGGGCGTCGACGACCTCGAGCCGTTCGACGCCGACGACTTCGCCCGCGCGCTGGTGGGCCTGCCGCGGGTCGAGAAGGACTACAGCTTCTGACGCCTCAAAGTTCGCCGACCACGCGGTCGCGGCCGGCGCGCTTGGCGGCGTAGAGCCGGGCGTCGGCCTGCGCCAGCGTCGGGCCGAGGTCGCCCGCGCCCGGCAGCGAGGTCGCGACCCCAATGCTGACGGTGACGCGGCGGTCGGGATCGTGTGCGAACGCCTCCGACACCGCCGCGCGGAGCCGTTCGGCGAGCGCCAGCGCGCCGGGATGGTCGAGCCCTTCGCACAGCGCCACGAACTCCTCCCCGCCGTAGCGGAACACCCCGTCGCCGGTGCGCACCGCGCCGCTCAGGGCGCGCGCCACCGTCGCGAGGATCTCGTCGCCCGTGGCGTGGCCGTGCAGGTCGTTCGCGGCCTTGAAGTGGTCGACGTCGACCATGGCGAGGCTGACGGGCCGCGGGTCGACGCTCCGCCGGTGCAGCCGCCGCTGGCGCAGCTCCTCGAAGGCGGCGCGGGTCCCCGCGCCCGTCAGGTTGTCGATCGCGGCGCGCGCCAGAAGGTCCTCGTAGCGGGCGCGGTAGGTGAGGATGTCGAACACGTCGCGCAGGCGCCGGCCGGACAGCGCCGGCCGGTCCGCCGGCTCCACGAAGCCAAGGTAGAGCGCGATCAGCGCGCTGTAGAGCGCCGCGGCGCCCATCTTGGCCGCCCAGCCGCCGGACAGCGCGTCGAACGGTGTTCCCGTGACCCAGTGCAGCACGGGGAAGAAGGCGAGTTGGTCGAAGGTCAGCACCAGGCAGGAGCTCGCCAGCAGCGCGGGCAGCGCCCGCCGCCGGAACGCCCGGAACAGCCGCTCGTACAGCAGGATCAGCGCGATCACGTCCACGAACAGAAGCAGCGTTCCCCACACCATGAGGATGCCGATCTGGTCGATGAAACGCATGTCGGCCTGGTAGCCGGGCAGCGGGGCCAGCGTCTCGTGCTGCCGCAGGATGAGCGCGAGGCCGACCAGCAGCAGGTTGCCGATCATGAGCCCGTAGATCGGCTGCCGCACGGTCTCGGCGTCCTCGCGGACGTAAAGCAGCAGGAACATCATCAGCTTGCCGGAGAACAGCACCGTCGAACCAGGCGACAGCAGGCCGAAGGGCAGCTCGATGAAGAACACCGCCGCGAGGTAGGTCTCGAGGAAGTGCATCACCCCGAGAGCGCACACGAACAGGCCGATGCCGTAGGCGAAGCGCGCGCGCAGAAGGGCCGCCATGACGCCGAAGTACAGCAGCGCCTGGAGGGTGAGGAGAAGAACGCCGTTCATCGCATGCCGCCAAAGCGCGGGAGGTCCCGCTCTCCCGCGCGCTTTCGCTAGCTGAATCTCGCCCGGCTGTCACATCGCGAAGCGTCAGAACGGCAGCGCGGCCGCCTCGGCGATGAAGCGGTGGAGGCCGAACGACATCAGCGCGACGCCGGCGGCGAGCCGGCACGCCTGCGCGATCCGCGCTCCGGACGGCGTTCCGCGGCGCAGCGCGCGCATGCTGGCTCCGCCGACCACCGCGACCGTCGCGAACCACACGGCGGCGATCGCGAACACGGCTGCTCCAAGCGCGACGCGCTCGAGCGTCGTCACGGTTCCGGCGGCGGTCGCGGCGGCCGCGAGGAAGAACAGCGCCGTTATCGGATTGCTGGCCGACGTGGCCAGTCCGATCCTGAAATGCGCGGTCTCTCGTTTGGTCTTGACGGGCTGCTCGGCCAGAGGCCTCGCCGCGCTCGTCAGCGTGCGGAAGCCGAGCGCCATCACGAGCGCGCCGAAGGCGAGGCGGCTGAAGCTGATCAGCGGTTCGGAGGGCGTCAGCGCGGAGCCCGCGAGAAAGGCGGCCAGGGCGAGCGTCGCCGCGCCGCTGGCGACGCCCAGCGCGGAGGACAGAGCGACCCGCTGCGACCCGGAGCAGGCCGCGTCGAGCACGAGGAGAAAGTTCGGTCCGGGCGTCAGCATCACCGCGACATAGGCCGCCACGATGGCGATCCATGTCGGCGCGTCGTTCGCGAATAGCGCCATTGCGTTTGTGCCCCGCTTCTCGGCGGAGCCATATAGATGCCAATAAAATCCAAAATCAATCCAGAATCGAGCGCTCGATCGCTTTCACGACCTTCGGACCGGCGTGGCCGACCCTTCGGCGCGAAGGGCGCGCCGGTCATCAGGCCGAAGCTCAAGCAGAGAGAAACCATGCGGCCGGGCTAAGCCGAAGGGAGGACCAGACGGCAAGCGATTCGCGGTGGAAAAAGGAGGCGCTCACGTATCGGAGCGCGCGACGCACGCGTGGCCTGCGCGCGATCCCGGTGGCCGCGGTCGCCGCGCGGCATTCCGGCGCGACGGGAGGCCTACCGCTTGCGAGGTCGCCCGAAACCCGGAAGTCGCCTTCGGGGTTTCGGGCAGATCGTCGATGTCTAGGACAAGGGCTTCGTCAGGTCCGAACGGGACTTACTTGGCGTCCTTGCACCAGGAGGCCGAGGCTTCGCGGCACCGAGCGGTGTAGCTCTGCGCCAGCTTCTCCGCCGCAGCCCATTCCTCTTCGTCGATGCCGTTGTCGCCGTTCGAGTCCATCGCCGTGAAGACCGGCGCGGGATCGAGCTTCAGCTTGCCGACGTTCTTCTCCCACTCGACGCGGCTGATGCGGCCGCTGCCGTCCGTGTCGAGGGTCTTGAACGCGGCCCACTCGGCGGCCATGGCGGCCGTTCCCGAGAGCAACAGGACCGATGCGAAAGCGACCAAAGTCTTGGTCATGGCGTTTGTACTCCCCAAAGCGTCATTTATCCGGCGCCGCCTTGTTTTGACGGCGCTCGTGCCCCCTTTTTGGGCGGCTCAGCAACGGACACTTACCCCCAAAGCTTAGGCAATGGCACATTTTCCATTTTTTCCGGGAAGTATTGTAACGGTGGTGGGGGCGATCAGAATTGACATGTCGGATCCGATGCTTGGGCGGCGCGCGACCGGTCCTTGAAGCGATAGCAATACGTCTGATGTTTGTTCTTCAGGTTGGCCGCAGGCAGGCGCGGCCAAAGAAAAAGGGCCCCGCAGCGACGCTGCGAGGCCCCGTTTCCGTCAGCCGGAGAGCTTACCAGCCAAACTTGTAGGAGACGCCGACCAGCACGCGATGCTCGTCGTAGTCGCTGCGCACGCGGGCGCCGGCGATGCGGAAGCTGTCCTTGCCGAAGTCGCTGTAGCGATACTCGGCGCGCACCGCGATGTTGTCGGTCGCGGCGTACTCGACGCCGCCGCCGACGGTCCAGCCGACCGCGGTCTTGCTGTCGCGGCCGACGCCGCGCACGCGGACTTCACGATCGGCGTAGGCCACGCCGGCCGCGCCGTAGACCAGGAAGCGGTCGAAGGCGTAGCCGATGCGGGCGCGGGTCGCGCCGGTCCAGTCAGTCTGGGTCCGGCCGCGGAGGCCCAGGACGCTGCGGCTGGCGTCGATGTCGGCGTAGTTGAAGTCGGTCTCGATGCCGAGCACGACCGGCGAGCCGTCGAGCTGGAAGTTGTAGCCGGCGTAGGCGCCGACCACGAAGCCGTCCGGGCTGGAGCTGACGCGGCCGCCGAGGGCGCGGAACTTGGCGTCGCCCCAGCTGTAGCCGGCCTGCAGGCCGATATACGGGCCGGTCCAGGTGAAGGACGGCACGATGACGGACGGCGCGGGCTCATAGGCGGGCAGGTCCGCCGCGAAGGCGGAGGTGGCGAGAAGCGCCGCTGCGGCGGCGACGGTGGAGCGCAGGAACATTCTGTAAAACCCCGTGAAACAAAGCCGAACGTCGGCCATGGCCCTTATGTACACTCGTTTCGCACTAAAAAAGTGCAAAGACTGCTTATGAAATAAGCGTGTTGTAGGGTGGCAACATAGGGTTTGGCGGGGCCGCTGAAGCGCGCAAAGGCGCCCGCGCGCAACCTGCGGGCGGATCGGAAGGGCGGGTGCGCGCTACTGCAGGCATCGGCTGACGCATTCCGTTGCGCCAGACGCAACGCGCCGCCCGTCCGGAGGCCCCTTAGCGCGCCGCAGCGAAAGTCGCGATTATGCCGTGAAGGCTGGTGCCGCAGGGGAGGATTGAACTCCCGACCTCACCATTACCAATGGTGTGCTCTACCACTGAGCTACTGCGGCGTCGGCCGGCGAAGCAGGGGCCGGCGAAGCGCGCGGAACCTGCCACAAGGCCTTGGGCCGCGCAAGGGCGGCGAGCGCTCCGTTTTCGTCCCCGCGCGTCGGTCTCGTCAGGCGGCGACGGGCAGCATGTCGGCGCGGATGACGCCTTCGTGCTCCAGCGTCGCGGGGCCCGTCATCAGGATGTGGTCGTCGCTTTCGCGCCACACGATCCGCAAGGGGCCGCCCGGCAGGGTGACGACCACGTCGCGGCCCGTGCGCCGGGTGCGGGCGGCCGAGACGGCGGCGGCGCAGGCGGCGGTGCCGCAGGCGAGCGTCAGCCCGGCGCCTCGCTCCCAGACCTTCAGGGTCAGGGCCGACTTCGACGTGACCTTCGCGAGCGAGATGTTGGCGCGCTCCGGGAAGATCGGGTGGTTCTCAAGCATCGGCCCCACGCGGCGCAGGTCGACGACGTTGAGGTCGTCGACCCAGAAGATCGCGTGCGGGTTGCCGACATTGGCGACCGACGGCGAGTGGATCAGCGGGGCGTCGATCGGGCCGACCTGCAGCTCGATCGCGCGGGTGTCGGCGAATTCCTCGGCGAGCGGAATGTCGGCCCAGCCGAAGCGCGGCGCGCCCATGTCGACGGTGATCTGGTCGGGCGCGTCGCCGGCGGAGCAGACCAGCGGGCCGGCGGCGGTCTCCAGCAGCGCCTCGCGGCGGCCGCTCTCGCGCATCAACGCCCAGGCCACGCAGCGCGTGCCGTTGCCGCAGGCCGAAACCTCGGAGCCGTCGGCGTTGTAGATGCGCATGAAGGCGTCGGCGCCGCCGCGGCCGGGATGCAGCGCCATAAGCTGGTCGAAGCGGGTGTCGCGGTCGCGCGCCAGCGCCATGGCCTCGTCCGCCGTCACCGGGCCTCCGCCCGCGCGCAGGTCGAGCACGAGGATCTCGTTGCCGAGGCCGTTCATCTTGAGGAAGGGGCGGTCGAGAAGCGTGCTCATGGCGCGTCGGCGTGTTCGGGCGGCGGGGATCGGCCGTCCGCGTTCATATCATGCCGTCCGCGACGAAACGCCAGCCTTCCGCGAAACCGCGGTCAGGCGGCCTGTTCGTATGCCGCGCCGCCTGCCTCGTGCTGGGCGAAGGCTTCCGATCCCCAACTCACGCCGAGGAGGACGAGGGCGGCGACGCCGATGCGCGATGGCCAACAGGCGAAGGCTCTGCGGACGCGGCTGCAGGATGCGATGGTGGTCAAAAAGGTCTCTCCGACGGGCTTCTAGGCCGTGCGGCGCAGGTGCGAGCGAAGGGGCCTGCTCCGCCTCGGATATGGACGCTGAAGGTCCGCCGGGACCGACTCCTCCCTCTTTTAAGGGTCTTGCCGGCGCGTCGACGGACTCGACGTGTGCTCGCAGCCTGAGGACATACGCCCGTTGCGGTCGGGTTGCGAGAGCCCGGGGAGCCGCGCGACGCTCCGTCGCGGCTTCAAGGGCCGCGCAGGGCGCGGTCGGTTGACGCTCACGCCCTGCGCCTGTAGGTAGACGCCACGTCTGAGACCTTAGACGCCTGCGCAAGCCGCCCGTCCCACGAGTTCGGGGGGTCAACGTCCGCCGACGATCACGTCCGCGGGCGCGTTTTGCGTTGGCTGACGAGGCCGTCCGGCCCACCTGATGCGAGGCGCCTGCGCTCTCATGTTCGACACTCTGACCCACCGCCTCGGCGGCATACTGGACCGGCTGACCCGACGCGGCGCGCTGACCGAGGCGGACGTCTCGGAAGCGATGCGCGAGGTCCGCCGCGCCCTGCTCGAGGCGGACGTGGCGCTCGAGGTGGTGCGGTCCTTCGTCGACCGGGTGAAGGAGCGCGCGGTCGGCGTCGAGGTCGTGAAGTCGGTCACGCCCGGCCAGATGGTGGTCAAGATCGTCCATGACGAGCTGGTCGCCATGCTGGGCGCGGACGCCCAGCCGATCAGCCTCGCCGCGGCGGTGCCGGTGCCGATCCTGATGGTCGGCCTGCAGGGCTCGGGCAAGACGACCTCCACCGCCAAGATCGCCCGCCGCCTCACCACGCGCGACCGGCGCAAGGTGCTGATGGCCTCGCTCGACACCCGCCGCCCGGCGGCGATGGAGCAGCTCGCCACCCTCGGCAAGCAGACCGAGGTCGCGACTCTGCCGATCGTGCCGGGGCAGACGGCGCTGCAGATCGCCCGCCGCGCCATGGAGGCGGGACGGCTCGGCGGCTACGACGTCGTGCTGCTCGACACCGCGGGCCGCACCACGCTCGACGAAGCCCTCATGGCCGAGGTGGTCGAGGTCAAGAAGGCGACCAACCCGCACGAGGTGCTGCTGGTCGCGGACGCCCTCACCGGCCAGGACGCCGTGACGACCGCTCGCGCCTTCGACCAGGCGGTCGGCGTCACCGGCATCGTGCTCACCCGCGTCGACGGCGACGGCCGCGGCGGCGCGGCGCTCTCCATGCGCGCGGTCACGGGCAAGCCGATCAAGCTGGTCGGCGTCGGCGAGCGCTTCGACGCGGTCGAGGACTTCGACCCGGCGCGCATCGCCAACCGCATCCTCGGCATGGGCGACGTGGTCTCGCTGGTCGAGAAGGCCGCGGCCACCATCGACGCCGAAAAGGCGGCGAAGACCGCCGAGCGCATGCGCAAGGGTCAGTTCGATCTGAACGACCTCAAGGAGCAGCTGCTGCAGATGCAGAAGCTCGGCGGCATGTCGGGCGTGATGTCGCTGATGCCGGGCGTCGCCAACCTGAAGAAGCAGATGGCGGGCGCGAACATCGACGAGAGCGTGTTCAAGCGCCAGGCCGCGATCATCGACTCGATGACCAAGGCCGAGCGGCGCAATCCCGACCTCCTGAAGGCCTCGCGCAAGAAGCGCGTCGCTGCGGGCTCGGGCTCGAAGGTCGAGGACGTCAACAAGCTGCTCAAGATGCACCGCCAGATGGCGGACATGATGAAGATGATGGGCAAGGGCGCGAAGTCCGGCCGCGGCCCGCTCGCGGGGCTCGGCGCCGCGCTCGGCTTCGGCGGCGGCGCGCCGCAGATTCCGCCGGAGGCGCTTGAGGACCTGAAGGCCGGGAAGATGCCGCAGGGCCTGCCGCCCGGCTTCCCCGGCGGCGGCTTTCCCGGCGCGCCCGGCGGCCTGCCTCCCGGTTTTCCCGGCGGTCTCGGCGGCGGCCCCAAGCTGCCGGGCCTCGGCGGTGGTTTCCCGGGTTTCGGGAAGAAGAAGTGAATTCAGGCGTCGTTCCGGCTGAAGCGCAGCGCAAAGCCGGGATCGTCCGCCGGATGGAACGCAAAGTCTGAACATGATCCCGGCCCGGCCCCACGGCCGTCCGGGATGTCGAGCTAGAGAAAAGGAATAAGACAATGGCCCTGAAGATTCGTCTCGCCCGCGGCGGCGCCAAGAAGCGTCCGTTCTACCGCATCGTCGTCGCCGACTCGCGCTACCCCCGCGACGGCCGCTTCATCGAGCGCATCGGCACCTACAACCCGGTGCTGCCGAAGGAGGCCGAGCGCGTCGTGCTCGACGCCGAGAAGGCCAAGGAGTGGCTCGCCAAGGGCGCGACCCCGACCGATCGCGTGCACCGCTTCCTCGACCAGGCCGGTCTGCTGAAGCGCGACGCGCGCAGCAACCCGACCAAGGGCCAGCCCGGCAAGAAGGCGCAGGAGCGCGCCGAGGCCGCCGCGGCCAAGTCCGCCGAAGCCGCCGAGTAAGGTTGCGCCGCCGCTCCTGTCCCGGCGCCGCGCCGGTACAGGAGCGCGGAGCCTCGCCCATGACCTCGCCCCGCCTCGTCCAGATCGGCGTGATCGGCGCCGCCCACGGCGTCCGGGGAGAGGTGCGCGTGAAGGCCTTCACCGCCGATCCGATGTCGCTCAAGGCTTACAAGCCCGTGACGACCGCGGACGGCGCGCGCGCCTTCGAGGTGGCGAGTCTGCGCCATCTCAAGGACGATATGGTCGTCGCCCGGTTCAAGGGCGTCGACAGCCGCGACCAGGCCGAGGCGCTGAACGGCGTCGGCCTGTTCACGCCCCGCGAGGCGCTGCCGCCCGCGGAGGACGAGGACGAGTTCTACTGGGCCGACCTGATCGGCCTCAGGGTCGAGGACACGTCCGGCGCGGTGGTCGGGGAGGTGGCGTCGGTGCAGAATTTCGGCGCCGACGACCTGCTCGAGCTGCGCCTCGCCGGCTCCCGGCGTACGGTCTACGCGCCCTTCACCCGCGCGGTCGTTCCCGTGGTCGACGTCGCCGGAGGCCGGGCCGTGATCGATCCGCCCGAAGGCCTGTTCGACGAGCCGGCCGAGGGGCCGTCCGCGTGACGCCCGTTCGCGGGCTGATCTTCGACATGGACGGCACGCTCGTGGACAACATGGCGGTCCACGACGACGCCTGGGAGGCGTGGCACGCGGAGGTCGGCCTCGCCTTCGATCGGGCGAGCTTCTTCCGCCGCACCGCCGGGCGCACCAACCCCGAGATCATTTCCGAGTTCTTCCCGAACCGTCCCGCGGCCGAGATCGCGGCCATGGGCGCCGCGAAGGAGGCGATCTACCGTCGGCTCTACGCGCCGCGGCTCGCGGCCCATGCCGGCTTCGCGGCGCTGATGGCGGAGGCGGACCGGCGCGGCGTGAAAGCCGCGGTCGCGACCGCGGCCCCGCCGGAGAACGTCGACTTCACGCTCGACGGGCTGGGCTTGCGCAGCCGCTTCGCGGCGGTGGTGCAGCCGTCGATGGGCTACCGCGGCAAGCCGCATCCCGACATGTTCCTCGCGGCGGCCGAGAAGCTCGGCGCGCGCCCGGAGGAATGCCTGGTGTTCGAGGACGCGCCGCTCGGCGTCGAGGCGGCGCGGCGCGCCGGCATGCCGGCGGTCGCGATCACCACCACGCTGCCGGCCGAGGCCTTCGCCGAATTCCGGAACGTCCGCGCAACCGCGCCGGACTTCGCGCGGCTCGACTTCGACGCGCTGTTCGCCGGCGCCGCCTGAAGCGGGTTCAGCGCCGGCGCTGTTCGGCGAGGGTGAACCAGCCGACGCCCGCAAGCACCAGCGCCGACCCCGCGACGTCGATCGCCGTCACCCGCTCGCCGAGGAACAGCGCCGCCAGCACGAGCGTCGCGATCGGGCTCACCGTGCCGATGGCGGCGTTCGCCTGCGCCGAGATCCGGTGCAGCGCCGCCGACAGCAGGAAGCTCGGCAGGATGGTGCTGAGCACCGCGATCATCGCGGCGTAGAGCCACGCTTTGGCCGTGAGCTCCGACAGCACGCTCAGGTCGCGCACGACGAGGAACTGGACGATCGCGGCGGCGGCCGCAGCCGTCATGGCTATGCAGGTGAAGAGCTTCGGCCCGAGCTTAGCGATCTGGCCCTTGGCGAAGAGCTGGTAGAGCGCGAAGGCGAGCGCGGAGGCCAGCACCAGCAGCGTTCCGGTGCGCGTGGCGTCGAAGCCCGCGGCCTCGACGTCCTTCACGAACACCAGCGCTAGCCCGGTATAGGCGAGCGCGAAGGCGAGCAGCGCCCGCGCCCGAAACGGCTGGCCGAAGAAGGCCGCGCCGAGCAGCACCGTGAACAGCGGATAGGTGAACAGGATCAGCCGCTCGAACGGCGCCGAGATGTAGGCGAGGCCGAGGAAGTCGGTGTAGCTCGCGAACCAGTAGCCCAGCAGGCCGATGGCGAGCGAGGCCGCGAGCGTGCGCCCGTCGAGGGCTTGCGGACGCCCTGCGCGCGCGACCGCCATCAGCCCGATCGCGACGTAGACCGGGACCGAAAGCCCCATGCGCAGCGCGAGCAGCGTCTCGGTGTCGACGCCCTCGGCGTAGGCGAACTTGATCAGGATCCCCTTGCTGGAGAACAGGATCGCGCCCGCGGCCGCGAGCGCGTAGCCGGCCCAGGGTGTTTCGGGCTGGACGCGAGTCGGGGTCGTGACGACGTCGGGATCGGCGGGCGTCGTTGTGGGCATCGGATCACCTCCCGACCGCGGGTATCACGGCTGCGCGAGGCGACAAACACGCAAGCGCGCAGGGCTGCCCTGCCGGCGCCCCGCAAACGAAGACGGCCCGGGCGCTGGGGCCCGGGCCGTCGGTCTTCAGCGCCGGAGCTGGCGGGGGCTCAGGTTCCGGCGCGGTTGTCGGTCTGGGTCGAGGCCGTGGTGTTCTTCCGGGCGCAGGGCTCGGCCGAAGCAGGCGCCGCGACGGCGGCCGCAAGGGCGGCGGCGAGCAGCGTGGCGGTAAGCGTCTTCATCGTCGCTCTCCTCGTCACAGACGTCGGGCGGGATCGCCCGCGTCCCGATCAGGCTACCACTGCCGGACTCCGCGCCAAGCCCAAACGGCGGGCGCCCGTTCACGCTTTCGCGCGCAGGAGCGACGTCAGGCGCGGGCGCGGGGGTGGAAGGCGGCGTGCGCCGCCATCAGCCTCGCGACGTCGACCTCGGTGTAGATCTGCGTGGTCGAAAGGCTGGCGTGGCCGAGCAGCTCCTGGATGGTGCGGAGATCGCCGCCGCGGGCGAGCAGGTGCGTCGCGAAGGAGTGGCGCAGCGCGTGCGGCGTCGCGGTGTCCGGCAGCCCAAGCGCGCCGCGCATGCGCGCCACCGCCGCCTGCACGATGCGCGGGTTGAGCGGGCCGCCCTTCGCGCCCACGAACAGCGGTCCCTCGGGCGCGAGCCGCCACGGACATTGCGCGAGATAGTCCCGCACCGCCGCCTGCACCGCCGGGATCACCGGCAGCTGGCGGGTCTTGCCGCCCTTGCCCGTCACCTCGATCCGGTCGGTTCCGTCGACCGGAGCCTCGCGGCGCGTCAGCGACAGGGCTTCCGAGATGCGCAGGCCGCAGCCGTAGAGCAGCGCGATCACCGCGGCGTCGCGCGCCAGCACCCAGGCCTCGCGCTCCTCGCCGGCGCGGGTGTCGGCGTCGGCGAGCGCGCGGGCGGCGGCGGGCGCGACCGGCTTCGGCAGGCTGCGCGGAACCTTGGGCGAACGCACGGCGGCGAAGGCGGCGGCCTCGCCGCGGCCGGTGCGGGCGAGGAAGCGCGCGAAGGAGCGGTTCGCCGCCAGCGCCCGCATCAGCGAGCGGCTGACGAGGCCCTCGCCGCGGCGCGCGGATAGGAAGGCGCGAAGGTCGCGCGGCGTGAGCGCGACGATGTCGGCGAGGCTGGCCGGGCCGCCGAGATGGTTCTGCAGGAAGGCGAGGAAGGTCCGGACGTCGCGGCCGTAGGCCTCGACCGTCTTCGGCGACAGCCGCCGTTCGGTCGCGAGATGCCGCAGCCAGTCCGCGAAGGCGGCGCAGGCGTCTTCGGCGGCTGGCGCGAGAGCGGCGTGGGAAGCGTCGGACATGGCGCCAAGCGTCGCTCGCCCCGCCTTAACGGCGGGTGAGCGGCGGCCGCGCAAAAAAATGCGGGGCCGGTGTCGGGCGCGGGCTGCCCCGTCCGTCCTAGGACACGAAACGACCGCTCAGGAGGAAACAGCCGCCATGACCGACGCCATCGACCCGACCCGCGACCTTGTGCTCGACCGCCTCATCGACGCTCCGCGCGAGAATGTCTACCGTTGCTGGACCGAGCCGGAGCTGCTGAAGCGGTTCTTCGCGCCGCTGCCCTACACCACCCCGCATGCGGAGCTCGACGTCCGTCCGGGCGGCTCAAACCGGATCACCATGCGGTCTCCGGAAGGGCAGGACATGCCGATGTCCGGCGTCTATCTCGACGCGGTCCCGAACGAGAAATTGGTCTTCACCGACGCCTTCACCGAAGCGTGGACGCCGTCGGAGAAGCCGTTCTTCGTCGCGATCCTCACCTTCGCCGACGAGGGCGGCAAGACCCGCTACCGCGCCGTCGCCCGGCACTGGACCGTCGCGGACAAGGAAGCCCACGAGCAGATGGGCTTCCACGAGGGCTGGGGCCAGGTCGCCGACCAGCTCGAGGCGCTGGCGAAGACGCTCTGAGGCGGCCCCTCAGCTCGACAGCGCGCTCGTCAGCTCCCGGAGGTTCGAACGCATCATGTCGAGATAGGTCGCGGCGGGGCCGCCGGCGGGCGAGAGCGCGTCGGAATAGAGCGCCCCGCCGATCTTCGCGCCCGTCTCCTTGGCGATGCGCTCGGCGAGGCGCCGGTCGGAGATGTTCTCCACGAACACGGCCGGGATCTTCTCGGCCTTGATCTGCCGGATGATGCGGGCGACGTCTTTGGCCGAAGCCTCGGTCTCGGTCGAGACGCCCTGCGGCGCGATCATCTCCACGTCGTAGGCCGCGGCGTAATAGCCGAAGGCGTCGTGCGACGTGATGATCCGGCGGCGCTCGACAGGCACCTTGGCCCATGCGGCGCGGATTTCGGCGTCGAGCGCGTCGAGCTTTTCGATGTAGGCCGCGGCGTTCGCCTCGTAGGTCGCGCGGCCGTCCGGGTCCGCGGCGATCAGGCCGTCGCGGACGTTGGCGACGTAGATCTTGGCGTTCGGAACCGCCTGCCAGGCGTGCGGGTCGACCGCGCCATGATCATGGCCATGAGCGTGGCCATGCTTGTGGTCGTGGTCGTCCTCCTCGGCCATCTCCCGCGGAGCCACGCCCTTGGCGGCGACCACGACCGGAACCTGCGCGCCGGCCGATTTGACGAGCCGCGAGATCCAGCCCTCCAGACCGAGGCCGTTCTCGAACAGCACCTTCGCCTCCGCGACCTTCTTGGCGTCCGCGGGCGAGGGCGAGAACACGTGCGCGTCGCCATTCGGGCCGACCAGCGTCTCGACCGAAACGCGGTCGCCTCCGACCGCGGCGACGAAATCGCCGAGGATCGAGAAGGTCGCGACCGCCTTCACCTTCGCGGGCTCGGCGGCGGCGGGCAGGGTCGACAGCACGCCGGCGACGACGGCGGCGAGAAGGGCGCGGATCCGCATGGAGCTTCTCCTTGGGGGCGAGATCAGGCCGCGCGGTGGCGGCGGGGAGGCGCGAGGCGGCTGAGCGCGCCGCCATGACGGCCGAAAACGAGCGAGGCGAGATAGAGGACGCCGGCCGCGAGGATGACGGTCGGGCCGGTCGGCGTTCCGAGGTGGTACGAGAGCAGCAGGCCGGCGATCGACGCGATGACCGCGGACCCGATCGCGACCGAGAACAGGCCGCCGAGGCTCGCGGCCCAGAACCGCGCGGTCGCGGCCGGCAGCATCATCACGCCGACCGCGAGCAGGGTGCCGAGCGCCTGGAAGCCGGCGACGAGGTTGAGCACCACGAGGCCGAGGAACACGAAATGCGCCAGGCCGCCGGAGCGGCTGACCGAGGCGAGGAAGCCCGGGTCGACGCATTCGAGCACAAGCGGCCGGTAGATCAGCGCGAGCGCGACGAGCGTCACGGTCGAGACGCCGGCGAGCAGCGTCAGCGCCTGGTCGTCGAGCGCCAGCACCGAGCCGAACAGCACGTGCAGCAGGTCGACGTTCGAGCCCTTGAGCGAGACCAGGGTCACGCCGAGCGCGAGCGACAGCAGATAGAAGGCGGCGAGCGCGGCGTCCTCCTTCAGCAGGGTGGTGCGCGCGACGAGGCCGGTGAGCAGCGCCACCGAGACGCCGGCGACGAGCCCGCCCAGCGTCATCGCCGGCAACGACAGCCCGGCGACGAGGAACCCGACCGCGGCGCCCGGCAGGATGGCGTGCGCCATGGCGTCGCCGGTCAGGCTCATGCGCCGGAGCATCAGGAACACGCCAATCGGCGCGGCGCCGAGCGACAGCGCGACCGCGCCCACCAGCGCGCGGCGCATGAAGGCGAATTCGACGAAGGGGGCGAGCACCGCGTCGTAGGGCGTCATGCCGCGCGTCCCGCTCCGTGCGCGTCGCAGACCGGCGCGCGGTCGTCGAAGGCCTCCGGCATGGCGCGCGCCTCCAGCAGGCGCTCCGGCCGCAGCGTCTCGGACGTCGGGCCCCAGGCGACGGGCCGCCGCGCGAGCAGCAGCGTCTCGGGGAAGGCCTGCCGCACGATCTCCATGTCGTGCAGCACGGCGACCACGGTGCGCCGTTCGCTGTGCCAGCGCGCGATCAGCGCCAGCAGGTCGGAGACGGTCTGCGCGTCGATCGCGGCGAAAGGCTCGTCGAGCAGGATGACAGAGGCGTCCTGCAGCAGAAGGCGGGCGAACAGCGCGCGCTGAAGCTGGCCGCCGGACAGCGTGCCGACCGCCCGGCGCTCGAAGCCGGTGAGGCCGACGCCCGCGATCGCCTCGTCGATCCGGGCGTGATCGCCGCGGCTGACGCCGCCGAAGAGGCCGGTGCGCCGCCAGAGGCCGGTCGCGACCAGATCGAACACGTCGACGGGGAAGGAACGGTCGAGCTCCGCCGCCTGCGGCAGATAGGCGATCTCGCGCCGGCCGAGCGCGCCGCGGTCGATGCGGCCTCCAAGAGGCTTCAGCGCGCCGACGAGGCCCTTCAGCAGCGTCGATTTGCCGGCGCCGTTGGGGCCGACCACCGCGAGCAGCGCGCCGGAGGCGATCTCGCCGTCGAGATGATGCACGGCCGGGTGGCGGTCGTAGCCGAGCGTGACGTCGTGCAGGCGAAGCGCGGCGCTCATGCCGTGACCCACCACACCGCGAGCCAGATCAGCGCCGACGCGCCGACCGCGCCGACGAGGCGCGCGGCGGCCGAGGCGCGCAGCAGCGACAGGCCTGGCGCGTGCGCCCGCCGGCCATGGCCATGGTCGCCGTGAGAGTGATGCGCGTGATCGTGATGGGCCGTCGGGAACATGGCGCCGCCGTCTGAGGAGGACGGGCGCAATGTTATAGAGTTACATGTCCGACTTCAATCGACGCGCGGCCGCAGGGGCGCCGCAGGGCCGGTCAGCGCACCGGGTTGTGCTTCAGCGCGGTGCGGACGAACTTCACCACGATCCAGACGCCGAGCGCGAAGCCGCCGATCTCGAGGGCGTAGGTCACGATCTCGCCGAGGCCAAGAAACCCGCCGATCGCCCAGCCGCCGGCGACGCAGGCGGCGATGGTCTGGGTGGCGATCAGCACGGTGGCGGCGCCGAGGGTGATGGCGCGTCCCACGGCGGAGCCGCCGGCGGCAGGCAGATCGGACACGGGCGCGACGCTCCGGTTTGGCCGGGCGCGCGAGTGCGCCCGCAGGGTCGGCGAGCCTTTTAGCACGTTCCGCCGCGCCGTCGAGCGGCGCCGGCGCTTGCGGCCGGGGCCCGCGGTCGACTACGCCTGCGCCTCCTTCGCCCAAGCGAGCCGTCCATGATCGAAACCACCGTCTCGGACCATGGCCTTGTGGTCGCTCCGCACCCCGCCGCGGCGGAGACCGGCCGGATGATCCTCATCGAGGGCGGCAACGCCTACGAGGCCGCGATCGCCATGGCGGCGACGGCCGCCGTCACGCGCGCCGACGTCGCAGGCCTCGGCGGCGACGGGCTGTGGCTCGCGCGCGAACCCTCCGGCGTCGTCCGGGCGATCGACGCCTGCGGGGCGCCGGCGCGCGGCGCGTCGCGCGCCGGTTATGGCGCGCTCGGCTACGACGCGATCCCGCGCCGCGGCGCGATGGCGGCGCTCGCGGCTCCCGGCGCGGTCGAGGGCTGGCGGCTCGCGCTCGAGATCGCCGCCGCCTGCGGTGGCCGGCTGCCGCTTAAAGTGCTGTTCGGGGACGCGATCCGGCTCGCCCGCGAGGGCGTCGCGCTGTCGGCGGGCTTCGCGGCCCGCCTGTCCGAAGCCGCCGACGATCTCAAGCCGCAGCCCGGCTTCGCCGCGGCGTTCTTCGTCGACGATCGCCCGCTCGCGGCGGGGGACGCGCTCGTGCAGCCACGGCTCGCCGACGCGCTCGAACACCTGGCTCGGGCGGGTCTGAAGGACTTCTACGCTGGCGACGTCGCGCGTGAGCTCGCGGCGGACCTCGAACGGTTCGGGGCGCCGTTGACGCGGGACGACCTCCGGCGCGTCGGCGCCCACCTGCGCCGGCCGCTGCAGGTCCCGCTCGCCGGCGGGATCGCTTATGGCGCGCGGTCGCAGGGATTCGGGGCGCTGGCGCTGCTCGGGATCGCCGACCGGCTCGGTCTCGCCGACGACCGCGACGCGGGCTTCGTCCACGGCCTCGCCGAGGCTGCCGCGCGGGCGGCGCGCCTGCGAGACCGGTTTGGGGAAGATCTTGACGCCGATGCGGCCCTCGGCGCCGACGCGCTCCAGCGCGAGGCGGACGCGGTCGATCCCCGCCGCGCCGGCCCTCCTGGGCCCGGATTCCGCGGCGAGGGGGCGTGGTTCGGCGTCGTCGACGCGGAAGGTCGCGCGGTCTCCTTAGTCCAGACGTTGCACGATCCGTTCGGCGCGGGCTGCCTGTCGCCGGCCACCGGCGTGCTGGTCCACAATGGCGGCGCCGGACTGTCGCTCGATCCGGACGCGGCCCACGCGCTGGAGCCGGGCGCGCGTCCGCCGCTCGGCGTCACGCCGGGGCTCGCGACGCTTTCGGCCCGCGGCGACGTGCTGGTCTTCGGCGGGGGAGCGGAAGCGCAGGCCGCGGCGGCGCTGCGCCGCATCCGGCTCGGCCGCGGCGTCGGCGACGCGCTCGACGGGCCTCGCGCCCGCTTCGTCCATGGCGCGCTTCGGGTCGAGCCACGTTTCGACGGCGAGGCGCTCGACCGGCTGGAGCGCATGGGCCATCGGGTCGAGCTGTCGGGGGAGGCCCATGATCGCGTGCAGGGAGCGGCCGGCCTGATCGCCCGAAGCGCTTCGGGACGCAGCGAAGGCGGCGCCGATCCGCGCGACGACGGGGCGGCGCTCGGACTGTAATCGCGCCCCGGTCGGTTTCCTTCGCCCGCGCTCCGGCTTATCTAGCAGCGCCGTTAAGTGTGAGTCCCCGGCGGATATGGAAGCGATCCTCACCAACGCCCGGCTTGTGCTGGATGACCGCACGATCGTCGGCACGCTCGTCCATCGGGACGGCGTGATCCGTGAGGTGGCGGAAGGCCGCTCTGCGGCGGCCGGCGCGATCGACCTCGATGGCGACATCCTCGCTCCGGGCCTGATCGAGGTGCACACCGACAACCTCGACAAGCACTTCTGCCCGCGCCCCGGCGTGATCTGGCCGAATCCGCTCGCCGCGGCGCTGACGCACGACGCCCAGATGGCGGCGGCCGGCGTGACGACGGTCTATGACGCGGTCTGCGCCGGCGGCTACGACGGCGGGCAGGATTATCGGCGCGCCATCTTCCACAGCATGATCGAGGCGGTGGAGCAGGGCGCCGCCGCCGGCGTGTTCCGGATCGACCACCACATCCACATCCGCTGCGAGCTTACCGACCCCACGCTGACTGGCGAGCTGGAGCCGCGGCTTGCGTCGCCGCTGCTGGCGCTGGTTTCGCTGATGGACCACACGCCGGGCCAGAGGCAGTGGCGCGATCTCGACGACCTCCGGCGGTTCATGGCGAGCAACGGCCTCACTGGCGCGGCCGCCGACGACCTGCTGCGCAAGCGCATGGAGGCTGGCCGCGCCAACGCGGCGGAGAACCGCCCGAAGGTGGTCGCCATGGCGCAGGCGCGCGGCGCGCCGCTCGCGAGCCACGACGACACCACGGTCGAGCATGTGCGCGAAGCCCGGGCCGACGGATGCGTGATCTCCGAGTTTCCGACCACGCTCGACGCCGCCCGGGCCGCCCGCGCCGAAGGGTTGGCGACCGTCGCCGGCGCGCCGAACGTGGTGCGGGGCGGGTCGCATTCCGGCGGCGTCTCGGCGCGGGAGCTCGCGGGCGAAGGGCTGCTCGACGCGTTGTCGTCCGACTACGTCCCGTCGAGCCTGCTGCAGGCGGTCGAGCGGCTCGCCGCGTCCGAGACGCCGCTGCACGAGGCCTTCGCCTTCGCGACCTCGCGCCCGGCCGCGATGCTGGGCCTCGCCGACCGGGGCCGGCTCGCGGCCGGCCTGAGGGCCGACCTCATCCGCCTGCGCGTGGTCGAAGGCGCGCCGGTGCTGCGGGAGACGCTGGTCGAGGGGCGGAGGGTGCTGTGACCGCGCCGCGCTACGCCATCTATTACGCGCCTGCGCCAGGAAGCCCGCTTTGGTCGTTCGGCTCGTCGGTGCTTGGCTACGACGCCGCGACCGGCGCCGATATCCCCGCGCTCGCGCCGCACGGGATTTCGCAGGACGCGTGGCGGGTGCTGACCGAAACACCCCGGCGCTACGGTTTTCACGCGACTTTGAAAGCGCCGTTCCGGCTGGCCGAAGGCCGGACCGAGGACGACCTCGTGGCCGCGGGCCGCGCGTTCGCGCGTTCGCGGAAGCCGTTCCTGCTGCCGGAGCTCGAAGTCGTCGCGCTCGGGGCTTTCGTGGGATTGCAGCCGAAGCAGCGCTCGGCGGAGCTCGACGATCTCGCGAACGGCTGCGTCGAGGCGTTCGAGCCCTTCCGCGCGCCAGCGGGCGAAGCCGAACTCGCCCGGCGGCTGGAATCCCCGCTGAGCGATCGCCAGAAGGCGGCGCTCGACCTCTGGGGCTATCCTTACGTGTTCGACGACTTTCACTTCCACATGACGCTGACCGGGCCGCTGCACCCGGAGATGATCCTTCGCGTCCGCGCCGGTCTGTCGCGGCTCCACGAAGACCACGTCGCCTTCGCGTCGACGCAGGTCGACGCCGTCGCGCTGTTCGTGCAGGACCGCCCGGACGAAGGCTTCCGCATCGTCGACCGCTTCGTCTTCGCGGGCTGACGCGCCGCGTTTCGGCCGCAGTCGGGGACGACAAAGCTCGCCGTTTCGACCACCATGCGGGCCGATGACAGCGTTTCGAATCGTCCTTGCGGGCCTTGCGCTCGCCTGCCTCTGCCTCCCGGCCTTCGCCCACCCGCATGTCTGGGTGACGGCGCGAAGCGAGATCGTCTATGGGCCGGACGGCCGCATGTCGGCGGTCCGGCACGCCTGGACCTTCGACGACATGTTCTCCTCCTTCGCGTCGCAGGGGCTCGACGTCGACGGCGACGGCAAGCTCACTCGCGAGGAGCTGGCGCCGCTGGCGGAGACCAACGTCACCTCGCTGAAGGAGTTCGGCTTCTTCACCTTCTCGAAGAACGGGCAGTCCAAGGTGAGCTTCAACGAGCCGGTCGACTACTGGCTGGAGCAGACCGACGACAAGCGCCTCGTGCTGCACTTCACGCTGCCGGTGAAGGACAACGCCCCGGCGAAGGGCGCGGCGCTGAAGGTCGAGGTCTACGATCCGACCTATTTCGTCGCTTTCGAGTTCGCGAAGGACGACCCGGCGAAGCTGGTCTCGGCGCCGGACGGCTGCGCGCTCGACGTGGCGCGGCCGAAGGAGCCGGACGCGGCGGCCTCGCAGAAGCTGTCCGAGAGCTTCTTCACCGGCCTCTCGCCCGGCGACAATTTCGGGGCGCAGTTCTCGAACGCCATCAGCGTCTCCTGCCGGTGAGGCGGTGAGCGGTCGGGCCGAGCGCGTCGGGCGCGCGCTGCTGACGCTCGGGCTCGTCGTCGCCCTCTGCGGCGCGGCGGCGGCGCAGGGGGCGGGACCGTTCGGGGTCGGGCGGCCGGACGGGCCGGGAGGGGCGCCCGGCGCCGGCGGGCTGTTCGCCTGGATCGCGGCCTGGCAGGCGAGCTTCTACCGCGCGCTGTCCGCGGCGATCCGCGCCGCGAAGACCGACCCCTCCGCCTTTGCGACGCTCGCAGGCCTGTCTTTCGCCTACGGCGTGTTCCACGCCGCCGGTCCCGGCCACGGCAAGGCGGTGATCTCGTCCTATCTAATCGCGACCGGCGAGGGTCTGCGCCGCGGGGTCGCGCTCTCGACGCTCGCGGCGCTCGCGCAGGCGGTGACGGCGATCGCAGTCGTCGGGCTGCTCGCCGCCGTGATCGGGGCGACCAGCGTCGCGATCGGCGCGGCCACATGGTGGCTTGAGGCCGCGAGCTACGCCGCCATTCTGGCGCTCGGTCTGGCGCTGGTGTGGCGCAAGGGGCGGGGGCTCGCCCGCGCGCTGCAGGGCCGCTCCTCCCACGTTCACGGCGCGGCTTGCGCCCATGACCACGGCGTCGACCCGCAGCTCGTCGAAGGCCGGGTGGACTGGCGGCGCGCCGGCGCGGCGGTGCTCGCCATCGGGCTGCGGCCCTGCACCGGCGCGCTGGTGGTGCTGGCGTTCGCGGCGGCTCAGGGCATCGCCTGGGCCGGCGTCGCCGCGACCTTCGCCATGGCGGCGGGCACGGCGCTCACCGTGGCCGTGATCGCCGCCTTCGCCGTCGGCGCCAAGGCGGCGGCGCTGCGTATGGCGTCGGCCTCGCCAGGAGCCGCCGGCGTGGTGGTCGCCGCCCTCGAGACATTGGCCGCGCTGGTGATCCTCGCCTTCGGCGTGCTGATGCTGGGCGGCCTGCTGGCGGGCGGGGCCGGCTCGCCCGGCTGAGCTAGCCGGCGACCGCCGCCAGCGCCTCCGCCGCAGGGCGCGCCGTCCCGATCTCCTCGGCGAGGAAGCGGCGACCCTCCGGCGTCACAGTCAACGTCCGCTCGTCCTTCCGGCGCGCGAGCCGGCCGCGCGCGATCAGCGCCTCCAGCAGCGCCGCGCCGAGCGCGCCCGCCAGATGGTCTCGCCGCTCGCTCCAGTCGAGGCAGCAGCGCGCGAAGGCCCGGTGGGCGCAGCGCGCCCGGCCCACGTCGACGCCCTGCGCCCGGAACCAGCGCTCGCCCGCGAGCGTCGGCTCGAAGCCGTCATGGCCGCGCCGGAGCAGGTCGCGCGCGACCAGCGCCTCGACGAGATCGACCGCGACGCGGCCAGCGAGGTGGTCGTAGCAGGTTCGCGCCTCGCGGAAGGCGGCGTCCGCGGCGGACCGGGGCCGGACCGTGGGCCGTGACGCGCCGGCGAAGGACATCATCCGCTCGATCAGCTCGGCGACTTCCGAGCCCGCCAGCCGCACGTAGCGGTGGCGGCCCTGCGCGGCGACCGCGACCAGCCCGGCCGCGGCCATCCTGGCGATGTGGCCGCTCGCGGTCGCGGGCGAGACGCCGGCGAGGCTCGCGAGCTCCTTCGCGGTGCGGGCGCGGGCGTCCATCAGCACGCCGAGCATGCGCGCGCGGGTCGGATCCCCGATCAGGGCGGCGGCTTCGGCGATGAGCGGGTCTTGAGACATGGCCGCAAGCCTAGCGGCGTGCGACGCCCCGCGCGAGCGCCGACGCTTCGGCCCGCGCCGAAGCGTTTCGGCTTGCGTTGCGCCCGCGCAGGCGGACAGGGTGGGCGACTCATTCGCCTTTCGTCGGAGCCGCCATGATCGCCGTCATCTTCGAGGTCACCCCCGCCGAGGGCCGCGCCGACGACTATTTCGCCATTGCCATGTCGCTGAAGGCGGAGGTGGAGGCGATCGACGGCTTCATCTCCGTGGAGCGCTTCGCCAGCGTCACGACGCCGGGCAAGTTCCTGTCGTTGTCGATCTGGCGCGACGAGGAGTCGGTCCAGCGCTGGCGCGCGGTCGCGAAGCATCGCGCCGCGCAGACCGCCGGGCGACGCGACGTGTTCGCCGGCTACCGGCTGCGGGTCGCCTCCGTCATCCGCGACTACGGCATGGAGGACCGGGCCGAGGCGCCGCAGGATTCGCTCGCCCTGCACGGCTGAGACGCCGCGCCTTCCGGAACGCGCGCGCTATCTTCGCCGGCATGTCGAAGCCCCTTCCGGAACGTCAGTCCGTCCAGCCTCCGGCGCCCGAGGAGGCTTCGCCCGACGGGCCGCCGCCGGGCGGACGCGGCCGTATGGCGCGGTTCCGGCGCGCGCTGCACGCGCTCTACCACGGCGACAGCCGGGCCGCGCTCCGGTTCCAGGGCGCGGTGTTCGTCGTCGACCTCGCGATCATCGCCTTCTTCCTGGCCACGCCGGCGCTGAGCGGCGAGCCGATCTATCTCTGGCTCGACATTCTCATCGCCCTCGTGGTCGGTCTCGACCTCGTCGCCCGCGCGCTCGCCGCGGCCGACTTCCGCCGCTGGGTCCGCAAGCCGGACGTCTGGGTCGACGCCTTCATCTTCGTGACGCTGCTCGCGCCGGCCTGGTTCGCCAATCTGGGCTATCTGCGGGCGCTCAGGATCTGGACCCTGTCGCGCAGCCCGGCGCTGTGGCGCGGCCTGCGCCGCCACGGCCTCGCCCACTGGGAGGACGCCACCCGCGCGGTCATCAACCTCGCGACCTTCCTGCTGGTGGTCACAGGCTTCGTCTACACCGGCTTCGTCGGCCGCGCCGAGGGCATCGACACCTACGTGGACGCCCTCTACTTCACGGTGGCGACGGTGACCACGACCGGCTTCGGCGACATCACGCTCCCCGGAACCTGGGGCCGGCTGACCTCGGTGGTCGCTATGATCGTCGGCATCTCGCTGTTCGTGCGGCTGGCGCAGGCGATCTTCCGGCCGCGCAAGGTGTCCTACCCCTGTCCCCAATGCGCGCTGACCCGGCACGAGCCGGACGCGGTGCATTGCAAGGCCTGCGGCCATCCGCTCAAGATTCCGGACCACGACGAGGACTGAGGCGCCAGCCGGCGAAGGGCGGTCCTTCGAACACGTCGCGCGCGGCGGGCACGGCGGCGGTCGATCCGCCGCGGCGCGCGGGCCGTAAGGGGCTGCGGAACGGCTGTATTTCGCGCGCGAGGCGACTATGTTCCGCCGGTGTTTCAGAGGAGTTCCGACCGTCTCATGAACGCTCCCATCGTCCAGGGCGACCTGCGCGCCGTGCGCCTGCCCACCGACCATCCGCCGGTGAAGGTCGGCCGCATTGGCGTTCTGCTGGTCAATCTCGGGACGCCCGACGCCACCGACTACTGGTCGATGCGGCGCTATCTCAAGGAATTCCTGTCCGATCGCCGCGTGATCGAGACGCCGCGGCTGATCTGGTGGCCGCTGCTGAACGGGATCATCCTGACGACGCGGCCGGGCCGGAAGGGCAAGGACTACGCCTCGATCTGGAACAAGGAGCGCGACGAGAGCCCGCTCCGCACCATCACCCGTTTGCAGTCCGAGAAGCTGGCCGCGAGCCTCGCCTCCGCCTCGCCGAAACTGGTGGTGGACTGGGCGATGCGCTACGGCAATCCGTCGATCGCCTCGCGCATCGAGGCGTTGCAGAACGAGGGCTGCGACCGCCTGCTGCTCGTGCCGCTCTACCCGCAATACGCCGCGGCGACTTCGGCGACCGTCTGCGACAAGGCGTTCGACGCGCTCAAGACCATGCGCTGGCAACCGGTCCTGCGCGTCGCCCCGCCCTGGGCCGACGATCCGGTCTACATCGAGGCGGTCACGTCGTCGATGAAACGGGAGATCGCGAAGCTCGGCTTCGAGCCCGAGGTCATCCTCGCCTCGTTCCACGGCGTGCCGCAGAGCTACCTCGCCAAGGGCGATCCCTACCATTGCCAGTGCCAGAAGACCGCGCGGCTGATGCGCGAGGCGCTGGGGCTCGATGAGCGGCGCTTCCGCATCACCTTCCAGTCGCGCTTCGGGCCGGAGGAATGGCTGCAGCCCTACACCGACAAGACGGTGGAGGCGCTGGCGAAGCAGGGCGTCAAAAGCCTCGCCGTGGTGACGCCGGGCTTTTCCGCCGACTGTCTGGAGACGCTGGAGGAGATCGCCGGCGAGAACGCCGAGATCTTCCGCCACAACGGCGGCGAGAACTTCGCGGCCATCCCCTGCCTCAACGACACCGACGACGGCATGCGCGTGATCGAGCACGTGGTCCGGCGCGAACTCATGGGCTGGATCTAGGACGCGGCCGCCTGAGGTCGCTCAGGCCGGCATGTCCGCCGGAAACGCGCGGGCATGACGTCCGGCGCCAAAGACAAGGGCGGCGCCCGCATGGATTTCCCATGCGAAAGCGCCGCCCTCTCCAGACGTTGGTCTCAAAAGCCGACGCGGACGCGGCCCCGGAAGGAGTGGTCTTCCATATGGCCGCCGATCGCGCCGTCATACTCGGCGGCCAAGGCGACATTGGCGCCGACCTTCGTCCAGGCGCGCGCGCCGAGGCGGGCGTAGTCATGGCTCTTCAGGTCGAAGGGCGCGAGCGTCGGCAGTCCGCCCGCGGTCGCGACCACGCCGGGGCGGCCGCCATCGGAGAACTGGTGCTCCCAGCCGACGTTTCCGGTCAGGCCGGCGGCGCCCCATGAGGTCTTCGCCGCGACGTTCACACGCCCACCGAGCTGGGTCGTGGCCGACTCGAACTTGCGGCGGCCGTATTCCAGCGCCGTCGCGGGCGAGGTGGAGGAACGCTCGGTGAACGGGTCGATCTCGCCGTCGATGTAGGTGGCGATGAAGTACGGCCCGACCGAGATCAGCCGCTCTTCCGTGACGTTCACCGGGACGTCGTAGCCGAGGCGGAACAGCACGCCGACCTCGTCGCCGTCGGTCTTGCCGCCGAAGGAGGCGCCGGCGAGCCTGCGGCGGATGTCGTAGTCCGACCAGGTGTAGCTGCCGACGAGATTGGCGTAGCCGCCGGACAGGAAGTTCAGGCCGGCGAAGGCGCTGACGGTGGTCGACTTCAGGTCGACGTCGAGGCGGTTGCGCCCGTCGGCGTCCGCGTTGGCGAAGCCGATCGCGACGCCGAAATTGACGGCGCTCACCCAATGCGCGTCCGGAAGGATCGTGTAGTCGGCGCCGAAGTTGATCTGCGACATGCTGAAGTCGGCCGACGCGCTGCGAACGGACTGCAGCTTGCCGAACGAGCCGCCGGCGGTCGCGAACAGCTTGAGGCCGCCAAGCTCCTCCGCGCCGGCGGCGTCGCCTTCGGCGAGCTTGCCGATCTGGAACGGCAGGTTGTCGCCGCCGCCGACAAGCCCGTCCATGCGCATGCCGACCGCCTCCATCTGGTGACGGGTGACGAGGGCCGCGACCTGTCGCATCACGCCGAGCGAGCCGACCGAGATCGGCGCCATCGGGCCGACCGGCGTGCCGCCGACGCCCGAGAAGGCGAAGATGAAGGTGTTGGGCGTGCCGGTGACGGAGTCCGAATCCGGGGTGTCGCTCGCGGTGCCGAGCGAGTAGACCTCGGCGCCGACGTCGGCGAGGGCCTTCAGCGAGTCCACGACGTTTCCGGCCGCGCCGTAGTAGATCACGAACTCCTGCGTGGCGCCGGGCGCCAGCGTCGCGAAGCTGAAGTCGAACGCCGCGCCGTGGTCGTCCGGTCCGTTGTGCTCGAAATTCTGGTCGACCGTGCCGGGCGCGATGCTGGTCAGCGGCGTGAGCGGGTTGGGATCGTTGAAGCCGTTGTCTGTGGAGTTCACCAGATTGGCGGCGGGCCAGCCCTGAATGGTCACGAATTCGCTGAACTCGGTCGGCGGCACGTCCCAGTCCATCACGCGGCGGTAGCGCAGGTCGCCGATCGCCGCCGTTCCGGTGTTGGTGATGCTCACGTCCACCCGGTAAAGGTTCGTGCTCACGCTCGGCGAGAAGTCGTGGACCACCTCGGCGAACGGATTGCCGCCGACGGTAATGTTGGTCGTCGACACCGCGCTGCTGCCGTTGGAGAGCGCGTTCGTGCCGGTTCCGGACACCGTGAGCGTCGCGGTTCCCGTTCCCGTGTCGCCGTTGGACTGGCTCCGTCCAAAACCCGAGGCTGGATTGGTGAAGTCGGCGAGGCCCCAACCTTCGCAATCGCAGCCCGGCGCCAGCGCGTCGCCGCGGCCGCCCGCCGCCTCCGACGGCAGATAGGTGATGCCGATCGCGCCGTTGACCGAACCGGCCGCCGGCGCGATCAGGGTGCCGAACTCGTTGATGCCCAGTTGCACCACGCCGTTGTCGATGATCGCGGAGTCGACGACCGTCTGCGCCGCCGCCGGTTGCCAGAACCCGAACGCGAGCAGGCCAAACGCCGCCGAGGTCGAAAACAGGCCGGCGGGCGCCGACCGTTTCGATCCGTGCGTTCCCATGGTCACCAATGCGCGCATTCCATCCCCCGACGAAGATTCCAAAAACAAACCAAAATGATGCGAGCTGGGCGAATCGGTCAAGCCGCGGTGGGCGCAATCGCTCTGTCACGGTCAAGAAATCGTCAGGTGTCGCGCTGGGACAACATGCGGAAACCGGCCATCGCCGCGCATGACGTGTTGTTGTTTTCAATCGATAAGTATTCGTCCACGCTATACATGGCGCTCTGTGGGCGAGCCTGAGGCCGCCGGGCGCCAGCGCGATCGCCTTGGCGCGAAAACCGCCGGGCGCTTGCGTCGCGCGCGCGCCTCGGGCCTCATGCGCGCCGGAACGGGAAGGGAGTGAGCGTATGCTGTCCGGGTTCGACATCGCCGCGATCGCGGTCGCTGCGCTCGCAATCTTCATCATCTTCGCGGGCGTGAAGACGGTGCCGCAGGGCTTCAACTACACCGTCGAGCGCTTCCAGAAGTACACGCGCACCCTGCATCCCGGCCTGACAATCATCGTGCCGTTCATCGACCAGATCGGCCGCAAGATGAACATGATGGAGCAGGTGCTCGAGATTCCGCGGCAGGACGTCATCAGCCGCGACAACGCCATCGTGCAGGTCGACGGCGTCGCCTTCTTCCAGGTGATCGACGCCGCGCAGGCCTCCTACGAGGTGACCAATCTGGAACGCGCCATCCTTGCGCTGACCATGACGAACATCCGCTCGGTGCTGGGCTCCATGGACCTCGACCACATGCTGAGCCAGCGCGACGAGATCAACACCCGGCTGCTGCACGTGGTCGACGCGGCGGCCTCGCCCTGGGGCGTCAAGGTCACGCGCATCGAGATCAAGGACATCACGCCGCCGTCGGACATCGTCACCGCTATGGGCCGGCAGATGAAGGCCGAGCGCGAGAAGCGCGCCGCGATCCTTGTGGCCGAGGGCGCTAAGCAGGCGCAGATCCTCGAGGCCGAGGGCCGCAAGGAGGCCGCGTTCCGCGACGCCGAGGCGCGCGAGCGTTCGGCGCAGGCGGAGGCGACGGCGACGACCCTCGTGAGCGAGGCGGTGGCGGCGGGCGACACGGCCGCGCTCAACTACTTCGTCGCGCAGCAATATGTCGAAGCGCTCAAGGCCATGGCCGCCTCGCCCAACCAGAAGACCTTCGTGCTGCCTTACGAGGCGACGGCGCTGCTCGGTTCGATCGGCGGCATCGCCGAGCTCGCCCGCGACGCGTTCGGCGCGTCCGCGGACGAACGGCGCGCGTCGCAGCCGTCCGGCCGCCGCGGCAGCGTGCCGTCGTCCGGCTCCGTCCCTCCGAGCGCCTGAGCCGAAGCCGATGCTGCTGTCGCTCGTCGGGGAAATGGGATTCTGGCGCTGGATCGTGCTCGGGCTGCTGCTGCTCGCGGTCGAACTCGTGGCGCCGGGAACCGTGCTGCTCTGGCTGGGGCTCGCCGCGATCGTCGTCGGAGCGATCGTCTTCGTGATCGATCCCGGCTGGCAGGTCGAGGTCGTGGCCTTCGCGGTCCTCGCGCTCGGCGCGGCGGTCGGCTGGTGGTTCCTCGGCCGGCCCGACAACGCCGCCGCCTCCGACCGGCCGATGCTCAACCGGCGTGCGGAGCGTCATGTGGGCCGCCGTTTCGTGCTGGGCGAGCCGATCGCGGGAGGCGAGGGCCGGGTCCGGATCGACGACACCGTCTGGCGCGTCCGCGGGCCGGACCTTCCCGCAGGCGCCGAGATCGCCGTGGTCGCGGCCGAGGGCGCGACGCTGGTGGTGGAGCCGGCGCCGCGGGCCTGAGCCCGCTTGCCATCGCGCCGGCGCCGCCGCATCGTTCGGGCGCGGAACGGACGAAAAGGGGTGGGCGGACATGGCGACGCGGGGATTCACGGGGCGGCGGACGCCCTCCGACACGGCGGCCCGGACGCCGCCGGGCCAGGCCCTGACCGACGACTTTCCCGTGCTCTCCGCCGGACCGACTCCCAAGATCGACCTCGCCTCGTGGCGCTTCGCCCTGAAGGTCGGGCCGCGCACCGTGAAGGCGTGGGACTGGGCGGCGTTCAACGCGCTGCCGATGACGCGGCTGACGACCGACATCCATTGCGTGACGACGTGGTCCAAGCTCGACACGGCTTGGGAAGGCGTCGCGATCGACGATCTGCTCGCCGACGCCGGCTTGGCGCCGCCCACCGGCTTCACGCTCGCCCACGGTTATGACGGCTACTCGACCAACGTCCCCGCCGCCGATCTCGCCGGCGCCAAGGCCATGATCGCGATCCGCTACGACGGCGCGCCGCTGGAGCCGGACCATGGCGGCCCCGCCCGGCTGCTGGTGCCGCACCTCTACCTCTGGAAGTCGGCCAAGTGGCTGAACGCGCTGCAGTTCACCGAGCGCGACGAGGCCGGCTTCTGGGAGCTTCGCGGCTATCACATGTACGGCGACCCCTGGCGCGAGCAGCGCTACCACGACGACCCGTGAGCGCGGGGCCGGCGCGCGTCTCGAGCTGGCGCGAGGCGCGGATCGTCGCGATCGAGCGGCTGACGCCGCGGGTCTCGGCGTTTTCGCTGCAGCCCGAGGGGCCGATCCCGTTCCGCCCCGGCCAGCATCTGGACGTCCGCCTGACCGCCCCGGACGGCTACCAGGCGCGCCGAAGCTACTCGATCGCCTCCGCGCCGGAACGGCCGGAGCTTCTCGAACTCGCGATCGAACGGCTCGACGACGGCGAGGTCTCGCCGTTCTTTCATGACGTGGCGGAGGTCGGCGACGCGATCGAGATCCGCGGACCGATCTGCGGGCATTTCGTCTGGACGGTCGCGGATGGCGGTCCTCTGCTGCTGATCGGCGCGGGCTCCGGCGTCGCGCCGCTGATGGCGATGGTCCGGCATCGCGCGGCGGCGGGGAGCGACGTCCCGGCGGCGCTGCTGCTCGCCGCGAGAACCCGGGCAGAGGCGCCCTACCGAGCCGAGTTGGAGCGGCTCGCCGACGAGACCAGCCTCGCACTGACCTTCGCTTTGTCGCGTGAACCCGAGCCTGGTCCGCGGGAGGTCGGCCGCCGCGTCGACGTCGGGGTGGTCGCGGCTGCGCTCGGCAGGTTGCCGGCGCCTCCGTCCCATGTGTTCGTCTGCGGATCGAACGCCTTCGTCAACGTGGCGACCGACGCGCTCGCCGCCGCCGGCGTCGCCGCAAGCGTGATCCGCACCGAGCGCTACGGCGGCTGAGGCTCAGGCGCGCGCGGTCGCGACGCTCTTCACGAGCGCATGCACCACGCGGCCCGGCGCGAGCCTGAGCTCGTCGGCCGAACGCGCGGTGATCTCGGATTTCAGCACCGCGCCGCCGACGTCGACCGCGACCAGCACGTAAGGGCCGCCCGTGCGCCGGACCGAACGCACGAGGCCCGTGAGCGCGTTGCGGGTCGAGATGCGTTGCGGCGGGTCGAGCGCGAGCGCGACGTCGCGCGCGAGCAGCCTGAGCCGCAACGCGTCGCCCGGAGCCCCGATCAGCCCCGGAACCCAGATGCGATGGGCGCCAAGGGCGACGCCGGTGAGCTCGTAGGCCTCGTCGAGCTCTGCGATCTGCGCCTCGACGGTGACGCCCTCCGCGAAGCGGTCGCCCGCGCTGGCGAGCCCCGCCTTGGCCACCGCCTGCTCCACCGGGCCGGCCGCGATCACGGCGCCGCCTTCGAGCACCACGAGCCTGTCGGCGAGCCGGCGCGCCTCCTCCAGCGCATGGGTGACGTAGAGCACCGGCAGCGCGGTCTCGCGCGCCACGGTCTCGAGGAAGGGCAGCACCTCGGCCTTGCGCTCGCTGTCGAGCGCCGCGAGCGGCTCGTCGAACAGCAGCGCGCGCGGGCCGGACAGCAGCGCGCGGCCGATCGCGATGCGCTGCCGCTCGCCGCCCGAGAGCGACCGCGGCCGGCGGTCGAGCAGATGGCCGACGCCGAGCGTCTCCACCACCTGGTCGAAAGAAGGCTCGGCCGCGTCGCGCCGCCGCCTGCGCCCGAACAGTAGGTTGGAGCGCGCCGACAGATGCGGAAACAGGCGGCTTTCCTGGAACACGACGCCGATGCGGCGCTTGCGAGGCGCGAGGTTCGTGCGGGCGCCGGCGTCGAACAGCGTCTCGCCGCCGAGCGTGATCCGGCCGGCGTCGGGGCGCGTCAGCCCCGCGACGGCCGCGACCAGCGTGGACTTGCCCGCGCCGGAGCGGCCGAGCACCGCGGTGACGCCCGGCGGCGCCTCGAAGGCGGCCGCGAGGGTGAAGTCCCCGTTCGTCCGGCGGATGTCGACGGAGAGCGTCACCCCGAAATCCTCGACGACAGACGCCGCGCAAGTATTTCGGAGACGATCAGCGCCCCGAGCGACAGCGCGATCGCGACCAAAACCAACCGCCCCGCCGCGGCGTCGCCGCCGGGCGTCTGCGTCAGCGTGTAGATTTCGGCCGGCAGGGTCCGCGTCTCGCCCGGAATGTTGGAGACGAAGGTGATGGTCGCGCCGAACTCGCCGAGCGCCTTGGCGAAGCCGAGCACCACCCCCGCCAGAACGCCCGGCAGGCTGAGCGGCAGCGTGACCGCGAAGAACGCGCCGATCCGGCTGGAGCCGAGCGTCTCCGCCGCGTCCTCGAGCCGGCGGTCGACCGCCTCGATCGAGAGCCGGATTGCGCGCACCATCAGCGGGAAGCCCATCACGGCGGCGGCGAGCGCGGCGCCGGTCCAGCGGAACGAGAAGGTCAGCCCGCAGCAGGCTTCCAGGAACTGCCCCGCCGGCCCGCGGCGGCCGAAGGCGATCAGCAGCAGGTAGCCGGTGACGACCGGCGGCAGCACCAGCGGCAGGTGGATCAGCCCGTCCAGCAGAGTCTTGCCGGGAAAGCGGCCGCGCGCCAGCGCGAGCGCCGCGAGCACCGCGAGCGGCAGGCTCGCGGTCACGCCCACGGTCGCGACGAGCAGGCTGAGGCGGACGGCCGTGAGGTCGTCCGCGGACAGGCCGAGCGCTATGCCGAGCGTCTCCAGCCCTCAGCTCCCGGACGGCGGCGCGACGACCGCGAAGCCCTGCGCCTCGAAGGCCTCGCGAGCGGGGGCGGCTGTCAGACGGTTCAGGAAGGCGGCGGCGTTCGGGCTCTTCGAATCCTTGAGCAACGCTACCGGGTAGACGATCGGAGGATGGCTGTCGGCCGGGAAGGTCCCGACGATCTTCACCTTCGGGTCGGCGGCGGCGTCGGTCTTGTAGACGACGCCGAGCGGGGCCTCGCCGCGGGAGACGAGGGCGAGCGCGGCGCGCACGCTCTCCGCGCCGGCGATCCTGGCTTCGACCGCGCCCCAGGCGCCGAGCATCTCCAGCGCCGCCTTGCCGTATTTGCCGGCCGGCACCGATTTCACCTCGCCCATGGCGAGGCGGCCGTCGCCGAGGACGGCGGCGAGATCGACCCCGGGCTTGAGGTCCACGTCGCCCTTGGGCCAGTCGGTCGCGGCCACGAGCACGAGGCTGTTGCCGAGCAGCGTGACGCGGCTGTCCTTCCGGATCAGGTCCTTGCCCTCGACATAGTCCATCCAGTCGAGGTCGGCGGAGATGAACAGGTCGGCGGGCGCGCCGCTCTCGATCTGCCTGGCGAGGGCCGAGGAGGCGGCGTAGCTGGTCTTGACCTCGACGCCGGTCTCCCTGCTCCAGGCGGCCGCGATGGAGTCGAGCGCGTTCTTCAGCGAGGCGGCGGCGAATACGACCACGGGGGCCTTGGCGTCGTTCGCCACCGCTGCGACGGGGCTGAAGGCGAGGGTGAGGCCGAGCGCGAGACGCGCAAGGAACGAGCGGCGGAACATGGGCGGTCTCCTCGCCGCGGGCGTCGGGCCTGGCGGCGTCACGGATCGTGTGGGTCCCCCGTGCGCAGGGCCGCCTCCATCGAGGCGCGCGGACAAGGGCGGAAACCGCCTTCAGCGGCGGATGCGACGCCGCGGACGATGCCGCAGCGCGGCCCGCCGGGCAAGGGGAGGGCGCGCGCTTGTTCTCGGCGCGTCGCCGCAGCATCTAAGGACGCAGAGGACCGCCCGCCGATGAACCGCCCCGAACCCCGCCCCCACGTCTCCACGCCTGCGCCGCAGCCGGGCGACAGCCTCGTGCTCGACGTCGAGGGCATGCACTGCGCCGCCTGCGCGACGCGGGTCGAGCGCCTGCTCGGTCAGACGCCGGGCGTCGCCTCGGCGAGCGTGAACCTGCCGCTGGAGCGCGCCGACGTGCGCTTCGCCGGGCCGATCGACGCCGAGGCGGCGGTGGCCGCCGTGCGCCGCGCCGGCTACGAGGCCCATGTGCGCCCGGCCGACGCCGCGGCCCGCCGCGCCGCCGACGCCGAACGTGTCCTCGCGCGCCGCGCGGAGGAGCGCCGCACGCTGCTGCTGCTCGCGATGACCGCGGCGCTCGGAGCGCCGTTCCTCGTTGAGATGCTCGGCATGGCGTTCGGCGCCCATGGCGTCATACCCGGCTGGGCGCAGCTCGCGCTCGCGACGCCCGTGCAGGTTCTCGTCGGCGCGCGGTTCTACCGTGGGGCTTACGCCTCGCTGCGCGGCGGAGCCGCCAACATGGACGTGCTGGTCGCGCTCGGCACGACAGCGGCCTTCGGCTGGAGCCTCGTCCAGGTGGCGCTCGGGCTCGGCGGGCCGCTCTATTTCGAGGCGGCGGTCGCCGTGCTCGGCTTCGTGCTGCTCGGCAACCTGATGCAGGCGCGGGCGACCGCCGGCGCCAGCGCCGCGCTGACCGCCCTCGGCGAACTCACTCCGGCGCGCGCCCGCCGCGCGCGTACCGACGGCGGCGAGGACGACGTCGCGGTCGAAGACATCGCGATCGGCGACCTCGTGAACGTGCGGCCCGGCGAGCGCTTCCCCGTCGACGGCGTCGTGCGCGAAGGGCGGAGCGAGGCGGACGAGCAGCTCATCACCGGCGAAAGCCGACCGGTCCCGAAGGCCGCGGGCGACGCGGTCGCGGCGGGCGCGCTCAACGGGTCCGGATTCCTGGCGGTGGAGGCGACCGCGGTTGGCGAGGACGCCACCCCTGCGCGGATCGGCCGGCTCGTCGCCCGCGCCCAGCTCGCCAAGGCGCCGGTGCAGCGTCTGGTCGATCGCGTCACGGCGGTGTTCGTGCCGGTCGTCGTCGCGCTCGCCGTCGTGACCTTCGCCGGCTGGATGCTCGCGGGCGCCGGCGCGGGCGTCGCGCTCAGCGCGGCGATCGCGGTGCTCGTCATCGCCTGCCCCTGCGCGCTCGGCCTCGCGACGCCGGCGGCGCTGGTGGCGGGCGCAGGGGCCGGGGCCCGCGCCGGCGTGCTGGTGCGCGACATCGAGGCGCTGGAGCGGGCGGCGCGCGTCGACGCCGTCGCCTTCGACAAGACCGGGACGCTGACCGCCGGACGCCCGGCGCTGGTGGCGGTCGAAGCGATAGACGGCGACGGGCCGAAGCTGCTGGCGCTCGCCGCCGCTGTCGAGCGCGGCTCGGAGCATCCGCTCGCGGGCGCGGTGGTCGAGGCCGCCGAGGGGCAGGGGCTCGCTATCCCGCGCGCGTCGAACGTGGAGGCCCGGCCGGGCGACGGGGTCGTCGGCGAGGTCGGCGGCGCGCGGGTCGCCGTGGGCGGCGTAAGGCTGCTCGCCCAGAACGACGTCCACACCGCGCCGATCGAGGCGCTGATCGCGCGCCACGCGGCCTTAGGCCGGACCGTGGTCGCGGTGTCGGAGGGGCGGCGGCCGCGCGGCGTGCTGGCCTTCGCCGACGCGCCCCGGCCGGGCGCGGCGGAGGCGGTCGGCCAGCTCCGCGACGACGGCGTCGAGGTGATCATGCTGACGGGCGATTCGGCGGAGGCCGCGGCGCCGGTCGCGCGCGCCGTCGGCGTGGAGCGGGTCGAGGCCGGGGCGAGGCCGGCGGACAAGCTCGCCGCGATCGCGCGGCTGCAGGCCGAGGGCCGCCGCGTCGCGATGGTGGGCGACGGCGTCAACGACGCTCCCGCGCTCGCCGCGGCCGATCTCGGCATCGCCATGGGCGGCGGCGCCGACGTCGCGCTCGAGACCGCGGGCGTCGCCCTGCTGCGCCCGGACCCTCTGCTTGCCCCGGCGGCGCTGCGGCTCGCGCGCCGCACGGTCGCGACCATCCGGCAGAATCTGGTCTGGGCGTTCGCCTACAATCTGATCGGCCTGCCGCTCGCGGCGTTCGGGCTGCTGTCGCCCGCGCTCGCCGGCGCCGCGATGGCGCTGTCCTCGGCGAGCGTGGTGCTGAACGCGCTGCGGCTGGCGCGCTGGACGCCGGACGGCCGCCCACGGGCGGCGTAGCGCGGGCGCCACAGGGCGGCGGCTATGCGCGGCCTGCCCTGTGCGCAACCCGGACGAACCGGCCGGACGCCTTGACCGCCGGACGCCTGCGGGCGAATTCCCCGCGGGCGCGGTGAAACGGTTTGACGACTTCGGCGTTCAATATCGGATCGTTAAGCCTCCCGCGGCAATCTCGTCGCTCGCAAGCCCCCGTTCCGGAACTCAGTCCATGCGTGTCGTGATCTTCTTCGCTTCGATTCTGTCCGTGGTGGTCGCCGTGGCGGCGCTGCCGCTCTCGCCCGCCGAAGCGGTGACGAAGGCGTCCGACGCGCCGCATCAGGCCGCCTACGGCCGCTGACTGGGGCTTCCGCCCGCCACATCCGCGTGATCGTGCCGGCTTGACCTTCGAGGTCATCGACCGAACGGCAGCTGCGCTCTATGTCTTGTCCGCGACGACCGCGGACGGGACCTCCTGACGGACAAGGATCGCGCGGCGCGGCCGTGCGGTCCGCCTTAGGCGGGACTGTTCCCGGGTCGTCGTCTGGCCCGCCTCCGTCGATGAGCGTCCCCCACGTGCCGTCCCGCGAAACATCCGACATTCTCCTCGACCGCCGCGTTCTGCTGAAGATCGGGCTCGCCGCGCAAGCCGCCGTCGCCTTTGGGGCGGAGGCCTTCGCCCAAGGGGCGGGCGGCGTCGACGACCTCAAGTTCGGTCCCGCCGAGCCGTTCTCCTATGACGGCCTCAAGAAGCTCGCGCTCGACAAGGCCTCGAAGCCTTACGCCGAGCCCCCGCGGCCAAACCCGGAGATCGTGCGCAAGATCGACTACGACGCGCATGGCAAGCTGAAGTTCAATCCGGATCACGCGCTCTACGGCAAGTCGCCGGGCGCCTATCCCATCACCTTCATGCATGTCGGGCAGTTCTTCCCGAAGACGGTCCGCATGCACGCCGTCGCCGACGGCAAGTCGCGCGAGATCCTCTACGATCCGGCCTATTTCGACATGCCGGCGGACCACGTCGCCAAGGGGCTGCCACCGCAGCCGTCCGCCTATGCGGGCTTCTGGGTGCGCGAGGCCAAGGACGAGGTCACAGACAAGGGCGACTGGAAGACGCGGGAGCCGTTCGCAACCTTCCTCGGCGCGTCCTATTTCCGTGCGATCGGCGGCCTCGGCCAGGTCGGCATGTCGGCCCGCGGCGTGGCGCTGTTCCCGGAGCCCGGCGCGGCAGAGGAATTTCCGGATTTCACCTCGTTCTGGTTCGAGCCGGCCAAGGCCGACGGCGAGCCCGTGACGGTCTACGCGCTGCTCGACGGGCCCTCGCTCGCGGGCGCCTACCGCTTCCTGATCCGCCGCACGCCGCAAGGCACGCTGATGGAGATCGAAGCCGCCTGCACCATGCGCAAGGACCTGCCGCGTCTGGGGCTCGCGGCGCTGACCTCGATGTACTGGTACTCCGAGACCGCCAAGCCCGAGCTGATCGACTGGCGGCCGGAGGTGCACGATTCCGACGGCCTCGCGATGTGGACCGGCTCGGGCGAGCGCATCTGGCGGCCGCTCAACAATCCGCCGCGCATCGTGACCTCGACCTTCTCCGACGAGCGCCCGCGTGGCTTCGGCCTGCTGCAGCGCGACCGTGTGTTCGACCACTACCAGGACGGCGTGAAGTACGAGGACAGGCCGTCGACCTGGATCGAGCCGGTCGGCGACTGGGGCAAGGGCGCGGTGCAGCTCGTGGAGCTGCCGACCGACGACGAGATCCACGACAACGTGGTCGCCTACTGGATCCCGGCCGAGCCCGCCAAGGCCGGCAAGACCGTCTCGCTCGCCTACAAGCTCTATTGGCAGGACGAGGAGCCCTATCCGACCCCGCTTGGGCGGGTAGTGGCGACGCGGCTCGGCCGCGGCGGCCAGCCCGGCCTGCCGCGGCCGCAGGGCGTGCGCAAGTTCATGGTCGAGTTCCTGGGCGGCCCGCTCGCCGACATCCCCTACGGCCAGACCGTCGAGCCGGTGCTGTCGGCCTCGCGCGGCACGTTCTCGTATATCTACGCCGAGGCGGTGCCGAGCGACGTCAAGGGCCACTGGCGCGCGCAGTTCGACCTGACAGCGGAGGGCTCAGATCCGGTCGAGATGCGCTGCTACCTCAAGGTCGGGGACCGGGTGCTGACCGAGACTTGGCTGTTCCAGTACCATCCGCCGGCCCAGCCGGCTCCGCCGCCGCCTGCGCCTGACGCCCCGCGGTGAGGCGGGGCGTCAGGCGCTTGGCCGAAGCCGGTCTTCGCGACGCGGCTCGCCGGCGTCCTCGCCGTCAATCGTATCGGGCGAGGGATCGGGTCGGGCGGCCTTCTCAGGCGGCCCGTTTCGGAGCGGCGACCACGGCCGCGCGGCGCGGCAGGGCGATCGCGCCGGTGGCGCGCACCATGCCGTTCGCGCCGTCGAGGGCGCCGGTCTGCAGTTCGAGCGCGAGGAAGCGCGCGCGCTCAACCGGGCCGGGCAGGCTCAGGCCTTCGGTCGCCTCGGCCGCGAAGCCGAAGCGGGCGTAGTAGGGCGCGTCGCCGACCAGCACGACCGCGTCATGGCCGAGCGCCGCGGCGCGGGCGAGCCCCTCGCGCATCAGCGCGGAGCCCACGCCCTCCTCGCGCGCCTCCCGCTCCACCGCGAGCGGGCCGAGCATCAGCGCGGCGCGGTCGCCTGCGGCGACGTGCCAGAAGCGCAGCGTGCCGACCATGCGGCCGGACGCGTCGACGGCCTTGAGCGCGAGCCCCTGCGCAGGCAGCCGGCCCTCGCGCAGCCGCTCGCAGGTCTTGGCGAAGCGGGCCGGGCCGAAGGCGCGGTCGAGCAGGGCCTCGCGGGCGCCGGCGTCGGCCGGGCCCTCGTCCAGAATGACGGCCATGAAACCCTCCTGAAGGGGTTAGACGACCTGGGCGGTCAGATGACGACGGAGGCGAGCGGCGCGAAGCCGTTGAACGCGACCGCGGCGTAAGTCGTGGTGTAGGCGCCGGTCGCCTCGATCAGCACCTTGTCGCCGATCTCGAGGCTCACGGGCAGCGCGTAGGGCGCCTTCTCGTACATCACGTCGGCCGAATCGCAGGTCGGGCCGGCGAGCACGCAGGGGCTCTTCGCGTCGCCGTCCCGTGCGGTGCGGATCGGATAGCGGATCGCCTCGTCCATGGTCTCGGCCAGACCGCCGAACTTGCCGATGTCGAGGTAGACCCAGCGCAGCTCGTCGGCCGCCTCGGACTTCTTCGACACCAGCACCACCTCGGCCTCGATCACGCCGGCGTTGCCGACCATGCCGCGGCCCGGCTCGATGATCGTCTCCGGGATGCGATTGCCGAAATGCGCGCGCAGGCCCTCGAAGATCGCCTCGCCATAGGCCTCGACCGCCGGGATGTCCTTGAGGTAGCGGGTCGGGAACCCGCCGCCGAGATTGACCATCGACAGCGTGATGCCGCGCTCGGCGCAGTCGCGGAAGATCTGCGACGCCGAGGCGAGCGCGGAATCCCACGCGCCGACGTTGTTCTGCTGAGAGCCGACATGGAACGACACGCCGTAAGCCTGCAGGCCCAGGCGATGGGCGTGATCGAGCACGTCCGCGGCCATCTCGGGCGCGCAGCCGAACTTGCGCGACAGCGGCCACTCCGCGCCGGCGCCGTCGGCCAGGATGCGGCAGAACACGCGCGAGCCGGGCGCCTGGCGCGCGACCTTCTCGACCTCCTCGCGGCAGTCGACCGCGAACAGGCGCACGCCGCGAGCGTAGGCGGCGGCGACGTCGCGCTCCTTCTTGATGGTGTTGCCGAACGAGATGCGGTCGGGGGTCGCGCCGGCGGCGAGCGCCATGTCGATCTCGACCACGGAGGCGCAGTCGAAGCACGAGCCGAGCTCCGCCAGCAGGCTGAGGATCTCGGGCGCCGGGTTGGCCTTCACCGCGTAGAACACCCGCGTGTCCGGCAGCGCGTGCGCGATCTTCGCGTAATTGTCGCGCACGATCTCGCTGTCGACCACGAGGATCGGCTCGGACGAGTTCTTCTCCGCGAGGAATCGGCGGATGCGGTCGTTGTCGAGGGCGGCGAGGTGAGAGGCCATGGCGGGTTCCCAACGCAAGTTCAGAGTGACGGTTGAAGGACGCCGATCGCCCGGAGCGCGCGTTGGAGACGCGCCTCGGTCGTCGTCAGCATCCCGCGGCCGACTCCGTCAGGAGCCCGGCCGTTCGATCACGCCGTAGTCACGACGACCTTCGCGACGGCGCGAACCGTCTCGGCAAGGTCGGCGCCACGCTTGGGACTTGGGGGAAACCCGCGACCCGCGCGCCCGGCAAGGAAGTAGTCGCCTCTTCAGTGACCCCGGCCTTTGGAGAGCCGGCAGAGACCAAAAAAGCCCTCTACGTCGTTGCTTCACGTCGCGTCCGCCGCCGGAGAGGCGACTTAGAGCCGGTTGGGATTTCCGGCCATCGGGTTGCCCGGCGGGGAGTTCCCGCCAACCCGACACACGACACAGGCACGCGTTCATTGGGCAGCGCCGGAGATAAGGGCGTTCGCCGTCGCATTCAAGAAAAACTTTTGGCTCGCGACGGCGAATATTTTTGAGGGATCTTGGTTTCGCCCGAAACCGCTTCCGCGGGGAGGGCGCGCCGGTTCAGTGCCGGTTGTTCAGCGCCTCGAAAGTGGCTGCCATCTCGCCGCGTTCCGCCGCGAAGCGCAGCGGCTTGCAGCGCTCCACCACGATCTCCGTCGCGCCGGGCTGCGCGAGCAGGCTCATGGTCTCCGCGAGGAAGGCGTCGAGCGGCATGGCGTTCGGATCGGAGGCCTGGGCCTCGCTCATGAGCGAGGTCTGCACGTAGGGCGGCGCGATCTCGATGACCTCGACCGGCGTGTCCCGCAACTGGCGGCGCAGCGCGACCGAGTAGGAGTGGATCGCCGCTTTCGTCGCCGAATAGGTCGGGGTCAGCGCGAGCGGCACGAAGGCGAGGCCCGACGACACGGTCAGCACCGTGGCGCGCGGGCGGGTCAGAAGATGCGGCAGCAGCGCCGCCGTCAGCCGGATCGGCCCCAGCAGATTGGTCGCGACCGTCTGCTCCGCCGTCTCCAGATGGCCGCCGGCGGGCACGTTCTCCGGGACCATGATCCCGGCGTTGTTCAGCACGGCGTCGAGGGCGGGATGTTCGGCGATCAGCCGCTCGGCGAAGGCCGGAATCGCGGCGGCGTCGGCCACGTCGAGGACCATCGACGCCATGCCGGGGTTGGCCGCCGTGACGGCGGCCAGCGCGGCCTGCCGGCGCCCGGTGATGATGACCTTGGCGCCCGCGGCGTGGAAGGCTTCCGCGAGACCCCGGCCGATGCCGGAGCCGCCGCCAGTGATCAGGATGGTGGCGTTGCCGATGTCCATGGTCGTCGCTCCTTGTTGTTCAACGACCAGGAAGATAAATTGACGCTCCCCAATGGGAAGTAGGCTCCGGAAAGTTCCATAGTTACCAAAAGGAGAGCGTGGGAATGAAGCGGTTCTCCGAAGACCCTGTGATCGAGGCCAAGCGGGGTCGCCCGCCGCCCCAAGCCGCCGATCCCGCGATCGAGGCGCTGGTGAACGACGTCATCGGGCAGGTCGCGGACAAGTGGACCATGCTGGTGCTTGAGGCGCTGGAGGAGGGCGGGGTGCTGCGCTTCACCGAGATCGCCCGGGCCGTCGGCGGCATCAGCCAGAAGATGCTGACCAAGACGGTGCGCCAGATGGAGCGCGACGGCCTGCTGACCCGGACCGTGCATCCCGTCGTGCCGCCGCACGTGGACTACGCCCTCACCGAGCTCGGCCGCAGTCTCGGCGCGGCGTTCTGCGGGGTTTGGATCTGGGCGGAAGCGCATTACGCTCAGGTCGAGAGCGCCCGTCGCGCCTTCCGCGAGCGCGAGGCGGCGGGGAGCGGCTAGCGCGCCATCTTGCAGACGCCGCGCGATCGTCCTACGGCTCGATCGAGCTCCCCGCCTCAATCTGTTTGCAGCGTACGATGACCGATCGCCTTGCCTTCACGCGCCGCGGCGCGCTCGTTCTCGGCGGCGCGGCGGCCGCCTTCGCGACCACCGTCGCGGTCGCTCAGCAGCCGACGCCGCAGCCCGCCTTCGCCTACGAGGACGTCGTCCGCCGGGCGCGGGATCTGGCGCGCCAGCCCTACGATCCGTCCGCGCGCGAGCTGCCCGAAGGCTTGCGCAACCTCACCTTCGACCAATACCGCGACATCCGTTTCCGGCCCGACCGCGCCCTGCTCGCCTCTGGCGGCGGCCCGTTCCGCATGCAGTTCTTCCACCCCGGCTTCCTCTACCGCCGTCCCGTGGTGGTGAACGTGGTGCGCGACGGCATCGCGACGCCGGCGCCCTATTCCGGCTCCCTGTTCGACTACGGCGGCAACAAGTTCGACCGCCCGCTGCCGGTCGACCTCGGCTTCGCGGGCTTCCGCCTGCACTACCCGCTGAACGACCCCCGGGTGTTCGACGAGCTGATTTCCTTCATCGGCGCGAGCTACTTCCGGGTGCTCGGCCGCAATCAGGTCTACGGCATCTCGGCGCGCGGGATCGCGGTCGACAGCGGCGGCCCGAACGCCGAGGAGTTCCCGGACTTCCGCGAGTTCTGGATCGAGATGCCGGGCGCCAACGCCGACCACGCGACGATCTACGCCCTGCTCGACGGCCCGTCGCTCGCCGGCGCCTACCGCTTCGTCGTCTACCCCGACGTCGACACCGTGGTGGACGTCACGGCGACGCTGATCGCCCGCAAGCCGATCGCCAAGCTCGGGATCGCGCCGCTGACCTCGATGTTCTTCTACGGCGAGAACCAGCGCCGCCACTTCAACGACTTCCGTCCCGAGCTGCACGATTCGGACGGCCTGCTGCTGCAGACAGGCGGCGGCGAATGGGTGTGGCGCCCGCTGCGGAACCCGAAGACGCCGCAGATCTCGTCCTTCCTCGACACCAATCCGCGCGGCTTCGGGCTGATGCAGCGCGACCGGTTGTTCGAGCACTATCAGGACCTCGACCTCGCCTATCAGCTTCGCCCGAGCTACTGGGTGGAGCCGCGCGAGGGCTGGGGCGCCGGCCGTGTCGAGCTGCTGGAACTGCCGACCGACGACGAGACCAACGACAACATCGTCGCCTTCTGGGTCTCGAACGAGCCGGTCGAGGCGGGCCAGGAGCGGGTCTACGGATACAGGCTGAAGTCGCTGTCCTCGGACGGGCGGATGCATCCGGGCGGGCGCGCCGTGAACACCTATCCGACGCGCGCCGCGGCTCTCGGCTCGGCCGAGCCGGTCCCGCCGGGGGCCCAGCGCTTCATCATCGACTTCGCCGGCGGCGATCTTCCCTACTACCTGAACGACCCGTCGCGGGTGCAGGTGGCGCCCTCGTCCTCCTCGGGCCGCATCGGCGGCGCCTTCGTGACGCCGAACCCGCGCATCGGCGGCTTCCGCGTCGGCATCGACGTGCAGGCGGACACCGGCCGCGCGATGGAGCTGCGCGCCTTCCTGAAGGCGGGCGAGCGCGCCCTGACCGAGACCTGGACCTTCACCTACGCGCCGGAAAACGCCTGACGCCGCAGGCGTTCAGTCCTTCAGCCGCTCCATGACGCCCGCGAGCGGGGCGTCTGGGGGCCGGTCGTTCCCGTCGGGCTGAGCGTGAAAACGAAAACGCCCGGCCGAGGCCGGGCGTTCGTGAGGTGATGGCGGTCGACGATCAGTCGTCGAGTTCGCCGATGTGGTGCTGGGCGTAGAGCTGCTCGCCGAGCTTCGCCACGAGATCGAGCTGGGTCTCGAGGAAGTCGATGTGGCCTTCCTCGTCCGTCATCAGCTCCTCGAACAGGTTCTTGCTCGGCAGGTCGCCGATCTCCTGGCAGTAGAGCGCCGCCTCGCGGTAGAGCGCGCGGGCCTCGGTTTCGGCCGCGAGGTCGCACTCCAGCACTTCCTTGACGGTCTGCCCGATCCTGAGCGGGTCGAGCACCTGCATGTTCGGGAAGCCCTCGAGGAAGATGATGCGCGTGACGAACTTGTCCGCGTGCTGCATCTCCTCGATCGACTCGGCGCGCCACTTTTTCGCCAGCGCCTGGTAGCCCCAATCGTCGAGCAGCCGGTAGTGCACCCAGTACTGGTTGATCGCCGTCATCTCCGACCGCAGGCCGCGGTTGAGATAATCGATGACCTTCGCGTCGCCCTTCATGGCGTCCCTCCTGCGGCGTCAGCCGGAAGCGTTAAATCCTAGAACGCTTCTAAACTAGGGGGCGCGACATCGCAAGCGCGAACGCTCCGCGCTCAAAGGCCGAACAGGCAGGGAAAATACGCCGTCAGCGGTGGCGGCGGTCGATGGTGGCGACTTCCACGACGTCGCCTGCGAAGCCCAGCACCTCGCCGGCGCCGTGGGTGATCGACGGGCAGGCCGCGGGGCATGCGCCGCAGGCCGCGGCTTCCTCGCGCGGCTTGAGGCCGCGGATGTCGTCGAGCATCGCTTTGATGGTGCGCGCGCAGCGGCCGCATTGCGGGCTGCAGCCGAGGCAGCGGTAGACTTGGCCCGGCGTGCGAGGGCTGGCGGATTCGTCCCGGATCGTCGTTTTGATCTGCGAGTCGCTCAGCACATTGCAGGAGCAGACGATCATGCGGCGTCCGTCGATCGTGGCCGATGGGTGACGAAGCTTACCGGAAGATTACAGTTTGGAATTCATCTAAACTGTTGATCTACCTCGCTTTTCACTTAAGGGTCGCAGGCCCGCGCGTCAACGGCTGAATCGTTTCTGCGGCCGGTGGGGTCAGCTCGCGGCGCGCGTGAGCGAAGAAAACGTCACCTCGACCAGCGTGCCTTCGCCGACCGCGCTCTGCAGCGAGAACACGGCGTTGTTCGCCTCGGCCAGCGCCTTGGTCAGCGGTAGGCCGAGGCCGGCCCCCTCCCGCCCCGAGACGGGGAGCTGCCGGAACGGCTCCAGCGCGAGCGCTTGCTCCTTGCGCGACATGCCGACGCCGGTGTCGCGCACCCGGATCACCGGCTCGCCGAGATCGTTCAGCGCGGTCGCCACGATGACCTGGCCGCCGGCGGGCGTGAACTTCACCGCGTTCGACGCGAGGTTCAGCACGATCTGGCGGATCGAGCGCTGGTCGGCGCGCACCCGCGGCAGGCTGCGGGCGAGCGAGGTGCGGATGATGATGTGCTCGCGGTTCGCCTGCGGCTGCAGCAGCGCCACCGCCTGGGTCGCGGCCTCGTTCAGGTCCACGTCGGCGAAGTCGAGCTCCAGCTTGCCGGCCTCGATCTTGGACAGGTCGAGCAGGTCGTTCACCAGGCTGATGAGGTGCCCGCCGGACAGATGAATGTCGCGGAGGTACTCCTTGTAGCGCTCGTTGCCGACGGCGCCGAAGCGCTCCTCCATCATCACCTCGGCGAAGCCGATGATGGCGTTGAGCGGCGTGCGGATCTCGTGGCTGACCTTGGCGAGGAAGTCCGATTTCTGGGCGTTGGCGCGCTCCGCCTGCCGCTTGGCGGCGATGAGTTCCTCCTCGGCCTTCTTCCAGTGGGTGATGTCGCGCAGCACGGCGCAGAAGCGGCCGTCCTCCGGGCGGCCCACGCGCCCGAGGGTGAGGTAGAGCGGGATCGCGCCGCCCTGCCGCACCAGCCCCAGAACCTCGCGGCCGTCATTGAGCAGGCTCGCCACCGGGTTCGCGCGCAGCCCGTCGAGATACTCGAAGGCGACGCGGCGGCTCTCGGGCGCGAGCGCAAGCGAGAACAGGCTGCCGACCAGTTCGCGCGCCTCGTAACCGAGCAGCGCCTCGGCGCTGCGGTTGATCGACAGCACGCGGCCGGCGGAGTCGAGCGTCAGCACGCCGTCGGTCGCGGTGTCGAGGATCGCCGAGAGCTCATTCTCGCGCTGCCTGGCCGTCGCGAGCGCCGCGGCCCCGCCTTCGCCGCGGCGGAGCAGCACGACGGTGGCCGGCGCGTCGCCCCACATGGTGGCGGACAGCTTGGCGCCGACGTCGATCTCGGCCCCGTCCTTCGCGACGAGGCGGATGGAGCCCGGTGCGGCCTCGTCATGTGACAGGGGCTCGGCGAACAGCGCGCCTGCGCCACGCGCGGCGAGCTCCGCCACGTCGGCGTGGCCGGTCATGTCCAGCGCGGCGCGGTTGGCGTAGAGCGCGTCGTCGCCGCGCAGCACCAGCGCGCCGAGCGGCATCCGGTCGAGCAGGCGCAGCAGGTCGGCGGCGGCGGGCGTCGTCTGTGCGTCGCCGCCCGGTCCGAGCGGAAGCTCGGCGTCCGCGGCGATGTCCTCCCAGATGTCGCGGGGGGACGGAGCGGTCGCCGGCTCGCGCAGCCGGCGCGCGATCTCGTCGAAGGCGCTGGCCTCGTGGCTCGAGAGTCCGGCGCGCGGCGGCATGACCTGCGTGTCGCGCAGCGGAACGACGTTGTCGCTGAAGCCTTCCGCATCCTCGGCCGGTTCTTCGACCGGGGAGGGCTCCGCCGCGGACAAGTCCGCCAGCGGCAGTTCGGCCGGGGGCTCCTCGGTCGCGGCGTCCGCGGCGACCGGGAGTTCGGCGGAGGCAGGAGCCGGGGAGGGCTCCTCGGCGGCCGAGGACGGCACGGCTTCGGGCGGCGGAGCTTCCGCCGCCGGCGACGTCTCTTCGGCGGAAGCCGGTTCGGTGACAGGCTCGACCGAGATCCCGAGGCCGCGGAAGCCCGCGAAGGTGCGGCCGCGGTCGAACACCGGCAACGCCGAGAGCGTCAGCGCAAGGCGTCCGCCCGCCGCCATCGGCCAGGACACGGGCAGGTCCCGCCACGGCCGGCGCGCGGCGATCGCTTCGGCGACGGCGCCTTCGGGATCGAGCGCGAGGTCGTCGGCGAGCGCGCGCCAGCTCCACCCGATCGCCGCCGCCGCGCTGTCGCCGACGGCTTCGCCGAGGTCGGGCGACAGGAACGACAGGCGGTCGTCCGCGTCGAGCTCGAACACGAAGCGGAGGTCGCGCGCGGGCGTCGCCGCCGCGGCGGGCTCGATCGCGGGAGGGACGGCTTCCGGGGCAGGAGAGGGCGGATCGACGCGCGGGTCTGGAGGCGGATCGTCGAACGGCGCGGACAGCGCTTCCGGCGCCGCTTCGGCGTCGCTCGCGATGGCGGCCGGTTCGGCCACGGCTTCGACGACGTCATCCGGCGCGCTTTCGGCGAGCGGCTCCTGTCCTTTCACAACCGGCGCGGGCGCCGGCACCGACCAGGGCGAACGCGCCAGCGGGGCGAGCGCGGCGAGGAGCGTGAAGGCCCGGTCCCCGATCGCAAGCGGCTCGGCGCGCAGCGCGATCGGGGCGAAACGGCCGGCGCCGCCGAGGCGCAGCCTGAGCAGGCCCTCGGCGCCGACAGCCGCGCGCGCGCTCGCGGGGTCGAGCCGTTCGCCGAGGCGGAGCGCGCCGGCGGCGGCGTTCGCCCACACGATCTCGCCCTCGCCGCCCACCAGCAGCGCCGGAGCAGGCGCGTCGGCGAGTGCCGCGAGCCGGGGCTCGTCTGAAATCGTCGACGGGGCGGGGGTAGAGTCCATGCGCTCCTCGAGCGCCGGGGGAGCGGCGCCTACGTTAACAAAGGCTTAAATTACAGAGCCGGGGAAATCGCGTCCATGCGCCTCGGGGCCTCGTCCAACGGAACCGCGCGGCAGGGTTAACCGGCGTTAGGGATTGGGGTCCCGAGTGGCGCCAATGGACGTTTGCGTGGCCTGAATCCCGCTGCTACGAGAGCGTGTGGCCGGTCTTCCGCGGCGAGACGTCGCAGTTCGTCCGGCCCTCGGCACCGTGCAAAGGGAGCGATCGTCATGGCGAGCGGCGGATACGAAATTCCGAACGAAATGCGCGACTTGGCCGAGCAGAGCGTGGAGCAGGCGCGCAAGGCGTTCGACGGCTTCATGGAAGCTGCGCACAAGGCCGCCGCAACCGCCGAGCAGCACGCCGCCGACGCCGAGCGCAACGTCCGCGCCACCGCCGATTCCGCGGTCTCCTACGCCGAGGCCAATGTGGCGGCGAGCTTCGCCTTCGCCCAGAAGCTGGTGCGGGCCAAGAGCATCGAGGAGATGATGGCCATCCAGGCGGAGTTCGCCCGCGGCCAGGTCGAGGCGCTGTCCCGGCAGGTCGAGACTCTCACGAAAACTCGGAAGGCCTGAGCGCCCCCACCGGAACGTCAGCGCGCCGTCATGCCCGAGCCTGGACTTCGGGCGTGACGGCGATCCCGGACCGCGCGCTCGCGCCGTCCGCGCCCCGCCGTCCAAATCGCCGGGCGCCTACGGCGGCTCAATTCCGCGCCATTTCGGCCTTGAAGCCGAGCCTCCATGCCTTTATGTTGCGCTGCACAAGAGTTTTCGCGGCGCTGCGGTCGTTGGTCATCGCGTGGCGCTGCGGGCGTAAGGGTCCGTGCGCCATACGGCGGAGCGTCGGTCCTCACCCGGTTGTCGCGTTCCGCCGGAAACAAGCACAAGGAAGGCTGACATGGCTACGAGCCCCAAGGCGGTCGCCGCCAAGACCGAAGAGACGATCCAGCAGACTGCCGCCGCGGTCGAGACCGCAGCGAACGAAATCGCCGCTCCCGTACGGGAGCTGGCCGAGAAGGGCGTCGCGCAGGCGAAGCAGACCTACAGCCGCTTCAAGAGCGCGGCCGAGGAGACCACCGACGCCCTCGAGGACGCCTATGCGACCCTCAGCAAGGGCTACAAGGAGCTTGGCCGCAAGTCGGTCGAGGCCACCCGCAGCAACGTCAACGCCCATTTCGACTTCCTGAGCGCGCTCCTCGGCGCCAAGTCGGTGAGCCAGGCGGTCGAGCTCCACACCTCCTATGCGCGCAAGCAGTTCGACGTTTATGGCGCGCAGGTGAAGGAGCTTTCGGCGCTCGCGCAGAAGACCGCGACCGACGGCGCCAAGCCGTTCCAGGAGATCGCCTCCAAGGGCGTGAAGTTCGCGCAGGCGAGCTGACGACCGCGTCGCCTCGGGCCTTCGGGCCCCCAAGCCACCTCTCGACGAACGCCCGGGCCTCGATCGCGGTCCGGGCGTTCGCGTGAACGGGCCCTGACGGCGGAGGCGACGGCCGGAGCAAAACCGCACTCTCCCTGCTTGCCTGAGCGATCGGTTTCGCCTAGGTTCCGCCCCGCAAAACGACCCGTGCCGCCATAGCTCAGTTGGTTAGAGCGCTTGATTGTGGATCAAGAGGTCCCTGGTTCGAGCCCAGGTGGTGGTACCAACCTTCCCTTGCGGAAATCGCACTAGCCGACGAAGCCGGTTGGAGGTTCACGCTCCGACGTTGGCTTGTAGTCGCGCGACCTCCGACGTTTTGGCCAGCGTCCCGCGCAGTAGTGGGAGCTGAGGCGCCGTCTCGTCGATGATCATCGGCCCCATGCGCCGGTCGGCGGGCATGCGCGCGATCTCCTTGGACGCCAGAGGGAAGGGCGCGAGCTAAGGCCGCCTCTTCTCCCGTTCGGCTTGGACGCCGCCATGACGCCGGCGGCGTCGACGCGCCCGCTCCCGTGTTGTCGCCTGCGGCTTCTTGCTTTAGCTAAATCGGGCGGCGGGGAGGCCATTTGGTGGCGGCAGGTCGGAAAGCGGGCGACATGATACGGGGGCTTCTGCTCGCGTATCTGCTCGTGATCCAGGCGGCGCTCGGCGGGGTTGCGATCGGTTCGCTGCCTGTGGCCGCGGCCGAAGCCGCTCTCGTCGACTGCATCTCCGCGCATTCTTCGAACCACGCTCCGGCGAAAGGCCATGGCGCCCTGCCGGGCTGTTGCGTCGCCGCCTGCCAGCTCCATGGCGGGAGTTCGGCGCCGCCGCCGTCGTTCGCGACCGCGCCCGTCTCGGGCGACGTCCAGCTCGTTCGGACGCCCGCCGAGGCTCGCGCCGCGGCGCCCGTCATCCTCGAACGATCCCCCCGCAGCACGCGAGGCCCGCCGGCGCTGGCCTGACGCGCGCGGTTTCGGCCGCCCGTCTCCTGCCAAGCCGTCAGTCCAGCCGCGCGACAAAACCGTCCGCGGCCTCGTGTTCGCGTGGAGCTTCCCGTGCCTCGTTTTCCGTCCCCGTCGGCGCCTCTCGGCGCCCGGCGGCCCGCCTTCATGTCGTCGACCGCCTGGCGCGCGGTCTTGCTCGTAACCCTCGGCGCGGCCTCGGTCTCCATCGCCTCCGCCGATGACGGCGGCACGATCGCCCTCGACGAAATCAGCGTTGAGGGCCAAGGCGCCGCCGCCGTCGAGGGCGCGCCGATCAAGATCCTCAACCGCACGACGGAGGCGGCGAGCCGGCTGGGGCTGACTGTGCGCGAGACGCCCGCGACCGTGAACGTGCTCACACAGGAGCGCCTGCAGGAGCAGGGCAGCCGCTCGCTGATCGAGGCCTACCAGTCCGCCCCCGGCGTCGTCGCCGGCAACCTGCCGGGCGAGCCCGGGGTCACCGCCATCCGCGGCTTCTCCCGCGGCGCGGTGGGCTACTCCGTCGACGGCGTCCGCGCGATCGACCCGCTGATCGCCTCGCGCAACTACGACGCCTACAGCTTCGACCGCATCGAGATTCTGAAGGGGCCGGCCTCGGTGGTGAGCGGCTCTGGGGCGCTGGCGGGCACGATCAACCTCGTCACCCGCAAGCCGGAACTGGGCGTGACCAAGGCCGACGCGCTGCTGAGCTACGGCTCGTTCGACACCTTCCGCGCCGGCGCCTCGTTCAATACGCCGATTTCCGAGAACGCGGCCGCGAGCGCGAGCGTGCTCTACGGCCGCTCCGGCGGCTACGTGAACGACACCGACAGCGAAAACGTGCAGGTCACCACCGGCCTCACGCTGAAGCCGACCGACCGCCTGACGATCACCGCCGCCTTCGACTACTTTCGCGACGACTTCTCGACCGCCTATTTCGGCACGCCGCTGGTGCCGCGGGACGACGCCAAGAATCCGAGCGGCGTGGTCTCCAGCGGAGACCAGGGTCTCGTGCTCGACAAGTCGATCTGGAAAAAGAACTACAACGTCGACGACGGCGTGATGAAGTCCGACGCGATCTGGGCTCGGACCAGCGCCGCGTTCCAGCTCACCGACCAGTGGACGCTGAAGAATGATTTCGCCTTCTACAACGCGAACCGGCTGTGGCGAAACTCGGAGGACTATCTTTACAATGCGGGCACGAAGCAGATTGACCGCGGCCTGACGCTGATCAGCCACGACCAGCAATCCTGGACCAACCGCACATCCGCGAACTTCGACGGAGAGATCGGCGGCCGACGCAACCGCTTCGTCGCGGGCCTCGAATACATGCGCACCGATTTCGGCTCCCGCCGCCGCTTCGGCTCGACGACTTCGGTTGACCCCTACGATCCGGACCGCGGCGACTTCCCCGACAGCACGGCCGGCTTCGGCACGCGTCAGAACTTCGACAGCACCGTCGACAACACGGCGGTGTTCCTGGAGAACGCGCTGAACGTCACGCCGGAATGGATCGTCGTCGGCGGCCTGCGGCACGACTGGATCAATCTCGACCGGACGGTCGACGACCTGAAGGCGGGGACCACCACGCGCTTCGGCAACGACTACTCGACGACCACCTGGCGGCTCGGCACGGTCTACGATCTGACACCGGAGGTGAGCTTGTTCGGCCAGTACACCACCGCAATCGCGCCGGTCTCCGGCCTCCTGCTGAGCAACTCGACCCGCGCTGGCCTTGATCTCACGACCGGCAAGTCGATCGAGGCGGGCGTGAAGACCTCGCTGTTTAACGGCCGGCTGGTCGCGACGGCGTCGGTCTACCAGATCGAGCAGCACGACATCATTCGGACCTACGCCGGCGGACGAACCGAGCAGGGCGGCGACCAGCGCTCCCGCGGCGTCGAATTCGACGTCTCCTTCGCCGTGACCGAGCAGTGGAGGGTCAACGCCAACGCCTCGATCCTGCAGGCCGAGTTCACCAAGCTTGAAGAGGGCGGCGCTGACCGCAAGGGCAACCGTCCGCTCAACGTGCCGGAGCAGACATTCAACCTCTGGACGACCTACCGACTGGCCTCGATCCCGGTCACCTTCGGCGCCGGGGTGCGGCATGTCGGCGATTTCTACACCGACAACGCCAACACGATCCGCGTGGACGGCCGCACGCTGCTGGACGCCTCGATCGCCTACGACGTGCCCGTCGGCGGCACGCTCACCCTGCGCGGCCGCAACCTGACCAACAGGTTCTACGCGGAGTGGTCAGGGTACAGCTCCACTCAGGTCTACGTCGGCGCCCCGCGCAGCTTCGACGTCACCTACAGCGTGAAGTTCTGAGCGAGGCGACGATGGGCTGGCTCTCGCACCCCGCGACCTACCGCGCCGTCTGGCGCTGGCATTTCTACGCCGGGCTTATCGTCGCGCCGTTCCTGCTGATCCTCAGCGTGACGGGCGCGATTTACCTCTTCAACGACGAGATCAACGACGTCCTTCACGCCGAAAAACGCATCGTCGCGCCTTACGAGGCCGCGCTGCCGCTGAGCCGCCTGATCGCCGCCGCGGAAGCGAGCGTCCACGGAGGGAAGGCGACGCGCATCGACACCTGGAGCGCGCCGGACCGCAGCGCCCAGGTGTTCGTGACCGCCGGCGACGGGACGGCTCTGCGTGTCTTCGTCGATCCCGGGACGGGAGCGGCGCTCGGGTCCTACGTCTACGAGCGCACGCTCGTCGGCTTCGCCGACCGCTTCCACGGCTCGCTGATGCTCGGCGCCTTCGGCGATGCGATCGTCGAGCTCGCCGCGTGCTGGGGCGTGGTGCTGCTCGTGACCGGGCTGTATCTGTGGTGGCCCCGCGGCGCGCGAGGATTCGCCGACGCCCTGACGCCGCGCCTGCGCGCGACCGGGCGGCCGTTCTGGAAAAGCCTCCACGCCGTGACCGGCGTCTGGACCGCCGGGCTGATCCTGTTCCTGATCCTGACAGGCCTGCCATGGGCGAATGTCTGGGGCTCGCTGCTGCGTGCGGGCGCGGACGTCGCCGGAATCGGCTATCCCGTCAGCCACCGCAATCACGGCGCGGCGCCGGCCTCCGCGCCGACGATGAAGCAGGCTGCGGGCGAGGCGCCGTGGGCTCTCGAGAACGCGCCGATGCCGGCCTCCGAAGATCATTCGGCGCATCACGGCATGCATGAGAGCGCTCCGGCCGATGCGGCGGCCAAGCCGATCGGCGTGGACCGCGTAGCCGGGATTCTCGCTACGGCCGGCATGGAGCATCCCTATCGGCTGTCGCTGCCCGCAGGCCCAAGCGGGGTCTATTCCGCCTACACTTATCCGGATCGCCCCCAGGGGCAGCGCACGGTTCAGCTCGACCAGTATTCCGGGCGCGTCGCAAACGATGTCGGCTTCGACGATTACGGGCCCGTCGCCAAGGCGGTGGAACTGGGCGTCCAGCTCCACATGGGCAACTACTTCGGCTGGGCGAACCAGATCGTCATGCTGTTCGCCTGCGTCGGGGCGGCGGCGCTTTCGATCACGGGCCCCGTGATGTGGTGGCGCCGCCGGCCGAAAGGCGCACTGGGCGCGCCGCGTCCGCTGGCGCCCGCCCGGGTGCGGACCGTCGCGCTGATCACCATGGCGATCGCGGCGTTGTTTCCGCTGGTGGGCGTCTCGCTCATCATTGCGTACGGCGCGGACCGCGTTCTTTCACGCCGGCTGTCGGAAGCGAGTTGAGGCGCGGCCGCCGGCCGAGCGTCAGATCTCGGTCGGGGGCGCCAGCATTCCTTAGAGAAGGCGCCCTTAAAATACGGCAGGGCGCGCGAAGGTCGCCGGCTGGCGGTGAGCCGCTACTCCTTAGGATCGTCTGGCGCGGTCGGGGCGGACGCGCGCCTGGCGGCCACCTGCTCGGCCGCGATCCCCGCCGCTTCACGGGAGGGATAGGTTTCGCCCGATGGTTCGTCGCCGAAGCGGTAGCTCCAGCGGCCCGGTTCGATCTCGAAAAGCTCGTATGCGTTCGTCGGCATGTCGGTCTCCCTCGTCTCGGGAGCCAACGACGCATCCGGCGGCCGGTTCCTCAGCTCAGGGCGCTGACGTCGTCCGCCGTCAGGTCATGCCTTCGAGGCGTCGCACAATCTCCGCCCGCGCCGCGGCCGCAGTCTCGCCGGTGAGTTTGAGGCTCGACAGCGCCTGCAGCGCCGCCCGGAGAGCCCGCGGCTGGTCGGCGGGTCCGAACTGGGCGAGGTAGGCGTCCAGGGCTTGAATGGACTGATCGTAGTCGGACGGGGACCCGACGCCTGAATCGACCGCGACCGACGCGGTGAAGTCGGCGATGCTGCCCATGCTTTCCTCCCTGCGGAAAGAAAGGGCCCCCGCCGCCGCGGGGGCCGAAGCTCACTGACGGACGAGCTCCTCCAGCTCGTCGAGGCTCATGTACCAACCGTTCTCGGTGGCGATGGTCACCTCGCATCTCTTTGATCGAGCTTCATGCTGGGCGAGGTTCAGAGCGTTCAGAGCGCCATCAACGACCGTCGCCGAGGGATCGTTGTCACCCTCGAAAATGACCGTGTACAGCACCGTTCTCCTCCTTGGCTCCTGTTGAAGGCGAGGAAGATTTCGGTAGCGGTCCCCTCACCGTCAAGGTCCCCGAAGCGCGCCTGTGCGAGGCGGCCTTTTCTCCGCGGCTCCCGGCCGCTTGCCCCCTTGCTCTACGGTTCAGTCGCCGTCCTTCTTCTCTTGGGGAACATCCCGCTTTGGCGGGGTTTTCTCCGTGTCGGCCTCTTCGCGCGCCTTCCTCTGGGTGGCGGCGGCGGCCTTCTCGCCGCCGCCGACTTCGACTCCTCCGCCGATGTCCGGCTTCGTGACGGTCGTCCCGTAGGGCGGCTTCTTCGTCTCGCTCATGCTTAGCCTCCTGTGCGTCGGAGCACCTCGTGCGCCGCGCGAGCGAGGCAACCCCTTCCTTCCGATCGTGACGGTCGGCGCCTGCGCGGCTCCGACCGGGCGTGGCGCCTTCCTGTCCTGTCGCGGGCGCAGCCTAGGATCGAGGGCGATAGGAGAGGCCGCGCCAGATCGTGCGCTCGTCGCGGTGCTTGCCGCACAGTACGGCGCCGATGAAGGCCGCCGCGCCTGCGACGAGCGCGGAGGCTGCGAGCAGGAACGCCGTCAGGACGGCCGCGACCCGCGCCTTCTCCGCGGCCTCAAGCGCCTCGTCCTTGGCCTGCTGCGCGCGAGCCTCGGCTTCGGAACGAAGCCGTTCCGCCTGGGCCTTCACGTCGTCGAGCTTCTTCTGCGCCTCGGCGCGCAACGCCTTGGCCTTTTCGACGCCTTCGTTGACGCGGGCGTCCACCTGCTCAGGGGGCAGGCCTGTCCGCGCCACCGCGACGTCGCGGATCGCGGCGCGATCGGCGTCCGAAATCTCGCCCGTCCGCACGACGTTCGCCAGAATCCCTGCGATCCGGCGTTCAGCGGCGGCTGGATCCTGCGGCTGGCCGTTTCCCGCCCCACCATCGGCGCGAAGAAGGCTCTCCGTAAGGTAATCGATCGGGTTGGCCCGCAGCCCTTGCGGCAGCATTTCCTCCAGGCTCGGGCCGGCCGCCTGCGCGGCGCCGCCCGCCGCCTGGCCGACGCCGCTGATCGCGCCGCCTGCGACCTGTCCGGCCCCTTGCGCCACGCCGCCGATGACGGACCCCGCGGCCTGAACGCCGGTCGCGGCGGCGCCCGCCGCGAGCCGCGCCGTTCCGCTCGCCGCGGACAGAGCGAACGCGCCGGCGACGATGATCCCGACTCCCCAGACGACCAGCCCGTGGAGGCCGTCACGCGTGCCGGCCTCTTCGGCCGTGACGCCGGGATCATTGGCGCGAAGCCGTCCCGCCACGTAGCCCCCGAGCATGTACACCGCCACGGTCGAGAGCGCGGTGAAGAGGCCCGTCAGGATGAGGCCGACAAAGCTGACGCTCTCGCCTTGTTCGGCCGATATCGAACTGAGGCCCAAGGCGCCGGCGAAGGTGGTGAGCACGATCGATAGCCCGGCCGCGATCACCGTGCCTGCGAATATTGCGGCCCAGTCGACGTGCGATCGGGCCGCTGCGGCGGCGACCTCCACGGATCGGGCCGTGTCGACGTTTGACATTGTCTTAAGCCTCGGAAACCTGGGATTTGCGAAAGCGGCGCGACCGGTTCAGATCATTGGTTTCATCTCATGATCTGCTTCATCGCCCGCCGCGAAGATCTGCTCGAAGCGCGGACATAAAAAAGGGAGCCGGGTCTCCCCGGCTCCTGCAGTCTCAATGGCGGCGGTCGTAGTCGGAGAACCACGTGTCGACTTCGGCTTTCGCCTTGGCTTTCTCGACGCCGTAGCGCTCCTGAATCTTGCCTTCGAGCTGCTCGCGCTTTCCATTGATGACGTCGAGGTCGTCATCGGTGAGCTTGCCCCACTTCTCCTTGATCGTACCTTTGACCTGCTTCCAGTTGCCTTCCACGCGATCCCAAGCCATGCGAACCTCCATAATGAATGTGCGAAGAAAACGCTCATTCGTCGGGAAAGTTGCACAACGAATAAACAGATCGGGCGCTTTCAAACGCTCCGTTCAGCCCCGGACCTGCTTCCCGCGGTGACGCGGACGAGCTGACGCTCAGGTCGATCCTTCCTTGGGAGCGCCGGGGCGGGTCGTCTGCGGCCGTCGCGGCGAGGAATGGTCGTCCGGCTTGCGCGTGGCGTCGCGGTCCCCGGTCGGGTTGGCGCTGTCCATGCCGTTGTTCCGGCTGTCGCCTTGCGAGGGGGCCATGGCGCCCTTCGCGTCGTCCTTGACCGTCTTCTTCGAGGGAGCTTCCGTCATGTGGCCTCCGGTCCAATGGGTCGTGCAGGTGAGGTCGCTCTAGGACATCGGCGGCGACCGCGAGATCCGGAATTCGATCTCGCGAACCAGCGCCTCGTTCGTGGAGCCGTCGAGCTGAATGCTCGCCAGGCCCTCCCTGGCGGACGTCAGCGCGTTCCTGCGCGCTCCGTCCTCAAAGCCGCCGACGAACGCGTCGAGCGTGGCCAACGCTGGCCCGAGATCATCGGAACTCGTCCCGGCGATAACCGCGGCCGCTGTGACAAACTGCTGAAGCGTGCTCATAGAGCTCTCCCGCAAGATTATGAGCGGGAGCGTTTCGCGTCTCTCAGCCGTCGACGCTCGAAAATGCCTGATGTCGACGATAGACGGCACGTAAGATGCGGACTGTGATAGTTCAACGGACGAAATCGTACAGTATCGAATGATCGGAAAGATCAGACGGACTTTTGCTCAAGGCTCAAACTATCCACGCTGGCCAGATAGTGGAAATTATCGCTGGAAATTCAGTAACAAGGCGCCAACGACAGAGACCACGCTGCTCTCGCCTGCAACCGCGGGGAAGCGCCGTGGAAGACGCCATGACCGCCTTCAATCGCCGCCGAGCGATCGCGCGATGTCTTGTCTACGATCTCGATCTCGAACGCGAGCGCACGCGCCAGGGTTTTGTCGTTCGCGACCTCCAGCGGAGCGGGAAGGACACAGCCGCGGCGCAGGACGCGCTCGCGACGATCGGCGAACGCCTGCAACTCGCGCGCGCGCCGCGGTCGCGGAGATCGAGAGCCGGGGCGCCGAGAATATCTGGGCCTCCCGAGGGGCCGCGGAAGGTCCCTCTCGGTCGCCGCTGCGTCGTGCAGGAGAGCTGGCCAACTCTCTCCGCCTAATCAATTAGTTGAAAATTTCTCGAGACGATGCAACCAGAGGTGCATTCAGGGTGTCATGCGTTCATCGGTTGATCGTCCAAGGGATTGGCCCATGCGCTTCTATGTCGTGCAGCTCAACGCCCAGCGGCCCACATCGTGGGCCGTGCTTCTGAAAAGCACAGGCGAAGTTGTGGAGCATGAAAATCGCCTGCTGCTCGGACTGACGAGAACGCTCGCAGAGGAATGGAGGGGAATTCTGGAGGATGGCCCTCCGACAACTTGCGAGATCAGACAGAGAAAATGGAGGCGGAGGTAAATGTTTTTCTTGGCGGGCGCATAGGGTCGCACCGACCAGCCGCGCGTCGCAGGTTCGCGGCTTGCCCTGTTCCGGTAACGTTTCGGCGCGTTTTACGATAGAGGCAAGGTAAAATGAAACCGAAACTTTACGGCCGGCCGGCAGCCTGATCCTGCGGCCTTGGAACAGGTTCAACCGCAAGGACAGCCGCCATGCGGCTTGAAAGGCGGCGAGGGATGAATGACGAGCTCCACGAGCCGAGCTCAGGGACGGCTTCCGAAGTCGAAGCCCTGACCGAGCGGATACGCAGGCTCACCGAGTCGGAACAGCGCCTCCGCCTTGCGCTCGAAGGTTCGGGGATGGTCGGGATCTGGACTCTCGACGTCCAGAGTCGCACGACCATCGCCGACGCCAACGTCGCGCGGACTTACGGCCTCTCGCCCGAGGCATGCGAGGCCGGCATCTCCGACAGCCATTTCATGGCCGCGATCCATCCCGAAGACCTGCAGCGCGTAAGCGACGCCTTGAACAAGGCGATCGAAACACGGGCTGTCTACCGCTGCCGATATCGCGTGGTGGCCGACGGCGCGCACCTTCGCTGGGTGATCACGTCGGCTCGGCCGGTGTGTGACGAGACTGGCGCGGTGTCGCGGCTCCTCGGCGTCGTGATCGACGTCACGGATCAAATGGAGACGGCGTCGGCGCTCGCCGAAAGCCGTTTCCAGTTCCAGACCTTGACCGAGACGCTGCCGCAGATCGTATGGAGCTGTGACGCGGAAGGTCGCCACGACTATTTTTCTGCGCGATGGAGCGAGTTTACAGGAGTTCAGCCACAGGACATCACTGAAGATACCTGGAAAACGCTCGTGTACAGCGACCACTGGCCGATGGTCTCCGAGGCTTGGGACTATGCGAGGCGCACCGGCGTTCCCTATGACATCGATTACCGTTTCCGCCACCGCTCCGGCGAGTACCGTTGGTTGCGCGTCATGGCGCTCCCAATGCGCGATGAGCACGGGCGGATCACGCGCTGGTTTGGCACAAGCACCGACGTGCACGAAACGTACCTTCTGGGGGAAGAGCGGGAACGTCTGGCGCGGGAACTGGAGCGCGTCGCCACCGAGGATTATCTGACCCGCGCGCTCACCCGGCGCGCGTTCTTCGAAAGGTCAGCCGCCTTGCAGGGCGGAGAGCCCGGGCCCGCCAAGCCGGCAAGCCTGCTGATGCTGGATATCGATCATTTCAAGGCGATCAACGACACCTATGGCCATCCGGTGGGCGACAAGGTCCTGGCGACTGTCGCTGATCTGATAAAAGAAGCCGTGCGAAGCCAGGACATTGTGGGCAGGCTGGGCGGCGAGGAGTTCGCGGTCTTCCTGCCCCAGTGTTCGAAGCGGGAGGCTCTCGCCGTGGCCGAGCGCATCCGATCGCTGATCGAAACGAACGTGATCCACATCGACAGCCATGTTCAGGTGCAGGCGACGGTCAGCATCGGCTCGGCGACGTCTCCGCATAAGAGAAATTCCGTCGAAGATCTGCTGAAATCCGCCGATTCGGCCCTGTATCAGGCGAAGGCCGAGGGGCGCAACAGGACGGTCCTGGCGCGAAGATACTTGTGAGGACGGCGCATCTGTTTTGCGCGCTCCTTGACTCATCATGGCGGGATTCGGCCGCCGGCCCGTCCCGCCGCACGCGCAACACCGCTTCTCAGGGCGGATCGGGGATCAGGAGGTCCCTGGACGCGGGCCAGGGCGCTTGCGCCCGTCACGCGTTCTCGATGCTGTTCAGATACGCCTCGTCCTGGCGGAACATGTCGGCGACCCGCTTGGTCACGGCGCGCACGCGCGCGGTGTATTCCAGATCTTCATGCACGCTCAGATAGACGTCGCGGCTGACCACCACCTCGTCAACGAGCAGCGGCACCAGATCGGTCCGGGTCTTCGCGCAGAACAGCGGCAGGAGGCCGATCCCGGCCCCGGCCGCCACCGCATATTGCTGCCCGTGCAGCGAGGTCGAACGGAAGGCGACGGTGCTCGGCTCCAGCACGTCGGCCAGCCAGTGCACCGGGCCGATCGCCACCAGATCCTCGACGAAATCCACGAAGGCGTGGTCGTTCAGCTCGGCGCGCGTCTTCGGCGCGCCATGGCGCTCGATGTAGCTGCGCGCGGCGTAGAGCGCGAGGCGGAACGTTCCGACCTTGCGCACGGTCAAACGCTGGCCGGCGAGCGGCACGAACGAGACGGAGACGTCGGCCTCCCGCTTGGTGAGATTGATCAGGTGGCGCTCGGTGACGAGCTCCACCAGCAGCCCCGGCTCGTCGATGGCGAGCTGCGCGAAACGTTCCGCCAGATAGAACGCGCCGATGCCCTCCATGGTCGCGACGCGCACGCGGCCGGTCGGCGCGCTCGGCGCGGCGCTCACCGTCTCGTTGATCGCGAGCGTGTCCTGCTCGATCCGCTCGGCGATCGCGAACAGCTGGTGGCCCTTCTCGGTTAGCAGGAAGCCGTTCGGCTTGCGGTCGAACAGCTTGACCGAAAGGCTCTTTTCGAGCTCGAAGATGCGCCGGCTAACGGTGGTGTGGTCGACCTTGAGCCGGCGAGCGGCGGGCATCAGGCGACCGCGGCGGGCGAGTTCGAGGAAGTAGACGAGGTCGTTCCAGTTGAACACGCGCGGCGTCCGTGGCGGCTCCGGGCCGGAGCGTCATCGCCGCCGATGATAGCGGCGCGGGACAGGCTTGTCGCGCGCCGGGGCGGGGATCGCCGCACACGCCTTTGCAGCGTTTCCGCGTTTCCTGCGCGCCCGCGCCCCCGCAGCATCGGCGCGATGCTTGGCGGCGAACCGGGAGTTTTCGCGCAGATGACCTCATATCCGAAGTTCAAGGCGGCCGCGGCCCACCTCGCTCCGGTGTTTCACGACACGGCGAAGTCCGTCGACAAGGCCTGCTCGGTCATCGCCGAGGCCGCGCGAGACGGCGTGGCCCTGATCGCCTTCCCCGAAAGCTACGTGCCGGGCTTCCCGCTCTGGGCCGGGGTCGTCGCGCCGACCGACAGCAACGGCTTCTTCTGCGAGCTCGCCGCCCAGGCGATCCGCCTCGACGGCCCGGAGATGGCCCGCCTGCGCGCCGCCGCGCGGGACAATGGCGTCTACGTCTCGATCGGCTTCACCGAGGGGACCTCGGCGAGCGTCGGGTGCATGTGGAACTCGAACGTGCTGATCGGCCCCGACGGCGCCATCCTGAACCACCACCGCAAGCTGATGCCGACCTTCTACGAGAAGCTTGTCTGGGCCCATGGCGACGGTTCGGGCCTGCGCGTCTCCGAGACGGAACTCGGCCGAATCGGCATGCTGATCTGCGGCGAGAACACCAATCCGCTGGCCCGGTTCTCGCTGATGGCGCAGGGCGAGCAGGTCCACATCTCGACCTATCCGCCGGTGTTCCCCACCAAGCCGCTCGGCTCCAACGCCAATTACGATCTGGAACAGGCCATCCGCATCCGCGCCGGGGCCCATTCCTTCGAGGCGAAGGCCTTCAACATCGTGTCCTCGGGCTTCTACGACGCAAGCGCGCGCAAGGCGTTCGAACCGCTGGGGCAGAAGGCGCTTGCGGCGCTCGAGGAGGCGGCGCCCTCGGTCTCGCTAATCCTCGACCCGAACGGCGTCGTCATCAGCGAGACGCTGTCGCAGGAGGAGGGGCTCGTGACCGCGGAGATCGACACCGCGGTCGCGGTCGAGCCGAAGCGCCTCCACGACCTCGTGGGCTACTACAACCGCTTCGACGTGTTCGGATTCACGCTCGACCGCACCGCAAACCGGCCGATCTCCTTCCAGGGGCCGGAGCAGGTCGTCGAGGCGCCGCCGCTCGACGCCTGAAAGCCCAAGCTCCTCCACGTCCGCGTCCGAAAGGCCGCCGCGTTCCGCGGCGGCCTTTTTGCTTCGGGCCGCCTTCGCATGCGCAAAAATGCACAGCCGATTGACGTTTTGGACTGTTGTGCCGGGAGAGCTTTTCCGGTCCCCTGACGAAACAAGAGGCAGAAAATTTTCTGCCCATTTGATGAGCATCGGCTGATCAAGCCTGAGGCTCCGTCGGAGAGGTGCAGTCATCGTGTACGATCTGATCGGCGTTCTGCTGCTGAACGGGCTCGCATGGGGCTTGATCATCGCTCTGATCGCGCTCGGGCTGTCGATCATCTTCGGTCTTCTGGACTTCATCAACGTCGCCCATGGCGATCTGTTCATGATCGGGGCGGTGCTGGCGTGGACCACGGTCGACGTCACCGGGAACTTCTGGATCGCCTTCGTGCTGGTGCCGCTGATCGGCTTCGCCGCCGGCTGCCTGATCGAGCGCGGGATCATGCGCCCGGTCGAGAATTCGCCGGCGCTGTCGATCGTGGCGTCCTTCGGCCTCTCGCTCATCCTTCAGGAAGGCGTGCGCGCCACCTTCGGCACCACGCCCAAGCGGCTGATGGACCCGCTCGGAGTGACGATCGAGATCTTCGGCTTCCAGTACGAGGCCTATCGCCTGCTGGCGGCGCTGATCGCCGCGCTCGCCATCGCCGGCTTCTTCCTGTTCCTCAAGCGCACCAAGCTCGGCACCTGGATGCGGGCGGTGCGGCAGGACCGCGAGATGGCGATCGCCATGGGCGTGCCGGCGGACCGCATCTTCATGTTCACCTTCGGCATCGGCGCGGCCCTCGCCATGCTGGGCGGCGTGGTCGCGGCGCCGATCACCTCGGTCGAGTTCCGGCTCGGCCTCGACGTGCTGCCGCTCTGCTTCATCGCGGTGATCATCGGCGGCCTCGGCAACCTGCCGGGCACGGCCGCCGCCGCCGTGCTGCTCGCGGTCATGGAGGGGCTGATCACCTCGGTCGCCGAGCCCACCACCGCCCGCATCGTGTCGCTGGTCGCCATGAGCGTCGTGCTGCTGGTGCGGCCGAACGGCATCTTCGCCCCGGCGCGTCGTTGAGCGGCGGGCGGGAAGCGGCGATGGCGCAGGCTCCGTTCACCTCCACGGCCTGGGCCTTCGGCGGCCTCGCCGCGGCCTTCCTCGGGGTCGTCGCCTACGGCGTGTGGCTCGAGGACTTCCAGCGCACCTTCCTGGCGGAGATCCTGGTCTGGGGCGTGTTCGCGCTGTCGGTCTCGCTGGTGTTCGGCGTCGGCGGCATGCTCTCCTTCGCGCAGGCGCTCTATTTCGGCGCAGGCTGCTGGGGCTACAATCTCGCCGTCTTCGGCTACGGGCTGACGGGCTGGGCGCCGGTCGCGGCCGGCGTCGCCGCCGCGCTCGCCTTCGCCGCGCCGACCGGCTTCGTCGCGACCCGGGTGCGGCAGCACCACACGCTGATCGTGACCGTCATCCTGTCGGTGCTGGTCTCGACCGTGCTCGCCTCCGGCCACTGGCGCTGGATCGCCGGCCCTTACGTCACCCGCTCGCTGCCGGAGGCGCCGGCGCTGCCGCTCGGCGCGGCGACGATCGACTACGCCGACGAGATGTCGGCCTTTCTCGCCACCACGGCCCTGGTGTTCGCGGCCTGCCTGCTGGCGCTGCTGCTGATCCGCTCGCCCTTCGGCCTCGCCATGAAGGCGGTGCGCGAGAACGAGGCCAAGGCCGCGCTGCTCGGCTACGACGTGCGGCTGCTGCGCTGGCTGATGTTCGTGGCGTCGGCGGGCTTCGCCGGGTTCGCCGGCGTGCTCTACCTGATGCTGTCCCGCTACAGCAATCTCGAGTTCTTCGACTGGACCTATTCCGCCCGCGCCATGGTCATGGCCGCTCTCGGCGGGCTCGGGACGCTGGTCGGGCCGTTCGTGGGCGCCGCCGTCTACTATCTCGCGGCGGAACATCTTTCCCGTTTCTTCGAGCAGTTCATGATCCTGGTCGGGGTTCTGCTGCTCGTGCTCGTCCGCTTCATGCCCGAAGGGCTGTGGGGCGGCGCCGTCCGCATGATACGCAACAGGGCCCTACGATGAGTTCGGACCGTCTCTCCGCCCGCAGGATCGCGCTGCTCGCGCTCGTCCTGCTCGCGACCGCCGCCGTGCCGTTCTGGCTGCCGCTGATGGTCGAGGACTACTGGGTCGACATCGCCGCCGAGATCCTGATCTGGAGCCTGTTCGCCGCCAGCGTGAACCTGCTCTACGGCTATGGCGGCCTGCTGTCGTTCGGCCAGGCGCTCTATTTCGGCGTCGGGGCCTATGGCGTCGCCTTCGGCCTGCAGCATTTCGGGCTCGGCTTCTGGGGCTCGATGAGCCTCGGGGTGGTCGCTGCGACGGCGATGGCGGCGGTGGCGGGCGTGTTCGCGGTCCGCCTCACCTGGCACTACTTCAGCATCATCACGATCGTCTTCGGTCTGATCCTCTATCTGCTGACGATCGGCGCCAAGGACCTGACCGGCGGCGACGACGGCCTGTCGCTCAGCCTGCCGCCGTTCTTCGCCATGGGCGGCCTCGAGCTCGATCTGTTCGACTCGACGGTCCAGTACCTGTTCATCCTGTTCTTCGTGGGCCTGTGCTACCTCGCGATGTGGGTCGTGCTCCGCAGCCCCTTCGGCTACGGCCTGAAGGCGGTGCGCGAGAACGCCGGCCGGGCGGGGCTGATCGGGCTCGACGCCTTCTGGCTGCGCTACGCCGCCTTCGTCATGGCCGGCTTCCTCGCCGGGATGGGCGGCGCGCTGTTCGCCCTGTTCTCCCGCTACGCCTCCGCTCAGTACATGTACTGGACCGTGTCCGGCGAGGGCGTGATCTGGACCATCGTCGGCGGCGCCGGGACCCTGTTCGGGCCCCTGCTCGGGACCGCCGCGCTGATCGTGCTGCGCGAAGAGATTTCGTCGATCTGGGAACACTATCTGATGGCGCTCGGCGTGATCGTCATCCTGATGGTCACCTTCGCCCCCCGCGGCTTCGCCGGGCTGATGGAGAGCGCCGCGCGGCGGCTCCGCCGGCCCTCTTCCGCCCCTGCGCAGAGCGAGTGAGGCCGATGCCCCCTGTGATGGAAATCTCCGGCCTGACCAAGTCCTTCGGGGGCCTCGTCGCGGTCAACGGCGTCGACCTCGTGCTGCCCGGCGGCGAACTGCACGCGATCATCGGCCCGAACGGCGCGGGCAAGACCACCTTCTTCAACCTGATCTCGGGCTTCCTCCGGGCGGACAAGGGCTCGGTCCGGTTCCTCGGCCACGACATCGCGGGCCTGCCGACCCACCGGATCAGCCGGCTCGGCATGGCGCGCACGCTGCAGGTCAAGAGCGTCTTCAACGGGCTTTCGGTCTACGAGAACGTCTGGATCGCGGCGCAGAGCCGGTCCCGCTTCCTCAATCCTTTCCGCCCCGCCCACAGCTACGCCGCCACCGCGCGGAAGGTCGACGAGGTCATGGAGCGCGCGGGCGTCGCCCGGCACCGCGACGCGCTCGCCGGCAACCTGTCCTATGGCGATCAGGCCCTGCTGGAGATCGCGATCGCGCTCGCGACCGAGCCGCGCCTGCTGCTGCTGGACGAGCCGGTCGCCGGCATGAGCCCGGAGGAGACCGACCGCACGGTCGCGACCGTGCGGGAGCTGTCGAAGACCGTCGACGTGGTGCTGATCGAGCACGACATGGAAGTCGTCTTCGACATCGCCGACACGATCACCGTGATGAACCAGGGCGCGGTTCTGCGCCAGGGCACGCCGGCCGAGATCGCGGCCGACCCGCGCGTGCAGGACGTCTATCTGGGCGTGCCGGAGGACGAAGATGCTGAAGGTTGAGGGCCTCCACGCCCATTACGGCAAGAGCCACGTGTTGCGGGGGGTGAACCTCCATGTGAAGCCCGGCGAGGCCGTCGGGCTTCTCGGCCGCAACGGCGTCGGCAAGACCACGACGATGCGCGCGATCATGCGGCTGATGCCCTCGGCGACGGGCTCCGTCACCTTCGACGGCAAGCCGCTCGACGGCGTGGAGCCGTTCAAGGTCGCGCCGCTCGGTCTCGGCATCGTCCCGCAGGGGCGGCGGCTGTTTCCGAAGCTGACGGTCTACGAGAACCTCTGCCTCGGCCTCGCCAAGGATCCGAGCGTCACCGAGCTCGGCGACATCTTCGAGCGCTTCCCGCGCCTGAAGGAGCGCCTGACGCAGCTCGCTGGAACGCTGTCGGGAGGCGAGCAGCAGCAGCTCGCCATCGCCCGCTGCCTGGTGATGAACCCGAAGATGATCCTCTTCGACGAGCCGACGGAAGGCATCATGCCGAAGCTCGTCGCCCAAATCCGCCGTCAGATCAAAGACATCAACAAGAGCGGCATCTCCATCCTTCTCGTGGAGCAGAACATCAAGAGCGCGATCGAGATTTGCGATCGCATCTACATCATGGAGAAGGGCGAGATCTGCTTCGAGGGGCCGGCGGAGGCCCTGAAGAACGATCAGGACATCGTGCATCGCTATCTCGGCGTGGCCCTGCGCTGAGAGCGGTTTCCGGAGACGAAGGACACAAGCCATGACCACGTCGCGTCGCAGTTTTCTCCAGCTCGCGCTCGCCGGCGGCGCGTCGGTTCCGACGCTCCACCTGATGAGCGGGATCGCGTCCGCCGCCTCGAGCTCGGACCCGATCGTCATCGGCCATCAGGCTGACCTCACGGGCGGCATCTCCTCCTGGGGCTACTGGCTCGACAAGTCGGCCAAGGCCGCGGTGGACCACATCAACGCCAATGGCGGGATCGCCGGGCGCGAGATCAAGTATGTGGTCGAGGACTCCGAGAGCAATCCGCCCAGCGGCGCCCGCAAGTTCCGCTCGCTGGTGCAGCGCTCCAAGGCCGATTTCGTGATCGGCGCGGTGCAGTCGGGCGTGAACCTCGCCACCTGCCCGATCGCGAAGGAGCTGAAGACGCTCTACATCCCGAACGGCATGGCCGAGGAGATGACCGGCTCGGCCGGCAACCGCTACGTCTTCCGCACCGGCTCCGACACCTATTCGCAGGCCGCGGCGGGCGCGAAATGGGCCGCCGAGCAGCTCGGAAAGACCTGGACTTTCGTCTTCGCCGACTACGGCTGGGGCTGGAGCCACTTCAACGAGCACAAGAAGGTGCTGGAGAGCATTGGCGCGACCGTGAACCCGCCGATCGCGGTGCCGCTCGACGCCAAGGACATGCTGCCGTACCTCGCCAAGATCCCGGACAACACCGAGGTTCTGTACTCGCTGTTCTTCGGCTCGCAGTCGGTGGCGTTCTACACCCAGGCCAACTCGATGGGCGTGAACAAGCGCACGAAGCTCTACTCTGTCGTCTGCGGCCATGAGGCGATCTCGCCGGCCGACCTCGGCGGCGCCTCGGAAGGCGCGCATCTGCTCGAGTACCTGCCGCGCCAGCTCAAGCACCAGGACACCGAATACAATCGCAAGATTCGTGAGCTGATGAAGGTCGACCCGGTGAACGGCCAGGAGGAGGGCTCGAGCCGCATCATCGCCGGCAGCCACTACTGGGCGACCTGGGAGGCCGTGTTCTTCATCAAGGAGGCGGTCGAGAAAAGCGGCTGGAAGACCAAGAAGGACACGCCAGAGGTCATCCTCGCGCTCGAAGGCATGAGCGTCGAGGAATCGCTCGCCCACCCCCAAGGCGCGAAGACCATCCGCGCCCAGGACCACAAGGCGATCATCGACTTCAAGATGAGCAAGGTCCAGGACGGCAAGATCGAGATGCTGCACGCCATCCCCGCCAAGGACATCGTGCAGTTCTTCCCGCCGCGGGTCGACTTCACCCAGGAGAAGGTCTGATCCGGAGGGCCGCCGCCGGTCAGGCGGCGGCGCTCCCTCATCGCGGAGGAAGCTGATCATGCGGCATGTCGCTGCTGGAGTCGTCGTCGCCTTCGCGGCGCTTGCGCTGCCCTACCTCGTCTACGCAGCGCTGGCGTTCAAGACCTTCGGGATGTTCGCGCCGTCGGGATATCTGCCGACCGAGGCGCTCTCGGTCGCGGCCGCCGGCGGCGACCTCGGCGCGCTCTGGCGGGCGCCGGCGCTCAGCCTCAACGTCACCAGCGGGGAGCTGATCGCGGCCATGTACGAGGTCACGGTCGGGGCCGTCATGCTGGCGATGGCCCTCGGCGCGGCCTTCGCGTTCAACCGCAGTCGGCGGACGGCCTGCGCCCGGCCGACCGCCGCGGGCGTCGGCGGCGGCGGCGTGCTGGCCTCGATCATCGGCGCCCACACCGCGCTGCTCGGCTGCTGCGGCGGCGCGGGGGCGGGGGGCATCCTGTCGCTCGCGGGCGCGGGCGCCTTCGCGGGCGGACTGGCGGCGCTCGGTCAGCCGCTGCAGCTGCTGTTCGCCGTGGCGCTCGTGGCCGACGCGCTGCGTGGTCCGCGCGGGCGCGCCGCCCCGCCGTCGCAGGCGCAAGACCCGATCGCGGCGGCGCGGTCGGCGACGACAGGGACGGTCGGGCTGGGCGCCTGAGGCCCCGCCCGGCGCGTCATGGTTCGGACTCCGGAGACGAAGCGAAGGCCGGGCCGCTTCGTCCGCGTCGCCGCTATAGCTGGTTCACGGTTTGGCGCCGGGTCGTCAGCAATGGACCGAGACATTGTGGTAGAGGTCGACCGGCGTCGCCGTTCCGCCGGACAACGACCATGTCGAGACATAGACGCTCGATCCCGAAGGATACGCCGATGCATAGTAGTAGCCGCCATCAATATTGACGTGAACTGAACAGAGCTGAAGATTGCGGTCGACGTCGATCTTGTAGCTTCCTGTTGCGATTTTGGAGGTGGCGAGAATACGGGTGGTTCCGGCGTAGGCGGTGCCATCGTAATTCATGTACACCTGAATTTGCGGCGCATAGTAGCCGGTGACGTCGCCGACAACCTTGGTGGCTGCGCTCGCATAGATTGACAACTGGCCGGTGGCGCCGAGCGCCACGGTCGCGGCGCCGGTGATGCTGGCTCCGGATCGGTAGTTGAGGACCGCCGTGGCCGGCCGCGGCGTGTCGGAGGCGAACGCCCGGAGGAAGCCGGTGCCCGTCGGTCCGTTTGCGGTGAGGTTGATCGCCACAGCCTTGGCCGAAGCGGGGATGCCGCATCCGACGGCGGGGCCTCCTTGCGTGCTGAAATCGCTCGCCCCCGCGATCTGGTAAGACTTGGTCTGAGTCGCCGTCATAGTGGCGGCGTTCGAGAACGCGCGGCATGGTGTGATCGGCGTGTAGACCAGCTCAGTCGGATTGGGCTGAGGGGCCGATATCGCCGCGATCTCCGAGGACCGAGGCTTAGACGTCTCCGTTCCTAAGGCGCCTTTGTTGACCGGCCGGTCGCGTTCGGCGGACAGGGCGATCGAATTCGCCGAGAGTAGGAATGCTGCAGTCGCGCACAAAAATGAAAGCATAATACGCATGGTCGCCTCCCTCTATTTTTGACAAGGGAGCGTGCGCCTTAATAAAGGAAAGAAAATCCGCATTACCACCTATTCAGTCAGCAGATGTCAGGACGGCGCTCAAGCCGATCGAGAGGCCTGCTCGCTTGTGGCGCGCCGTCACCGCGGACGCGCGGAGCGGACGGCGCGGGGCGTCTCGCAGGGCAGCGGCGGCCGGATCTCCATCCAGAGCATCTGCATCTGGGCGTCCTTGTGGCTCATGCGCATGAGCAGGCGGTCGTCGAACTCGACGATCGCGCCGGAGCGGCGGCTGATCACGGCCCAGGACGTCTCCCGTCCCGCCACGAGCTGCACCAGCTGGAAGCGTTCGCTCCGGTCCGGCTGGATCGTGGGAGCGGGCGACCGATTCGTTTGCGTGTAGTCGGCTCTCTTGTCCTGCACTGTCGTCTCCTGCCTCTGTCGTCGATGCGGGAAGTCGGAAGGAACTGCTGCTAGTAGGTCGCGGCCCAGTGCTTGCCGGCGCGCTTGTAGCGCGCCGACCGGGCGGCGTAGACGACGCGCCGGAACGCCGGGAGATCCCAGATGCGGACGTCGGCCGCGAAGTCGCCGTCGGCGCGCCGGGCGATGTGGCTCGCCACGTGTCGGGTCAGCAGGCCAGGTCCGGTCGCGAGCCAGAGCGACTCGCCGGCGCCCTGCAGCGTCGCCGCGGTCGCCTCCTCGAGCGCCTGCGTCACGACCGGGTGGCCCGGCGACGCGGCGACGAAGTTGTTGCCGACCGTGCCGAGGAACTCCTGGTAGCTGACAAGGCCGTCGGCGCCTTCGATCAACGTCGACAACGGGGCGGCGCAATAGTCGTCGGCGTCGAGATAGACGCCGCCCTCCGAGCTGAGCAGCGCGAGGCGCAGGATGTCGGCGCGCATGGCGGCGTGCCGTGCGACCGAATAGGCCTTCAACGGCTCAGGGTTCGAAAGCGTCCCGAGAAAGGCGCGCGCGGACTGGTCGTCCCAGCTTTTGTACTCGAGGTCGCGATTGACCGAGGCGGCGCGGTCCATCAGGTAGCGGATTTCCGGCGGGGGGTCCCGGTCCCAGTACTGGTGCAGCGTCCGCGGGATGCGGCTTGTCCCGGAGGAGCAGCGGCGCGCCCGCGCGAGCCTTCCGGTGCGCGAGAGCGCGAGCAGGAGGCCGACGGCGGGCCCGAGGCCGGAGGCGTCGGCGGCCGCGCGCCCGGCGGCGGCGCGGAGCAGCGCTTCGTCGCCTTCCCGCAGGGCGGCGGCGAGCGCGCGGGTGTCCTCCGGATTGAGCCGCAGTTCGTTGACGATCTGCCCGAACAGATGGCGGAAGCGGTGTCCGTCGAGCCGCGGCGCGCCGCCGGCCGGGTTCGACGGGACGAGCAGCAGGGTCTCCCACGCCAGCGCGTCGTCGAACATGTTGGCGGCGGCGAGCGCGAGCCAGGCCGCGCTCTTGGCGTCGTTGGGCGCCGTCTCCAGCGCCGCGCGCGCGAGCCGCATCGCGAGGGGATAATCCTGCCGCAGGAAGGCCAGGGTCATCTCGAACCGCAGCCGGACCGCGTCGCTCTGGCGGCCGCCGGGCGGCCACACTTCGAGAACCTGCTCGGCCTCGGCCCAACGGCCGCAGTCCAGCAGGCATTCGACCAGAAGCTGCTCGTCCGCGACGGAGCGTGAGGGGATGGCGCGGAGAACGTCGATCGCCGTCTCGATCTTCCCGGCGTTGCGCAGGCTGCGAAGCCAGCGGAGCCGCCGTGACGGATCGTCGGGAAACCGCTCGGCGTCGCGGCGGAAGGCCTCGCTCGCGCCGTCGAGGTCGCCCGAAAGCGTCGCCTGCCGGGCGCGCATGCCGGCAAGCTTGCTGGTGTAGGGGTGGGCCGCCTCAAGCCGGTCGATCGCCCGCGCGGCCGCGACGGCGTCGTCGCCGGAAAGCAGCGCTTCGCACTGCTCGATCAGCAGCTCCTCGGCGTCTGGCCGACGCTCCAGCGCGGCGGCCAGAACCTCCGCCGCCTCGGCGTCGCGGCCCTGCCTGCCAAGGGCGCGCGCCCAGCGGATCTGGGCGCCGGGGTCGAGCGGGTTCTCGGCCGCGCTTGCGGCGTAGAGGCGCTCCGCCTCGGCGGGATCGTTCATGGCGCTGGCGAGGTCGGCGCGCAGCGTGACGAGCCGTCGGTCGCCCGGCCGTCGGGCTTCGAGCGCGGCGAGCTCTTCGCGGGCCTTGCCCCAGAAGCCGGCGACCCGGAACTGGATGGCGCGTTCGACCGCGAGCTCGAACGTGTCCGTCTGGGGATCGACCGTAAGGCAGGCGAGCGCCTCACGGCGGCGACCCAGCCTGCCAAGCGCCCTCGACCAGCGGATGCGACGCGCGGAATCGCCGGGATGCTCGCGCGCGTCGCGAGCGTAGATCGCTTCGGCGGCGGCGTAATCCAACGCCGCCTCCGCGAGCCCGGCCCGCAACGCCGGCAGGCGGCTGTGCCCGGGCTGAAGGCGCATGACGGCGTCGACGTCGGCCTGCGCGTCGTCGATCCGACCGACGCTTTTCAGAAGCGCGGCCCGCTCGATCAGCAGCCCGACCGCGTCCGGGTTGAGTTCGAGCCCGTCGGACAGCACGGCGATGGCCTGATCCGGCCGCGACAGCCGGCCCAGCACCCGAATCCAGCGCATGCGCCGGGTGGGGTCCGCGGGATGCGCCTCGACGTCACGCGCATAGACCGCCTCGGCCTCGACGAACTGCCCCGTCGCCTCCGCGAGTTCGCCGGTCAGGATCGGAATGCGGAAATGGCCCGGAGAAACCCGGCTCAAGGTTTCGATGTCGCCGCGGGCCGCTTCGAAGCGGCCGTCCTGCCGCAGCAGCGCCGCGCGCTCGACCAGCAGCCCTACGGCTTCGGGCGAGAAGCTCAGGCCGGCGTCGAGCGCGTCGATCGCCTCGCGCTGCCGGCCGAGCTTGATCAGCGCCTTCGCCCAGCGCAGCGTCCGCGTCGGATCGCCGGGATAGGCGGCGGAGTCCGCGGCGAAGATCGCTTCCGCCTCGCGCAGATCGCCGGCGGCGTCCGCGAGCTCTCCCTTGAGAATGGGGAGGCGGGAATGGCCGGGCGCCAGGCGCTCGGCGTCGCGCAGGGTCGCGGCGGCGGCTGCGAAGTCCTTCGTCCGGGTCTGGCAGATGGCGAGTTCGAGCAGCAGGTCGGGCGACCTCGCCACCTTCAGGCCGTCGCGCAGCACATCGAGCGCGTCGTCGTGACGGGATTGCTTGATCAGCAGCCGCGCCAGCTGCGCCCGGGCCGCGACATTAGCCGGCTTTTTGGCGCATTCGTTGAAGAGCCACGTCTCGTCACGCTGGGCCAATGCGCTCAACTGGGGGCTCCCCGATGTCGAACAGGAATCGGTCGAATGCGGAAGACGAGAGGGAGGGTTTGTCTGGCCTAACGGCGGCCAGTCGCTCGCGCGGGCGGAGGGGCTGGGAGCCTCCCCGCCCGCGCAGGCTGTCTCAGGCGGCTGCGGCCGGCCGCAGGGCGCGTGCGGCCTCCGCGATGCGGGCGCGGACTGAGAGCGGCGTCTGCCGGGCGCTCATCGCGCGCGGCATGCTGGACTCCGGGATCGGATCCGGCTGCGAGCCGTACAGCGCCAGGAACTCGTCGTAGTTGTCGAAGCGCTTGCGCGTGACGTTGTCGACGAAGGTCTCGGCGGCGGAGCCTTCCGCGAGCACGATCTCGTGGTTCTCGGTCTCGATGTGGTGCACCGTGAAGAAGCGCCCGAGCTCGGCGTCCGTCATGCGCAGGATCGTGTCGCCGTTCACGAGCGCGCCGGCGGCGACGAGCGCGCCGTCGAGCACCAGGGCGTGGTCGGCCGTCACGCGGAGGTCGCGCCGCGGCAGGCCGTCGCCCAGCGCCCCGGCGAGGATGCGCACCGGACGCCGGCCCTCCGGCATGCCGAACACGGACGACAGCGTCTGGCGGCCCATCCACTTCACGGGGACGGCGCGGCCGTCAGACGTCGTCACAAGCTGGCCGATCACCAGCTTCTCAACGGCGACCGGGCCGTCCGGAGTCTGGATCAGCGTGCCGGAGAGGAAGCAGACCGGCGCCGCGTCGTCGATGTTCCACTGCGATTCCGGAACGGTGGTGTCGTCGTCGAGCAGGGTGAGCGTCAGCAAGCTCGGATCGGTCCCGGCGGGAACGAACGTCGTGTAGACGAGGCTGCCCAAAGGCCCGGTCGTTCCTACGAAACCTACCGGGCTGCCGTCGCCGTCATAGACCACGCCGGCGTAGGTGTAGGTGACGTTCGCTCCGAACAGTCCGGTCGGCGCGGTGAAGGTGTCGGGGGTGACGTCGCCGAGGATTCCGGGGTTGTCCGGCGGCGTGCCGACATCCGTGACCTCGAAATCGGAGGCCGTGTTCAGGCCCAGCGTGAGCAGGCCGCCGACGTTCACAGTAGTATATGCGTCGTATTCCGCCATTTCGGTCGCTCCAAAAAGCCGTAGGTCGTTGATGTCGGTGAATTCAAGCCTTCAGAAAACGCAAAACCGTCCCTTCGCCGCTTCGATTATGAAGTTGCGCAAAATTTTAATGGCAATTTGCGTGCATCCACACAGAACATGCGAAGGCGAATGCTTCGTCACTTTAATAACGCATATGTGGCGAGCAATTGAGATAGCGATAGCAAAATGTTGCACTGCAACAGAAAGGAGGTATGCGTCGATAAATACAGAGTTTATTCAACATCACGAATTCGTGATCAGACTAATGGTAGCGATATCGCTTTGCGCTGATAGCGATATCAAAGCAATAGTTTGTTCAAACTGTAGTAATAGAGTGGTGCCGCATTTGTTTTGCGGGCTTTGAGATTCGCGGGCGGAGGGTTTCGCAGGGCGAGGGAGGAAGGGCGCCGACGCTGCCGGAAAAGCCTGCGCGCGACGGTCCGCCGGCGCCTCGACGCGCGGAGGCGCGCCTCCGGGCGCGACGGATAGCCGGCGGCATATGGTCCCGTGACGGAAAGGGGCGAAGGTCTGGGTGAGGCGGCCGCGCCGGTTCGGCGCGACCGCCTCGGCTTGCGCCGCGCAGGCCTCTTGCCTGATCCGGATGACGGGGGTGCGACGGGCGGAACGCCCGGTTCGGGCGGGCGTTCCAAAAGGGTCGAGCTGCGGGCGACGCTTGGGGGGACGCTGACGCCGTCGCCCGCAGCTCTTTCCCCCGGCGGCCTTCAGGCGGTTCGGAGCCTGAAGGTCGACGGAGTGGGCGCGCGGCGGATCGGGTCGCCGCGCGTAATCGAAGTCACGCCGGCGCGGGGTCGCTCGAAAGCGCCGCGACGAAAGCCTGCACGATGGCGCAGCCGCGCGTCGTCAGGTCCATTTCCTCCGGCAGCTCCAGCCACCGCCGCATCAGACCGAACACGAGCGCGCGGAACGCGCCCTGCGCGAGTTCGGGCGTAAAGGCGCGGTTGAGCTGTCCGCGGTCGCGGGCGGTCTGGAACAGCTCGGCGATCCGGGCGTCCAGGCTGCACTTCGCCTCGTGCTGGCGGCGGATGACGTCCACCATGTCGTCGGTGTACTCGCAGCGCAGCAGCAGGATCGCCATCACCCGCGTCTGCCGTTCGTCGGCGGCGATGGTGCGGAACAGCTCGCACACGGTGTCGCCGATGCTCGGCAGAGGATCGCGGTCGGGCTGCAGGGCGAAGCGGGCGCACAACTCCTCCTCCGGCAGCGACGCGCGCTCCTGCACCGCCATGAACAGGTCGACCTTGTTCTCGAAATGCCAGTAGACGGCGCCGCGCGTGACCCCGGCCGCGCGGGCGATGTCGTCGAGCGAGGAGCGGGCGACGCCGTTCTCGAAGAACGACATCTCGGCCGCGTCCAGGATCAGGTCCCGGGTCTTCTCCGCCTCCGCCTTCGTCTTCCGCATGGATGATCCCGCGCCGCCTGCGGCAATTAACGTGCATACGTGTATGTATGTAAAATCACGGGAACGTGATCCTGGCGGAGCAGCGGCCGGAGCAGACGCGTCTCGGGGGTCGCAGGCTTGTCCGGTGGTCGGACGACGTCCGTTGACAGGGAAACGCGGCGCATGGTTCGGCGAACCAACCGTCCCTCTCCGACGCCGGGGGGGGGATGGTCGGGATGAGACGGTCGGGGATAGGTTCGCCGGCTCCGCCGGTCGCCGCCCTGACGAGGGATAAGGCGCTATTCCGCCGCGTCGGCCATGCCCTCGAAGCCGTGGCCTTCGAGGGCCGCGGGCAGGGGGCCGCCGGTCGCCCAGTCCACCAGCTCGACGGTGTGGACGGCGGGAAGCGCCGTCCCTGAGCGGATCTGCGTCAGGCAGCCGATGTTGCCGGCCGCGACGACCTCGCCGCCGACGCGCTCGATGTTCGCGACCTTGCGGTCGCGCAGCCGCGTCGCGATCTCGGGCTGGAGGATGTTGTAGGTTCCGGCCGAGCCGCAGCAGAGGTGTCCCTCCGCCGGCTCCTTGACCTGGAAGCCGACCGCCTTGAGGGCGGCCTTCGGCTCCTCCCGGATCTGCTGGCCGTGCTGGATCGAGCAGGCGGCGTGGTAGGCGACGGTCTGGCCGGTCGGGCGCGCGGGCTTCAGCGGCAGCGTCGCCAGCACCTCGGAGACGTCCTTGGCGAGCGCGGAGACGCGCGCGGCTTTGGCCGCATAGGCCGGGTCGTCGCGCAGCATGAAGCCGTAGTCCTTGATCGTCGTGCCGCAGCCCGACGTCGTCACCACGATGGCGTCGAGTCCGCCGTCCTCGATCACGCGCGTCCAGGCGTCGACGTTGCGGCGGGCTCCCGCGAGGCTTTCCTCCTCGCGGCCCATGTGGTGGACGAGCGAGCCGCAGCAGCCTTCGCCGGCGGCGTGGACCACCTCGACGCCGAAGCGGGTCAGCAGCCGGATGGTCGCGTCGTTGATCGAAGGCTCCAGCACCTTCTGGGCGCAGCCCTGCAGCAGCGCGACGCGGGCCTTGCGCTCGCCCGCCGCCTTGAACGTGCGGGCGCCGTCGTTGGCGGAGGCTGCGGGCAGGGCGGCCGGAGCGAGCGCCAGCATGGCGGCGATCCGCGGCCCGCCCGGCAGCTTCGCAAGCAGGCCGGCGAACGGGCGCGCCAGCCGCGCGGCGGTCAGCGCCAGCCGGAACCGGCCGGGATGCGGCAGCACGAAGGCGAGCGTCGCGCGCATCAGCCGGTCGAGCGGCGGCCGGCGGTAGGTCTTCTCGATGTGCGCGCGGGCGTGGTCGACCAAGTGCATGTAATGCACGCCGGAGGGACAGGTCGTCATGCAGGACAGACACGACAGGCAGCGGTCCACATGGCGCACGACCTCGGTCGTCGCGGGCCTGTCCTGCTCCAGCATGTCCTTGATCAGGTAGATGCGGCCGCGTGGGGAATCGAGTTCGTCGCCCAGCAGCACATAGGTCGGGCAGGTCGCGGTGCAGAAGCCGCAATGCACGCAGGTGCGCAGGATCTTCTCGGAAGATGCGAGCTGCGGATCGGCCTCGAGGCGCTCGGGGGCGAATGTGGTCTGCATGTCGGGTCTCAGGCGCCGCGCATCGCCTGCCAGTCCCGGATGACGTCGAGCGGGTGCAGGATCATGATGACGTTCAGGGTGAGGTTGTCGCGGATGACGTAGAGCGCGACGAGCTCCATCACGATCGCCGCGGCGACGATCGTCCAGGTGGGCGACAGGCGCGCCACGGTGAAGCCGAGAATCATGAAGCCGATGTCGGCGACGGAGTTCAACACGCTGTCGCCGGCGAAGGCGTCGGAGACGGTCGCCGCGCGGTAGCGGTCGATGATGATCGGCGAATTCTCCAGCAGCTCCCAGGCGCCTTCGACCGCGATGGCGCCGATCAGCGCGGTCGCGATCGCGAGCGGGCGGCCCCGCAGGCGGCCGATCAGGACCGCCGCGCCATAGAAGATGAAGCCGTGGATGATGTGGCTGAGCGAGTACCAGTCGGCGATGTGCTGCGACGTGCCGCTGTCGTTCGCCGCCCCGTGCCACAGCTTGATCTCGCCGCAGGGGCAGATCAGCGGCCGGCCCATGGCGTAGAGGATCGCGGCGAAGCCGGCGACGAGCGCGAGGCTGAGCGCGGCGCGCCCGGCGCTGATCGCGGGACGCGTGAGCACGATGCCGTTGTCAGCGGACATGCATGCGCCCCGGATTGAGCACGCCGGCCGGATCGAACGCCTGGACGATCTCCGCCGTCAGGCGGGCGAGCGCCGGCGCCTCCGGTTCGAAGACGTCGACCGCGGCGCGGACCGCGTCCGGCGCGCGCACGAGAGTGGCGTGGCCGCGCGCGTCGCGCACGATCGGCCGCAGCATCGCCGCGCCGGCGTCGCCCTCGGCGGAGGTCGCGACCCAGATCAGCCCGCCGCTCCAGTCGTAGAGATGCGCCTCGACGAGGGCGCCGAGCCGCGCGACCAGCCCCGGCGCGCGGGTCGGCGCGGTCGAGATGCGCCACAGCGCGCGGTCGGGAGAGCCGAGGAAGGGCTGCGCGTCGCGCACGTCGCGCCACAGCGCCCGCGAGGCGTCGGCGTCGAGCCGGTCGGCCGCGCCGAAGCCCATGAGGCGGGCGGCGAGCTCGCCGGCGCGGTAGCGCACCTGGCTCTCGAAGTTCTCGAGCCGGAGGCAGGTGCGCGCCGGCTGGCCGCCCTGTCCCGGGATGTGGGCGGCGCCGGTGACCTCGAACGGCGTGCCCATGCCGGCGCAGAGCGCCGCGACGCCATGGACGTCGTCGAGCCCCTCGATCACGAGCGTGGTCTCGGTCTCGGCCGCCGGCAGCGTCTTGAAGGTCGCCTCCGTGATCACGCCGAGCGCGCCGTGCGATCCGCAGGCGAGCTTCACCAGATCATAGCCGGTGACGTTCTTCATCACGCGCCCGCCGGAGCGGATCGTCTCCGCGCGCCCCGTCGTCAGCCGCACGCCGATCAGGGCGTCGCGCACGGCGCCAGCGTAGATGCGCCGCGGCCCCGAGGCGTTGGTCGCGACCAGCCCGCCGATGGTCGGCTCCGCTTCGCCGCCATAGAGCGGGCGGTGGTCGAACGGCTCGAAGGCGAAGCGCTGTCCGACGCGGGCGAGCTCCGCCTCGACCTCGGCGACCGGCGTGCCGGCCCTGGCCGAGACCACCAGCTCCGACGGCTCCAGCAGGGTGACGCCGGTCAGCCGCTCGGTCGAGAGGGTCCTGCCGGCTTGCGCCGGCCGGCCGAGCCCGGCGCGGCTGCCGGCGCCGCGGATGAGGATCGGCGTCCGCGCGTCCGCGGCCTCCCGGATCGTCGCCTCGATCCCGGCCTCGTCGAAGGGAGAGATCGTGTCGGTCACGCCGCGACCTTCGGCAGACGGTCGTCGAGCGGGAACACCTTGGCGGGGTTCAGCAGCCAGTTCGGGTCGAAGGCGGATTTCACCCGCATCTGTTGCTCGAGTTCGATGCGGGTGAACTGGGCGGTCATCAGGTCGCGCTTCTCGATGCCGACGCCGTGCTCGCCGGTCAGGCAGCCGCCGACCTCGACGCAGGCGAGCAGGATGTCCTCGCCGGCTTTCTCCGCCTTCGCGAGCGAGACCGGATCGTTCATGTCGTAGAGCACCAGCGGATGCAGGTTGCCGTCGCCGGCGTGGAAGATGTTGGCGACCTTGAGGCCGGCGTTGTCGCAGATTTCGGTGATGCGCGTCAGCACCTGCGGCAGCGTGCCTGTGGGGATGGTGCCGTCCATGCAGATGTAGTCGGACACCCGGCCCATGGCGCCGAAGGCGGATTTGCGGCCCTTCCAGATGGCGGCGGCCTCGGCCGGCGTCCGCGCCTGGCGGGCGTAGGTCGCGCCATGGTCGCCGGCGATCGCGCCGATGCGGGCGAGTTGCTCGTCGATCTCGTCCGCGGAGCCCTCGACCTCGACGATCAGCATGGCGCCGACGTCGCGCGGATAGCCGGCCTTGGCGAAATCCTCGCAGATGTCGATCGCGAGCTTGTCCATGTACTCGATCGCCACCGGCACGATGCCGGCGCCGAGCACCGCCGCGACGCAGGCGCCGGCGGCCTCGGGGGAGGCGAAGCCGAACAGGATCGGCCGCGCGCCTTCCGCCATGGGCAGGATGCGCAGCGTCGCCTCGGTGACGACGCCGAACTGGCCTTCCGAGCCGCAGATCAGGCCGAGCATGTCGAGGCCCGGAGCGTCGAGCGCGTCGCCGCCGATCTCGATCACCTCGCCCTTGAGCGTGACGAAGGTGACGCCCAGCAGGTTGTTGGTGGTGACGCCGTACTTGAGGCAGTGCGCGCCGCCGGAGTTCATGGCGATGTTGCCGGCGATGGTGCAGGCGAGCTGCGAGGACGGGTCCGGCGCGTAGAAGAAGCCCTCATGCGCGATCGCGGCCGAGACCCCGAGGTTGGTCACGCCGGTCTGCACGCGCACGGTTCGGTTCGCGAGGTCGACGTCGAGCACCTTCGACATCTTGGCGACGCCGAGCACCACGGCGTCCTCCTGCGGCAGGGCGCCGCCGGCGAGCGAGGTGCCGGCCCCGCGGGGAATCACCGGCACGCCCTCAGCTTCGAGGAAGGCGAGCACGGCCGCGGTCTGCTCGGTCGTCGAGGGCAGCACGACGGCGAGCGGCATGCGGCGATAGGCTGTCAGCGCGTCGGTCTCGAACGCGCGCCGCTCCTCCTCGGACGTGATGACGCCCTCGCCCGGGACCAGCGCCTTGAGGCCCGCGATGATCTGGTCGCGCCGCGCCAGAATCGCGGGGTCGGGGGCGGGCAGCGCGATGCCGGTCATGACGGGACGTTCTCCTCGAACCGCGCCGCCGTTGAACGCCGGCGGTTTGCGGGAACCTAACATATCAGCCGCTCTAGGCGACGCCTCGAGGGCTGCGCGCGCGAACGTGCGGCCATGCCTTGCATGGCCGGCGGCGCGGGGCCATGGTCGCCATACAGTTCAAAGCCCTGACATTTGTCCGCGCTTCTGGAGTCGTTATCAAGTGCCGCATCCGGTCGAGCCGAGGCCCCGCGTCGGGCTTTTCGCCACCTGTCTGGTGGATCTGATCCGCCCCTCGGTCGGGTTCGCAGCCGCAAAGCTCATCGAGGACGCAGGCTGCGAGGTCGTGGTTCCGGAGCAGACCTGCTGCGGCCAGCCCGCCTTCAACTCCGGCGACCGGGCGACCTCCCGCGCGCTCGCGCTGCAGATCATGGACGCGTTCCAGGGCGTCGATTACGTGGTCGCGCCGTCGGGCTCCTGCGCCGGCATGTTGAAGCGCCACGTGCCCGAGCTGTTCGAGGGCGAGCCGGAACTCGCCCGCCGGGCCGCGGCCTTCTCGGACCGGGTGTTCGAGCTCGTCTCCTTCCTGGTCGACGTGCGCGGGGTGCGCTCGGTCGCGGCGCGATTCGACGGCGCGGTGACCTACCACGACAGCTGCTCCGGCCTGCGCGAGCTCGGGATCAAGAGCCAGCCGCGCCGCCTGCTCGACAGCGTCGAGGGGCTGACGGTCTCCGAGATGAAGGACCCGGACGTCTGCTGCGGCTTCGGCGGGACCTTCGCGGTCAAGTACGGCGAGATCTCCGACGCCATCGTGGCGAAGAAGGCCGAGAACATCGCGGCGTCCGGCGCGCCGACGCTGCTCGCCGGCGATCTCGGCTGCCTCATGAACATGGCCGGCAAGCTGCAGCGGCTGGGCCGCCCGGTGAAGGTGCGCCACGTCGCCGAAGTGCTGGCCGGCATGGGCGCGGAGCCCGCCATCGGCGAACCGGAGCCGCGCTCGTGACCGTCCATGTCCCCACGTCGCCGGCGTTCAAGGAGAACGCCCACCGCGCGCTTCACGACGAGGCGCTGCAGCGCGCGCTCGGCAATGTGGAGGTCGGCTTCATCGGCAAGCGCAAGAAGGCCTCCGACAAGCTGCCCGAGTTCGAGGCGCTGAGGGATTCCGCGCGCGACATCAAGAACCACACGCTCGCCCATCTCGATCTCTACATCGAGGCCTATGAGGAGAAGGTGCGGGCCTCCGGCGGCCATGTGCACTTCGCCCCGACGTCCGCCGACGCGCGCAAGATCGTCGCCGACATCTGCCAGCGCGTCGGCGCCAGAACCGTCGCCAAGGGCAAGACGATGATCTCCGAGGAGATCGATCTCAACGCCCATCTCGAGGCGATCGGCGTGCAGCCGATCGAGACCGATCTCGGCGAGTACATCATCCAGCTCCGCAACGAGCGGCCGAGCCACATCGTGGCGCCGGTCATCCATCTCAACCGCGACCAGATCGAGGCGAACTTCCGCGCCGCGCACGAAGGACTGCCGGAGGACCGCGACCTCTCGGCGCCCGAAAGCCTGCTGGCCGAGGCGCGCGCCATGCTGCGCGCGAAGTTCCTCGCCGCCGACGTCGGCATCACCGGCGCGAACTTCCTCGTGGCGGAGACCGGCAGCTCGATCATCGTCACCAACGAGGGCAACGGCGATCTCAGCCAGACGCTGCCCAAGGTCCACATCGTGCTGGCCTCGATCGAAAAGCTGGTGCCGACGCTCGACGACGCCGCCCAGATGCTGCGCGTGCTGGCGCGCTCGGCCACGGGGCAGGAGATCACGGTCTATACGACCTTCTCCACCGGCCCGCGCCGGCCGGACGACGTCGACGGGCCGGCCGAATACCATGTCGTTCTGCTCGACAACGGCCGTTCGGCCATGCTCGCCGGCGAGTTCCGCGACATGCTGCGCTGCATCCGCTGCGCGGCCTGCATGAACCACTGCCCGGTCTATCACGCGGTCGGCGGCCACGCTTACGGCTGGGTCTATCCCGGACCGATGGGCTCCGTGCTGTCGCCGTCGCTGATCGGCGTGGAGAAGGCGGGGCATCTGCCCAACGCCTCCACCTTCTGCGGCCGCTGCGAGAGCGTGTGCCCGGTGCGGATTCCGCTGCCGAAGCTGATGCGGCACTGGCGCGAGCGCGAGTTCGAACGGAACCTGTCGCCGGCGCCCGTGCGTTACGGCCTCAAGGCCTGGGGCTTTTTCGCCCGTCGGCCAGGGCTCTACCGGCTCGCGACCCGCGTCGGGATGGCGGGCCTCGCGCTGATAGGGCGGAAGAAGGGACGGTTCCGCTCTCTGCCGCTCGCCGGCGGATGGACCGCCACTCGTGATCTCGCAGCCCCGCAGGGCGGCACGTTCCAGGCGCGCTGGAAGGCGGAAAGGACGAAACGATGACCGTGAGCGCGCGAGACCAGGTGCTCGGCACGATCCGGCGTTCGCTCGGCGTCGCGGGCACGGAACGGCCGCGGCTGAAGGTCGTGGAGGATCGCCTCGGCGGCCATCCCCGCGGCGTGATCCCCGAGCGCGCCGCCGGGAAGACGGCGCTCGACCGGCTGAAGCTGTTCGTCGCCATGGCCGAGGCCTCGGCCGCGACGCTCGTGACCGTCGCGTCGCCCGACGACGTCCCGGCGGCGGTCGCCGGCTTCCTGCGCGCGCATAATCTCGCGCCCGCCGTGCGTCGTGGCTCGGACCCGCGCCTCGCGGGCCTGCCCTGGGCGGCCACCACGCTGGAGGTGAGCGAAGGCCGCTCCTTCGGCGACGACGCTGCGGGAGTGAGCGCGGCCCATGCCGGCGTCGCCGAGACCGGAACGCTCGTCATGCTCGCCGGGCCGGAGAACCCGACTACGCTCAACTTCCTGCCCGACAACCACATCGTCGTGGTCGAGGCGAAGGACGTCGCCGCGACCTACGAGGACATGTGGGAGACGGTGCGCGCCCGCTACGGCGCAGGCGTGATGCCGCGGGTGGTGAACTGGATCACCGGACCGTCCCGCTCGGCCGACATCGAGCAGATCCTGCTGATGGGGGCCCACGGCCCGCGCCGGCTCCACATCGTGCTGATCGACCCGTCGCATGCGGCGGAACGCGCGCCGGAGGCGTCCGAGCCGGCCGGTTCCACGCCCGCCGAGCCGCGCGTCGGCTCGACGCTCGCGGTCGATCCCGGCGGCGACAAGGAGAAGGCTCCGGCCCCGCCGCCGGAGCCGGCCGAACCCACTAAGGGCCCCGATCCGCACGAGGACGAAGAGCTGGACGAGGCGCTCGACGAGAGTTTCCCGGCCAGCGATCCGCCCTCGCAGACGCAGCCTTAAAGCCTTCTCCAGGGACCGCGCCGCCATAGCCGGTCCCCGGGGCTGGCGTGCGGGCCGCGTGACGTTAAGGTGCCGCGGCCGGATGCCGGGCGCCGTGGGCGCTTCTGCGCAAGCGACGGAGCGCCGACGCCCATGTCCACCCGCAATCTCGACGCCGTGTTCGCCCCGCGCTCGGTCGCGCTCGCGGGCGGCAGCCCGCGTGAGGGCAGCGTCGGCCGCGCGGTGCTCCGGAACCTGCGCGAAGGCGGCTATTCCGGACCGATCCGGCTGGTGAACCCGGACCATGCCGAGATCGACGGCGTCAAGGCGGCGGCGAGCTTCGCCGATCTGCCGGAGCCGGCCGATCTCGTGGTGGTGACGGCGCCGCCGGCGGCGGTTCCGGGCATCCTCGACGCCGCGGGCGCGGCCGGCAGCCGGGCTGCGGCGGTCGTGACCAAGGGGCTCGGACGCGGTCCGGGCTCGCTGCGCGACGCCGCCGAGCTCGCCGCGCGGAGCCGGGAAATGCGTCTGATCGGCCCAGGCTGCCTCGGCGTGCTCAGCCCTCATGTCGGGCTGAACGCCAGTTTCGCGCCGCAGGCCAAGGCCGGCGATCTCGCGCTTCTGTCCCAGTCGGGCGGGGTGGCGTCGTCGGTGATCGAATGGGCCAATGTGCGCGGCATCGGCTTTTCCGGCGTCGTCTGCTTCGGCGACATGGCGGACGTCGACGTGGACGATCTGCTCGACCATTTCGCGACCGACCGCCGGACCCGCGCGATCGTGCTCTATCTCCAGCAGATCCGCGACGCGCCGCGGTTCCTGTCGGCGGCGCGCGCCGCCGCCCGCGCGAAGCCCGTCATGGTGATAAAGGGCGGACGCCACGCCGCGGCGGCCAAGGCGGCCGCGACCCACAGCGGCGCGCTCGCCACCTCCGACGCGGCCTACGACGCCGCCTTCCGCCGCGCCGGCCTGCTGCGCGTCGCCGACCTCGCCGACATGTTCGCCGCGCTGGAGACGCTCGCCCATGTGGCGCCGCTGTCGGGCAAGCGCATTGCGATCGTCACCAATGGCGGCGGCCTCGGCGTGCTTGGCGTCGACCGGCTGGTCGATCTCGGCGGCCGTTCGGCGGAGCTGTCGGAGGCGACGGTCGCCGCGCTCGACGAGGCGCTCGCCTGCGACTGGTCGCGCGCCAATCCGATCGATCTCGCAGGCGACGCCACGCCGGAGCGCTACGAGGCGGCGCTCGACGCCGCGCTCGCCGACCGCGGCGTCGACGCCGCGCTCGCGATCCATGCGCCGACCATGCTGTCCCAAGCGGGCCCCTGCGCCCGCGCGGTCGCCGCCAGCGCCGTCCGCGCCCGCGGCAGGGTCTATCCGCCGAAGCCGGTGTTCGCAGCCTTCCTCGGCTCTGAACCCGCGCCCCGCCGCGTGCTCGAGGCGGCGCATGTGCCGTTCTTCCGCACGCCGGAAAGCGCGCTCGCCGGGCTGATGCACCTCGTGCGCCACGTGGAGGCGCAGGAGGCGCTGCTGGAGACGCCGCCGTCGCTGCCGGACGACTTCTCGCCCGATCCTGCGCGGGCGCTCGCCGCGATGCGCGACGCGCTCGACCGGGGGCGCGAGTGGCTGTCGCCGACCGACGCCTCCGAGGTGCTGCGCGCCTACGCGATCCCGGCGCTGCCCCATGCGGTGGTCGACACGCCGGAGGCCGCCGGCGAGGTCGCGCGCGGCTTCCTCGAGCGCGGCGGCGCGGCGGTGCTGAAGATCGTCTCGCCCGATCTGTCCCACAAGTCCGCGGTCGGGGGCGTGCGGCTCGGGCTCGACACCGAAACCGCCGTGGTGGAGGCGGCGGTCGCCATGCTGGGCCGCGTGGCGGAGCGCGCGCCCCGCGCACGGATCGAGGGTCTTCTGGTGCAGCCGCATCTGCGGCCGAACGAGGGGATCGAGCTGTTCGCGGGCCTCTACGACGACCCGACCTTCGGTCCGGTCGTCGCCTTCGGCGCGGGCGGCGGAGCGGTTGAGATCATCCGCGACGTCGCGCTCGCCCTGCCGCCGCTCGACCTGCGTCTGGCCCGCGACCTGATCGACCGGACGCGCATCGGCGCGGTGCTGGCCGGGCCGGAGGGCGCGGCCCCCGCGGTCGATCTCGACGCGGTCGCGCTCACGCTCGTCAAGCTCGCGCAGCTCGCGGCCGACACGCCGGAGATCGGCGAGCTCGACATCAATCCGCTCATGGCGACCGCCCAGGGCGTCGTGGCGCTCGACGCGCGGGTGCGGGTGCGGCTCGCGCCGCGCAACGCGAAGGCGGGGCCGGCCAATCCGCGCCTCGCCATCCGGCCCTATCCGAAAGAGTTCGAGAGCCTGCTGACGCTCAGCGACGGCTCGCAGGCGCATCTGCGGCCGGTGCGTCCGGAAGACGAGCCCTCCGTCGCCGCCTTCTTCCGCGCGGTCGCCCCGGACGATCTCCGGCAGCGGTTCTTCACGCCGGTGAAGGAGGTGCCGCGCGCCTTCATCGCCCGCATGACCCAGATCGACTACGCCCGCAACATGGTGCTGCTGGCGACGGACGACCGTAAGCGCATCCTCGGCCTTGTGCAGCTCCACGCCGACGCCGACGGCGTCGAGGGCGAATACGCCATCCTGCTGCGGTCCGATCTGAAGGGCCGGGGGCTCGGCTGGCGGCTGATGGCCGCGATGATCGAGCGCGCCAAGCAGGAGGGTCTGCGCACCATCTCGGGCCAGGTGCTGGCCGAGAATTCGGCCATGCTCGCCATCTGCCGCGACCTCGGCTTCACCGTCCGCATCGATCCTGACGACGCCGGCGTCCGGATCGTGACGCTCAGGCTCGAGAGCGTATCGGTGAGCGGAGGTCGGGTGGTCGTCGCGGCTGGCTGACGCGCGCTCGGGCCGCACCAGCGGGCGTTGCGCGCCCGTTGGAGACTGGACGCCGGCCGTGCTAGCGTCCGCGGCGTGGCGTTGGTCCCGTAGCTCAGCAGGACAGAGCAGCGGTTTCCTAAACCGAAGGTCGGAAGTTCGAGTCTTCCCGGGATCGCCAGTCCACGCACGCGGTCGCGAATGGGCCGCTCGACTGTTCCCGCGGCGTTTGGAGCGCGGCGAAATCCCCCAGCGCGCACATCGGCCGGACCTCGATTCCGCTGGGGTCGTCCAATCGGATAGGACGCCGCCGCGCCCGATCGGCGGCATAGTCCATCTATCTGAGCCGCCAGATCCGGTCGCCGGCGAGCTGCTCACTGATCGCCGGATCACGCGGATGGTCGTCTTAAGGCACCGCTTTCCGATGTGGGGCGATCAGCATACACTCCGCCTGGAAGCGCTAAAAGAAGGGCTCGGTAATGACCAAAGAGGCGGCGGCGACGGGGTTCCGGGACACGTTGCGGGGACTCGTCAACAGGGTCGCCAACGAGCCCGAGCACGACGACGACGCGCATGGCGAGGAGCGTGAGGCGACCGCCTCTGATCTCAGCGCGAAACGCGCCGAGCTGAGCAAGCATGTGGTGGGGGAGCCGGCGGAGCGGTTCGCCTACCGGACGACGATCGACCGCGGCGCCACGCTCTGGAAGCTCGTAGCCAAGGACGACGCCACCAAGAACCAGCGGCAGAAGCGGAACTTCTTCGATCTGGGCGGCCGCGACGGCCAGCTCAAGATTCTGCTCGGCAGCGTGCAGGGCGAGTACGACCGTGTGCGGCACGCCAAGGCGAAGGAGCAGTTCGCGAGCCGCTTCAACTATTTCGGCTGCGACATCAAGCCGACCGGGCCGAACGTGGTCGCGGGCGATCTCTGCGCCGAAGACTATGTCGACAACAACCGGCAGTTCGAGAGCTTCTTCGACGTCGTCTATTCAAACAACACGTTCGAGCATCTCTACCGGCCGTGGATCACGGTCAAGCACATCGCCCGCATGCTGAAGCCGGACGGGCTCGTCGTCCTCGTCGCGCCGTTCGCCCAGCGCTACCACAAGTCTCCGGACGACTTCTTCCGGTACTCCCACACCAGCTTCGCTAAGATGTTCTCGACCGAGACGGACATGAAGTTCGAGACCGTCATCACCGGCTACGACACTTTCCAGCGCCGCATGAACGTGTTCGGCCGGCGGTTCGACGCGCTGGTCGAGGACGACTTCGGCGGCTGGCGCGAGACCTGGTACGCCTGCACGGTTCTGAAGCGTACGGGGTGAGCCGGACGCGGCGTCGCGCTGCTCCGGCCAACGGCCTTTCCGGGGCTCCGTGCGGCGCGCGTGACGATTGGGCCATCGGGCGACGGGCGTCGCTCCCTGAGGGACCTAAGGCGGGCGGCTCGTTCGCCCGTCCCGGCAGATTGTTCCGAAGCGCCGTCCGCCGGCCCGTGGCGCGAACGCGAAGACGCCCTCCGAAGTCCGGAAGGCCCTTTTTCAGCCCGCTCGAACGAAAGCGGCTGCCCGCAAACGCCTCTTACGCGGCTTCGACGTTCGCGAGGTTCTGGTCGAGATAGCCGGAGATGGTCTCGACCAGCGCGCCCTTGTCCTTCCAGACGCGGGTTACGTCGTGGCCCGCGCCCTTGACGATGTCGATGTGGACGCCGCGGGCGCCGGCGAGGTTGCCCGCCTGAACGAGGTCCGCGACGCAGTCGCGGCCCACGACGATCTGAGACTTCACGGCGCCGCCGCGGAGAACGTTGCGCAGGTCGGCGTGCTGGGGCCGGAAGGCCGACAGTTCGGGACGCCAGCGGTCGTCGTCCAGCCGGGTCCTCGCCTCGACCGAGATGATCGTCTGAGGCACGATCGACAGCACGTACTGGGCCTTGAGGCGTTCGCCGAAATAGAGCGCCGCGTAGCCGCCCATCGAATTGCCGAGCGTGACGAGCGGCAGGCCGTTCTTCCCGAACCGCTCATGGATGACCCGGCCGATCTTGGCCGAGGTGTCGTCCATCGAGTCCGAGAAGCCCTTGAGGCCGAAATTGTACCAGCGCCGCGTCTCGTCCTTGATGAACAGCACATTGTAGGACAGTTCGCGCAGGGTGTGGACGAACTCGAACGCCGGAATGCTGTAGCCGCCCTGGCTGCGAAGCCCGCCGAAAACCACGACGTTCGCCTTGGGCGAAGGAGAGGGCAGAATCTGCGCTGAATCGTTCAGCGTCACGATATCGGGCGTATCCAGCATTCTGTTCCTTCAATCAGGGCCGTCGGCGGTCCGCGAGGGACCGGGCCGGCTCCCGTCCGGCGGCGCGCAAGCCTTTCCCCGGCCAATCGCGCGTCCTGCGTCGCGCGTCAAGCTTTTGAACCATGCGAGACAGGGTTACGGACGATCGACGGTCCCTGGATCATTGACGCCGCCGAGAATAAGTCAGCGCCGTGCGCGGCATCAAGCGATTCCGCCGGTTGGACGGCGGGTGCGGCGCCATGGAGACATGCCCGGCGGCGTCACGCCATCGGGCGCACCTCTTCGACCTCGGGCACGAAATGACGCAGCAGGTTCTCGATGCCCTGCTTCAGCGTCGCGGTGGAGGAGGGGCAGCCGGCGCAGGAGCCCTTCATGTCCAGATAGACCACGCCCTCGCGGAAACCGCGGAAGGTGATGTCGCCGCCGTCCATGGCGACCGCCGGGCGGACGCGCGTGTCGATCAGCTCCTTGATGGTCTCCACCGTCTCGGAATCCGCCTCGTCGAAGAACTCGCCGTCGCCGGGCGCGTCAGTCGCGGCGCCGTCGGCCAGAAGCGGCGCGCCGGCGAGATAGTGCTCCATGATCGCGCCGAGGATCGCGGGCTTGAGGTGCTGCCACTCGCCGCCGGTCTTTGTCACCGTGATGAAGTCGGAGCCGTAGAACACGCCGGCGACGCCGTCGATCGCGAACAGCTTTTCGGCGAGCGGCGAGCGGGAGGCCTCGCCCGCGTGCCGGATCTCGAGCGCGCCGCCGGGGAGCACGTCCCGGCCGGGCAGGAACTTGAGCGTCGCGGGGTTCGGCGTCGCTTCGGTCTGGATGAACATCTGGGTCAGCCTCCGGGTTCAAGGCGCGGAGCCATGGGGGCGGGGGCGGCCTGAAGCCGGCCCCGCGTCTTGTGAACCCCTGAGATGGTGGTTTTCGCCGGCGCGGTCAATCGCGCTGGCGACCGCCTCAGCGGGCGGGTTCTTCGACCATGGCCCTGAGCCGTCCGCCCGTCTCGCCGCCGTCCAGCCGGAACGGGGCCAGCGGCGCGCCATAGCGAACCGTGGCCGGCACGCTGTCGCTGACCGCGCGCACCTCCGCCGGCGGCGCCATCTCCTCCGGCGTCGCGCCGAGGCGCGAGCGGGCGGCGAGCGCGCCGAGCGCGTCGGTCGAGGTGATCACCGTGAACGGAACGGCGAGCAGGAAACTCGCGAGCACCGGCGAGGCCCACAGCAGCACCTGCGGCGCCGCGTAGGCGAGCGTCACGGTGAGCGCCACGCCGAACAGCGTCGCCGGCCAGAGCTTCGACGCCGCCTCGAGCCAGCCGACGCGGTGGCCGTCGCGATCCTGCGCCTCCCATCCGACCGAGGCGCCGAAGCCCAACAGGAAGATGAGGAAGACGGTCACCGAGAAGCTCACGACCGGCGCCAGCAGGAAGCCGAAGAACAGCTCCGCCGCGGTGCCGGCCACGAACGGGCCCGTCCCGCCGTAGCGCGCGGATTCGCGGTCGCTCATGACCACGTCGAGATAGCCCATCAACTTCGGCGTGAAGGTCAGGAACAGCATGGTCAGGAACAGGCCGATGCTGAGGCCGACCGGGAACGAGCCGGGCGGGTCGAGATCGCCGATCACCGAGGGCGGCCCGAACGCCTGGGCCGCGCCCGCGATCATGAAGCCGATCCAGGCGGGCGCGCTCACATACATCAGGATGGCGAGCAGGAGCTGCACCCGGCTGATCAGCCGGAGGCCCGGCATGCCGAGCAGCTTCACATACTGCATGTTGCCCTGGCACCAGCGGAGGTTGCGGCGCAGGAAATCGGGCAGAGAGGTCGGGTTGTCCTCCCAGGAGCCGGACTCCTCCGGCAGCACGCAGACTTCGTAGCCCGCGCGGCGGATGAGCACGGCCTCGACCTGATCGTGGCTGAGGATGACGCCGCCGAGCGGCGGCGCGCCGGGCAGCTCGGGCAGCTCCGCGTGGTCGCGGAACGGCGCTACGCGGATCGCGGCGTTGTGGCCCCAGTACGGCCCGCAGTCGGCGCTCCACCACGCCGCGCCCATGGTGTAGGAGCGCATGCTGGCGCGCATGCCGAACTGGAACATGCGGGCGAAGGCGGTCCGCGCCGGCAGGCCGACCACGAGGCTCTGCAGGATGCCGAGCTTCGGGTTCGCCTGCATCACGCGCACGAGCCTCAGAATGGTCGGGCCCGACATCACGCTGTCGGCGTCGAGCGTGATCATCACCTCGTAGTCGTCGCCGCGCTCCAGCAGGAACTCGCGGATGTTGCCGGCCTTGAAGCCGGTGTTGACGGGGCGGCGGCGGTAGAACACCCGCTCCTGTCGCACGAGCCCGGCGCGCCAGCCCTCGATCGCCTCGCGTTCGTCGGCTGCGAAGTCCTCGCGGGTGGTGTCGCTCAGCACATGGACGTCGAAGGCGTCGCCGAAGCCGGTGGCGTCAAGGCTTCGCAGGATGGCGTCGAGCCGGCGCACGACCCGCTGCGAGTCCTCGTGCCGGATGCACATGACGATCGCGGCGCGGGACGTGATCGGCTCGTCGTCGCTGACCCTAGCAGCGCAGGGAATGACCACGTCGAGCGGATCGCGGGCGAAACGGAGCAGCGCCAGGCCGATGACGCCGTTCCAGAACCCGATGACGATCCAGGGCAGCGACGCTACGAAGCAGACGAACATCGCCATTTCCGGGATCGACCAGCCGTCGACGTTCATCACCGTCCAGAACGCGGCGGTCAGCGCGGCCGAGGTGCCGAGCACGAGCGTCGCCATGGTCAGGCGGCGGAAGAACAGGCCAAGGGTCGATTGCGTTCCGGTCGGCGTCACGCCGCTGAACGTTCTCCGGAAAAGCGAGGCGCGGGCGGGTGCGACCGGAGAGCTGTCGATCGTGGAACTCATGTCACGCTTTCGTTGGGCCGGGGCGGCCAGGCTGCCGAGACGCGCCGCCGCCCTATACCATGCGGCGTGGCGCCCATTCCGTGCCCCAATGGACTAACCAACGAGCAATTAGGCCGATGCACCGCCCCGGCAACTCCCCCGACGCAGGCCGGCGCGCGCTGTGGCGCCCCGGCGATGGGACGGTCGAGATCCGCACGCAGCCGTTCGCGCTCGCGCCCGGCGAGGTCGAGGTCCGCACCGCCTTCTCCGCCGTCAGCCGCGGCACCGAACGCTTGGTGCTCGAAGGCCGCGTGCCGCCGGAGGAGCGCGAGCGCATGCGCGCCCCGCGTCAGGAGGGGGAGTTTCCGGGGCCGGTGAAGTACGGCTACTGCGCGGTCGGCGAGATCGTCGGCGGCCCGCCGGAGCTCGCCGGGCGTATGGCGTTCTGCCTGCATCCGCACGAGGACCGCTTCGGCGCAGCCCCCGCCGCGCTGGCGCCGCTGCCGGAGGGCCTGCCGCCGAAACGCGCGACGCTCGCCGCCAACATGGAGACCGCGCTCAACGCGCTGTGGGATTCCGGAGCCGGCCCCTGCGACCGCGTCGTGGTGGTGGGCGGCGGCGTGGTCGGCCTGCTGGCGGCCTCGCTCGCCGCGCGGCTGCCGGGCGCCGAGGTCACCGTCCTCGACGTAGCCGACCGCAGGTCGATCGCCGAGGCGCTCGGGGCGGGTTTCGCGTTTCCCGCCGACGCTCCGCGCGACGCCGACGTCGTGATCCACGCCAGCGCCACCGCCGCCGGGCTCGCGACGGCGCTCGCCGCGGCTGGCGACGAGGCGGTGGTGGTCGAGGCGAGCTGGTATGGCGCAGGCGACGTCGCCGTGCCGCTCGGCGGCGCGTTCCATTCCCGCCGGCTGAAGCTGGTGTCGTCGCAGGTCGGCATGGTGGCGCCGTCGCGGCGGCCGCGGTGGCCGCATGCGCGGCGGTTGGACGCGGCCTTGCATCTGTTACGCCAGGCGCGCGCGTATGACCTGCTGCTCGATCGCGAGATCGCCTTCGACGACGCCCCGGCCAAGCTGCCGGGGCTTCTGTCTTCGGGAGCGGACGCGCTCGGGATCGTGATCGTCTATCCCTGACCGGAGCCGCGCCTGCATGTACGCCGTCGAAGTCCGCGACCACATCATGATCGCCCACAGTCTCAAGGGCGAAACCTTCGGCCCGGCCCAGGCGCTGCACGGCGCCACCTTCGTCGTCGACGTCGCGTTCTTCCGGAGCGACCTCGACGAGGACGACGTCGTCGTGGACATCGGCCGCGCGACCGACGCGCTCAAGGCCGCGCTGAAGCCGCTGAACTACGCCAATCTGGACGAGGTCCTGCCCGGCGCGCGCACGACGACGGAGTTCCTGTGCCGTCACATCTTCGACGCCATGGCGGCCGCGCGGCGCGACGGCGCGCTCGGCGTCGGGGCGATCGGGATCGAGCGCATCCGCGTGACGTTGCACGAGAGCCACGTGGCCCGCGCCTGGTTCGAGGCCGCGGTGTGACGGACGTCGTCATCGCCGTCCCGGGCGACCTGTCGTCGCGCACCGGAGGCTATCTCTACGACGCCCGCGTGCTGGCGGAGCTCGCGGCGCGCCGGCGCACCGCGACGGCGCTGTCGCTGCCGGCGCGGCTGCCCCATCCCACGGGCGACGATGTGGCGGAGGCGCTGCGGCGGCTCGCCGCCGTGCCCCGCGGCGCCGCGCTGTTCGTCGACGGGCTCGCCTATGGCGTGCTGCCGCCGGACGGGCTCCGCGCGCTCGGCCGTCCGCTCGGCGCGCTGGTGCATCATCCGCTGGCGCTCGAGACCGGGCTGTCGCCGGAACTCGCCGCCAGGCTCGAAGCCTCGGAACGCGCCGCGCTCGACGTCGCGGAAGTCGTCGTCGCGACCAGTCTGACGACCGCCGGCATCCTGCGGGAACGGTTCGGCGTGCCGGCGGACAAGCTGCATGTGGCGGAGCCCGGCGTCGAGCCCGCGCCACGGGCCACGGGCGGCGCGGACGGCGTCTGCGTCATTCTGACGGTCGCGACCGTCACGCCGCGCAAGAACCACGCGATGCTCGCCGCGGCGCTTGGGCGCCTGAAGGATCTCTCCTGGCGCTGGCGCATCGCGGGCAGCCTGTCCCGCGATCCGGCGCTCGTCGACGCGCTCGTCCGGCAGATCGAGGCGGTGGGGATCGCCGAGCGGACCGACCTTCTGGGCGAGATCGGCCCGGCCGCGCTCGCCGCGGAATACGATCGCGCGGACCTGTTCGCGCTGCCGTCGCGTTTCGAGGGCTATGGCATGGCCTATGTGGAGGCGCTGGCGCGCGGGCTTCCGGTGATCTCCGGCGTTGGCGGGGCGTCCGCCGCCACCGTGCCGCGGTCGGCCGGCGCGGTCGTCGACGCGGACGACTCCGAAGCGATCGAGGCCGCGCTCCGGCGCCTGATCGGCGATCCCGCCGCGCGCCGCGCCGCCTCCGACGCGGCCTGGGACCACGCCCGCACGCTGGCGCGCTGGACCGCGACCGCGGACGTGTTCGAGGCTGCGGCGGCTCGGCTCGCATGAGCGGCTTCGACGCGGGCTGGCTCGACCTGCGCGAGCCGGCCGACCACGCCGCCCGGTCGCAGGGCGTGCTCGACGCGGTCGCGGCGGCCTTCGAGGGGCGGGTCGGGCTCGCGGTGGCGGACCTCGGCGCGGGATCGGGATCGACGCTTCGCGCGCTCGCGCCGCGGCTCGGGCCGGCGCAGAGCTGGACGCTGTTCGATCACGATCCGGAACTGCTGCGGCACGCCCGCGTTCGCCTCGCGGCCTGGGCCGACCTCGCGGAGAATCGCGACGACTCGCTCGTGCTGTTGCGGGACGGCCGGCGGATCGAGGTCCGCTTCGCGCTCGCCGACCTCGCCGCCGAACCGTTGCCGGAGGATGGCGCTTTCGACCTCGTCGCCTGTTCGGCGCTGCTCGATCTGGTCGGGGAGGTCTGGATGACACGCCTCCTCAAGCGCCTCGTGGCGGCGGAGACGCCGTTCTACGCGGCGCTGACCTATGACGGCGCCAAGTCGTTCGCGCCGCCCCATCCCGACGACGCCGCGGCCCTCGGCGCGTTCAACCGCCACCAGCGGACCGACAAGGGCTTCGGCCCGGCGCTCGGCGGGGAGGCGGCGGGGCGTTTCCGGGCGCTCGCCGCCGCGGCCGGCTTCCGCGAGACGGCCGGCGACAGCCCGTGGCGCCTCGGCGAGGACGACGCGCCCCTGATCCACGCGCTCGCCGACGGCGTCGCGCAGGCGGCGGAGGCGATGTCGGGCGCCTCCTTCGCGGCGTGGCGCGCCTTCCGCGCGGGGGCGGCCGGCGCGGCCGCCGTCGGCCACGTCGACCTGTTCGTCACCCCTCCCGGATGGCCGGGGCCGTCGTCATCCGCGCCAGCACGGCGTCCTTCCTGACGAAGCGATGGAACAGCGCCGCCGCGACGTGCAGCGCGATCAGGCCGGCGCCGGTGAAGCCCAGCGCGGCGTGCCATCCGAGCACCGCCTTGGACAGTTCCTTGTCCTCGCCCACAATGCGCGGCATCTCGAACAGCCCGAAGACCGGGACCGGCGCGCCGAAGGCGTTCGACCCGATCCATCCGAGCAGCGGCATCGCCAGCAGGATGAGGTAGAGCGCCCAGTGCGTCGCGTGCGACAGGCCGATCTGCCAGCGCTCCAGCGTCGGCTCGGGCGGAGGCGGCGGGACCGCGAGCCGCCAGGCGAGCCGCGCGACCATGAGCGCCAGGATCAGGACTCCGGTCGACTTGTGCAGGTCGTAGAACCAGTCCTTCGTCGGGCCGTCCGCCATGAGGTCGAGCGAAACGCCGCCGGCGATCTGCAAGACGACGACCGGCGCGACGATCCAGTGCAGAATTTTAGCCGTCGACGTGTAGCCGCCTTCGGCCGGCGTCGTCGCGCTCATGGCGGTCTCCCTGTGCGATGTCGGAGGCGTGCGGCGTCGAGGCGCGCATGTCGCAGTCGAACAGAACGTCGGTCCCGAGCGGGTGGGCGGTCGCTGCCGGCCGGCGCGCGCGGTCGAGCTCGTCGATCGGGGGCAGAGCGAGGCCGGGCCGGCCGGAGCCGACGAGCAGCGGCGCGACCATCACATGCAGCCGGTCGATGCGTCCCGCGGCCACGAAGGCCGAGACCGTGTCGGCTCCGCCCTCGACCAGCACGCGGCGCAGGCCCCGCCGCGCCAGCGCGGCCACCACGTCGGCCGGAGCGATGCGCCCGTCGCGCGACGGCAGGTGGACGGTCTCGACGCCCGCCACGCCGCAATGGGCCGCGCCTTCGCCGCGGATGACGATGCGGCGCTGGCCGTCGTCGTCGAGCACGCGGGCGTTGTTCGGGATGCGGCCCTTCGGATCGATCACGACGCGCGCCGGGGCGGAGCCGGCGACGCGCCGCACGGTGAGCTGGCAATCGTCGGCGCAGACCGTGCCGACGCCGACCACGACCGCGTCGACGAGCGCGCGCAGCCGGTGGAGGTGGTCGAGCGCGACGTCGCCGTTGATGTAGCGCGAGGCCCCCGTGACGGTGGCGACCCTTCCGTCGAGCGACTGGCCGATCTGCCCGATCACGATCGGGCCGGGCGAGGCGACGGGCTTCAGCATCCGGCAGAGCGGGTGGAGCCTAAGCCGTTCGGGCAGCGCCGCGCCGTGCCGCGCCGCCTTGATCGCGATCCACGCGACCTCGAACGCGTCGTCGTCGGTGTCGTCCGCGGCCGTCATGCACATCGCTTGTCGCTCCGAGGGACGCCGTCCATATCCGTAACGGTTCCAGATAGGCTCCGGACCGCCTGCGGCCAGAAGGCGCTGGCGGGGATTGCGACGGACTGCGCGGTTGACGCTGACGCGGCAGCCGTGGTCCGTGCGCACATCGCCGTCTTGACCGTTACGCTGCTTGAGAAGGGGTGGTTTCATGACCGACGCGCAGCCCGCCTTCACGAAGGAGGCATCGACCTCGCTCGACGCGCTGTTCGACGGCTACCGTCGCTTCCGCGCGGAAGCCTGGCCCGAACTGCGGAAACGGTACGAAAGCCTCGCCGACGGGCAGGCGCCGAAGATTTTGGTGATCGGCTGCTCCGACAGCCGGGTGGACCCACAGCAGATTCTCGGCGCTGCGCCCGGCGAATTGTTCGTGCTCCGCAACGTCGCTGGCCTAGTGCCGCCTTACGCGCCGGACCAGGCGCACCATGGCGCGAGCGCCGCGGTCGAATACGCGGTGCGGGTGCTGAAGGTCGAGCGCATCGTCGTGCTGGCGCATGCGGGCTGCGGCGGCGTGAACGCGCTGCTCAATGGCGCGCCGCCAGAGGCGTCCGACTTTGTCGTGAGCTGGATGGGGATCGCAGCCCGCGCCAGGGGCGCCGTCGACCCCGCGCTCGAAGGCGACGCGCGCCAGCAGGCCGGCGAAGAGGCCTGCGTCGGGGTCACGCTCGGCAACCTCATGACCTTCCCCTGGCTGCGCGAGCGGGTCGAGGCGGGTGACCTCGCCCTCACAGGCATGCATTTCGGCGTCGCCACCGGCCGCCTCCGCTGCTGCGACGGCGCAGGCGTGTGGGCGGCGGTCCCGGCCTGACGGCCGGCGGCCGTTTCGGTTTTCTCAGGAGCACTGACAATGACGAACATCGTTTTCCGCACCGGCGAGGCCACGGTGCTCGCGGCCGAGGGCCAGGCCACCGACGCGATGCCTGAGATCGTGATCGGCCGGGTCGACGGCCCGGTGGGCCACGCCTTCGCCGGCATGCTGGGCCAGACGGTCGGCCACACCCGCATGTTCGTGGTGCGCGACCTGAACCAACAGGTGAAGCCGGCCACGATGATGACCACCAAGGCCACCATCCACACCGCCGAATATGTCGATCTGCTCGGCGGCGTCGTTCAGGCGGCGACCGGCGACGCGATCCTCGACAGCGTCATCGAGGGCGTGATCCCGAAGGACATCGTCGACGATATCTGCATGATCGTCACGATCTGGCTCGACCCGCGCTGCGCCGAGGACCCGAACCTCGACAAGAAGGATCTGTACCGGACCAACTACGAGGCGACGAAGCTCGCCATCAAGCGCGCGATCAACGGCGAGCCGACGATCGACGAGCTGATCGCGAACCGCAAGACGGTGAAGCACTACGCGCTCGAGGACGTCATCGAGTACTGACGCGCCCGGTAAGGACTGGGCGGATATCCGCTCAGTCCTTCTCGCCGCGCGCGACCTTCGCGCGATCGGCCGGCAGCGTCGAAGGCAGAGCCTCGGCGATCGCCTCGTGGATCACCTGCTGGAAGCTCGCGCCCTTCGCGCGGGCGTTCTCGAACGCGGCGCGCACGGCGTCCGCGTCGACCGGATCGGCGCCGATCGTCTCCCGCGTGACCCTTCGCGCCGCCTGCATCTGCGAAAGCGCCTGCGACAGCTCCGTCCGCCGCGCCTCGAGCCGCGCCCGGACCGCGTCGCCGACGGAGTCCGGATAGCGCTGCGACACGAAGCCGATCACGTCGTCCACGTTCCGGCGCGGCGGCGGCTTGCCCGGCCCGGAGGTCATGACGAAGCCGGCCGCCGCGATGTTGAGCGCGACCGACAGGGCGAGCGCGCCGAAGAGCCAGACGGGCCTGCGCGCCATCTCAGAGATCCCCGTCGTTCAGCGACACTTCGATCGCCGCGCCGAGGTCGAGGCTCGTCGCGCCGGTCGCGCGCGCATCGACCATGGCGCCGAGCGCGAGCCCGACGCTGAGCGCGGCGGCGCAGAAGCTGGCGCTCGCGAAACCGAACCGGCCGGGCGACGCCGTGAGCCAGAGCCATCGGTCGCTGCGGCGCGCCGACACCTCGCCGACCACGCGGAACGCGAAGCCGTTCGGCGTGGTCGCGGCGGCAGCCTTCGCCACCAGCGCGTCGAGCCGGACCGCCTCCGCATGCCGCTTCCGGGCTTCCGCGGAGCGGGCGAGCAGCGCGCGCGCCGCGGCGGCTTCCGCTTGAGGCCAGCGGTCGAGGTCCGCGCCGAGGGCGTCGAGCCGCCGGTCGAACAGTGGCAGGGAGAGTTGGTCGGTCATGGTCTCGTCTCCTCGCGCGCCGCTTGAAGGGCGCGCAGGGTCCGCCGGGCGCGGACAAGCATGGATTCCACAGCCTTTTCGGTCGCCTCCAGCGCTTCGGCGATCTCCGCGTTGGAGCGCTCGCCGTCCGCGGCGAGCAGCAGCGCCGCGCGCTGGCGGGCGGGCAGCGTCAGGATGTCCGCCCGCACCTGGTCGACCTCGTCGCGGTCGGACAGGCTGCGCTCGGGCCCGACCTCGTCCGACGGCGGATCGAACGCGTCGGCGAAGGGGAGGAAGCGGCGGAGACGCCGCCGGCGGTCGTGATCGACGCACAGGTTCACCACCACGCGGTGCAGCCAGGTGGAGAACCGGGCGCCGCCGGGACGCCAGCGGTCCGCCGATCTCCAGACGCGCCAGAACGCCTCCTGGACCAGATCCTCCGCCTCGCTGGCGGAGCCGGTGAAGCGGTGCGCGACAGCCTGCGCCTTCGGGCCGTGGCGCGCCACGAGCCGCGCGAAGGCGCGCTGGTCGCCGCCGCCGACGAGCGCGAGCAGCGCGTCGTCGTCCGGCTCGTCCGCCGCGGCGGAGCGTTCAGCCGCGCGCATCGCGCCGGTTCGCGCGTCGCGCATGTCCGTCATCCGGGCCAGCGCCGTCATCGGCCGTCACTCCGCATCCCCGCGGATCATCTCAGTCGGCGTCCTCGTCCGTGTCCCCCGCGTCGCCGACGCCGGCGCGATCCGAAGCCTTCTTCGGCGCGGCGCCGTCGCGACTGGCGGCGCGGCTCTTCATCTTCTCCAGCAGAGCGTCGAACTCGGCCTTCGTCACCTTGCCGTCGCCGTCCTTATCGGCGCGGCGGAACCACGGCAGGCCCTGCGCCAGGAACTCGTCGCGGGTGATCTTGCCGTCGCCGTCCTTGTCGGCGCGGTCGAAGCGGTCCTTGCGAGCGCGCGGCCGGTCGTCGTCGCCGCGCTTGGCGAGGCGCTTCTCGGCCACCGCCCGCAGCCCTTTGATCTCCTCGGCGGACAGGACGCCGTCGCCGTCCTTGTCCATGCGCGCGAACGCCTTGGTCAGGGGCGCCTGCGCCTCCTCCTGCGTGAGCACGCCGTCCTTGTCGACGTCGAGGCGCTCGAAGCGCTTCTCCATGCCCTTCGTCCGCTTCTCGATTCGCTCCGACCGGGTCATGGAATCGGCCGGCTGGGCGGAGGCTGCGAGCGGGGTGAGCGCCAGTGCGGCGGCGAGGCCGGCGGCTGCGATACGGTCCATGGCTGTAAGCTCCTTGGTCGTTGCGCGGAAACTGCGCGCCCCTCTCGCAGGTTCTAACGCGGGCCGCGGCGTTTCCCTGCGCCGGTTTCGCTTTTTGGCGCTAGCGACAGCGCGTCGCGCACCATCTCGCGCAGCGCCGGCGCCAGCTCCTCGTCGAACCACGGATTACGCGTGAGCCAGGCGTTATTGCGCCACGACGGATGCGGAAGCGGCACGACGCGCGGAAGCCCCGGCCGGTCCACGATCCGGCGCCAGTCGGCGACCGCCGCCGTCAGCGACGGTCCGGCGTCAGCCCCGAGATGCCAGAGCTGCGCCGGACGTCCGACCGCGAGCACCAGCTCGATCGACGGCAGCAGTCCGAACAGCTCGGCCCGCCAGGCCGGGGCGCATTCCCGCCGCGGCGGCCGGTCGCCGCCCTTGGCGTCGAGGCCGGGGAAGCAGAAGCCCATCGGGACGACCGCGACGCGCGCCTCGTCGTAGAACTCGTCGTCGCTGACGCCCATCCAGCGCCGCAGCCGCACGCCGGACGGGTCGGTGAACGGCACGCCCGAGGCGTGGACGCGCGTGCCCGGCGCCTGGCCGCAGACCGCGATCCGCGCGGTCGCCCGCGCCCGCACGACAGGGCGGGGAGGGTGCGGCAAAGGCGCGCCGCGCGGCGCGTCACGGCAGATGCGGCAGGCGCGGATTTCCGAGAGCAGCGTCGCGAGTTCGGCGTCCTCGGCCTCCGACGTCTGGGAATTGAACGGTTGCGTCAGCACCGTCTTAAGCCTTTCGCTTGCAAGGTCGCGCTTCGACGTGAAGCAGGGCGGTGAAGCGAGCGCGCGACGTGGACATGTTTGGGCTTCCGGAGGGATCCGATCCCGACATCCGCCCGTCGGAGCGGACGGCGGACCGTCGCCGCACGGTCGCGGCCAATGTCCGCACGGCCCGCGAACGCCTGACCTCCACCACCGGCACCCGTCCCGCCTTCGACCTCGAGCTCGCGCGCATCTACGCTCAGAACCGTGTCTCGGCCGCGCCGGTCGTGCTCGCTCTGGCGGCGTTCGCCGCAATCGGCCTCGGCATATGGGTCTCGAGCGCGGCCGGCCTCATCTGGCTGGCCGCGGCGAGCGCGGGCCATGGCGTCGCGGTCGCGGTCGCGCGGCGCTTCCTCCGCAGGCCGGCGGACGAAGCGGACGTCCGGGTCTGGACCAGGCGCTTCGTCGCCGCCGAGTTCGTCAACGCCTGCGCCTGGGCGTCGGTCGTGGCGCTGCTCGACGTCACGACCGGCGCCGCGGCGATCATAACGCTGTTCGCGATGCTGACCGGCTTCGCCGTCTCGACCACGCTGGCGGCGAGCGTGCCGCTCGCGGTCTACGCCGGGACGCTGCCGATCACGGCCGTGGCGCTCGGCGTCTATGTCCCGGTCGGCGGCCCGGGAGCGGCGGCGGTCGCCGTCATGGCGGTCGGCGCCGAGGTCTATTTCCTGCTGCTCGGCCGCCGGCTGTTCCGCAGCACGCTCGACGCGCTGGAGTTCCGGGCCGAGAAGGACGCGCTGATCGGAGAGCTGGAGCAGGCCAAGGCCAACTCGGACGAGGCGCGCCGGCGCGCGGAGGCGGCCAACCTCGCCAAGTCCCGCTTCCTCGCGACCATGAGCCACGAGCTCCGCACGCCGCTCAACGCCATCCTCGGCTTCTCGGAGGTGATGAAGGCGGAGGTGTTCGGGGCGCATTCGGTTCCGACCTACAAGGAATACGCCGGCGACATCCACCAGAGCGGTCAACATCTGCTCGAGCTCATCAACGAGATCCTCGACCTGTCGCGCATCGAGGCCGGACGCTACGAGCTGAACGAGGAGAGCATCAACCTCGCCTACGTGGTGGAGGACTGCCACCACCTGCTCAAGCTCCGCGCCAAGAACCGCGGCATCGCGATCCGCGAACTGTACGAGCCCGGCATGCCGCCGGTCTGGGCCGACGAGCGGGCGCTGCGCCAGATCACGCTGAACCTGCTGTCGAACGCGATCAAGTTCACCCCTCAGGGCGGCGTGATCACGCTCAAGGTCGGCTGGACCGCCTCCGGCGGTCAGTACTTCAGCGTTTCCGACACCGGGCCGGGCATCCCGGAGAACGAGATCCCGACCGTGCTGGCCTCGTTCGGCCAGGGCACGCTCGCGATCAAGACCGCGGAGCAGGGCGCCGGCCTCGGCCTGCCGATCGTGAAGGGTCTGATCGACCTGCACGGCGGCGGCTTCTCGCTGAAGAGCAAGCTGCGCGAGGGCACCGAGGTCGTCGTCACCCTGCCGGCGACCCGCGTGATGAGCGCCCTGCCGCCGATCCGGCAGGCCGAGAGCCCGCCTGCCGAGCGCGCCGCCGCGCACGGCCTGCGCCGGGCGGTCTAGCTCAGGCCGCGGCCCGCGCCGCCAGCCGGTCCCGGATCTCCGCCGTCAGGCGCAGCGACGTCAGGCGGGTGTCCGACGCGAAGGCGTGGCCCGTGACCATCAGCTCGTCGGGCGCGAGGCGCGCGATGAAATCGGCGAGGCCGCGCTCGACCGTCGTCGGCGAACCCACGAAGGCGTAGCGCAGCATCTGTTCGAGCCCGGCGCGTTCGGCCGGGCTGCAATAGGCGTCGATGTCGTCGATCGGAGGCGGCAGCGGTCCCGGCCGGCCGCGCCGGAGGTTGATGAAGGCCTGCTGCTGGGAGGTGAAGGCGCGGCGCGCGACGTCGTCGCCCTCGGCGGCGAGCACGTTGACCGCCGCCATGGCGTAGGGCTTCGCCAGCTTCGGCGAGGGCCGGAACCTGGCGCGATAGACCGCGAAGGCCTCCTCCAGATCGTGCGGCGCGAAGTGCGAGGCGAACGCGAACGGCAGGCCGAGCATGGCGGCGAGCTGGGCCGAGTACAGACTGGAGCCCAGCAGCCAGATCGGCACATCGAGCCCGGCTCCCGGCACGGCCCGGATCGCCTGATCCTCGAGCGCCGGCTCGAAATAGCTCTGCAGCTCGATCACGTCCTGCGGGAAGTTTTCGGCGGCGGCTTGGAGGTCGCGCCTCAGCGCGCGGGCGGTCGCCATGTCGGTTCCCGGCGCGCGGCCGAGGCCGAGGTCGATGCGGCCGGGATAGAGCGCGGCCAGCGTGCCGAACTGCTCGGCGATCACCAGCGGCGAATGGTTCGGCAGCATCACGCCGCCGGAGCCGACGCGGATGGTCGAGGTGCCGCCGGCGACATGGCCGATGACGACCGCGGTCGCGGCGCTGGCGATCCCCGTCATGTTGTGGTGTTCGGCGAGCCAGAACCGGCGGTAGCCGAGCCGCTCGGCCTCCCGCGCGAAGGCGAGCGAGTTGCGGAACGCGTCGGCTGCGGTGGCGCCTTGCGCGATCGGCGCGAGGTCGAGCACAGAGAACGGGATCATCGTCTGTTCCTGATCGGTCGCCGCCGGCGGTTGAGCGGGAAGCGACTCCGGGTCTGTCGGGCCTGTTCGCCCTGTTCACCTTGCGAGATCGTCATTCGCGCGCCCGAATGGAAGGGGGCGCCGCCTCTGCGCCGGGCGCGGGGCTGGCGCTGGCGACGGCGCGCCTTATTCTCGGGCTTCTCCCCCGACCAAGGCAGGAGATGCGCGATGCCCTATGGCCCGTCCCGCCGCGAGGCGGCCGCAGGTCTCGCCGGCGCCCTCGCTCTGGGCCTCGCGCCTCCGGCGCGCGCGGCCGTGACCACGCTGATCGCGCCGTTTCCGCCCGGCGGCGCCGTCGACCTGCTGGCGCGTCTGCTCGCCGAGCGGCTCGGTCCGAAGCTCGGCCGCACCGTCGTGGTCGAGAACCGCGCCGGCGCCGGCGGCATGCTGGGAACCGCGGCGGTGGTGAAGGCGCCGCCGGACGGCGAGACGCTCGGTCTGGTGTCGACCTCGCAGCTCATCGCCAACAAGTACCTTTACGCGAGCCAGCCCTACGATCCGGACGTGGACCTCACGCCCGTGACGCGCGTCGTCACCGGCACGGTCGCCTGCGTCGTCAACGCGCGCACGGCGCGGGAGCGGGGCTGGACGACGTTCCGCGACCTGATCGCCTGGGCGAAGGCGCATCCTGACGAGGCGCGCATGGGCTCCTCGGGTCAGGGACAGGTGTCCCATCTGATGATCGAGCTGGTGAAGGCCCGCACCGGCGCTGCGATCCTGCACGTGCCCTACAAGGGCGGCGGTCCGGCGATCCTCGACCTGCTCGGCGGCGTCATCGACATGATGTTCGACGTCACGCCGGCGCTCGTCCCCCATGTCCGCGACGGATCGTTCGTCGCGCTCGCAGTCGGCAGCCGGGAGCGGATCGCGGCGCTGCCGGGCGCGCCGGGCATGAAGGAGTTCGCCGATCTCGGCCTTGGCGACGTCGACCTGCAGACCTGGTACGCGATCGTCGGACCGAAAGGCATACCCGCCGACCTGCAGGCGAGACTGCGCGACGCGGTCGCCGCCGCGATGACCGACCCCGCGCTCGCCGAAAAGCTCGAGCCGAGCGGCTTCTCGGTGGCTTTGGACGCGTCCCCGGACGACCTGCGCCGCCGGGTCGCCGACGAGGATCCGACGTGGCGGGAGCTCGTCCGCCTCTCCGGCGCGAAGCTCGAATGAAAAAAGGGGCGCCGGCGTATGGCCGGCGCCCCCTTAGGGCGTCTCGTTTTCGGGCCGTCCCGTCAGGCCGGGTGCGGCGCGGGAGGCTGGCCCGCCCCGGGCGCGCCGCCGTCCGGCTTGTGGGAGTCGCCGCCGGGCTTGTCGCTGGCGGATTTGGGCTTCTCCTTGCGGAAGCGGCTCACGAGGCTCCGGATCGTCACGTAGAACACCGGCGTCAGGAACAGGCCGAGGATGGTCACGCCGACCATGCCGGCGAGCACCGCCACGCCGATCGCCTGCCGCAGCTCGGAGGCCGCGCCGGTGGCGAAGGCCAGCGGCACCACGCCGAGCGAGAAGGCGAGCGACGTCATGATGATCGGCCGCAGCCGGTCCTTACAGGCGTCGATGGCCGCCTGGACGATGCTTTCGCCTTCCTCCTCGCGCTGCCGCGCGAACTCCACGATCAGGATCGCGTTCTTGGCCGCGAGGCCGATCAGCACGATGAAGCCGATCTGGGTCAGGATGTTGTTGTCCGACCCCTTCAGCCACACGCCGATCAGCGCCGCGAGCAGCGACAGCGGCGTGATCAGGATGATCGCGAGCGGCAGCGCCCAGCTTTCGTACTGCGCCGAGAGGAACAGGAACACGAACAGGATCGCGAGCGCGAACACGAACACCGCGGTGTTGCCCGCCAGCTTCTCCTGATAGGCGAGGTCCACCCACTCGAACTGGGCGCCGGGCGGCAGGGTCTCCGCCGCGAGCCTCTCCATCAGCGCGATCGCCTGTCCGGTGGAGACGCCGGGCGCGGCGTCGCCCTGGACGGCGATGGCGTTGTAGATGTTCTGCCGCTCCACCGTGTAGGGGCCGGTCTGGTTGCGCTCGGTGATGAGGGTTCCGAGCGGCACCAGGGCGCCGTTCGTGGACCGCACCTTGAACTGGTAGACGTCCGACAGCTTGACGCGGAATTGGGCGTCCGCCTGCGCGTTCACCTGGAACGTGCGGCCGAGCGCCGTGAAGTCGTTGACATAGGCCGTGCCGAGCAGCGTCTGCAGCGCGTCGAAGATGCTCTGCACCGGCACGTTGAGCTGCTGGGCCTTGACGCGGTCGATGTCGAGATAGACCTGCGGCGCGCGGGTGTTGAAGCTCGTGAACACGCGCGTGACCTGGCCCGAGGCGTTCGCCTTGGCGATCAGCTCGTTGACCGAGGCCTCCAGCGGCACGAAGCCCAAGTTCGTGCGGTCCTGCACGTACATCTTCCAGCCGCCGCCCTGGCCGATGCCGCGCACCGTCGGCGGCAGGATCGCGAGCACGAAGGCTTCCTCGATCGCGAACAGCCGCTTCTGCGCTTCGGCCAGGATCGCGGGCGCCGTGTGGCTCGCGCCATGCTTCGTCCGCTCGTTGAACGGATCGAAGATGATGAAGCTCGTCGCCGCGTTCGAGGCCGCCGAGAAGGTCGCGCCCGAGAAGCCCGCGATCGTGACCGCGTTCTTCACGCCGGGCACCTGGCGGACGATGTCCGCCGCGCGCCGCGCCACCTCGTCCGTGCGCTGGAGGTTCGCGCCCTCCGGCAACTGCGCGATCAGGATGGCGTAGCCCTGGTCGGCCTGCGGGATGAAGCCCCGCGGCACCGCCGAGAACATGTAGACGGCGCCGCCGATCAGCCCGACGTAGATGAGCAGGAAGATCGACTTGTGGCCGACCATCCAGCCGACCGAGCGGCTGTAGCCGTGCGCGCCGCGGTCGAAGTTGCGGTTGAACAGGTCGGCCGCGCGCTGGCCGAGGCCGCGCTTGCCGCCGTGCTGGTGCGGCCTCAGCAGGATGGCGCAGAGCGCCGGCGATAGCGTGAGCGACACCAGCGCCGACAGCACGGTCGAGGCCGCGATCGTCAGCGCGAACTGCTGGTAGAAGATGCCGGAGATGCCGGGGATGAAGGCGGTCGGCACGAACACCGCGCACAGCACCAGCGCGATGGCGATGACGGCGGTGCCGACCTCGTCCATCGTGACGTGCGCCGCCTCGCGGGGCGTCTTTCCGAGCGCCATGTTGCGCTCGACGTTCTCCACCACGACGATCGCGTCGTCGACCACGATGCCGATCGCGAGGATCAGGCCGAACAGCGTCAGCATGTTCAGCGAGAAGCCGAAGGCCGACATGACGGCGAAGGTCGCGATCAGCGACACCGGGATCGCCGCGACCGGGATGATCGCCGCGCGCCACGACTGGAGGAAGATGAACACCACCAGCACGACGAGCGCGACCGCCTCGTAGATCGTGTGCTCGACCGCGGTGATCGATTCCTCGATGAACTCGGTCGGGTTGTACTCGGTCCGGTATTCGAGGCCCGACGGGAAGGACGCCTTCAGCGTCTCCATCGTCGCCTTGATCTGCTCGGCGGCCTCGGTCGCGTTGGTGCCGGGGCGCTGGAAGATGCCCATGCCGACGGTCGGATCGGCGCCGAGATAGGAGTTCGACGAATAGGTGCGGGCGGCGAGCTCGACGCGCGCCACGTCGCCGACGCGCAGCAGCCGTCCGTCCGATGTGGCGCGGACGATGATCTGTTTGAACTGCTCCGGGTTCTGGAATCGTCCCTGCGTCGTCACCGTGATCTGGGACGCGGTGCCGGGCGGCGAGGGCGGCGCGCCGAGCGAGCCGCCGGAGACCTGCACGTTCTGCTCGGAGATCGCGGACACGACGTCGCCCGCGGCGAGGCCGTAGGCCGCGAGCCGGTTCGGGTCGAGCCAGACGCGCAGGGAGAGTTCGCGCTCGCCGAAGATGGTGATGTCGCCGACGCCCTCGATGCGCTTGAGCGCGTCGATCACGTTCACCGACGCGTAGTTCGACATGTAGACGGTGTCGAGCGACTTGTCGGGCGAGATCAGGTTCACGACCATCAGGAAGTCCGACGACCGCTTGTTCACCTGCACGCCGTTCCGGCGCACCGCTTCCGGCAGGCGGGGATCCGCCTGGCTGACGCGGTTCTGGACCTGGACCTGCGCGATGTCCTGATTGACGCCCGGCTGGAACGTGACCGTCAGCTGCAGGCGGCCGTCGCCGGTCGCCAGCGAGTTCATGTAGATCATGCCCTCGACGCCGTTGATCTGCTGCTCCAGCGGCGCGGCGACGGTCTCGGCGATGGTTTCGGCGTTCGCGCCCGGATACTGCGCGGTCACCGAGATGGTGGGGGGCGCGATCTCGGGATACTGCGCGATCGGCAGGCTCACCAGCGCGACGCCGCCGACGATCATCAGAACGATCGAGATGACCGACGCGAAGATCGGCCGGTCGACGAAGAAATGTCCGATTCCCATGGCCGCCCCCTTACTTCGCGGGCTGCGCGGCCGCGCCCTGTTGGCCGGCGGGCTTGGTCGGGTCCACCGTCTGCGGCTTCACCTGCGCGCCGGGGCGGGCGCGCATCAGCCCGTTCACGATCACCTGGTCGTCGGCCGTCAGGCCGCTGCGGATCACGCGCAGTCGGCCGTTGAGCTGGCCGGGCTCGACCACCTTGGGAACGACCTTGTCCTCGGGGCCCACCGTCATGACGATCTTGCGGGTCTGGTCGGACAGGATCGCCTCGTCCGGCACCAGCAGGGCCTCGTAGGCCGGGCTCGACTGCAGCCGGATGCGCCCGAACACGCCCGAGGTCAGGAAGCCGTTTTCGTTCGGCGTCGTCGCGCGCAGGCGCAGCGTGCCGGTCTGCTGGTCGAGCTGGTTGTCGGCGAAGTCGATCCGGCCCTTGATCGTGAATTCGTTCGAATCCGGCAGCGCGATCTCCACAGGCGCGCCGCCTTCCTCCTGCTTGATCTTGCCTTCGCGAATGAAGTTCATATAGCGGAGGTAGCTCTGCTCATCGACGTCGAAATAGAAGTAGATCGGCTGGGTCTTGACGATGGTCGTCAGCGCGGCGGAGCCGGCTCCCGCGGCGATGAGGTTGCCTTCGGTCACGAGCTTGCGGCCGATCCGGCCGTCGATCGGGGCGCGGACGTCGGTCCATTCGAGGTTCAGCTTCGCGGTCTGGACCTGCGCCTCGGCCGACTTCAGGCTGGCCTGCGCCTCGCCATAGGCCTGGTTGCGCTGCTGCGCGACCTGATCGCTGATGTTGCCGGTCCGCAGCAGGTCCTTGGCGCGGTCGACGTCGGACTTGGTCAGATCAATGCGCGTCTGGGCGGTGATGACGGCGGATTGCGCCTGCGTCAGCGCGGCCTCATAGGGGCGGGGATCGATCTTGAAGAGCAGGTCGCCCTTCTTGACCGCGGAGCCGTCGGTGAACGGCGCGCTGATGAGCTGGCCGCTGACCTGCGCCCGCACCTCGACCAGCTCCGAGGCTTCGAAGCGGCCGGTGAATTCGGCGACGTCGGTGACCTCGCGCTTGATCGGCTTCGCGACCGACACGGGCAGCGGCCCGGGCGCGCCCTGCGCGAAGGCCGACCCCGGCGCCAGCAAGGCGAGCGCGAGGACGGCGGCGAGGGACGTCTTGGCGGTCGCCGGACGAACGGGCGCGACGATGCGGAGCATAGGGGTCACCTGCGCGAAAAAGCATGCGCGCCATTCAGCATGGCGCGCGTGCGTACAAAACCGGACGTCCCCGACACGGTCTTAGTGTGCGGCGCGGCGTCCCGCAACAGCGGCGACGCGCGCGCCGCCGCAGTGTCGCCGGGAAGCCTCAGCCGACGGCGCCTCAGGCGCTGTCGCGCACGATGACTTCGAAGTCGAGCGTGACGTTGAAGGGCGCCGCGTCCTGGCCGAGCCGCGAGGCCTCGAACGCGTTGATCATCAGCTTTCCGATCTCGACCCCCATGAGGCCGGCGTTGAAGCCGATGGTGGTCAACGCCGGCAGCGTATGCCGCGCGACCTCGTGGTCGCCGAAGCCGAACACGGCGATATCGTCGGGCACCCGCGCTCCGCGTCGGCGGAGTTCGCCGATGACGGCGATCGCGGTGATGTCGTGCGGGCACAGGACCGCGTCGATCTCGGCGAGGTTCTCGATGATCTCGGCGGCGGCGCGGACGCCCTGCTCGGCGAGAGCGAGCGGGCCGCCGGCGCTTATCAGGCGGACGGGCGCGAGGCCGGCCTGCCGGGCGCCTTCGCGCAGGCCCTCGGCTCGGTCCGTGGTGTTGCTGGTCAGGCGCTCGCGCCCGATGATGGCCGCGAGGCGCTTTCGACCGCTCTGAACGAAGTGCTGGGCTACGGCGCGTCCGACCGCGACATGGTCGATCGCCACCACGTGCCGAATCGGCTCCGCCGGCCGGTGAAGGAACTCCACCACCGGGACCCCGGCGTTCAGCAGCATCCGGGTCGCACGTTCGCTGCGTATCTCGCCCGCGATCGCGATGGCCTCTGGGCGCCGGCGCAGCATGGACTCGAGCATGTGCTCCTCCCGCTCCGCGCCGTAATCCGAAAAGCCGATGAAGAGCTGCAGCCCGAGCGGCGTGAGCGTGTCGTTCAGGCCGCGCGCGACCATGCCGAAGATCGGATTGACCAGCGCAGGCGCGATCATGCCAACGAGGCTGGAACGCCCCGACGACAGGGCGCCCGCCGCCTGATCCGGCACGTAGCCGAGCTCGTCGACGACCGCGAGCACCTTGTCCCGGGTCTTCTGCGAGACCGCCCCGTCATGTCGCAGGGCGCGCGAAACGGTCATTGCGGACACGCCGGCGAGACGTGCGACGTCCGACATTGTCGGCGCACTTTTGCTTCCAGCCTTGCCAGATGAGGACATAGCACCTCGTTCGAATATCACCGAGGTAGAGTGTGGCCCTCAGCTTAAGATCAACGCCGAAACTGGATTAGGAGTCACGCCAGAATCAAACCTCTCGGGACAAAAACAAGTGGGAAGCTAGTCTTGGGTATCGATAACATAAGGGTTTCGTGCGTTTTACAGGCGCCGGGGTCCCGGTTTGGCACGCGTGGGAAGCGCGTCGCGTGGCAGTGGAGGCATATTCCACAAATTATAAACGTATAAATGTGCGCTCTTGCAATTCTGTCTGTGCAATATCATTGTCCCGGCAACGAAAGCTGCGCCCATGGCTCGTCTCACATCGTTTCCGACCTTTCACCGCGTCTCCGGGCGCGTGATCCTCGTCGTCGGCTCCGGCCCGGCGGCGGCGGCGAAGGTGCGCCTGCTGGCCGAGACCGACGCGCGGATCGTGGTGGTGTCCGAACATCCCTCGCGCGAGCTGCGGAACGATGCGCTCCGCGTCGGCGCGGAGCTTCGGGAGGAGCCGTTCGCGCCGGGCCATCTCGAGGGCGCGGCGCTCGCTTTCGCCGCCACCGAGGATGAGGACGCCGATCGCGCCATCGCCGACGCCGCTCGCGCCGCGCGTGTGCCCGTGAACGTGGTCGACCGCCCGGAGTTGTGCGACTTCACCACGCCCGCGATCGTCAACCGCGCTCCGCTCGCGGTGGCGATCGGCACCGAGGGCGCGGCGCCTGTGCTCGCGCGCCATGTGCGCGCCCGCGTCGAAGCGATGCTTGCGCCCGAGATCGGCGGCCTCGCACGTCTTGCGGAGGGCCTGCGCGGCGCGGTCGCCAGCTTGTTGCCCGCGGGCGAGGCGCGGCGCCGGTTCTGGGCCCGGCTGTTCGACGGCCCTGTGGCCGAGCGCGCGCTCGCCGGCGATCTGCCAGGCGCCCGAGCGCTCGCCCTGCGCGAGCTCGCGGCCGAGCCTGATCTCGGCGGTTTCGTCTGGATCGTCGGCGCCGGTCCAGGCTCCGTCGACCTGCTGACGCTGCGCGCCCAGCGCGTGCTGCAGGAGGCTGACGTTATCGTCCATGACGCGTTGGTGCCGTCCGAGGTGGTCGCCATGGGCCGCCGCGACGCCGAGCGCGTGTTCGTCGGCAAGCGCAAGGGCCGGCACGAGGCCACGCAGGGCGAGATCGACGAGCTGCTCGTGCGCGAGGCGAAGGCGGGCCGGCGAGTGGTGCGGCTCAAGAGCGGCGATCCGCTGGTGTTCGGCCGCGCCGGCGAGGAAATGGAGGCGCTGCGCGCCGCGGGCGTGCCGTTCGAGATCGTCCCGGGCGTGACCGCGGCCTTCGCGGCCGCCGCCTCCGCTCAGGTGCCGCTGACGCTCCGTGGCGTGGCGTCGAGCCTCGTGTTCGCGACCGGCCACGACCTCGACGGCCGCACGCTGCCGGACTGGGCGGGCCACGCGCTGAACGGCGCGACCGTCGCCGTCTATATGGGGCGCTCGGTGGCGGCGGCGGTCGCCGCGCGCCTGTCGGAGGCGGGGCTCGCCGCCGACACGCCGGTGGTCGCGGTCGAGAACGCCGCCCGGTCCGACGAGCGGGTGCTCGCGGGGCGGCTCGACGACCTCTCGGCCGTCGCCGACCGGCCGGATCTGAGCGGTCCGGTCCTCATCCTGATCGGACGCGCGCTCGCCTCCGCCGATCTGTCATCCGCAATCCCTTTCGCTGAGGCGGTCGCCGCGCCAAGCGCCGCCGCCTGAAGGTCCAGATCCCACATGTCCGCGCCGATCCAGAAGTCGGCGGCCAAGACCAAGGCCGCTACGCAAGTCGTCACCGCCAATCGTCTCGACGACGGCGTCGTCGTCTATCTCGACGCCCGCGACGACTGGACCGAGCGGCTCGGCGAGGCGGCGCTCATCGAGACGCCGGAGGCGCTCGCCGCCGCCATCGCCGTCGGCAAGGCGGCGGAAGCCGCGCGCGTGGTGGTCGAATCCTATCCGATCGACGTCGCCCGCGGGTCTGACGGCCTCGCGCCGCTCCGCCTGCGCGAGGTCATCCGCGCCGCCGGCCCGACCGTGCGCGCCGATCTGCTGCGCCCCACGGGCGTCTGAGGAGTTTTCCATGTACCGCTATGACGAATTCGACCACGGCTTCGTCACGTCCCGCGTCGCGCAGTTCCGCGACCAGGTCGAACGCCGGCTGTCGGGCGAGCTTACGGAGGACCAGTTCCGTCCGCTCCGGCTGATGAACGGCGTCTACCTGCAGCTTCACGCCTACATGCTGCGGATCGCGGTGCCGTACGGCACGCTGTCGTCGCGCCAGCTCCGGATGCTCGGCCACATCGGCCGCAAGTACGACCGCGGCTACGGCCACTTCACCACCCGCCAGAACCTGCAGTTCAACTGGCCGGCGCTGAAGGACATCCCGGCGATCCTTGACGACCTCGCCTCGGTCGAGATGCACGCGCTGCAGACCAGCGGCAACTGCATCCGCAACGTGACGACAGACCATTTCGCCGGCGCGGCGGCCGACGAGATCGCCGATCCGCGGCCCTACGCCGAGATTCTCCGGCAGTGGTCGTCGATCCATCCCGAGTTCAGCTACCTGCCGCGCAAGTTCAAGATCGCGGTGACGGGCGCGCCGAAGGACCGCGCCGCGATCCAGGTGCACGACATCGGGCTTGAGCTGAAGCGCGGGCCGGACGGCGAGATTGGCTTCGCGGTCTACGTCGGCGGCGGGCAGGGCCGCACGCCCATGATCGCCCACAAGGTGCGCGACTATCTGCCCGAGGAGGACCTGCTCGCCTATGTCGAGGCGATCATGCGGGTCTACAACCTGCACGGGCGGCGCGACAACAAGTACAAGGCGCGCATCAAGATCCTCGTCCACGAGACCGGCGCGGAAGAGATCACCCGCCAGATCGAGGCCGAATTCGTCGAGGTGAAGAAGACCGAGCTGCTGCGTCTGCCCGACGAGGAGATCCAGCGCATCACGGCCTATTTCGCCGCGCCGGACCTCGCGCCGAAGCCTGCCCGCTCGGGCGCCTTCGAGGCCGCCAAGGCCGACAGCGCCGCCTTCGCGGCCTTCGCGGAGAACAACGTCACGCCGCACAAGGCGCCGGGCTACGGCGTCGTGACGGTCTCGCTCAAGCCGATCGGCGGCATCCCCGGCGACGCCACCGATGTGCAGATGGAGGTCGTGGCCGACCTCGCCGAGGCCTATTCGCAGTCCGAGATCCGCGTCAGCCACGAGCAGAACCTCGTGCTGCCCCACGTGGCGCTCGACGACGTTCCCGCGCTCTACGCCAAGCTCGCGGAGCACGGGCTCGCGACCGGCAACGCCGGCCTCGTCACCGACATCATCGCCTGCCCGGGCCTCGACTACTGCGCGCTCGCCAACGCCCGCTCGATCAACATCGCTCAGGACCTCTCCAACCGCTTCGGCGCGCCTGAGCGGCAGAAGGACATCGGCGAGCTCAAGATCAAGATCTCCGGCTGCATCAACGCCTGCGGCCATCACCATGTCGGCCATATCGGCCTGCTCGGCGTCGATCGCCGCGGCGAGGAGGTCTATCAGATCACCCTCGGCGGCTCCGGCGACGAGACCGCCTCGGTCGGCGCGCTCGTCGGTCCCGGCTTCACCGGCGATCAGGTGGTCGACGCGGTCGAGACGGTGGTCGACACCTATCTGAAGCTGCGCCAGGGCCCGGACGAGACCTTCCTCTCCGCGGTCCGCCGGCTCGGCCAGCAGCCCTTCAAGGAGGCGCTCTATGGAGCAGCCTAACCTTCCGCTCCCGGCGGTCTCCGCCGCGCGCGCGGCGGAGCGCGCGACTTCGCTCGCGGCCCATCTCGACGCGCGCTACCGCGACCGGGACGCGGCCGGGCTGATCGGCGTCGCGGTCGAGGAGCTGTTCCGCAACCGCATCGCGCTGGTGTCGAGCTTCGGCGCGGATTCGTCCGTGCTGCTGCACCTCGTGGCGCAGGTCGAGCGCTCGACGCCGGTGATCTTCGTCGACACCGGCCAGCTGTTCGAGGAGACGCTGCGGTACCGCGACGAACTGGTGGAGCGGCTCGGGCTGACCGACGTGCGCAGCTTCGGTCCGAAGCCGGAGCGCCTCGCCCGGCACGACCCGGAGGCTTTCCTCTGGCAGTCGAACCCGGACCTGTGCTGCCGCATCCGCAAGGTCGAGCCGCTTAGCCAGGCGCTCGGCGACGTGCCGGCCTGGATCTCCGGCCGCAAGCGGTTCCAGAACGCGTTCCGCGCCGAACTGCCGGTGTTCGAGGCGGATGGGCCGCGCATCAAGGTCAATCCGCTCGCGAGCTGGACCTCGAAGGACGTCGAGGCCTACCGGATCGCCCACGACCTGCCGGCGCATCCGCTGGTCAAGTTCGGCTATCCATCGGTCGGCTGCGCGCCCTGCACCACGCGGGTGAAGCCGGGCGAGGACCCGCGCGCGGGCCGCTGGCGCGGCCAGGCCAAGACCGAGTGCGGCATCCACCTGCCCGGCATGATCGTGACCGAGAGCGACGGGAGCGGGATTTGACCGCCGGACAGGCGCTGCGGCATAGCGACCGTGGCGAAACACGGCGGGAGGGTCGTATGGAGACCCGCGCGCCCTATGCTCACGATCATCCCGCCGCGGCCGTGCGCGCCGTCCGGGACGACGAGGATTCGATGACCGAAACGGCTGACGCCAACCTGCCGCTCTGGCGCAACGGCCGCTTCGAGGCCGACGAATGGACGCGCGCGGGCGAGGGCGAGGCGGTGTCCGAAGGTCCGGCGCTGCTGCCGCTGGTCCGCTTTCTCGCGGAGCGCGACGCGCTCGCCGCCCGCAACGCGCCGATCGGCGTGGTGGTGGAGCCGGGCGAGGCGATCGAGGAGCTCGCGCCCCATCTCGACCGGGTGTCGCTGGTGGTGCTGACCTTCCCGAAATACGCCGACGGCCGCAGCATGTCGTCGGCGCGGCTGCTGCGCCAGCGCTACGGCTACAAGGGCGAGCTCAGGGCCGCGGGCGACGTGCTGATCGACCAGATGCCGCTGATGCGCCGCTGCGGCTTTGACTCTTTCGAGGTGGTCAACGGCCCGACCCGCGCCCAGCTCGCCGCCGGCAAGTGGCCGGACGTGCCGTTCTACTACCAGCCGACCGGCGCCTCGCAGCAGACGGAAATCCCGGCCGGCACGAGGCCCTGGGCGCGCCGGCCGGGCTGAGCCCTCACGCGCCCCAGATCCGCTCCAGCACCGCGAGCCAGTTCCGCCACGCGATCTTCTCGAGCGTGGCGTCGTCGTAGCCGTGCGCGCGGAGATGCGCGATCAGGCGCGGCAGGCCGCTAGCGTCGCCGAGCGGGCCCGGCACGATCGCGCCGTCGAAATCGGAACCGAAGCCCACATGCTCGACCCCGAGCCTGCCGATCAGGTGGTCGAGGTGGCGCGTCATTGTGTCGAGCGGGGTGTCGGCGGTCATGCGGCCGTCCTCGCGCAAAAAGCAGGTGGCGAAGTTCAGGCCCACGAGGCCGCCTGAGTCGCGGATGGCGTCGAGCTGGGCGTCGGTCAGGTTGCGCGCGTGCGGCGTCAGGGCGTGGGCGTTGGAGTGGGTCGCGACCAGCGGCCGCGTGGACAGCTTCGCCACGTCCCAGAAGCCGGCTTCGTTGAGATGGCTGAGGTCGACGACGATCCGGAGCGCGTCGCATTCCCGGACCAGTCTTAGCCCGGCCTCGGTCAGGCCCGGTCCGGTGTCGGGCGAGGACGGGAAGCGGAACGGCGCGCCATGGCCGAAGATGGTCGGCCGGCTCCACACCGGCCCGAGCGAACGGAGGCCCGCGGCGTGCAGCACGTGCAGCGCGTCGAGATCGGGACCGATCGCCTCGGCGCCCTCAATGTGCAGCACGGCGGCGAGCGCGTTCCGCTCCATCGCGGCGTGGATTTCGGCGGCGCTGCGGCAGATCGCGACGGCGCCCGCCGACGCGCGCACGATCCTGAGCAGGATCGAGGTCATGGCGAGGACGGCGGCCTGCGCCTCGCCGAGCGGCAGCTTCTCCGGCAAGGGCACGTCGTAGCGCGCCGAGCGCATCAGCTCGATGTAGTCGGCCCCGAGGTCGCGCGAAGGCGTGAAGATCGCGAACAGCCCGCCGACCAGCCCGCCCGCGCGCGCCTTGGCGAGATCGACATGCCCGCCGAACCCGCCCTCGAGAAAGGCGTGAACGCCCCGATCGGCGTCGCCGCGCTGGTGCAGCCGGAGCAGGGTGTCGTTGTGGCCGTCGAAGACGGGAATCTGCGGCGCGTTCGTCATGGCCCGACAAGATCAGCCGCGCCGCCCGCAGGCAACGGCGCCCGTCGCCACGCGCTCATCCCACGCCCACCCGTCATGCCCGGCGAAGCCGGGTATCCACGACTTGGGCGTAGGGCGGGACGTGGAAGGAAGTCGTGGATGCCCGCGCGAAGGCGCGGGCATGACGGCTGAGGGCGGCTATGGGTCCAGCGTGAAACCGGGCGGAGGCGCGTCCCTGTCTTGGAATATATTCCTTGACATTCCCATCATTCGCGCGCACGGTTCCAAGACCCTTCCCCGTCACGGGAGGCGTGTCCGGACCGGCCGGCCATGCGGGGACAGGGGCGGCGCCTGCGGGTTGGGCTCTACCGGAAGCCGGGCCCCCGGGACGTCGGATGGAACGCGCGGCGCGCGACGCCGGTCTGGGGGAGAGATTCAAATCCCCTCGGACGGAGGTTCGCGCCGGGCGTGAGCGACCCGCCCTGCACTATGACGGGGCCGCGCCTATGCAGAGGCGCCATAAGGCCGGATACGGTCACGAAGCCCTTGGGCTCAGACCGTCTTCGACGCCGGAGAGCCGCTTTTCGTCCGATGCGAAACCGTCGCGCGTGGAACGCCGGGCGACCGGATCGTCCGAAGAGACTACGGACAATGTGTGGTGGCCCGGCGTTCCGCGCCTTCCCGCTTCCATTCCGCCGTCTGACATCGCCGTGCCGACGCGTCCCGCCAATCACGGTGGCGGGACGCGCGCGGCCGTCGCCGCGTCAGCCGAGCGCGTCGGCGACCGCCTTGCCGCAGGTGACGGTGTCAGCCGTGCCGCCGAGGTCGCGGGTGCGCAGCCGCTCGTCGGCGAGCACGGTCTCGATCGCCTTGACGATCGCCGCGCCGGCGTCCTTCTCGCCGAGATGGTCGAGCATCATCGCCGCCGACCAGATCTGCCCGATCGGGTTCGCGATGCCCTGTCCGGCGATGTCGGGGGCCGAGCCGTGGACCGGCTCGAACAGCGAGGGGTGTTTCCGCTCCGGATTGATGTTGCCGGACGGCGCGATGCCGATCGTGCCGGTGCAGGCGGGTCCGAGGTCGGACAGGATGTCGCCGAACAGGTTGGAGGCCACCACCACGTCGAACTTCTCCGGGCGCAGCACGAAGAAGGCGGTCAGAATGTCGATGTGGTACTTGTCGGTCTCGACGTCCGGATACTGCTTCCGCATCTCCTCGAAGCGCTCGTCCCAATAGGGCATCGTGATCGCGATGCCGTTGGACTTGGTCGCCGAGGTCACCTTCCGGCGCGGCCTCGTGCGGGCGAGCTCGAAGGCGTATTTCATGATCCGGTCCACGCCGTGGCGCGTGAAGACCGTCTCCTGGATCACCGCCTCGCGCTCGGTGCCGGGGAACATGCGGCCGCCGATCGCCGAATACTCGCCCTCCGTGTTCTCGCGCACGACGTAGAAGTCGATGTCGCCGACCTCGCGGCCGGCGAGCGGGCATTTCACGCCCGGCATCAGCCGCGCGGGCCGGACGGACGCGTACTGGTCGAACTCGCGCCGGAACTGGATCAGCGAGCCCCAGAGGGATTCGTGGTCCGGAACGACGGCGGGCCAGCCGACGGCGCCGAAGAAGATCGCGTCCTTCGGCGCGATGTCCTCCTTCCAGTTCTCCGGCATCATCCGGCCGTGGCGTTGCCAATAGTCGGCGGAGGCGTAGTCGTAATCGGTCCCCCGGATCTCGAAGCCGAACTTCTTCGCCGCCGCCTCGAGCACCCGGACGCCTTCCGGAACGGTCTCCTTGCCGATGCCGTCGCCGGGAATGTTGGCGATGGTGTAGACGCGGTTGGTGTCGGGCATCTGTTCTTCCTGTTCGTCATGTCGGCATGGCGTTTCCGCCGTCGTCCTCCGGCGTGGCCGGAGGACCCATGTCTGGCGTCGCGCTCGACGTTGATGATCCGTCACGCCGGATCACGACGAGCTTTATCGCGGAACGCCCTTCCGGGTCTCAATCGGCGAACTGGCCCGCCGCCTTGATGACCGGATCCCAACGGTCGATCTCGGAGATCAGCCGCGCCTTCAGCGCCTCCGGCGTCGCCTGCTCCCTGGTCGCGGCCGTCGTCGCGATCTTGGCGAACTTCTCCTGGAGCGCGGGGTCCGCGAGCGTCGTCTGGAGCGCGCCCGCGAGCTTGGCAACGATCGCGTCGGGCGTTCCGGCCGGCGCGTAGACGCCGTGCCAGGTCGACATTTCAAACCCCTTCAGCCCGCCCTCCGCGGCGGTCGGCACGTTCGGCAGCTGCGTCACGCGCTTCGGGGCCGTCACGGCGAAGGCCTTGACCTTGCCCTCGGTGATCGGACCGGTGGTGTTGGTCGCCTGGTCGCAGGTCATGTCGATCTGCTTGCCCATCAGGTCGGTGAGGATCGGCGCGTTGCCCTTGTAGGCGACCGCCGTCATTCGGGCGCCGATGGCGGACTGGAACAGCACGCCGCAGAGGTGCGACGACGCCCCGAGACCGGCATGGGCGTAGGTCAGCGTGTCGCCTTCGGATTTGATCTTGGCGACCAGCTCCTCGAGCGTGTTCGCCGGAAAGTCAGTCCGCGTGATCACGGTCGAGGGCGCGTCCGAGATCAGGCCGATGGGCGCGAAGGCGGTCTTGGTGTCGAACGGGAGCTTCCGGTAGAGCGCGGGCGCGGTCGAGATGCCGATGTGGTGGACGATCAGCGTGTAGCCGTCGGGGTCGGAGCGCGCGACGCGCGTCGATGCGAGCGTGCCGCCCGCGCCCGTGACGTTCTCGACCACGAACTGCTTGCCGAGCGCCCGGCCCATGCCCTCGGCGGTCATTCGGGCGATGGCGTCCGTCGGGCCGCCGGCCGCATAGGGCACGATCACGGTGACGGCGCGGGCGGGGTAGTCGTCCTGCGCTGGCGCGGAGCCAGCCGTCAGGCAAAGCGCGGCGAAGGCGGCGATCAGGCGCATGGACGTTCCTCCTGTGGCCGGCAGGTCGGCCTCGGGCGAGGTCCGCGCGCCGTGCTTGTTGTGTGGGTGCAGGCCTGCGGGGACGCGGCGGACCGCGGCCCCGCGCGTCGTTCAGACGTTCGACGAGTGGATCGCGTCGACCACAGCCTCGGTGACCTCGCGGGTGTTGGCGGTCCCGCCGAGGTCCGGCGTCAGGACGCCGGCGCCGGTCACCTTTTCGACCGCCCGCATCAGGCGCGCGGAGGCTTCGTGCTCGCCGAGGTGGTCGAGCATCTGGGCCGCGGTCCAGAAGCTCGCGACCGGGTTCGCGATCCCCTTGCCGGTGATGTCGAAGGCCGAGCCGTGGATCGGCTCGAACATCGAGGGGAAGCGCCGCTCGGGGTCGATGTTCGCGGTCGGCGCGACGCCGAGCGAGCCCGCCAGCGCGCCGGCGAGGTCGGAGAGCACGTCGGCGTGCAGGTTGGTCGCGACGATGGTGTCGAGCGACTGCGGTTTGAGCGTCATGCGCACCGTCATCGCGTCGACCAGAACCTTGTCCCAGGTCACGTCCGGGAACTCCTCGGCGACCTCGGCGGCGATCTCGTCCCACATCACCATGCCGTGGCGCTGGGCGTTGGACTTGGTGACGACGGTGAGCAGCTTGCGCGGCCGCGACTGGGCGAGGCGGAAGGCATAGCGCATCACGCGGGTGACGCCGACGCGCGTGAAGATGGAGACCTCGGCGCCGACCTCCTCCGGAAGGCCGCGATGCACCCGCCCGCCGGCGCCGGCGTACTCGCCTTCCGAGTTCTCGCGCACGATCACCCAGTCGAGATCGCCGGGGCCGCAGTTGCGCAGGGGCGGCGTGACGCCCGGCAGGATCTTGGTCGGGCGGACGTTGGCGTACTGGTCGAATCCCTGGCAGATCGGAAGGCGCAGGCCCCAGAGCGTGATGTGGTCCGGGACGTCAGGCGCGCCGACGGCGCCGAAATAGATCGCGTCGAATTTCCTGAGCTTGGCGAGCCCGTCGGCGGGCATCATCACGCCGTGCTTCTTGTAGTAGTCCGAGCCCCAGTCGAAGGTCTCGAAGGTGAACGTCACGTCGCCGAGGCGCTTTTCGAGGCTCTTCAGCACCGTCTCGCCGGCCGCGATCACTTCCGGGCCGATTCCGTCGGCGGGAATGCTGGCGATCGAATATTCACGCATGGATCGGATCTCCCGGAGGCGCGCTGGCCGTCACGGGCCCGCGTCCTTGTTGCTTGGCCGGGATGATCCGCCCGGCGGGGCGAGGGGGTCCAATGCCGTCACGGCGTCGCGTCATGCCGGATCGGCATCGCCGTCGGGCGCTGTCGACGCCGGCCGCGGCTCCGCCTACGAAAGGGGGCCGCCTCGCATGTCCGGAGAGCCGCATGACCGAGCTTGAGCGCAACAAGGCGACCGTGATCGCTTTCTACGAGCTGATGTTCAACGACTGCCGGCCGCGAGAGGCGATCGCGCGCTACGCCGGGGACGCCTACATCCAGCACAACCCTCATGTCGCGACCGGCAAGGACGGGTTCATCGCCTATTTCGAGCGCATGGCGCGCGAATGGCCGGGCAAGCGCGTCGAGGTGAAGCGCGCGATCGCCGAGGGCGATCTGGTCGTGCTGCATTGCCTCCAGCATTGGCCCGGCGACCACGACTATGCGGCGATCGACATCTTCCGGCTCGACGGCGCCGGGAAGATCGTGGAGCACTGGGATGTGCTTCAGGTCCTGCCCAAGACCTCCGCCAATCCGAACGGCATGTTCTGAGCCGGCGCCGACTGTCTGTCCTACGCCCGCAGCGCGTCCCAAAACGCTTCGGCCGCCGGACCCAGGCGGCCTGCGCCGCGGAACAGGCGGATCTCGACGTCGATCCCGAGGCTGTCGTCGCCGGCGAAGGCGAGCCGGCCGTCCTTTAGCGCCTCTTCCGACAGCGCGAGCGGAAGCCAGGCCACGCCCTCTCCGGCGCAGGCGAGGGACATCAGCGTCGCGCCGAGGTGGCTCGTGAAGGCGACGTCGGCGTCGCGGACGATCCAGCGCGCGGCGACGATGCGGCCGATGCCGGACTGTTCGGCGTAGGACAGCAGCCGCACCCGCGCCCCGTCCGGCGCGGGAAAGCGCCAGCGCGGCGCTCCGTCCGAACCGGCCGCGCTCACCGGCATGACGCGGTCATGCCCGACCACGACGCTCGGAAACCGGTTCGCCTCGAACAGCTCCGGCAACTCGGGGTCGTGATGGCAGAGCAGGAATTCGGCGTCGCCGCGCCGCATCACCTGCTCGCAGGCGGCCATGTTGTCGGAGATCAGCCGGATCGCGCCGAGGCCCGGCGCGCAGCGGCGCACCCATCCCGGAAAGAAGGTGAAGCTGAGCGCGTGGGTGCAGCAGAAGCGCACGGCGTGCGCCTCGCGCCCCGAGATCGCCCGCGCCTCGCGGCGCACGTCGTGGATGCGCCGCACGATCTCGCCGGCATGGGCGAGCACATGGGCGCCGGCGCGGGTGAGCTCCACGCCGCGCGGGCCGCGCTCGAACAGCTCGGCGCCGATCCGGTTCTCGAAGGCCTTGATGCGCCGGCTGAACGCGGGCTGCGTCACGTTCCGCGCGTCCGCCGCCCGCGAGAAGTTGCGCGCTTCCGCCAGCGCCAGGAAGTCTTCGAGCCAGACGAGCTCCATGGGTCGTCCCTCCGCCGTCACGCCTGCGCAAAGGAGCGGGCATGACGGTCAGGTTGGCTTAGCAGCCGGAGAGCTTATGCGCATCCGGCATCGATCTCACGTGCATCGGCATTGGAGTCCGAGCGGCGGGCTATGCGAAACGCGTCTCAACGAAACGGAGAACGCCATGCGCATCGTCGACGTCCGCGAGATCACCCAGCCGATCTCCTCGCCCATCCGCAACGCCTATATCGACTTCACGAAAATGACCACGAGCCTGGTCGCGGTGGTCACCGACGTGGTGCGGGATGGGCGGCCGGTCGTCGGCTACGGCTTCAACTCGAACGGCCGCTACGGGCAGGGCGGGCTGATCCGCGAGCGCTTCGCGCCGCGGCTGCTCGAGGCCGATCCGAAGGCGCTGCTCAATGAGGCCGGCGACAACATCGACCCGGACAAGGCTTGGGCTGCGATGATGGCGAACGAAAAGCCGGGCGGGCATGGCGAGCGCTCGGTCGCGGTCGGCACGCTCGACATGGCGATCTGGGACGCCGTGGCGAAGATCGCGGAGAAGCCGCTGTTCCGTCTGCTCGCGGAGCGGCACGGCCGCGAGGCGAATCCCCGCGTCTTTGTCTACGCCGCGGGCGGCTACTACTATCCCGGCAAGGACGACGACGCGCTGCGCGCGGAGATGCGCTCCTATCTCGACCGCGGCTACAACGTCGTGAAGATGAAGATCGGCGGCGCGTCGCTGACCGAGGATCGCCGCCGCATCGAGGCGGTGCTGGCCGAGATTGGCAGCCAAGCGCAGCTCGCGGTCGACGCCAACGGGCGCTTCGATCTCGAGACCGCCATCGCCTACGCCAAGGCGCTCCGCGACTATCCGCTGTTCTGGTACGAGGAGGCCGGCGACCCGCTCGACTACGCGCTGCAGTCGGCGCTGGCGGAGTTCTATCCCGGCCCGATGGCGACGGGCGAGAACCTGTTCAGCCACCAGGACGCGCGCAACCTGCTGCGCTACGGCGGCATGCGGCCCGACCGCGATTGGCTGCAGTTCGACTGTGCGCTGAGCTACGGGCTGTGTGAATACACGCGAACGCTGGAGGCGCTGAAGGTCGCGGGCTGGTCATGGAGCCGCTGCGTCCCGCACGGCGGCCACCAGATGTCGCTCAACATCGCGGCCGGCCTCGGCCTCGGCGGCAACGAGAGCTATCCCGACCTGTTCCAGCCCTATGGCGGCTTCCCCGACAGCGTGCGGGTCGAGAACGGCCACGTCACGATGCCGGAGCTTCCCGGCATCGGCTTTGAAGGCAAGTCGGACCTGATCTCGGTGATGCGCGACCTGGCGTCCTGAACCGCCGGGGGAGGGGGGCGACGCGTCTAGTCTTCTCAGGCGTCAGGCCTCGCCGCTCCCGGAACGGGGCGGCGAGGCCTGATCGTCAGTCGCGCTTGACGTGGTCGCCGTCTACATAGGCGATGCGCAGCATGTTGGTCGCGCCGGGCACCCGGAGCGGCACGCCGGCCGAGATGATGACCCGGTCGCCGTGGTCGGCGATGCCCTGGTCCTTCGCGATGTCACAGGCGCGGTCGACGATGTCGTCGAGGTCGTGGGCGTCGTGGGTGAGCACGGAATGCACGCCCCACGCCAGCGCCAGCCGCCGGCTGGTCTCGAGGCTCGGCGTCAGCGCGATGATGGGCTGCTTCGGCCGCTCGCGCGCGGCGCGGCGCGCCGTGGTGCCGTAGGCGGTCCAGCAGATGATCGCCGCAAGGTCGAGCGTCTCGGCGATCTGGCGCGCGGCGGCGGAGATCGCGTCGGCGCCGGTCGCTTCCGGCTCGGCGTGCTGCGCGTCGATGATCGAGCGGTAGTAGGGATCGCTTTCGACGTTCATGGCGATGGAGTTCATCATCGCCACCGCCTCGACCGGATAGGCGCCGGCGGCGCTCTCCGCCGAAAGCATGATCGCGTCGGCGCCTTCGAACACCGCGGTCGCGACGTCCGACACCTCGGCGCGGGTCGGGGTCGGCTGCGCGATCATCGACTCCAGCATCTGCGTCGCGATGATCACCGGCTTGCCGGCGCGGCGGCAGGCGCGGGTCATCTGCTTCTGCAGGCCGGGCACCTTCTCGAGCGGCATCTCGACGCCAAGGTCGCCGCGGGCGACCATCACGGAATCCGACAGCTCGACGATCTCAGTGAGCCGCGTCATCGCCTGCGGCTTCTCGATCTTGGTCATCACCCCGGCCTGGCCCTTGATGATGTCCTTGGCCTCGGTGATGTCCTCCGGCCGCTGTACGAAGGACAGCGCGATCCAGTCGACGCTGTTGGTCGCGAGCGCCGCCTCGAGGTCGGCGTGGTCCTTCGGCGTCATGGCCGAGGTCTTGATCAGCGTGTCCGGCAGGCTGACGCCCTTGCGGTCCGACAGCCGGCCGCCGACCACCACCTCGGCGACGGTCGCCTGAGGGGTGCAGCTGCGCGCCACGAGGCGGATCTTGCCGTCGTCGAGCAGCAGCGCGTGGCCGGGCTCCAGCGCCTCGAGGATTTCCGGGTGGGGGAGATGCACACGCGTCTCGTCGCCCGGCGTCTCGTCGCTGTCGAGCGTGAAGGTCTGGCCGGTCTTCAGCATGGCCGCGCCTTCGGCGAAGCGGCCGACGCGCAGCTTGGGACCCTGCAAGTCGATCAGGATGCCGATCGGGCGCGCGACCTCGTCCTCGACGTCGCGGATCGTCTGCACGAGCTCGCGCATGCGGTCATGGCTGGTGTGGCTCATGTTGATGCGGAACACGTCCGCGCCCGCACGATAGAGCTTCTCCACCATCTCGGGCGTCGACGAGGACGGGCCAAGCGTGGCGAGAATCTTGACGCGACGCAGCCGCCTCATTGGACGGATCCGCCCGGCGCGACGCCCGCGTTCGCCGCCGCGGGGCGTTCGCCCGATTCGGACGGCGCATGCGATTGCTGCGCCGCCTTCGCGGTCGGTTCGGTCAACTGCACCGTCCAGCTCCCTTGCTCGCCGGTGTCGATCTCGAAGAAGCCCGAGCGGTCGTAGCCGCGCGCCAGGCAGTCTTCGATGCCCCGGATCGTAAATTCCTTGTCGCGGGTGCACATGTAGGCCTTGCCGTTCCACTCGCCGCCGCGGTCGTAGTCGATCGCGTAGACGTAATAGAACCGCGAGGACAAAGCGCCGCGGAGAATGGTCTCACAGGAGTTGGCGGGAACGTTCCACCAGCCTTCGGTCGACCACGTGTCCTTTTCCTTGTAGCCGATCGATACGCCGATGCGGCTGTTGGTCTTGTTGCAGAGCCGGAAGTCTGCCTTCGCGCCGGCGCAAACCGTGAAGCCGGCCACGACAAGCGCGCAGATGCTGAGGAGGCGTGCGAGACGCCCGGGTGCGGACATACGAATCGTCATGCTGCGGATGCGCTCGCGGCGGACGCGTCGGACCGCTTTTTGCGGTGGTCAGCCTGGCATGTCAACGAGCACGATACGCAGATCGTTGACGTTGGTGCAGGTCGGCCCGGTGTGCAGCCCATCGCCCGTCGCTTCGAAGAACCCCGTGCTGTCGTTCTCTGCGAGGAAGTAGGCGGGATCGAGGCCTTTCGCGCGGGCGCGCTCCAGCGTTCCGGCGTCGACGACGGCGCCGGCCGGGTCCTCCGGCGAGCCGCCGCCGCCGTCCGCGCCGTCGGTGTCGCCGGCGAGCGCGGCCCAGTCCGGAACGTTCCGGAGATGCTCCACGAGCGCCAGCGCGTACTCCTGGTTCGGGCCACCGCGGCCGTTCTGGCCGCGGATGGTGACGGTGAGCTCGCCGCCCGAAACGAGCGCCACCGGCTTCGTCAGTCCGGTCAGCCCACGCACGATGGCGGCGTGCTCGGCCGCGACCTCGCGCGCCTCGCCTTCGAGGTCGGCGCCCACGACGCGCACCTCGACGCCGGCGTCCTCGAGCGTCCTGACCACGGCCGCCAGCGCGTCCGCGGGACGGGACACCACCGTAAAGGCCGCGTCCTCGAACGCCGCGTCATCGGGCTTCGGGCTCTCGTTGGCGGGGTCCGCCAGCGCCTTGGCGACGTCCGGATGGGGCGTCACCTTGAAGCGCTCCAGCGCGGCGACGGCGTCCTCGAGCGTCGAGGGATCCGGCACGGTCGGACCGGAGGCGATCACCGAGGGATCGTCGCGCGGCACGTCCGAGATCGCGAGCGTCACCACCTTGGCGGGGTGCGCGGCGCGAGCGAGCCGGCCGCCCTTGATCTTCGACAGGTGCTTGCGGACCGTGTTGATGGCGTCGATCGGCGCGCCCGAGCGCAGCAGCGCCTTGGTGGTGGCCTGCTTGACCGCGAGATCGAGCCCGTCGGCCGGAGCGACCCAGTTGGCCGAGCCGCCGCCGGTGATCAGCGCCAGCACCAGATCGTCGGGTCCCGCGGACTCAGCCAGCGCGATGGTGTCGGCGGCGCCCTGGAGGCCTGCGGCGTCGGGCACCGGATGGCCGGCCTCGACCACCTTGATCCATTCGGTCGGCCGGGCGTGGCCGTGGCGCGTGACCGCGAGGCCGAGCAGCCTGTCCGGCCCGAGCCCGTAGGTTTCGCGATAGAACTTCTCGGCGATCTCGGCGCAGGCGCCGCCGCCCTTGCCGGCGGCCAGCACGATGACGCGCCCCTTCGGAGGCGCCGGCAGATGCGCCGGAAGGCAGACCGCCGGATGCGCCGCGGCCACGCCCGCGTCGAAGGTGCGGCGGAGAAGCGAACGGCGCTCGTCAGGGGTCATGGGCGTGGGGTCCGTGGCCAGGCGTTCAGGCGGATGCGTTCAGGCGCGTCGCGTGGGCGACGCCGACGGTGTCGGGGCGACCTTCCTATGGCATCGGCGGGCAAGCGTCACTAGAGTCCTCTGGATCATGGCCTGCGACCCATTTCCGCCCGCGACCAAAGGCGAATACGCCCCCGTCGAGATCTTCGAGGGCCGGCCCGGCGCGCGTCTTCTCCTGCTCTGCGACCACGCTTCGAACCGCGTGCCGCCGGAACTGGGCGATCTCGGCCTGCCGGCGTCCGAGTTCGAGCGGCACATCGCCTATGACATCGGCATGCGCGGGGTGACGCTGGCGCTGGCGGAGATGCTCGAGGTTCCGGCCGTGCTCTCCACCACCTCACGCTTGGTCGTCGACCCGAACCGCGGCGAGGACGATCCGACGCTCGTGATGCGGCTCTCCGACGGCGCCGTGGTGCCCGGCAACGCCCGCGCCGACGCGGTCGAGATCCGCCGGCGCGTGGAGCGCTACCACCGCCCCTATCACGACGCGATCACGCGCCGGCTCGACGCGCTGGTCGACGCCGGGCAGACCCCGGTCCTGATCGCGATGCACAGCTTCACCCCGGCCTGGAAGGGCTATCCGCGGCCGTGGCACGTGGGCCTGCTGTGGGACAGAGACGACCGGCTGGCGAAACCGCTGCTCGCGGCGCTCGAGGCCGAGGGCGATCTCGTCGTCGGCGACAACGAGCCCTATGACGGGGCGCTCGCGGGCGACACCATGAACAGCCACGGCACGCGCCGCGGCTTCCCGCACGTGCTGGTCGAACTCCGGCAGGACCTCGTCGCGACGCCGGACCAGCAGCAGGCGTGGGCGGCGCGGTTCGCCCGCATTCTGCCGCCGATCCTCGCGCGGCCGGAGCTCGACGACATCATCCACTACGGAACACGCACCTAGAGGCTGTCAGGGACCATGGATAGGGTCTGGACGTAGCGATTCTGGCCGAGCGCCAGGAGCCCGAGGACGCAAGCCTTGTGGCTTGCTACGATGGGCGACGCCGCGATCGCGCCAGAAGCGCGGCGCCCCCTCGGGGTGAGGTGAAAACGCGAAGCCGCCGCGTCGCATCGCTTGCCGATACGGACGTATCGGCTGCGCAACGCTCCTTGCCGCTTCACGTTTTGACCTCATCCAGACCCTATTCGTGGTCCCTGACAGCCTCTACACTCACCGGAGGACGCCATGAGCGACGCCGCCCCGACCGACCCGAGCCGCCTGCCGCCGCTCGATCTCGCAGGGCTGGACCCGGCGACGACCACCGAACTGGAGGCCGCCGCGTTTCGCCGGCTGGTGAAGCACCTGCGCGACCGGCCGGACGTCCAGAACATCGACCTGATGAATCTCGCGAACTTCTGCCGCAACTGCCTCTCGAACTGGCTGAAGGACGCCGCCGACGCCCGCGGCCTGCCGTTGACCAAGGACCAGTCGCGGGAGGCGGTCTACGGCATGCCCTATGAGGACTGGAAGGCGAAGCACCAGAGCGAGGCGACGCCGGATCAGCAGGCCGCCTTCGCCGCGCGGGCGAAGCACTGACGGCGCCCGTCGCGGCTTGACGGCCGCTCCCGCTTCTGCGAACCGGACGCTCCAAATTTCGAGGAGAGGCATGTGAGCACGGTCAATCCGGACGATATCGCCAAGGATCAGCTGACCGCTTTCGTCGAGCGCATCGAGCGGCTCGAGGAGGAGAAGAAGGGCATCTCCGACGACATCAAGGAGGTCTACGCCGAAGCCAAGGGCAACGGCTTCGACGTCAAGGTGCTGCGCAAGGTGATCAGCTTGCGCAAGCAGGACGCCGACGAGCGCGCCGAGCAGGAGGCGATCCTCGACCTGTACCTGCAGGCGCTGGGCATGCCGACGGCCTGACGCTCAAAGCGCGCGACAAACAAAAAAGCCCCGGACCATGGTCCGGGGCTTTTTTGTGGATAGCGGGGATCGCTCAGCCGCGCTGGGCGGAGGCCGCGGCGGCGGTGCTGGTCGGGGCCGGCGCGAAGGACAGCGTCCGCAGGAAGGTCACCGAAGAGCCTGCGAAGCGCTCGATCTGCGCGCCATGGTTCGGATCGCGTCCGAAGCCGCCCGCCAGCACGGCGCTGGGCGAGGCTAGCAGCTCGACGTGGCCGGAAGCGTCCGGATGCTTCAGGGTCGCGTCGTCGGCGGCGCGCACGGCGCGGGCCGGCACGGTCATAGCGCGCAGCGCCGGGCCGTCGAAGCGGGCGGTGACCATCGGCGCCGCCGGCAGCGAGGCCTTCTTCTGCGCCGTTGCGGCGGCGTAGATCGCGGACGGGGTCGCGTCCGGCGAGATCACCCGCACGCCGTCCATGGCGACGCTCGGGGCGATCCGGTGCTGGGCCTGCGGGGCCGACGGCCGGCTGCGGTTCTCGACCGGGATCTGGTTGGTCTGGGGCGCGGCGTAGGCCAGCGTCATCTCGGGCTGGGCCGGCTGCTTGCGCGCCAGGAACGCGTCCGGCAGGCGCGGGAAGGTGGCGGCTTCGGCCTGATAGGCGGTCGCGGCGGCGGGGTTGATCTCGCGGGGCCGGGGCGCGCCCGCCGGAGCGGAGCGGTCGGCGGCGACCGGGGTCGGGATCGCGGCGAGCACGGCGACGGCGCTGTCCGCCTGGGCCGGCCGCGGACGCGGCGCAGGGATCGTGGCCGCGAGCGCCATGGCGGGCTCGGCGGCGTCAGGNNNNCGTCAGGCTGCGAGCCGCGGAGGCCGACCGGCTGCGCGCCCGAGCGCCAGACCATGTCGGGCTGCGGCGGGGTCGGCGCGGCGGCCGGCTGCGCGCTCGCCACCGTCATGGCCCGGGCGGGCGCGGCGGGCGGCGTCGGGATCGACGCGACCACGACCGGGGCCTCCGGCGCGACGACGCGCGGCATGTCGTTCGGACGCGGCGTCGGCATCGGCACGCGGGCCGCGGCGACGACGGTCGGCGTGGCGGGCGCCGCCGGAGCGGCGGTTTCGCCGGGCTCCGAGGTCGCGGGCGCCGCCTGGCGGCTGCGGCTCGCGGCGGCCCTGGAGGAGGCGGAGGCGACCATGGCCGGGGCGGCCTCGGTCTCGTCCTCCTCGTCCGAACCGAACAGGCGGGCGAAGAAGCTCTTGCCGCTTGAGCCGGAGGACGACGAGCCGGCATAGGCGTCGTCGAGCGAGACGCCGCCGCGGGACTTCAGCTCGGCGAGAGCGACCTGATAGCCGGGCATATGGCCGCCTTCGGCGGGCTGATGCACGGTCTTGCCGCCGGGGAACAGGCGCGCGAGCTGGGTACGCGACATGCGCGGCCAGGCGCGGATCGAACCGGCGTCGAGATGCACGAAGGGGCGGCCGGAGGTCGGGTAGAAGCCGACGCCGCCGCGCTGCAACCGCATGCCGGCCTCGCGCACGGCCGAAACGGGCACGCCGGTGATGTAGAAGTCCATCGCCCGGCCCAGCATGTGCTGGCTGAACTTGGCGACGCCGCGCGAACGGGCGCGCAGCATGGCGTTGGTTTCGGGGCTTCGGTAGGACGAGACGATGTTGATCATCTGCCCGCGGCCGACTTCGCGATGGACCTCCCACACGATGTCGAACAGCTTCGGCTCCATGCGGGTGGACTTGTCGTTGCGCCAGTCCCGCAGGAAGTAGCTGAGCTTCTTCAGGCCCTCGGCGTCGTAGCGGCCGTTGCGCTTGAAGGTGACGGTGAGCGTGTCCCCACGATGCGTGTGATACAGCGTCAGCGTCCGCGTATCACCGTTCGCCTGGGCGTTCTGCGTGCTCTCGGAGCCCGCGACCAGCGCAAAGACCCCCAGAAGAGCGACGCCCGTCCCGCGCGCGATGCGCTTGAGGGAGGTGCGTCGTGACGTGTGCGCTTCGAGCAATGATCCGACCTGACCTTGAGATCACCGACGGACGCCATCGCGGGGGCGATGGCGCCGTGATTGATGACCGAAGTCTCTACGCGACTGGTTAATGCGTTATGACCAGCGCCGTAGAAAGTAGACCCCCGACTGTGCCCCTGTGACCTCGTAGCCGCAGAATCACGGAAAAGCTAGTCGGGAATGCTCTGCGTCGGATCGAAAATGCTTCGTCGCCCTTGATATGCCCAGCTTGTTCAGGGCCTGCCGCGCGAATCGCCGAACACCCGCGACAGCCAGGAGCCGAAGCCCTGCGGCTGCGGCGCGCGCTGCTCGACCACCTGCGCCTGCTCCGGGGCCGGACGGCTCGCCGGCTTGGCGGCGGGGCGGGGCGCCCGCGCGATCGTCTGCGCCGGCGGCAGGGCCGGGATCTGCTCGCCCGCGAGCGCCGCGCGGATGCGGTCGTCCTGTTCGTAGAGGTCGCGCCGCGTCTCGAGCGCGCCGTCCGGACCCGCGACGGCGGTGAAATAGGCCAGATGGACCGGGATGGTCTGGGAGAGCGGAAGGCCGCGCTCCTTGCCGCCGATCATCTTCTGCAGCCTCGCCCCGTCGAGCCCCTGCGCGCCCGTCAGGGCGTCGGCGAATTCGAGCGGCCGGTCCACGCGCACGCAGCCGTGGCTCAGAGCGCGGTGGTCGTTGCCGAACAGCTTCCGGCTCGGCGTGTCGTGCAGATAGACTGAGTGGTTGTTGGGGAACATGAACTTGATGTGGCCGAGCGCGTTGCGCTCGCCCGGCTCCTGGCGGATGCGCATCTTGCCGGCGCGCACGGCCTGCCAGTCGACGGCGCCGGTCGGCACCACGCGTCCGCGCGAGTCGACGACCTCGTAGCCGCGCAGCGAGCCGCCGGCCATTTCGTTCATGGCGATCGAGACCGGCACGTTCCAGTACGGGTTCACCACCACGAGGTTGATCGCGCTCGACAGCATCGGCGTCTGGTTGGACGGCTTGCCGATGATCACGCGGGTCTCGTAGGTCTCGCGGCCGTCCTCGACGATGTGCAGGTGGAAATCGGCGAGGTCGACGAAGACGTGCTTCGCGCCGAGATCGCGCGGCATCCAGCGCCAGCGCTCCATGTTGACGAGGATCAGCGCCGTGCGGTCGACCCGCGCTTCCGCATTGAGTGCGCGCACGGTCTGCGCGCCGACGATGCCGTCGGTGCCGAGCTTGTTGTTCTTCTGGAACGCCTGCACGGCGGCGACCAGCGCGTCGTCATAGACGAGGTCGCCCGCCTTCTCCGGCAGGTCGAACCGCGCGCGCAGGCTCGGCACGCGGTCGTCCTCGGCGCCGGGGCGCAGCGTCTTGCCCATGGCGACGAGCGGGTGGCGGCGCTGCTCGTCGAGGCGCGCGCGCTCCCCGGCCAGCAGCTTGCGCAGGCCCTGGAACTCGGGGTGAGGCGGGTTGAAGCCGTCGAGCGTCGCGGCGACGTCCTGCGACGCCGTGATCGACAGCAGCGCGGCGCCGGCGTCGAACGGCGAGGTGCCCACCTCGATGGAGCGGCTGATGACGGCCGGATTCACGCGGCCGCCCCAGGCCTGGCGGGCGTAGGACAGCGCTGCCGCCGTCAGCGCGACCTCGGCGCGGGCGAGCACGGCGGGTTCGTTCGAGGACGGCTGCGTCGGCAGGTTGAAGCGCTTCGCGTCCAGGCCGTCGGCGTCCGCCTGCGCGATGCGCGCGATCGCGGCCTCCGCGGCCGGCGTGAAGCGGCCGTCCGCGATCCAGGCGGGCGAGCCGTTGCGGGCGGCGTAGAAGGCGACCAGCGCCTGCCGGTCGGCGCGCGGGAGCTTGAGGCTGACGCCGGCGCCGTCGGTCGCGAGCAGGGCGCTGACGGCGGCCTGCAGCGGGTCGGTCGCGTGCACGCTGTCGACCGGAGCCGGCGTCGCGGGAGCCGCCGCGGCGTCTTCGGCCTCGGACGCGTCGTCGCTTTCGGCCGGGGCCGCGGCGTCGACGGAGCCGGTGGGGAGTTCCGTCGAGGCAGGCGTCGCCGAGTCCGTGGCGGCCTGCTGCGTCTCGGGCGTCGCGGCCACGGGGGCGGATTGCGCCAGGGCCGCGGACGTCATGAGAGCCGTCAGGCTCGCGCCGAGCGCGGCCGCGCGCCAGATGCGCGCCGGCGCTGCGGACTTGGCGGCGCGACGCGGGGCGGAGGACACGCAGATGGTCATATGATCAGTCCTTGGCGGCGTGCACCGAGAATGAGACCCGGCGCTTTATGGTTCAATGTCCGGCGGTGCGTTTCCGCCTCACGCGACGGCTTCGTCGGGACGCGTGTCCCGATCGCCACATGCCTCGTCGAGGCCGAGGTCCTTCAGGCGACGGTAGAGCGTGGAGCGTCCGATCCCGAGGCGGCGTGCCACCTCGCTCATCTGTCCGCCGAGGTGGCGGATGGCGTAGCGGATGGCGTCGGCCTCAAGCTGGTCGATCGGGCGCAGCGCGCCTTCGGCGTCGAACAGCGGGAGAGCGGGCGCCGCGACCCGGGTCTCGAGCTCCGGCTCCTCGAGGTCCCACATCAGCGCGGCCGTCGCGGCCTCCTCCTCGGCGGAGACGCCTTCGCCGAGCATCGTCGCGATCTGCGGGAAGTCGGCCGAGGTCAGCATGTCGCCGTCGGCGAGCACCACGGCGCGGAACACCGCGTTCTCGAGCTGCCGGACGTTGCCCGGCCAATCGAAGCGCTCCAGCAGCGCGATCGCCTGCGGAGTGATGTCGCGGATCGGGCGGTTCTCCTCCGCCGCGAAGCGGGTCAGGAACCGGCGCGCGAGATCGGCGACGTCCGCCCGACGGTTCCGGAGCGGTGGCAGCCGGATCGGAAAGACGCTGAGACGGTAATAGAGATCCTCGCGGAAGGCCGACGACTTCACCTGCTGGACGAGGTCGCGGTTGGTGGCCGACAGCACGCGGATGTCGACCCGAACGGGCTTGCGCGCGCCGATGGGATCGACCTCGCCCTCCTGCAGCGCGCGCAGCAGCTTCACCTGCGCGTCGGGCGGCAGCTCGCCGATCTCGTCGAGGAACAGCGTGCCGCCGTCCGCCTCGACGAACTTGCCGACATGGCGGTCGGTCGCGCCGGTGAAGGCGCCCTTCTCGTGGCCGAACAGGATCGATTCGACGAGGTGGGGCGGGATCGCGCCGCAGTTCACCGCCACGAACGGCTTGCCGCGGCGCTCGCCGGAACCGGCGATTGCGCGTGCGAAAAGCTCCTTGCCGACGCCCGATTCCCCTTCGAGCAGGACAGGAATGGTCGAGGCTGCCGCCCGTTCGCCGAGGCGCATCGCCTCCGCCATCGCCGGCGCGCGCGTCGGCAGATCCCGGAACGTCAGCGCCCCGGAGGCGCGGCGGGCCATGCGCCGTATCTCGCCTTCGAGCGCCTCGGCGCGCAGCGCGTTGCGGATCGAGACCTGAAGCCGCTCGGGCCCGACCGGCTTCACCACGAAATCGGCGGCGCCGGCCCGCATGGCGGCGACGACGGCCTCGATCGAGCCGTTCGCGGTCTGCACGATGACGGGCGTCTGCAGGCCGAGCTCGCGCATGCGGGCGAGCACGGCGAGGCCGTCCATCTTCGGCATCGCGAGGTCGAGGAACATGAGGTCGTAGGCGGCGCCCGGCGCGGTCAGCGCCTCCAGCGCCTCCGCGCCGTCCTCGGCGGTGCGCGCCTCATAGCCGAAGCGGCGGGCTTGCGCCTCCAGCAGGCGGCGCTGCACCGGATCGTCGTCGACGATGAGGATCACGGCGCTCATTCGGGCCTTTCAGACATACGCTACGCGGCTTCACAGATTCCGACGCAGCATCGCGGGCCACGGTAAATGCGCGCTTAAACCGCGATCCGCGGGGCGCGTCCGCGCACGCCCTGTTGATCGCGGGCGACGCGCTTGCGATATCTGGCTCGAGACGCCCCACCCCGCCGGCGACGAGCTTCGCGTCGGCCGACGAACGAGCCGCCCTTGTCCAAAGCCGCCGAACTCGGGCCGCTGCCCGAATGGAACCTCGCCGACCTCTACGCCGGCGTCGATGCGCCCGAAGTGGCCGCCGATCTCGCCCGCGCGGACCGCGACGCCCGCGCCTTCGCGGACGCCTACAAGGGCAAGCTCGAGACGCTCGCGCGCGAAAACCGGCTCGCCGAGGCGGTCGAGGCCTATGAGGCGATCGACGACCTCACCGGCCGCATCGGCTCCTACGCCAGCCTCGTTTACGCGACCGACACGACCGACCCCAAGGGCGCGAAGTTCTACGGCGACGTGCAGGAGAAGCTGACCGACGTCTGGTCGCATCTCTTGTTCTTCAATCTGGAGCTCAACCGGCTGGACGACGGCGTCGTCGAGGCCGCGCTCGCCGACCCCCGTCTCGCGCGCTACCGGCCGTTCATCGAGGACACCCGCAAGGAGAAGCCGCACCAGCTCGAAGACCGCATCGAGCAGCTTTTCCATGAGAAGTCCGTGACAGGACGCGGCGCCTGGAACCGTCTGTTCGACGAGACGATGGCGGGGCTGCGGTTCGACGTGAACGGCGAGAAGCTAACGCTCGAGCCGACGCTCAACCTGCTGCAGGACGGCGACGGCGCCGTGCGCAAGACCGGCGCGGACGCGCTCGCCGCCACCTTCCGCGCGAACGTGCGGACCTTCACGCTGATCACCAACGTGCTGGCGAAGGACAAGGAGATATCCGATCGCTGGCGCGGCTTCGCGGACGTGGCCGACAGCCGCCATCTCGCGAACCGGGTCGAGGGCCAGGTGGTGGACGCGCTCGTCTCCGCCGTCCGCGCGGCCTATCCGCGGCTCTCGCACCGCTATTACGCGCTGAAGGCGCGCTGGTTCGGCATGGACGCGCTGAACCACTGGGACCGCAACGCGCCGCTGCCCTCCGCGCCGACGCGGACGATTCCCTGGGACGAGGCGCGCGAGACCGTGCTCGGCGCCTATGGCGGCTTCGCGCCGAGGATGGCCGACATCGCCCGCCGCTTCTTTGACGAGCGCTGGATCGACGCCCCGACCCGGCCCGGCAAGGCGCCGGGCGCCTTCGCGCACCCGACGGTGCCGTCCGCCCACCCGTACGTGCTGCTGAACTATCTCGGCCGGCCGCGGGACGTGATGACGCTCGCCCACGAGCTCGGCCACGGCGTGCATCAGGTGCTCGCCGCCCCGAACGGCGCGCTGATGGCGCCGACGCCGCTCACGCTCGCCGAGACGGCTTCGGTGTTCGGCGAGATGCTGACCTTCCGCGCCATGCTGGCCAAGACCGTCGATCCGGCGCAGCGCAAGGCGATGCTGGCCGGCAAGGTCGAGGACATGCTGAACACGGTGGTCCGGCAGATCGCGTTCTACACCTTCGAACGGCGGGTGCACGAGGAGCGCCGCGGCGGCGAGCTGACCTCCGACCGTCTGAACGCGATCTGGCTCGAGGTGCAGTCCGAGAGCCTCGGGCCGTCGATCCGCTTCGGCGACGGCTACGAGGTGTTCTGGACCTACATCCCGCACTTCATCCATTCGCCGTTCTACGTCTACGCCTACGCCTTCGGCGACTGCCTCGTGAACTCGCTCTACGCGGTTTACGAGAACGCCGCGGACGGCTTCGCGGAGCGCTATTTCGCGCTGCTGTCGGCGGGCGGGGCCAAGCCCTATGGCGAACTGCTCGCGCCCTTCGGCCTCGACGCGCGGGACCCGGCGTTCTGGCAGACCGGCCTCGGCCTGATCGAGCGCATGATCGCCGAGCTCGAGACGCTCTGACGGTTCGGCGCCCACGCGCCGGGCGCGCGGTCGGGCGGCGCATTCGCCGCTTGACCGTGGCGCGCCCGCAATTCGGCCTGATTCGTTGACGAAGACTTAAAGCCTCGAGGGGAAGCCAAGCCTACGAGGTCAGTCCCATGCCCGTCTTCCGCGTCTCTTCCGTCGGGGGGCTCGCCGTCGCGGCCGCCGTCATCGCCGCGCCGGCCCTCGCGCAGGGCGCGTCGGACGGCGCCCGGGCCAACGAGGCCGCGGCGCTCGTCGCCCAGGGCGTTCCCGCAAAGCCCGCCGGCGACGCGTCCTGCCCGCGCGTGATCGCGCTCCGCGGCGCGGAGCGGTTTCCGCGCTCCGGCGGCGACAGCCACCGCGCCACGGTCGAGGGCCTCGCGCGCGACTGCGCCAATCTCGGCGCCGAGACGATCCTCAAGGTCAGCGTGGTCGGGCAGGGCGCCCGGTCGAGCGGCGGGCCCAGCTGGTTCAACGCGCCGCTGTCGGTCACGGTGATCGACGACCGCGGACAGCCCGTGGCGTCGAGCCGCGCCAAGCTGAAGGTTCAGCTTCCGCGGGGCAAGACCGAAGGCGCCTTCACCCACGTGGTCGAGGACCTGTCGCTGCCCGCGGCCAGGGATTACGCCGGCTGGACCGCGGTGGTCGGCTTCGAGGTCGGGGCGGCCGAGGCCCAGCGCGCCGCGAAGACGTTCACCGCCGCGCGGTGACGTTCAGGGTCCCGTCGCGAAAACGGAAAAGGCCGCCCGGAGGCGGCCTTTTTGTCGGTTGCGTCTGACGACGGCGCGGCTCAGTTGAGCTTGGCGCGGACGTCCGAGAGGCCCTTGTCGAAGAGCTGGTCGCCGAGCGGGCCCTGCGCCTGCGCGCCGAGCACGCGGCTCGCGGCCGCGACGGCGGCGTCGGCCGCGGCGGAGCGCACTTCGCTCACCGCCTGGGCTTCCGCGAAGGCGATCTTCTGCTCGGCCTGCGCGGTGCGGCGGGCGACGAACTGCTCGGCCTTGATCTTGGCGTCGGCCGCGACGCGCTCAGCCTCGGTCTTGGCGTCGGCGATGAGCTGCTCGGCCTCGCGCTCGGCCTGCTCGCGCTTGCGGGCGTAGTCGGCGAGAACCCGGCTCGCCTCTTCGCGCAGGGCGCGGGCCTCGTCCAGCTCGGCGCGGATCTTGACCGCGCGGTTGTCGAGCGCGCCGAGGATCTTGCCCGGCACCCCGAGATAGACGAGGAGGCCGAGGAAGATGACGAAGGCGACGAGGACCCAGAATTCGGGAGTGCCCATGAAACGGCTCCTCAGCGGGCGAGCGAGGCGTCGACCGCCTGCTCGATCTCGGCGGGCGCCGGCGCGGCGCCGGTGAGGCGCTCCACGATGGCGGCGGCGGCGTCGGTCGCGATGCCGCGGACGTTGCCGAGGGCGGCCTGCTTGGTGGAGGCGATCTGCGCCTCGGCGGCCTCGAGCTTCGCCGCGAGTTCCGCGTCGAGCGCCTTGCGATTCTCTTCGGCCTGCTTCGCGACGGCGTCACGGGCTTCGGCCGCGATGGCGTTGGCGCGGGCGCGGGCGTCGGCCTGGGCCTTCTCGTAAGCCTCGCCGGCGGCCTTGCTCTCGGCGCGCAGGCGGCGGGCCTCGGCGAGATCGCCTTCGATCCGTTCGGCGCGGCCCTCGACGATGTTGGCGAGGCGCGGCAGCGCGAACTTGCTGACGATGAAATAGAGCGCGCCGAAGGTCAGGGCGAGCCAGATGAGCTGCGACGCGTAGGTGGACGCGTCGAAGGGCGGGAACGCGGCGCCGTGTTCGCCAGGCGTCGAGGCCATGTGTTCGGCTCCGTGAGGCTCCGCGGGGGCCTGCGCGAGGACGATGGTCGTCCCGATCGCGGGGTCGACGGAGATCGAGGTCGGTATCATCGTCTCACCAGGCGACGGTGGAAAGGCGTCGGTCTGGGAAATCGACGGGGAGCGGCTCCGAACCTGGCGCCGCCCCCCGCGTCACATCCCAACCGACCTGGACCGGAAAGGTCCGATCAGACGGCGAACAGCAGCAGAAGCGCGACGAGCAGCGAGAAGATGCCGAGCGCTTCCGTCACGGCGAAGCCGAAGATCAGACGGGCGAACTGGCCATCGGCGGCCGACGGGTTGCGCAGCGCGCCGGCGAGGTAGCTCGAGAAGATGTTCGCGACGCCGACGGCGGCGCCGCCCATGCCGAGGGTGGCGAGACCGGCGCCGAGGAACTTCGCGGCTTCAGCTTCCATGACGAGAACTCCGAAGTAAGGGTCGTTGGGTGGGCGGGACGAGAGCGCCGCGGCTCAGTGGCCGGGATGCAGCGCGTCGTTCAGGTACATGCAGGTCAGCAGCGCGAACACGTAGGCCTGCAGGAAAGCGACGAGGAACTCGAGCGCCGTGATGCCGATGGTCAGCAGCAGCGGCAGGATCCCGAGGACGAGGCCGACGCCGCCGAGCGCCGCCGACAGCATGGTCACGAAGCCGGCGAACACCTTCAGGGTGATGTGGCCTGCGAGCATGTTGGCGAAGAGACGGACGGAGAGGCTGATCGGGCGCGAGAGGAACGAGATGACCTCGATCGCGACCACGAGCGGCAGGATGTAGCCGGGAACGCCGTGCGGCACGAACAGCTTCAGGAAGCCGAGGCCGTGCTTGGCGAAGCCGTAGCCGATCACCGTGAGGATGACGAGCAGCGCCAGCGCGAAGGTGACGATGATGTGGCTCGTGACCGTGAACGAGCCCGGGATCAGCCCGAGCAGGTTGCAGAACAGCACGAACATGAACAGCGAGAACACGAGCGGGAAGAACACCATCCCGTGCTTGCCCGCGGTCTGGTGGATCATCCCGCGTACGAACTCGTAGGACAGCTCCGCCAGCGACTGAAGCCGGCCCGGCACCAAGGCGCGCTCGCGGGTGCCGATCAGCAGCAGGGCCGAGACGCCCGCGACGGCGAGGATCATGAAGGTGGCGGAATTGGTGACCGGCCCCAGAACGGGGGTGATCGCGAACTGGTGGATCGGATCGATCGCGCCTGCCATCTGTCGCCTTCGGCCCCTTCCCGACGCCGGCCCCGAGAGCAGGGCGTTCGGCGTTTCCACTCGTTGCGCCGGGCTCGTGAGCGGCCCGGCTGTCCTGGTCGTTCCGGCCCCGCAGGACCAAATCTCAAAGCGGCGGACGGTCGTCCTGTCCCGGATGCCTCGCCAGCCCCGCCACGCGCATGACGTTCAGGACGCCGGCCGCGAAGCCGAGAAGCACGAACACGATCATCGCCAGCGGCGTGGTTCCCAACCAGCGGTCGAGCGCCCAGCCGAGCCCTCCGCCCACCACCACGCCCGCGATGAATTCCGAACTCAGCCGGAACGCGCGTGCGAAGCCCTGGGCGTCGCGGGTGGAAATCGGAGGAGTTCCGCCTTGGCCGCCTTTTTCCGTCCCGTGGCGCGAAAGCGCCTTGTCGAGCCGGTCGAGACGTCCCGAGAGGTCGTCGTCCGAGCGTTCCGGACCTCCGTCTGAGCTCTCTCGCGCCATGTCGCTTCGAGCCCCGCCGGATGTCGACGATCGCAAGACCGCCCCCTGAAAGCCGGGCGCACCCTAGTTTTTGGCGTATGGGCTGTCAAGGTTCCGCCGCAAAGTGCTAAACCATTGATACGACGTATAATTCAAGACTTTCGACGGGGTGCGGCGGAAACGTCGCGCCCCTGCGCGGCCGAGGGTCAGACCGCCTCCAGCAGGCGCTCCGCCGCCTGGAGGTCCACCGTGACGACCTGGCTGACGCCGCGCTCGGCCATGGTCACTCCGATCAGCCGGTCCATGCGCGCCATTGTGATCGGATTGTGCGTCACGGTCAGGAAGCGCGTCGACGTGGTCCGGCGCATTTCGGCCAGCAGCGCGCAGAAGCGCTCCACATTGGCGTCGTCGAGCGGAGCGTCGACTTCGTCGAGCACGCAGACCGGCGCCGGGTTGGTCAGGAACACGCCGAACACCAGGGCGAGCGCGGTCAGGGCCTGCTCGCCGCCGGAAAGCAGCGACAGCGTCTGCGGCTTCTTGCCGGGCGGACGGGCGATGACCTCGAGCCCCGCCTCCAGCGGATCGTCGGACTCCACCAGCTCCAGCCGGGCCTCGCCGCCGCCGAACAGCGTCTCGAACAGTTTCCGGAAATGGCCGTCGACCACTTCAAAGGCGGCGAGCAGGCGGCCGCGGCCCTCCTGGTTGAGCGAGCGGACGCCGGCCCGGAGGCGCGCGATCGCCTCCGTGAGGTCGGCGCGCTCGGCCGACAGCGCGCCGTGGCTCGCCTCGATCTCGGCGAGCTCCTCCTCCGCGCGCAGATTGACCGCGCCGAGGCGGTCGCGCCCGGCGACCGCGCGGGCGAGCCGGGCGTCGATCTCGTCGCGAGAGGCCCCGGCGAGGGCCGCCACCGTCGCGGCGAGCGCGGCCGGCTCCATGTCGCGCGCCTCGCGGATGCGGGCGACGGCGGCGGCGCGCTTCTCGCGCTCGGCCTCGAGCCGGGCGCCGCGACGGGCGGCCTCCTCGCGGGTGGCGGACAGACGGTCGAGCGCGGCGCGCGC
>NZ_JBHUER010000006.1:0-112879 GCF_042681025.1 Methylopila henanensis
CGCCCACGTTTCTCTTTCAATTATCCACACTGTCAAAGAGCCCACGACCAGAACCGGCCGCGTCCAGTTCCCAGCGTCACCGCCGGCAACCGCAAAAGTCATCCTCGCATCCGGTAAACACCGAACGCTCGGCGACACCTACAAGAGAGAGACTGTTAACCGGATCGCCGAGGCCCGCTGTTGGCCGCCCCGTCGTCCGGTGTGAGGGCTATGTATCCCCGCCCCTCCCGGGTGTCAACGCGATGTTTCGAAAAAATGACGCCTGGATGACCGCGGGCGCCTCATAGGAAGGCATTCGACGGCCCTCCGCGCCTGAGAACCGAGCGCCTTCGCCTCCCCTCCGCGATCCCCGCGACGCGGAGAGTCGGGCCCCTCGGAAAGCGCCGTACCTCCCCCCGGAGGGCGGGATTCCGCTCCACCCGGCTCGGCCGCTTGGGCCATCGGAGAGGGAAGCATCCCTAACTGTGCGCCAGTAACCTATTGTGATGTCCCGCTAATTTCCGAAGCCCCGTCGATTCGGGAGCGTCCCGATTCGTCCGCCCCTAGGGCCCAGGCGGGCGAGATTCGGTTTCGCGTTGGCGTGGAGGAAAGGTCGGGTTAACTTGCGCGCCCAATCCGACCGTCGCCCCCTGAGGATAAGGCCGCCATCGTCTTGAACGCAGGACGCGCCCAGCGCAGCCATATGCCCGGCCCGGCCGCGATCGAGCTCGGCGTCGAGCCGCCTCTGCGGGTCGGCAACGGCGACGAGGGCCCGCCGGACCCGCGCGCGGTCAGTTTCCGCTGGCTCGCCGGAACGGTGCTGACCGGCATGGCCGGCGCCGGCCTGCTCGGCGGCGCGATCTATTCGACCCTCGAGAGCGAGACCCGCGGCGCCGACGCGCCCCGGCTGCTCGCCATGGTCGCCCGTCCCGACGGCGAGCGCCTCTCCGCGGTCTCACGCAAGGGCGACCGTCTGACGCCGGAAGCCGAGTCGGTCTCGGCGCGGCAGGTGATTCGCGTCAGCGCCATCACCCGCCATGGGGCGCGGGAGGTGGTGAAGATGCGCCCGTTCGTGCGCGTGTCGGCGAGCCTCGCGCGCCAGCCGACCGACCGCGCCTCGGAAGTGCCGCCGTTCGATCCGCTGAAGGTGCTCGCGGACGCGCCGCAGGCGCGCGCGGCGACGCCAGCCGATTCGGACGGCGACCTGTCCTTCGTTGTGAGCGACCTCGGCGGACGCCGGATGGACGCCGACGAGGGCCCGACCGTTCCTCCGGTGGACGTGCGCGCCCGCGTGCGCGAGGCCGCCGCCTTCGAGATGGCGTCGCGCTTCGAACCGACGACCCAGCTTCCGCCGGGCGCCCAGAGCCGGCTCGCCTACGCCGCCGAATCCATGGCGGCCGCGATCGGGACGCCGTTCGACGGCCGCGCCGCCGCCAACGTCACGCTCGTCGCCAAATCGGCGCCGGCGCCGGATCCCGGCGCGACCGGCCCGGGTGAACGCTCGATCCAGATCACGGCGGACGGCGCGCTCGAGGCCGCGCTGGTGGAGCTCGCGGGCGCAGCCCCCGACGACGCCCGCGCGATCGCGCGGCGGTTCGCCGGCCGCGACGGCTACGGGCTCGCCAGCGTCAAGGCCGGCCAGCGGCTGAAGGTGCTGATGGGCCGCTCGGCCGCGCCGGGCCTCAACCGGCTGCAGCCGGTGCGCGCCAGCCTGTTCGACGCCGGCGGCGAGCATGTCGGCTCGGTCGCGTTGTCCGACCAGGGCGACTATGTCGCGATCGCGGACATGGACGACTTCGCGGAGGAGCCGAGCGCGGAGGAGATCGCCGACGAGGTCGCCCGGCCCGGCACGCCGAGCCGCATGCGGCTCTACAACGGCCTCTATGAAGCCGCGCTGCGGAACCAGGTGCCGAAGGCCGTCATCGACGAGATGGTCCGCATCGTGTCCTACGACGTCGACTTCAACCGCCCGGTCGGGGCCGGCGACAGCTTCGAGGTGTTTTACGGCGCCGACGACGATCTCAACGGCGAGGGTGAGGTCGCCTACATGGCGCTCAGCCTCGCGGGCGAGCAGCGGCGCTTCTTCCGCTACCTCACCGAGGACGACGGGCTCGCCGACTATTACGACGAGACCGGCAAGTCGGCGAAGAAGTTCCTGATGCGCAAGCCGATGAACGGCGGCGTCATGCGCTCCGGCTTCGGCTTCCGGCGCCATCCCGTGCTTGGCTATTCCAAGATGCACACGGGCGTCGACTGGTCGGCCCCGGTCGGCACGCCGATCGTCGCCTCGGGCAACGGCACGGTCGAGAAGGCCGGCTGGGCCAACGGTTATGGCCGTCAGGTCGTGCTGCAGCACGCCAACGGCTACGAGACCACCTACAATCACATGTCGGGCATCGGCCGGGGCGTGACGCCGGGCGCGCGGGTGCGGCAGGGGCAGGTGATCGGCTTCGTCGGCTCCACCGGCCTCTCGACCGGGGCGCATCTCCATTACGAGGTGCTGGTCAACGGCCGGTTCGTGAACCCGATGAAGGTGAAGCTGCCGCGCGGTCGCGAGCTCGACGGCGAGATGCTGGCCGGCTTCCAGCGCGAGCGCGAGCGGATCGAGGGGCTGCTCGGACGCGGCGGCTCCGCCAACGCGGCCCGCGCGGCGAGCGTCGCGCAGGGCGGCTGAGCCGCTTCAGTCACCGAACTCGCGATCGTGGACGGCGGCGTCGGGCTTCTGCCGGTCGAGGCTCTCGCGGTAGCGGACGCAGCCGCGCAGGAAGCGCGGCCAGGACGGCACGGCGATGTCGGGCTCGATCCGCTCGGGCAGCAGCGCCCACAGCTCCGGATGATGCCAGCAGAGGTCGTGCCCGCTCGCATCCCGGTGGGCGCCGACGCCGGCGCGCAGGCGCCGGACCTCGGCCGCCAGCTCGTCCCGCGACATGCCGTCGAGATCGTCGTCCATGGCTCCCCCCTCCGGCGCGGCGCCGCGGCCCGGACGATCCCGGACCGCGGCGGCGACGGCGCGGCGATCAGGCCGCAGCGGCGACCGCCCGCGGCCCGACCATCAGGCCGGAGCCGGTGGCGGTGACCGGCACATGCTGGCCGTCGCGCACGTCGCCCGCGAGGATCAGCTCGGCGAGCGGATCCTGCACGTATTTCTGGATCACCCGCTTCAGCGGCCGCGCCCCGTAGGCCGGGTCGTAGCCCTTCTCGGCGAGCCAGTCGCGCGCGCTCTGGTCCAGGTCGAGCGTGATCTTGCGGTCCTCCAGCAGGCGGCGCAGCCGGCCGAGCTGGATGTCCACGATCGCGCCCATCTGGTCCCGCTTCAGGCGGTGGAACAGCACGATGTCGTCCACGCGGTTCAGGAATTCCGGCCGGAAGTGCGACCGCACCACCGCCATCACCTGATCGCGCACGGCGTCGGTGTCCTCGCCGTCGGGCTGGTTGACCAGATACTCGGACCCGAGGTTCGAGGTCATGATCAGCAGCGTGTTGCGGAAGTCGACCGTGCGGCCCTGCCCGTCCGTCAGGCGCCCGTCGTCGAGCACCTGCAGCAGGATGTTGAACACGTCGGGATGCGCCTTCTCGACCTCGTCGAACAGCACGACCTGATAGGGCCGGCGCCGCACGGCTTCGGTGAGAGCGCCGCCCTCCTCGTAGCCCACATAGCCGGGAGGCGCGCCGATCAGCCGGGCGACGGCGTGTTTCTCCATGTATTCCGACATGTCGATGCGCACCATCGCCTGGTCGTCGTCGAACAGGAACGACGCCAGGGCCTTGGTCAGCTCGGTCTTGCCGACGCCGGTCGGGCCCAGGAACATGAACGAGCCGATCGGCCGGTTCGGGTCCTGCAGGCCGGCGCGGGCGCGCCGCACCGCGGTCGAGACCGCCTGCACCGCCTCGCCCTGGCCGACGACCCGCTTCGCGAGCTCGTCCTCCATGCGCAGCAGCTTGGCGCGCTCGCCCTCCAGCATCTTGTCCACCGGCACGCCGGTCCAGCGCGACACCACCTGCGCGATGGCGTCGGGCGTCACCACCTCCTGAACCATGGAGCCGGCGACGCCGGCGTCCTCGGTCTCCTTCAGCTCGCGCTCGAGCTTCGGGATCACGCCATAGGCGAGCTCGCCGGCGCGGGCGAGGTCGCCCTTGCGCTGGGCCTGCTCCAGCTCGATGCGGGCCTTGTCCAGATTCTCCTTGAGGGTCTGGGCGCGGCCGAGCTTGTCCTTCTCGTTCTTCCAGCGCGCGGTCAGCGCGTCGGCCTTCTCCTGCAAGTCGGCGAGCTCGGTCTCCAGCTTGACCAGCCGGTCCCGGGAGGCGTCGTCGGTCTCCTTCTTCAGCGCCTCGCGCTCGATCTTGAGCTGGATGATGCGGCGGTCGTACTCGTCGAGCTCCTCGGGCTTGGAATCCACCTGCATCCGGAGGCGCGCCGAGGCCTCGTCCATGAGGTCGATCGCCTTGTCGGGCAGGAAGCGGTCGGTGATGTAGCGGTTCGACAGCGTCGCGGCGGCGACGAGCGCGGAGTCCGCGATGCGCACGCCGTGGTGCAGCTCGTATTTCTCCTTGATGCCGCGCAGGATGGAGATGGTGTCCTCCACCGTCGGCTCGGACACGAAGACGGGCTGGAACCGGCGGGCGAGCGCGGCGTCCTTCTCGACGTGCTTGCGGTACTCGTCGAGCGTGGTGGCGCCGACGCAGTGCAGGTCGCCGCGGGCGAGCGCGGGCTTCAGCAGGTTGGAGGCGTCCATGGCCCCGTCCGCCTTGCCGGCGCCGACGAGCGTGTGCATCTCGTCGATGAACAGGATGATCCCGCCCGCCGCCGACTGCACCTCGGACAGCACCGCCTTCAGGCGCTCCTCGAACTCGCCGCGGTACTTCGCGCCGGCGATCAGCGCGCCCATGTCGAGCGCGAGCAGGCGCTTGTCCTGAAGCGATTCCGGCACGTCACCGTTGACGATGCGGAGCGCCAGCCCCTCGACGATGGCGGTCTTGCCGACGCCGGGCTCGCCGATCAGCACCGGGTTGTTCTTGGTGCGGCGGGACAGGACCTGGATGGCGCGGCGGATCTCCTCGTCGCGGCCGATGACCGGGTCGAGCTTGCCCTCGCGGGCGACGGCGGTGAGGTCGCGGGCGTATTTCTTCAGCGCGTCATAGGCGTTTTCGGCCGTCGCGCTGTCCGCGGTGCGGCCCTTGCGCAGCTCCTCGATCGCGCCGTTCAGCGCCTGCGGCGTGACGCCCGCGGCGGCCAGCGCCTTGCCGGCGTCGGTGTCCTTCTCCAGCGCGAAGGCGGTCAACAGCCGCTCGGCGGTGACGAACTGGTCGCCGGCCTTCTTGGCGAGCTGCTCGGCGGCGGTGAACACGCGCGAGGTGGCGGGCGCGAGATAGAGGTTGCCGCCGCCGGAGCCGCTGACCTGCGGCGCCTTGCGCAAGGCGGCCTCGACCGCGGCGCGGGCGTCGGCGGGACGTCCGCCGGCGCGCTCGATCAGCCCGGAGGCGAGGCCTTCGGGGTCGTCGAGCAGCACTTTCAGCACATGCTCAGGCAGAAGCTGCTGGTGGCCGGCGTTGGTCGCCGCCGTCTGCGCGGCCTGAAGAAATCCGCGGACGCGTTCAGTGTAGATTTCGGGGTTCATGCATCCCTCCTAACGAGCGCGCCGGAGCGGCCGCCCCGCAAACGGCCCGGCGGCCGTCGCGTTGTAGGGCGGCTGGCGGCGCCTCAGCCGTTTCCCGCCCGGCGGGCGGGAGGAGGCCCCGGTTCGGCGACCTCCAGACGCGATATGGGTGTTGCCAATTCATCACAAAAGGGGATGGTGCAACGATTGGCGGCGCGTTTCGTCGACCGCCGTCAAGGAGCATCGGATGTCTGCGTCCCGTATCGTCGCGCTGCGGCGCTATCCCGTGAAGGGCCTTTCGCCCGAAGACCTCGCATCGGTCGATCTTGAGGCCGGGCGGCCGATCGCGGGCGACCGGGCCTTCGCGGTTGAGAACGGGCCGTCGGGCTTCGACCCCGCGCGGCCCGCGAAACTGCCGAAAACCCGCTTCCTGTGCCTGATGCGGAACGCGCGGCTTGCCGGGCTCCGGACGCGCTACGACGACGGACGGCTCACGATCGAGCGCGGCGGCGAGCTTGCGATCGAAGCGGATCTCGGCTCCCGCGACGGCCGCGAACAGGTCGAGGCCTGGCTTTCGGACTTCATGGGCGAGGAGCGGCGCGGCCCCCTGCAGGTGCTTCCGGCGCCGCAGGGCCACACCTTCTCCGACACCGCGCGCGGCGTCGTCTCGATCATCAGCCACGGCAGCGTCGCCGCCGTCGCGGACATGATGGGACGGCCCGTTGATCCCCTGCGCTTCCGCGGCAACATCGAGATCGCCGGCGCCGACGCCTGGGCCGAGCTCGGGTGGGTCGGCCGCGAGCTCCGGATCGGCGACGTCCGGCTGAAGGTCACCGACCGCACCGTGCGCTGCGCCGCGACGGAGGTCGACCCGACGACCGCTGAGCGCGACCTTCCGATTCCCCGCACGCTGATGAAGACGCTCGGCCATGCCGATTGCGGCGTCTACGCCGAAGTGGTCGCGCCCGGCCGGATCGCCGTCGGCGACACGGTGGAGCTGGCGTAGACGCCGCGCCATCACGCGGGCGCGGGCGTCGGAGCGGCGCCGCCGCCCTTGGCGGCCACATGGCCGGATTCGCGCGCGAGCGGCATGATCCGCATCGCGGCGACGAACAGCGCGAGCGCCACCGTCGCCGCGGCGCCGAGGCCGAGGAAGGCGACGCCGTAGCCGGTCAGGCCCGTCTCGACGCCGACCGCCGCCAGCCAGTCGCGGCCGCGCTCGACCATGACGCCGGCCGCGGTCATGCTCAGCGCCGCGCCCACGCCCTGCGCCGTCATCACCGCGCCGAGGCCGACGTTGAATCGGCCGGTGCCGCGGAGAATGCGCGCGACCAGCGCCGGCGTGACGACGCCGAGGATGCCCGCGCCGACGCCGTCGAGCGCCTGCACCGGGATCGCGATCCAGGCCTCCGGCGTCGAGGCCGCGACGATCCCGCGGACCGGCAGGGCGACGAGCGCCGCGAACAGCAGCGGCGCATAGCCGTAGCGCTCGGCGATTCGCGCCGAGATCAGCGCGATCGGCACCATCACGGCCTGGGCCACGACCACCGCGATGCTGGTCCAGAGCACGGCGTTGCCGAGCCCGAGCGCCTCGATGCGCTGGCCGACGAGCGGCAGCATGGCGGCGTTGCCGAAGTGGAACAGCATCAGGATCACGCCGAAGGCGAGCAGCGCGGGCGTCTTGAGCAGCACGGCGTAGCCGGATTTCCCGTCGTCGGCTTCGCCGGTTTCGAGGCCGCGGGCGACCGCGTGGTCGATCGCGCTCTCGCGGATCGCGAGCGTCGCCGCGATCGAGGCCACCGCCATGATCGTCATGACGAAGAACACCGCCTCGACTCCGACGACGTAGGACGCGGCGGCGCAGGCCATGGCCGACGCGACGTTGCCGCCATGGTTCGCGGCCTCGTTGCGGCCGACCTGATGCGAGAACTCGGCCGGGCCGACGATGCCGAGCGTCATGGCCGCGATCGCGGGCGGGATCGCCGCGCCGGCGATGCCGGACAGCACCTGGCTCGCGGAGACCAAGAGGAAGCTCGGGTAGAACAGGATGGCGAGGCAGGCGAGCGTGACCGCGAGGCCGGCGCCGATCGTGACCAGCCGCTTGCGTCGGGTCGAATCCACGAAGGCGCCCAGCGGCGTGGTGGCGAGCATGCCGGCGAGGCCGCCGATCGTCAGGACGAGGCCGATGTCGATCGGCGACCAGGACCGGCCTTGAAGGAAGATGGCGAGGTAGGGGCCGAGCCCGTCCCGGACGTCGGCCATGAAGAAGTTCAGGGCGGTGAGCGCGGCGACCGTGTTCATCAGATCCGACCGTTCCGGAGAGGTTCCGGCGTCGGAGATGTCGCGCCGCGCGGCGGCGAACAGCGGCGCCGGACGGGCGGCGTAAAATAAAAGTGAGGCCGGGGTCGCCCCCGGCCTCACCAGATGTTTTCGCGATGTCCGCGGCGACGCCCGAAGGCGCTTAGTCCGAGGCGGCTTCGCTCGCCGGCGCGTCGGCCTGGGCCGTCTCGCCCTCGGCGGCGCGGCCGCGGCCATAACGGCGGCGCCGGCCGCGTCCGGCGGCGCGCGGAGCGTCCTCGCCCTCGGCGGTCTCGGGAACCTCCGGCGACGCCGCGGCGGGCGCGGCCTCGATCACGGGCTCCGGCTCCGGCGCGGGAGCCGGCGCAGGGGCCGCGACCTCGCCGACGAAGGCCGGCTGCGGCGTGGAGCCGGTGATGAACGCCGGGAGACCGCCGACATTGGCCGTCTCCTCCGCGCGCTCGCCGCGCTCCTGCCAGTCGCCGCGCGGCTGGCGTTCGCCGCGCTCGGGCCGGTCCTGACGGTCGCGGCGCTCGTTGCGGTCGAAGCGGCGCGGCTGGTCGCCCTCGCGTCCGTTGGCGTAGCCGTTGCGGCCGCCATTGCCGTTGGCGCCATTGCCGTTGCGCGGCTGGCCGCCGTAGCCGGGCTGGCCGCCATTCGCCGGAGCGGGAGCCGCGGCCTGCGGCTGGGTGCCCGCCTCGCCTTCGGGCTCCTCGTCAAAGTCCAGCGGATCGGCGAAATCGTCGGCGTCCGCGCGCACGAAGGTCTGATGCGGCTGGTACTGCGCCTGCGCCGCGGCCAGCAGGCGGTAGTAATGCTCCGCGTGCTGGAGGTAGTTCTCCGCGGCGACCGGATCGCCGGAAGACTGCGCGTCGCGCGACAGCTGCACGTACTTGTCGGCGATGGTGCCGGCCGTGCCCCGGATCTTCACGTCCGGCCCGTTCGACTCGTAAGAGCGCGTCAGCGGATTGGGGCCCTTGCCGCCGCCGCCACCGCCGCCGCCTCCTCCTCCGCCGCGATTGCGACCGCGAAGGCGCTTCGATTGTCCTTGCCTCATGGCGTTCAAATCAGCACTCGTTCTGTTCTGAGGGCCCCTGAAGGCCGGGAACCGACGAGACCTCGGTCCGCCTGCGCGCCGCGCATATGCTACGGCCGCCGATCCAGCCTTCGCCGCACGCCGGAGGCGCGCGCGAGACCCGACCGGCCGCACCGCCCCGCGACCAGACATCGCGATGCGGCGGGCAAGCGTGATCGAAGCTGTGCGTCGATCTTCCAAAGCATGTCCTGCGCCCACTTGCGCGAACCGCTTCGAAACTATCCGTCCATCGCTCTCTGGCCGTCGCGCAAGGCGACGCGGGCGTCGGACGATTCCGACGCCGAACATAGCGTCCCGCCCTTCGCTTTCCAAGGGGTTTTTGGCGATAACAGCCGCTTAAGAGGCGACGCGGCCGAGCGCGAGGGCGCGCGGCACGCCGCCGAGATCGCGCCGCGCGGGGCCGAGGACGGCGAGACCGGCGTCCCGAGCAAGCGCGGCGACCTCGTCCTCCTGGCCGGCGCCGAGCTCGAGCACGGCCACGCCCTCCGGCGCCAGCAGCCGCGGCAGATCGGCGACGATGGCGCGGTAGGCGTCGAGGCCGTCCGCGCCGCCGTCGAGCGCGGCGAGCGGATCGTGCTCCCGCACCTCCACGTCAAGACCGCCGATGTCGGCGCTGGCGATGTAGGGCGGGTTGGAGACGACGAGATCGAAGCCGCCCTTGAGCGCGGTCGTCCAGTCGCCCGCCACAAAGGCGGAGCGCGCGCCGAGGCCGAGCGCCACGGCGTTCGCGCGCGCCGCCGCGGCCGCCTCCGCCGAGCGGTCGACCCCGACGCCGAAGGCGTTCGGCCGCTCGTTCAGGAGGGCCAGCAGGATGCAGCCGGTTCCGGTTCCGAGATCGGCGATCGCGAGCGGCCGGTCGCGGGGACCCGCGCGCTTCAGCGCCTCCTCGACGAGGGTCTCGGTGTCCGGCCGCGGCGTCAGCGTCGCCGGCGCGAGCGCGAAGTCGAGCCCCCAGAACTCCCGCCGCCCGAGAATGCGCGCGACCGGCTCCCCGGCGACGCGGCGGTCGACGAGCGCGGCGAGCTCTGCGGCCGCTTCCCGAGGCGCGGGCGCGTCGGCTTGCGCGATCAGCCCGGCGCGGTCGAGGCCGAAGGCCTGGCCCGCCAGCACGCGGGCGTCGAGGTCCGGCGTGTCCACCCCGGCCTCGGCGAGACGGGCGGCGGCCTCCCGCAGCGCCCGGCCGATCGTCACGCCGCGGCGTCCTCTGCGGCGAGCAGGCGGGCGCGCTGCTCGGCGGCGAGCGCGTCGATCAGCTCGCCCAGCGCCTCGCCCGCGATCACGTCGTCGAGCTTGTAGAGCGTGAGGTTGATCCGGTGGTCGGTGACGCGCCCCTGCGGGAAATTGTAGGTGCGGATGCGCTCGGAGCGGTCGCCGGACCCGACCTGGACGCGGCGGGCGTCGGCGCGGGCGACGTCGACCCGCTCGCGCTCGATGTCGTAGAGTTTTGCGCGCAGCAGCGCGATGGCTCGGGCACGGTTCCTGTGCTGCGAGCGCTCGTCCTGCACCGCGACCGCGATGCCGGTCGGCAGATGCGTGACGCGCACGGCGGATTCGGTCTTGTTGACGTGCTGGCCGCCGGCGCCTTGCGCCCGGAACACGTCGAAGCGCAGCTCCGAGTCGTCCAGCGCGACGTCGACCTCCTCCGCCTCGGGCAGCACCGCGACCGTCGCCGCCGAGGTGTGGATCCGACCCGAGCCCTCGGTCGCGGGCACCCGCTGCACGCGGTGCACGCCGGATTCGAACTTCAGCCGGCCATAGGCCCCCGCGCCGGCGATCTCGGCGACGATCTCCTTGTAGCCGCCCATCGCGCCCTCGCTCGCGGACAGCACCTCGACCTTCCAGCCGCAGGAGTCGGCGTAGCGCTGATACATCCGGAACAGATCGCCCGCGAACAGCGCGGCCTCGTCTCCGCCGGTGCCGGCCCGAACCTCGAGGATCACGCCGCGGGCGTCGGCCTCGTCCTTGGGCAGCAGCTCGAGCTGCAGCGCCGAAGCCGCCGCGTCGCGGCGGGCGGCGGCCTCCTCGCGCTCGGAGGCGGCGAAGGCGCGCAGATCCGCGTCGCTCTGGGGATCGGCGGCGATCTGGTCGAGATCGGCGATCTCGGTCTCGATCGCGCGCAGCGCGTCGATCGCCTCGACGACCGGCGCGAGATCGGCCCGCTCGCGCCCGAGCTTCGCCAGCGCGGCGCCGTCGGTGGTCGCGCCGAGCGCATGCTCCACGGCGGCGAACCGCTCGAGCACGGCGTCGAGCCGTTCGTTCGGAAGATCGACGGTCACGGTTCGACCTGCAGTCCCCGCTTCGCGGCGTAGGCGCCGAGCGCGGCCCGCAGGCTGGTCGGCCCGTCCGCAGCGGCGAGCAGCGGATCGACCAGGGCGCGCAGCTCGCCGACGTCGAGGTCGAGCAGCGCGGCCTTCACCGGGCCGACCGCCGCGGGAGAAACCGACATCGAACGGTATCCGATCGCGACCAGCGTCATCGCCTCCAGCGGCCGCGCCGCCATCTCCCCGCACAGCGTCACCAGCGTGCCGTGGCGCCGGCCGACCTCGGCCACCTGCCGTAGCGCACGCAGGAACGCGACGTCGAGCGTGTCGAAGCGGTTCGCGACGCGCGCATTGCCGCGGTCCACCGCGTAGAGGAACTGCATCAGGTCGTTCGAGCCGACCGACATGAAGTCGACGCGGCGCGCGATCTCGTCGAGGTTGAACAGCAGCGACGGCACCTCGACCATGACGCCGAGCCGGATCTGCGCCGGCGGGCGATGGCCGTGGGTTTCGAGCCGCGCGCGCTCGCGCTCCACGACGGAGCGCGCCTCGTCGAACTCGGCGACCGAGGCGACCATCGGGAACATGATGCGCAGCTCGCGGCCGGAGGCGGCGCGCAGCATCGCGCGCACCTGCGTCCTCAGCAGCGCCGGCCGGTCGAGCCCGAGCCGGATCGCGCGCCAGCCGAGCGCGGGGTTCTCCTCCGGCTCCTGGCGCATGTAGGGGAGGATCTTGTCGCCGCCGACATCGAGGGTGCGGAAGCTGACGGGCTTTCCTCCCGCCGCGTCGAGCACCGACCGGTACAGCGCCTCCTGGACCGAGGTCTTCGGCAGCGAGGAGGCCACCATGAACTGCAGCTCGGTGCGGAACAGGCCGACGCCGTCGGCGCCGGTCTCCTCGATGTGCGGCAGGTCCACCAGCAGGCCGGCGTTGAGCAGCAGCGAGACGTCCACGCCGTCGCGGGTGCGGGTCGGCACGCCGCGGAGCGCGCGGTACTGCTCCTGGCGGCGGGCGCGGAACCGGACCTTGTCGGCGTAGGAGCGCTCGACGTCGGGCGTCGGGCGCACATGGACCTCGCCCGAGACGCCGTCGACGATGATCGGATCGCCGGCCTCCACCAGCCCGGTCGCGTTCTCGAGCTGGCCGACGGCGGCGATGCCGAGCGCGCGGGCCACGATCGCCACGTGGCTGGAGCCGGAGCCCTCCTCCAGCACCAGCCCGCGCAGGCGCGAGCGGTCGTAGTCGAGCAGCGCCGCCGGTCCCATCGAGCGCGCCACGACGATGGCGTTCTCCGGCAGTTCGGTCACCGCGGGAGCCATGCCCTGCCCCGGCGAGGTCAGCTCGCGCAGCAGGCGGTTCGCGAGGTCGTCGAGGTCGTGCAGGCGCTCCCGGAGATAGGGGTCGGTCTGGCGCTGCATGCGCGCGCGGGTGTCGGACTGGACGCGCTCGACGGCGGCCTCGGCGGTGAGGCCGGTCAGCACCGCCTCCTGCAGCCGCTTGCCCCAGCCGCGGTCGTTCGCGAACATGCGGAACGCCTCGAGCACGTCACGGTGCTCGCCGGCGCGGGCGACGTCGCCCTCGTCGAGCAGCACGTCGATCGACGCCCGGAGATTGGCGAGCGCCGCGTCGAGGCGCTTGAGTTCGGCGTTGGCGTCCTCGGCGATGAAGTTCTTCACCACCACGCGCGGCTCGTGCAGCACGACGTGGCCGAGGCCGATGCCCTCCGACAGCGCGACGCCGCCGGCATGGGTGGGCCGCCGCCCCACCGGCTCGACGCCGCCGCCGGGCGTCGCGAGCTCGCCGCTCGCGATCATCTCGGCGATGACCATCGCCGTCGTCTGCAGCGCCTCGATCTCCTCGTCGGAGTAGGAGCGGTGCGCCTTGTTCTGCACCACCAGCACGCCGAGCGTGTTGCCCGCGCGCAGGATCGGCACGCCCATGAACGAGTGGTAGATCTCCTCGCCCGTCTCCGGCTTGTAGGAGAAGGACGGGTGCGACTGCGCGTCGGACAGGTTGACCGGCTCGGCCTCGTCCGCGACGAGGCCGACGAGGCCCTCGCCCTTGCGCATGGTCGTCAGGTGGACGGCGGCGCGGTTCAGGCCTTCGGTGGCGTAGAGCTCGAGGTCGCCGTCGACGCGCAGCACGTAGACCGAGCAGACCTCGGCCACCATGTTGGCGGCGATCAGAACGACGATGCGGTCGAGGCGCTCCTGGGCCGTGACCGGCTCCGCCATGACCTCCCGCAGCCGGCGCAAAAGCACGCGCGGGCCGCCATACGCGCCTCGCATCTTCCGCTCTCCGGATCGGGGGCCGCCCCTTGCCTCCGCGGCCGGGGCCGCGTCGTCAAGCCTGCCGCGGTCAGGCCTTGTCGAGCCCGTATACCGAATGGAGCGTTCGGACGGCAAGCTCGGTGTAGGCCGCGTCGATGAGCACCGAGATCTTGATCTCGGACGTGGTGATGGCGCGGATGTTGACGCCGCGCTTCGCCAGCGCCTCGAACGCCTGGGCCGCAACGCCGGCGTGGCTGCGCATGCCGATGCCGATGACCGACACCTTGCAGACGTCGGCCGCGGTGTTCAGCAGCGTGAAGCCGATCTCCGCCTTGCGGGTCTCGAGGATCTCCAGCGCGCGCGCCTGGTCGGAGGTCGGCAGCGTGAAGGTGATGTCGGTGGTGCGGCCGTCCTCGGAGATGTTCTGGACGATCATGTCCACGTTGATCGCCGCTTCGGCCAGCGGGCCGAACACGCCCGCGGCGACGCCCGGCTTGTCCTCCACCCGGCGGAGCGTGATCTGGGCCTCGTCCTTGGAATAGGCGATGCCGGTGACGACCTGATGTTCCACGATCTCGTCCTCGTCGCAGATGAGCGTTCCGGGGGGCAGGCCGTTGGGGCCGACCTGCGGCGCGTCCGGCGCGTCGAAGCTCGACCGCACGAACACCCGGACCTTGTGCACCATGGCCATCTCGACCGAGCGCACCTGAAGCACCTTGGCCCCGAGCGAGGCCATTTCGAGCATCTCCTCGAAGGCGATGCGGTCGAGCCGCTGGGCCTTCGGGACAATGCGGGGATCGGTCGTGTAGACGCCGTCGACGTCGGTGTAGATGTCGCAGCGGTCGGCGCCCACCGCGGCCGCGATCGCCACCGCGCTGGTGTCGGAACCGCCGCGCCCGAGCGTCGCGATGCGGTTGTCGGGGGCGAGGCCCTGGAAGCCGGCGATCACCGGCACCTGCCCGTCCGTCAGCCGCGAGACGAGCGCGGAGCCGTCGATCGATTCGATGCGGGCGGAGCCGTGGGTCTTGTCGGTGAGCAGCGGGATCTGCCAGCCCTGGAAAGAGCGCGCCGGCACGCCCATGCCCTGCAGCACGATCGCGAGCAGGCCGGACGTCACCTGCTCGCCCGAGGCGACGATGGCGTCGTATTCTCGGGCGTCGTGGATCGCGCCGGCCTCGCGGGTCCAGGCGACGAGCTGGTTGGTGGCGCCCGCCATGGCCGAGACCACGACCGCGACCTCGTGTCCGGCGTCGACCTCGCGTTTGACATGGGCGCCGACGTTGCGGATGCGCTCCACGTTCGCGACGGACGTGCCGCCGAACTTCATTACGATGCGGGCCATGGACGGGATCGGACTCGAGACTGGCGGACGGCCGGGCGCGAAAAACCCGCGTCCGGAAAAAGGCGCGTATAGATAGCCGCCGGCCTTGGCCGACACAACGCCGGAGACGAGCCTTCGATGACGACGCCTGACGCCGCCAGTCTCGACCGCGACGAAGTCGCCCGTTTCGACGCGCTGGCGTCGCGCTGGTGGGACCCCGACGGCCCCATGAAGCCGCTCCACCGCTTCAACCCGGCCCGCGTCGCGATCTTCCGGGACGCCGCCGCGGCGCGGTTCGGGCGCGACGCGCGCGCGATCCGGCCGCTCGGCGGGCTGACGCTGCTCGACGTCGGCTGCGGCGCCGGCGTGCTGGCCGAGCCGCTGGCCCGGCTTGGGGCGGAGGTGACGGGGATCGATCCGGCGGCCGACCTCATTCCGGTCGCCGAGGCGCACGCGGCCGAGGCCGGCCTCGCCATCGCCTACCGCGCGGCGGCGGCCGAGACGCTGGTCGGGGAAGGCGCCGCGTTCGACGTCGTCGTCGCCTCGGAGGTGGTCGAGCACGTCAACGACGTGCCCGGCTTCGTCGCGACGCTCGCAAAGCTGGTGAAGCCCGGCGGGCTGCTGCTGCTGTCGACCATCAACCGCACGGCGCTCGCCCATGCGCTCGTCATCGTCGGGGCGGAGTACGTGCTGCGCTGGCTGCCGAGGGGCACCCACACCTACGAGAAGTTCGTCACCCCGGACGAGCTCACGGCGGCCTGCGCCGCGGCGGGGCTGGAGCGCACGGAGCTTCGCGGCATCCGCTTCAATCCGCTCCGCAACGTCTGGACGCCGAGCTCCGACACCGCGGTGAACTACGCGCTCGCGGCCGCAAGGCCCGGCTGAACGCCCTCGTCCTCGACGGGGACGACGTCGACCGAATGCCGGGTCTTCTGCGGGCCCGCCGTGATCAGCACCCCGTCGATGGGCGCGACGTCGGAATAGTCGCGCCCGACCGCCACCACCACATGGTCGTTCAGCACGGTCATGGCGTTGGTCGGATCGAACCCGCGCCAGCCGAGCTCGTGCCCGAGCCAGACGTTGACCCAGGCGTGCATGGCGTCGGCGCCGGCGAGCCGCGGCTTGCCCTCGGGCGGAATGGTGCGCAGGAAGCCGCTGACATAGGCCGCCGGAACGCCGATGCCGCGCAGGCTCGCGATCATGATGTGCGCGAAATCCTGACAGACGCCCTCGCGCGCGGCGAAGGCCTCCAGCACGGGCGTGTCGACCGTGGTCGCGCCGGGCTTGTAGGTGAAGTCCTTCCGGATCTGTTCGGCGAAGCGCAGCATCGCCGCGCCGACCGGCGCCGCCGGGTCGATCATCTCGCGGGCGTAGTCGGTCAGCGGCTCCGACAAGCGCACGATGCGGCTGTCGCCGAGATAGTGCATCGGCCCCCGCCCGGTCGTGTCGCGCGCCACGAAGGCGGCCTCGGCGATCTCGGCGACCGACGGCGTGGCGTCGAGATCGGGAAGCTCGCGCGTGACCTTCACCCGCGCCTTCATGGTGACGGACAGCGCCTCGTGCGGCGGGAACAGCAGCACATGGTCGAGCGCGTTGCCGAAGAAATCCTGCTCGCGCAGCGTCTCGTCGGGCCGCGGTCGGATGGCGAGCTGGGTCGAGAGCGTCTCCTGCCCGAGCTCGACGCTCGGGCGCACGCGCAGGATGTGCCGCGCGTCCTTGACCTCGGACGGGTAGTCGTAGGCGATGACGAGCTCGAGGTCGTAGATCATTCCGCCTCCAGCCGCTCGAAGCCCTGCTGCGGGGCGGCCGCGAAATAGCGCTGGGACAGCAGGTCGGAGATCGCGCCGCAGTCGGAGGCGACGCGCGTCAGGAAGGCCTCCGTCACCTCGTCGGCGTCGCCGGTCGCCAGCCGCACCTGCAGCCGCGCGGTGCGGCGGAACAGCGGATCGGGCGCCTCGCCGCGCCGCATCCCCGGCAGTTCGTCGAGCAGCGCCTTGATGGCGTTGACCTGGAAGGCGACCGAACGCGGATTCAGCGGGTCGAGCGCGACGAGGTCGAGCACGGTGGAGCGCGACAGGTCGACCGAGTAGCGCCGGCGGTAGGTGACGCGGCTGTCGGTGAACTCGAGCAGCGCCTCGAGGCCGCCCTCGGGGATCCTGTTCGAGGCGAGCGCCGCCGCGACCAGCGCCGTGTTCTGCGCGCGCTCCACCCGCCGGCCGCACTGCAGGAAGCGCCAGCCCGTGAACTGGTACATGTTGTCGTGCACGAGGCCGGCGAAGCCCGCGAGCCGCGTCAGCACGCCGCTCGCGAGCCCGACCAGGTCGCCCGGCTCCGGCGCGGCGCGGTAGGCCTCGATCATGTCGACGACCTCGCTCAGCACCCGCCAGCCGTCGGGCGAGAACCGGTCGCGGATGCGGGACGCCGTCGCGAAGGCCTGGCCCGCGAGCTCCAGCAGGCCGCCGGAGGCGTCGCCGACCATCGCCTCGACGCCGATCTCGGCGAGCAGCTCGCCGACCGCGGCCTCAAGCGCGCCGGCGCGCTCGCCCTCCGCCAGCCGGGCCGCGTGCAGGCGCACCAGCCGGGTCGCGGCTTCGGCGCGCTCCACGTAGCGGCCGAGCCAGAACAGGTTGTCGGCGGCGCGGGCGGGAGGCGCGCTCGGCAGACGGCGCGCGAAGCCCGCGCGGCGCTCCGTCAGCAGCGAGACCTGGCGCTCCTCGCGCTCGGACGGCACCCACACGTCGACCGAATGGCCGCCGGACTGCATCGACACCGCGAGCGGGTCGCGCGAGCTCGACACCCGCGCGAACCCGCCGGGCATCACCCGCCAGCCGTCCTCGCCGCGGGCGAGGAAGACGCGCAGCGTCACGGGCCGCGCCTGCAGCCGGCCCTCGACGAAGACCGGCGCGGTCGAAAGGCCGACGATCTCCTGCCCCACCACGTTGACGCCGTCGCCGGCGAGCTCGTCGAGCAGCCGGTCCGAGGCCGAGCGCCTGATGCCGAGGTCGAGCGGCTGGCGGCGCTCGCCGCCGCCCGAGGCCGGCGGAAACGCCGCCGCGAGCGACAGCCGGTCGCGGCGTTCGGAGACATAGGCGCGCTCCGCCTCCTGCCCGCACCACCAGGTGGCGACGGTCGGGAGCTTGAGCTCCTCGCCGAGCAGCGCGCGGGCGAGCGCCGGCTGGAAGGCGAGCAGCGCGCGGGTCTCCAGAATGCCCGAGCCCAGCGCGTTCACGAGCTCGACCGCGCCGGCGCGGACGGCGCGGACCAGCCCAGGCGTGCCGATGCGCGAGCGCGGGAACAGCTCCAGCGGATCGGCGAAGTCCGAATCGAGCCGCCGCCACAGCACGCGGATTGGCTTCGAACCGTCGACGGTGCGCACCTCGACCGACGAGCCGTGCACGGCGAGGTCGCCGCCTTCGAGCAGCAGGAAGCCGAGATAGCGCGCAAGATAGGCGTGCTCGAAATAGGTCTCGTTGTGCGGCCCCGGCGTCAGCAGCGCCACGCGAAGACCGCGGGCGTCGTCGAGCCCGTAAAGCGTCTCGCGGAACTTCTGGAAGAAGCCCGCGATGCGCTGGATTTTCAGGTCGCGCGTGAGGTCCGGGAAGGCCCGCGAGGTCGCGACCCGGTTCTCGAGCGCGAAACCGGCGCCGGACGGCGCCTGCGTCCGGTCGCCCAGCACCCACCAGCGCCCGTCGGGCCCGCGCCCGAGGTCGACCGCGATGAAGCGGATCAGCGGCTGGCCCGAGCGGCCCTGGTCGGCGAGCGGCCGCAGGAACTCGGGGTTGCGCCCGAGGATGGCGGGCGGCAGCACGCCGTCGCGCACCAGCCGGCGCTCGCCGTAGAGGTCGCCGATCAGGCGCTCGAGGAACTCGGCGCGCTGGACGAGGCCCGCTTCGAGCTGCGCCCATTCGGACGCGCCGATGATCAGCGGCGGGTGCGCGAGCGGCCAGTCGCGGGTGTGGCGGCCGTCGTCGGCGCCGCCATAGACCTGATAGAAGACGCCCGCCTCGCGCAGATATTGCGCGGCGCTGCCGAACCGGCGCGCCCGCTCCGCCTCGCTCATGCGCGCGAGCGCCGCGATCAGCGGCCGGTAATGGGGCCGCACCTGCCCGTCGGGACCGCGCATCTCGTCGTAGACGCCGGTGGGCGGCGCATATCCGCGCAACAGGTCGCCCGGAACGGCCCGCGGCGGCGCTTCGAGGGTCTTGGTGTCGGGCACGGCGGTTTCGGATGCTCCAGGCGTGGACGCATCATGGCGCCGGCGGCGGCCGATTGCGACCGTCTCCGGCGCCCGCGCCGCCGCTCGGGCCTGCGGCGTCAGGCCGCGAAGCGCGGCGGACGACGCAGGTCGAGCGTGTGCGGGAAGCCCGGATCGGGCGCCTCGATCACCGGCTCGTAGACGCCGGCGGTGTGGCCGATGTCCTCGAACCGCGCGAGCCGCCGCGCTTCGGCCTCGTAGGCGTTGACCGGGAAGGTGTCGTAGTTGCGCCCGCCGGGATGCGCCACGTGGTAGACGCAGCCGCCGATCGAGCGCTTGGACCATTTGTCGTAGATGTCGAAGGTCAGCGGCGCATGCACCGGAATCGTCGGGTGCAGGCCGGACGCCGGCTGCCAGGCCTTGAACCGCACGCCTGCGACCAGTTCGCCGGCGCCGCTGCCCGGCCCGAGCGGCAGGGCGCGCCCGTTGCAGGTGACGATATAGCGGGCGGGATCGGCGTTGGTGAGCCGGACCTGCAGCCGCTCGACCGACGAATCGACGAACCGCACCGTGCCGCCGATCGCGCCGGTCTCGCCCATCACGTGCCAGGGCTCCAGCGCCTGCCTCAGCTCCAGCGCGACGCCCTCGCGCTCGATCCGGCCGCAGAACGGGAAGCGGAACTCGGCCTGCGCCTCGAACCACTCCGCCCGCAGCGGATGGCCCGAGCGCTTCAGGTCCTCGAGCACGTCGAGGAAGTCCGCCCACACGAAGGCCGGCAGCATGAAGCGGTCGTGCAGGCGCGTGCCCCAGCGCACGAAAGAGCCCTGCGCGGGCTCGCGCCAGAACTTCGCGATCAGCGCGCGAATCAGCAGCTGCTGCGCGAGGCTCATGCGGGCGTCCGGCGGCATCTCGAAGCCGCGGAACTCGACGAGGCCGAGCCGGCCGGTCGGCCCGTCCGGCGAATAGAGCTTGTCGATGCAGATCTCGGAGCGGTGGGTGTTGCCGGTGACGTCGATCAAAAGGTTTCGGAACAGCCGGTCCACCAGCCAGGCCGGGGGCGGCCAGCCCTCGCCCGGCGCCGGCACGTTCGCCATGGCGATCTCGAGCTCGTAGAGCTGGTCGTGGCGGGCCTCGTCGATGCGGGGCGCCTGGCTCGTCGGGCCGATGAACAGGCCGGAGAACAGGTAGCTGAGCGAGGGATGGCGCTGCCAGTGCAGCACCAGCGACTTCAGCAGGTCCGGCCGGCGCAGGAACGGGCTGTCGAGCGGCGTCGCGCCGCCGACGACCACGTGGTTGCCGCCGCCGGTGCCGACATGCTTGCCGTCGATCATGAACTTGTCGGCCCCGAGGCGCGACTGGCGCGCGTCCTCGTAGACGCCGGTGGTGATCTCCACCGCCTGGCGCCACGACGAGGCCGGGTGGATGTTGACCTCGATCACGCCCGGATCGGGCGCAACGCGGATGACGTTGACGCGCGGATCGTGCGGCGGGGCGTAGCCCTCGATCTGCACCGGCAGGCCGTTCTCATCCGCCGCGTCCTCGATCGCCGTGAGCAGGTCGAGATAGGCCTCGACCGATTCCATCGGCGGGATGAAGACGCAGAGCTTGCCGTCGCGCGGCTCGACCGACAGCGCGGTGCGGACATAGCCGACGATCTCGTTCTGCATCGTCGGCGGCGCCTGCCAGACCGGCTGGTCCGGCGTCGAGATCTGCCGCTGGCGGTGCGCGATCGCGATCTCGCCCGGGTCCGGCAGCGGCTCCAGCTCGCGCACCGGGTCGGTCGGGAAAAAGTAGGGGAACTCGGAGCTGGTGAGATAGGGCAGCGCCCCGAGCGGCAGGCGGTAGCCGAGCGCGCTGTCGCCCGGCGACAGGAACAGCTTGCCGCGCCGCGTGCCCCAGCGCTCCGACACCCAGCGCAGCCCCTGCGCCTGCCACGCCTGGATCGGCAGCACGTAGCCCGTCGGCGTGGTCAGCCCGCGGTCGAACACGCGCGCGATGCGCGCGCGCTCCTCGGCGTCGGCCAGCTTCGGGTTGGACGGATCGACGTTCTCCGGAAGCTGCGCCTCGCGCACCAGCCAGTAGGACGGGTCCTCGAAGGCCGGCTGCGCGTTGTCGCGCGGCACGCCGAGCCGCGCCGCGATCTCGGTCGCGAGCGTCTCGGCGCCGGCGATGTCGGCCGCGGCCGAGGTCTTCTCGCGCGCGATGAGGTCCGGGTTCTTCCAGATCGGCTTGCCGTCCTTCCGCCAGTAGAGGGAGAAGGTCCAGCGCGGCAGGGTCTCGCCGGGGTACCACTTGCCCTGCCCGTAATGCAGGAAGCCGCCGGGCGCGAAGCGGTCGCGCAGCCGGCGGATCAGGTCGTCGGCCAGCGCCCGCTTCTGCGGCCCGGTGGCGTCCGCGTTCCATTCCGGCGACTGGAAGTCGTCGATCGACACGAAGGTCGGCTCGCCGCCCATGGTGAGGCGCACGTCGTTGGCGGCGAGCTCGGCGTCGACCTTCTCGCCCAGCGCGTCGAGCGCCGCCCAGCTCTCGTCGGAGAACGGGAACGACACGCGCGGCCGCTCGGCCACGCGGTCCACCGTCATGTCGAAGGCGAAGTCGACCTCGGCGAAGCTCGCGGCCCCGGAGATCGGCGCGGCGGAGCGGTAGTGCGGCGTGGCGGCGAGCGGCACGTGGCTTTCGCCGGTGAGCAGGCCGGAGGTGGCGTCAAGGCCGATCCAGCCGGCGCCGGGCAGATAGACCTCCGCCCAGGCGTGCAGGTCGGTGAAGTCGACCGTCGTGCCGATCGGCCCGTCGAGCGCGACGCGGTCGGGCTTGAGCTGGATCAGGTAGCCCGAGACGAAGCGCGCCGCGAAGCCCAGCCGGCGCAGCGTCTGCACCAGCAGCCAGGTGGTGTCGCGGCAGGAGCCGGAGGCCAGCTCCAGCGTCTCCTCGGGCGTCTGCACCCCCGGCTCAAGCCGGATGAGGTACTTGATGCGCTGCGACAGCTCGCGGTTGAAGTTCACGAGGAAATCGACCGTCCGGGTCTCGCTGCGGTCGATCTCGGCCAGGAACGCCTCGAGCCTCGGCCCGAGCGGCTCGGCCTCGAGATAGGGCTTCAGGTCGGACTTCAGGTCCTCGGCGTAGTCGAACGGCCAGCTCTGCGCGCTGTCTTCGACGAAGAAGTCGAACGGGTTGTAGACCGTCATGTCGGCGAGCAGATCGACCTCGACCTTGAACTCGGTCGTCGGCTCCGGGAACACGAAGCGCGCGAGGTAGTTGCCGAACGGATCCTGCTGCCAGTTGATGAAGTGGTTCGCCGGCGTGACCTTCAGCGAGTACGACGGGACCCTGGTGCGGGAATGCGGCGCCGGGCGGAGGCGGATCACCTGCGGGCCGAGGGTGACGGGACGGTCGTACTTGTAGTGCGTGACGTGGTGCAGGGCGGCGAGGATCGACATGGATCGAGGGGCGGCTCCGTGGGCGGGCGCGCTCATCCTAACCTTCGACCGCGCCGCAGCAAGCCGCCCAGACGGCGGGCGCCGAGGCGCCGGCGCACATATTGAAGGCGCCCGGTCGATTTCCAGGAACCGAGGCGCGGTCACGCGCATTTCAGCGTCGCGCACGCCGCCGCGAGCGGCTTCGAGGATCGACCCCATGAAACTGTTCTCCTGCCCCTCCTGCCGGCATGTCGTGTTCTTCGAGAACGTCGTTTGCGAGCGCTGCAACCACGCGCTCGGCTACGAAGCCGGGTCGAACCAGATGCTGGCGCTCGAGCAGGCCGACGGCGCATGGCGCTCGGTCGGCGCCAAGGCCGACGACCGGCCGTGGCGCTACTGCGCGAACTATGAGCACGGCGTCTGCAACTGGCTCGTGCCGGCGGACGGTCCGGACGCGTTCTGCCAGACCTGCCGCCACAACCTGACGGTCCCGAACGTTGCGGAGGGCAACAATCTCGCCCTCTGGCAGAAGATGGAGGTGGCGAAGCGCCGGCTGTTCTATTCGCTGCTGCGGCTCAACCTGCCGCTCCAGACCCGCGCCGAGCACCCGGAGGGGCTCGGCTTCCAGTTTCTCAGCAACGATCCCAACAGCGCGCAGCACGTGATGACCGGCCATGACGACGGCCTGATCACCATCGCGCTGGCCGAAGCCGACGACGCCGAGCGCGAGAGCCGCCGCACCTCCATGAGCGAACCCTACCGGACCCTGCTCGGCCATTTCCGGCACGAGGTCGGCCACTGGTACTGGGACCGTCTGGTCCGCGACGGCGGCGCGCTCGAACAGTGCCGCGCGGTGTTCGGCGACGACAGCCAGGATTACGACCAGGCGCTGCAGGCGCATTACGCCAACGGCCCGAAGCCCGGCTGGCAGAACGAGTTCGTCTCGCATTACGCCGCGGCCCACCCGTGGGAGGACTTCGCGGAGACCTGGGCGCATTACCTCCACATCACCGACACGCTCGACACCGGCCGGTCGTGGGGCTTCAAGGTCGATCCGCGCGTCGACCGCGAGGACCTGCTGACCGCGGAGATCGACTTCAACGCCTTCTCGGCCAGGACGCCGATCCGCGAGATCAGCGAGTCCTGGCTCGCGCTGTCGTCGGCGCTGAACGCGCTCAACCGCTCGATGGGCCTCGCGGACGCCTACCCGTTCGTGCTGTCGGAGCCGGTGATCGCGAAGCTCGGCTTCATTCATGACCTCGTCCACGGCAAGGTCGGCACGGCCTCGGAAGCGACCGGCGAGGCGACGGCGGTCCCGCAGCAGCAGGCCGGGCCGGAACGCCTGAGCGCCTGACCATCGCGCGGGCGGGAACGCGACGGACGACGCGCAAAAAGAAAGGCGGCCCGGAGGCCGCCTTTCGCATTTTCAGTCCCGCGTGAGCGCGAGCCTCACTCGGCCGCTTCCTCGCGACGGCGACGACCGCCGCGGCGACCGCCGGAACGCTCCTCGCCGCCTTCGGAGGCCTCGGCCGGAGCCGCCGCCTCGCCGCCTTCGGAGGCCTTGCCCTCGAGGTCCTCGCCCGTGGTCTGGTCGACGACCTTCATGGAGAGGCGGGTCTTGCCGCGGTCGTCGAAGCCCATGAGCTTCACCTTGACCTTGTCGCCCTCCTTGAGGACGTCGGAGACCTTGGCGACGCGCTCGCGGCTGATCTGCGACACGTGGACGAGGCCGTCCTTGGCGCCGAAGAAGTTCACGAAGGCGCCGAACTCGACCACCTTCACGACCGTGCCGTCATAGATCACGCCGACTTCCGGATCGGAGGCGATCGACTTGATCCAGTTCAGCGCGGCGGTGATCGCCTTGCCGTCGCTGGAGGCCACCTTCACGGTGCCGTCGTCCTCGATGTTCACCTTGGCGCCGGTCTTCTCCACGATCTCGCGGATGACCTTGCCGCCGGTGCCGATCACTTCGCGGATCTTGTCGGTCGGGATCTTGATGACCTCGATGCGCGGCGCGTATTCGCCGAGCTCGGTGCGGCCCGCCGCGATCGCCTTGGACATCTCGCCGAGGATACCGAGACGGCCGTCCTTCGCCTGGGCGAGGGCGACCTTCATGATCTCCTCGGTGATGCCGGCGATCTTGATGTCCATCTGCAGCGCGGTGACGCCCTGCTCGGTGCCGGCCACCTTGAAGTCCATGTCGCCGAGATGGTCCTCGTCGCCGAGGATGTCGGAGAGCACGGCGAACTTCTCGTCCTCGAGGATCAGACCCATGGCGATGCCCGCCACCGGCCGCTTCAGCGGCACGCCGGCGTCCATGGCCGAAAGCGAGGCGCCGCAGACGGAGGCCATCGACGACGAGCCGTTGGACTCGGTGATCTCGGACACGATGCGCAGCGTGTAGGGGAACTCGTCCGCCTTCGGCAGCATCGGGTGGATCGCGCGCCAGGCGAGCTTGCCGTGGCCGACTTCACGACGGCCGGGCGCGCCCATGCGACCGGTCTCGCCCACCGAATAGGGCGGGAAGTTGTAGTGGAGCAGGAAGCGCTCCTTGTAGGTGCCGCCGAGCGAGTCGATGAACTGCTCGTCCTCGCCGGTGCCGAGGGTCGCGACCACGAGGGCCTGCGTCTCGCCGCGGGTGAAGATGGCCGAACCGTGGGTGCGGGGCAGCACGCCCACTTCCGCGAGGATCGGACGGACGGTGGTCAGGTCGCGGCCGTCGATGCGGATCTTGTCGTCCAGGATGCCCCAGCGGACGATCTTGGCCTCGAGCTCCTTGAACACCGCGCCGAGCTTCAGCGGATCGACCGGGTTCTCGACGCCCTCGCCGGAGAGGGCGGCGAGCGCCTTCTTCTTGGCGGCGCCGACGGCCTCGTAGCGATCCTGCTTCTTCTTGATCTTGTAAGCCTCGCGGAGGTCGGCCTCGACCAGCGCGCGCAGCTTGTTCTCAAGATCGGAGACGTCCTCGACCTGATGGTCGCGCGGCTCCTTGGCGGCCTTCTCGGCCAGGCGGATGATGGCGTCGATCACGGGCTGGAAGCCCTTGTGGCCGAACATCACGGCGCCGAGCATGACCTCCTCGGACAGCTCCTTGGCTTCCGACTCGACCATCAGCACGGCGTCCTGGGTGCCGGCGACCACGAGGTCGAGCGCCGAGCCCTCCATGCGGTCCTGCACCGGGTTCAGCACGTATTCGCCGTCGATGTAGCCGACGCGGGCGCCGCCGATCGGGCCCATGAAGGGAACGCCCGAGAGCGTCAGCGCGGCGGAGGCGCCGATCATGCCGACGATGTCGGGGTCGTTCTCGAGGTCGTAGGAGAGGACCGTGACGACGACCTGGGTGTCGTTCTTGTAGCCGTCCGCGAACAGCGGGCGGATCGGACGGTCGATCAGGCGGGAGGTGAGCGTGTCCTTCTCGGTCGGGCCGCGCTCGCGCTTGAAGTAGCCGCCGGGGATGCGGCCCGCGGCGTAGTACTTCTCGGTGTAGTTCACCGTCAGCGGGAAGAAGTCGACGCCGGCCTTCGGCGCCTTGGCCGAGACTGCGGTAGCGAGCACGGTGGTCTCGCCATAGGTGACGAGCACGGCGCCGTCGGCCTGGCGGGCGACGTGGCCCGTCTCAAGCGTCAGCGTGCGGCCGGCCCATTCGATCTTCTCGCGATGAATCTCAAACATTCTCTGTCCTAGCGGTCATAGGACCGGGACAGCCGTCGGGCAGTCTGAAAGCCACGGGCAAGACGGCGCGACGCTTGCTCCCAAGCCTCCGGGCCAGCGCGGTCCGAACGTCGGACCTCGCGTCGACCTTTCCGGCTGTGCGGCGTCCGAAACGTCGGACGTCGCAGAAGCGCCCTGCGATCCTGCCCCATGGCGTCCGGGGCCCGATGGCCTCCCGGATCCCTTTGCTTGCATGGCGCCGGCGCCCCATTGCGCCGACGGCCTTGTCTTACGATTGGGCCGCGGATCGGACCGCAGCCTCTGCGCCTACAGCGCCGTCATGCCCGCCTTCGCGGGCGTCCACGACTTCGCCTCCGGCGCTCCACGCTCAAGTCGTGGATGCCCGGCCGAAGGGCCGGGCATGACGGCCGCGGTTCTGCGCGGCCGTCGAAGCGAAGCGTCAGCGGCGGATGCCGAGACGCTCGATCAGGCTCTGGTAGCGAGCGACGTCCTTGGACTTCACATAGTCCAGCAGCGAGCGGCGCGCGCTCACCATCTTCAGAAGGCCGCGGCGGGAATGGTTGTCCTTGGCGTGGCTCTTGAAGTGGCCGGTCAGGTTGGCGATGCGCTCGGTGAGCACGGCGACCTGCACTTCCGGCGAACCGGTGTCGCCGGGCTTGGTGGCGTACTGCGCCACGATTTCTTTCTTGCGTTCAGCGGTGATCGACATCGGGGTCTCTCTGGTTCGATCAACTGTCGGATCCCGGCCGGACGTCACGCCCGGTCGAGGTGGAAAATGCGTCGGGGATGGAGTTCGCCGCGTTCGATCTCGGCGAGCGCGATCAACGCGCCGCCGGCCGTCACGGAGACAGAGCCCTGATAGGTCGGGGCATCCCGTCCGCGCAGCAGCACGGGCTGCCCGTTGAGCAGCCGTGCCGCCTCCGCCTGACTGACGGCGAGCGCCGGGATGTCGTCCAGCGCCGTCTCAACCGGAAGGAGGCATTCCGCGAGCTCCTGCTCGCCGCCGGCACCCTGTCGCAAACGCTCCAGTTCGTCCAGCGAAATCGCGTCTTCCTCGGTGAAGCCGCCGACGGCCGTCCGCCGCAGCGCCGTCACATGGCCCCGCGTTCCGAGCGCCCGTCCCATGTCGCGGGCGAGCGCGCGCACATAGGCGCCCTTGCCGGTCTCCGCCTCGAACACCGCCTTGTCGGCGTCCGCCTCGATCAGGTCGAGCCGGTGCACCTCGATCGTGCGCGCCGCGAGCTCCACCTCCTCGCCGTCGCGGGCGAGGTCGTAGGCGCGCTGGCCGTCGATCTTGATCGCGGAGAACTGGGGCGGAACCTGCTCGATCACGCCGCGGAACGACGGCAGCAGCGCGAGGATCGCCTCGCGCGACGGCCGCGCGTCGGAGGTCGCGACCGTCTCGCCCTCGGTGTCGTCGGTGTTGGTCTCGCCCCCCCACGTCACCTCGAATCGGTAGATCTTCCGCCCGTCCATGACGAAGGGCACCGTCTTGGTGGCCTCGCCGAAGGCGATTGGCAGGATGCCGGAAGCGAGCGGGTCGAGCGTGCCGGCGTGGCCCGCCTTCTTCGCCTGGAAGATCCAGCGCGACTTCGACACCGCATGTGTGGAGGTGACGCCCACCGGCTTGTCGAGCACCAGCCAGCCGGAGATGTCGAGGCCCTTCTTGCGGCGGCTCATCGGTCGTCGCCCTCGGACCCGCCGTCGGCGTCGAGATCGCGGGAAACCTCCGGCGAGCGCAGCAGCGCGTCGATGCGGGCGCCTTCGGCGAAGCTCTCGTCCTCGCGGAAGCGGATGTCCGGCGCGGACTTCAGCGCGAGGCGGCTCACCACCAGCATGCGGATCTGCTTGCGGTTGGCCTCGAGCGCCTTCAGCACCTTGGCCACGTCCTTGCCGCCGAGCGGCATGACATAGGCGGTGGCGAGCTTGAGGTCCGGCGTCATGCGGACCTCGGGCACGGTGATGACGTGCTTCTCCAGCACGGGGTCCATCACCTCGCCGCGCTGGAGCACGTCGGCCAGCGCATGGCGCACGAGCTCGCCCACGCGAAGCATGCGCTGCGACGGGGCTTTGGAGCCCTGGGAAGAACGGGACACTTTAATCTCCAGAGTGGGCGCGTTGCGCCACAAAACACGGGCGCGGCTCACGCGGACATGGTTATCGACGGCCGCCTTGGCGCCGGAGCTTTTTGGCGGATCGACCAAGAACAAGAACGAGGGCAGCTCCACCGAGAAGCACAAGCGAAGCCAACGGCTCGCAGCCCTCCCGTAACTCGGCATGAGCGACTTGGTCGCTGGTGAAGAAATTCCAGAACCAGAGTTGACCGAAGACGAGGAGAAGGACGCTTGCGACATAGCTCGGCCATAGCCAGCCCAGGCCAGCCGCCGCCAACGCGCCCAGAACGGTAAACCCTGTGGCGAAGCCGAGCGCCCATGGCGCTCCCAAGCTCTTGTCGCAGACTTCAGCCGCAACAGGCGACGCCGCCAAGCAGAAGGAAACGGTCGCCACAAGCGACGTCGCCAAATAATGGCGTGAAGGTGAATTCGGCCCGCGGCCGATGACGTGAGACATTCTTCCTCGTGCGCCTATGCGGCGGCCGGATGGGCCGGCTACGCCGTCAGGGCCGGGATCGGACCGGCCGTGAGCGGATAAACGAACGACCCGCGGCGTGAGCCGCGGGTCGCAAACGGTTCGAACGTCGGACGCGCTTAGAGCGTGCGCTTCACTTCCGTGACGCGGTAGCACTCGATCACGTCGCCGGCGCGCATGTCCTGGTAGTTCTCGAACGACATGCCGCATTCGGTGCCGGCGCGGATTTCCTGGACGTCGTCCTTGAAGCGCTTGAGCGTCGCGAGCTTGCCCTCGTGGATGACGACGTTGTCGCGGATGAGGCGCACGCTCGCGCCCTTCTGCACCACGCCCTCGGTGACGAGGCAGCCGGCGATCTTGCCGACCTTGGACACCGCGAAGATCTCGCGGATCTCGGCGTTGCCGAGGAAGTCCTCGCGCCGCTCCGGCGACAGCATCCCGGACATGGTGGACTTAATGTCGTCCACCAGATCGTAGATGATGTTGTAGTAGCGGATCTCGGTGCCGGTGCGGTCGGCGGCGTCGCGCGCCTCCTTCAGCGCGCGGACGTTGAAGCCGAGCACCGCCGCCTTGGAGGCCGCCGCGAGGATCACGTCGCTCTCGGTCACGCCGCCGGCGCCGGAGAGCAGCACGCGCACCCCGACCTCGTCGTTGCCGACCTTCTCGAGCGCCTGCACGATCGCCTCGACCGAGCCCTGCACGTCGCCCTTGATCACGAGCGGCAGCTCCTTGCGGCCCGCCGTCTTGATCTGCGACATCATCTCCTCGAGACCGGAGACGCGCACCGTGGCGCGCGCGGCCGCCTGCTCGCGCTTCTGGCGCGTGCGGTAGTCGGCGATCTCGCGGGCGCGGGCCTCGTTCTCGACCACCGCGAGACGGTCGCCCGCCTCCGGCGCGCCGTTGAAGCCGAGGATCTCGACCGGCGTGGACGGACCCGCCTCGGGAACCGTAGCGCCCTGATCGTCGATCAGGGCGCGCACGCGGCCCCATTCCGAGCCGGCGACGACGATGTCGCTCTGCTTCAGCGTGCCGCGCTGGACCAGCACGGTTGCGACCGGACCGCGGCCGCGGTCGAGCTTGGCCTCGATCACGATGCCCTCGGCCGGACGGTCCGGATTGGCCTTGAGATCGAGGATTTCGGACTGCAGCTGGATGACCTCGAGCAGCTTGTCGAGGTTGAGCCTCTCCTTGGCCGAAACCTCGACCTCGAGCGTCTCGCCGCCCAGCGACTCGACCTGGATCTCGTACTGCAGCAGTTCGCTGCGCACCTTGTCCGGCTTGGCGTCCGGCTTGTCGATCTTGTTGATCGCCACGATGATCGGAACGCCGGCCGCGCGGGCGTGGTTGATGGCCTCCGCCGTCTGCGGCATGACGCCGTCGTCGGCGGCCACCACCAGCACCACGATGTCGGTCGCGCGCGCGCCGCGCTGGCGCATCGCGGTGAACGCGGCGTGGCCCGGCGTGTCGATGAAGGTGATCTTGCCGCCGAGCGGCGAGGTCACCTGATAGGCGCCGATGTGCTGGGTGATGCCGCCGGCCTCGCCCTTCACCACAGCGGTGTGGCGGATGGCGTCGAGCAGCGACGTCTTGCCGTGGTCGACATGGCCCATGATGGTGACCACCGGCGGACGCGGCAGAGCCTCGCCCTCCACGTCGGCGACGTCGAACAGGCCTTCCTCGACGTCGGACTCGGCGACCCGCTTGACGGTGTGGCCGAGCTCCTCCGCGATGAGCTGCGCGGTGTCGGCGTCGATCAGCTCGTTGATCTTCTTCATGACGCCCTGCTTCATCAGCAGGCGCACCACGTCGACCGCGCGCTCCGACATGCGGTTCGCGAGTTCCTGAACGGTGATCGTCTCGGGAATAACCACTTCGCGGGCCAGCTTCTCCTTGGGCTCCTGATGCCCCTTGCCCGACATGCGCTGGACGCGGCGACGGTAGGAGGCGACGGAGCGGGTGCGGTCCTCGCCGGTCGCGCCCGTGGCGGTCGCGATGGTGAGGCGGCCGCGCTCCTTCGTCGGAGCGGCCTTGGTGCGCTCGGGCTTCGCCGGAACGGCGGGACGCGACGGCGCGGCGCCCAGGCGGCGCGGCGCGGCGCGCGCGGGCTCCTCGGATTCCGGCGCGCTGGTCGGGCGACGCATGCCGGGCGCGGCCGACGACGGCGCGCTCGGACGGCGCGGCGCGGACGACGGGGACGACGGAGCGGAGCTCGGAGCGGACGACGACGGCGCGGGCGACGCGGAAGCCGCCGCGGCCGCCTCCTCGCCGAGACGCTTCGACGCCTCGGCCTCGGCGCGACGCTTGGCCTCGTCCTCCTGCTGGCGGCGGGCGTCTTCCTCGCGCTTGCGGGCTTCGGCGGCGAGGCGCTCGCGCTCCTCGTTCGCTTCCCGGATGATGCGCGCGCGCGCCTCTTCCTCGGCCTTCTTGCGGTCTTCGGCCTCGCGGACGCGGGCGCCGGCGAGCGCCTGGGCGCGGGCGCCCATCTCGTCGGAGGTCAGCGTACGCAGCACCATGCCGGAGCCGGGACGGGCGCCGACGTTCGGGCGCGCCGGCTGGGCTGGGCGCTGGGGCGCGGCGGGAGCCGCAGGCGGCGTCGGACGGGGAGCCGCGGGCGGGGCGCTCGCGGCGGGCGCAGGCTTCGCCTCGCCGGGCCCGACCACCCGACGCTTGACCTTCTCGACCACCACGGCGTTCGTGCGTCCGTGGCTGAAGCTCTGGCGCACGACGCCGGACTCCGCCGGACGCTTCAGGCTCAGCGTCTTCGGCGAGGCGGTCAGCGTCTTGTCACCCGTATTCTTCGTATCCGTCATGCCCTGTCCGTTCCTGCGGGCTCGCCCGCGCCTCGTCTCGTCGGCCCCGCAGCGTCTGCGGGGTCGGGCCCTTCGCCGTTCACGCCTCTGTAGCGCACGAGCGCGTCGCATCGTGCGAGGAAGGCGGCGCTGACCGGGCCTGCGAGCAGCGCTGCATGTACCACATTCGACCGCCCCAACGCCAAGTCCAATTGGGCGGAGCGGAACGTTCTTACGACCCTGACCTCGGACGCCTTTCCGTGGCGCGCGAGGGCCTGGCCCAGCTTGCGGACGCCGTCGGCGCCCCCGTCCTCGGCCTCGACGAGGGCGATGACGGGCTCGTCGCGGAGCGCCGCCTCGACCTTCGCGAAGCCGCAGATCACCCGGCCCGCCTTCTGGGCGAAGCCGAGCATCGCGAGCGCATGGCGCTCCATCAGCTCATCCACCCGCTCGGGAAGAGCGGGATCGACCGTCGCGGGCTCCTTGAAGCCGCGCGCGATCGCCTTGCGTTTCACCGCGAGGCGCACCGCCTCCGCGGTCGCCGTGACCCAGACGCCGCGGCCCGGAAGCTCGCGCTTCAGGTCCGGCGTCACCGCCCCGTCCGGCGCCCGGACGAAGCGGATGAGGTCGTCGGCCGGCAGCGCCCGGCGCGTCGCGACGCAGGTGCGCTCCGGCGCCTTGCGATCGTCCTCACGCTCCGCCACCGACGACGCCGTCAGACCCGCGCGGGTTCCGAAGCGGCGTCCTCGTCCTCCACGGCGGCCTCAGGCTGCGCGAGGTCGGCCTCGTCGATCCAGCCGGCCTTCACGCGGGCCTGCATGATCATCGCCTCGGCCTCGTCGCGCGACACGTCGAAGCCGTCGAGCGCGCCGGCCTCGCGGCGCGGCTCGGGGCCCGAGCGGTCGATCCAGCCGATCAGGTCGTCGGTCGCGCAGCCCGCGAGATCCTCGACCGTCTTGATGTCGTTCTCGCCGAAGGCCACCAGCATCGCGGTGGTGACGCCCGGAACCTCCTTGAGTGCGTCCTCAACGCCGAGCTCGACGCGCTTGGCGTCGTGCTCCGCCTCAATGCGGGCGAGGTAGTCCTGCGCGCGGCGCTGGATCTCGGTCGCGGTGTCCTCGTCGAAGCCCTCGATCGTGGACAGCTCCGAGAGCTCCACATAGGCGATCTCCTCGACCGAGGTGAAGCCTTCCGCCGCCAGCAACTGGCCGAGCGTCTCGTCGACGTCGAGCGCGTTCATGAACTCCTGCGTGCGGCTCAGGAACTCCTTCTGCCGCCGCTCGCTCTCCTCGGCCTCCGTCAGGATGTCGATGTCCCAGCCGGTGAGCTGCGAGGCGAGGCGGACGTTCTGGCCGCGGCGGCCGATCGCGAGCGAGAGCTGGTCGTCGGGGACGACCACCTCGATCTTGTTGGTGTCCTCGTCGAGCACGACCTTGACGACCTCGGCCGGCTGCAGCGCGTTGACGATGAAAGTGGCGTTGTCGAACGACCAGGGGATGATGTCGATCTTCTCGCCCTGAAGCTCCTGCACCACCGCCTGCACGCGCGAGCCGCGCATGCCGACGCAGGCGCCGACAGGGTCGATCGAGCTGTCGCGCGAGATCACGGCGATCTTGGCGCGCGAGCCCGGATCGCGGGCGACCGCCTTCACCTCGATGACGCCGTCGTAGATTTCCGGCACTTCCTGGGCGAACAGCTTCGCCATGAACTGCGGATGGGTGCGCGACAGGAAGATCTGCGGCCCGCGCGGCTCGCGGCGGACGTCGTAGACATAGGCGCGGACGCGGTCGCCGGGGCGGAACAGCTCGCGCGGCAGCAGCTCGTCGCGGCGCACGATCGCCTCGCCGCGGCCGAGATCGACGATCACGTTGCCGTATTCGACGCGCTTCACCAGACCGTTGACGATGTCGCCGATGCGGTCCTTGTACTCCTGGTACTGGCGGTCGCGCTCGGCGTCGCGCACCTTCTGCACGATCACCTGCTTGGCGGACTGCGCGGCGATGCGGCCGAAATCGAACGGCGGCAGCGTGTCGGCGATGTAGTCGCCGGGCTGCGCGGCCGGGTTGCGCTTGCGCGCGTCCTCGACGGCGATCTCGATGTTGTCGTTCTCGACCTGGTCGACCACGAGCATCAGGCGCGACAGCCGGATGTCGCCCGACTTCGGGTTGATCTCGGCGCGGATCTCGGTCTCCTGGCCGTAGCGCGAGCGCGCGGCCTTCTGGATCGCGTCCTCCATCGCCTCGAGCACGATGCCCTTGTCGATCACCTTCTCGCGGGCGACGGCTTCCGCGATCTGCAGAAGCTCGAGCCGGTTGGCGCTGACCGCCATTGACGTCACCTCCGTCCCTTCGGGCCGGCCTTCGGGCCGCTCCCTTTCGTGGTTCCACCCCAGCGCCGGGCCGGCTTCCCGCCCGTCGCCGCGACGTCCTGCTCCGGCGACGGCGCGCCGTCGTCGGTCTGTTCGATGTCCTCGTCGGCGTCCTCGGGCGCGCGGCCGGCGGCCTTGGCCCGGCGCAGCGCCTCGCGGATCAGCTCGTCGGTGAGGATCAGCCGCGCCTCACCGACGTCGGCGATCGGCAGCCGGACCCGAGCCGGCTCGTCCTTGCCGGCGTCGTCGCGGCGCAGGATCGCGTCCGTCCCCTCGACGCCCTCGAGCACGCCCTTGAAGCGCTTGCGGCCCTCGACCGGGACCTCCATCTCGACCTTGGCGAGATGGCCGGCCCAGCGCGCGAAGTCCGACACCCTGACCAGCGGCCGGTCGATGCCCGGCGACGACAGTTCGAGATGGTAGGCGCGGTCGATCGGATCCTCGACGTCGAGCACCGGCGAGATCGCCTTGGACGCGACCTCGCAGTCCTCGACCGTGAAGGTGCCGTCGGCGCGCTCCGCCATGATCTGCAGCGTGTAGCCGTCGCGGCCGGACGACTTCACCCGCACGACCCGGAAGCCGAGGTCGATCAGCGTCGGCCCGACGATCGCCGCCACGCGCGCGTCGACGCCGCTCTCGGTCACGAGGCGGGGTTCGTCGAGGGGGCTGTCGATCTCGGTCGCGATGCCGTCGGCCATTGATACCTGAAAACTTTAAGCGGGCATGGAGCGGGCCCCGTAGGGACCCACCTCGAAGGGCTCATCGAGCCAGTCGACGATGTCATTGGATGCAAGGGATATACGCGCCTCGCCGCGGAACCGCAAGGTCGCGGCCGCGCCGGGCCGATCTTTGACCCGCCGGACGCCGCCGCGCTAGACCCGGTCGCGTCGCCGCCAGCCCGAGGTCTCCCTTATGCCCGACGTCCGCTCGATCTGCGCCATCGGCCTTCGCGGCCAGATGGGCCTCAACGGCGTGCTGCCGTGGGAGGGCGACCCCCGCGCGCCCTTCGTCGAGGACGTCGCCCGCTTCTTCGACATCACCCGCGGCCATGTGCTCGTCGCGGGCCGCAAGACCATCGAGGCCATACCGGAGTTCGCGCGCGGCGACCGCACGCTGTTCGTCACCGACCGCACGATGGACCCGCGCGAGGTGCTGGCCCGCTTTCCCGACCGGGTGGTCTATGTCGGCGGCGGCCCGGTCGCCTGGGGCGCCTACGCGCCGTACATCCGGCACTGGGACATCAACCGCCTGCCCTATGACGGGCCGGCCGACCGCTGGTTCGACCCGGCCTGGCTGCTGGCCGGCGGCGCGGTTCTCTAGCGGCGGCGATCGCCGGCGAGCCCGCGCCGACACCTCCGCCGTCATGCCCGCGCCCTCTTCCGCACGTCCTGACGCTCTGGGTCCCGGCTCAAGGCCGGGACAAGAAGAGCGATCGCGACGCCGGCAGTTATAGGATTATTTTCTTGACATTCCGCGTGTCCTGAGCCACGCTTTTCCCGCCTCCTCCCAACCATGGAGGCGTCGGCGGGCCGTCCGCCGGCGCGGGAGGGGGGCGGAGCCTGCGCCAGGGGGGACCGGCTTCCCTGTCCCGGGAACCTGTTCGAGGGACGGATCGCGAATGGTCCGTCGGCAACACGTCAAACCCCCGGCACTACGACCGGGGCGTGGCCAGAGCGTCTCGACTTGCCGAAAACCGTGCGCGGGGCGCCGCAGCGTCCCTCACTCAATCCAAAGCATCGACGTTGCGGCGTTCCCGCGCCTCCATCCGTCCGATACTCACCCCGTCCCGACCACACGCCCCGACAGACACGCTTCCGCCCCTCGCGGAACGCGTTTCCGCGCGGGGGAGCCTTAAGCCGTGGACGCCTGCGATGGCTGAGCCCTGGCGGCGAGAGCGGGCGCGGCGCGCGAGTCGACCAATGGCGCACGCGCGTGTTGCGCGTCGGCGCTATTCTCTCGCGGGCGGTTTCGCGGTAAGGATTGAGGCGAAGCTTCGCGCGAGGAGCACCCGAAAGCCACGTGACCGACACGTCCGAATGACAGCCAGCCCGCCCAAACTGTTCGTGAAGTCCTACGGCTGTCAGATGAACGTCTACGACGCCGAGCGCATGGCCGACGCCCTTGCGCCGCAGGGCTATGTCGCGGCGGGATCGGCCGAGGACGCCGACCTCATCATCCTGAACACCTGCCACATCCGCGAGAAGGCGGCCGAAAAGGTCTATTCGGAGCTCGGCCGCATCCGGAAGATGAAGCAGGAGACCGGCCGCAGCCCGAAGGTCGCGGTCGCCGGCTGCGTCGCGCAGGCCGAAGGCGCCGAGATCCTGAAGCGCGCGCCGGTGGTCGACCTCGTGGTCGGCCCCCAGAGCTACCACCGCCTGCCCGAGCTGCTGCGCGAGGCCGCTGAGGGTCGCCGGCCCGTCGACACCGAATTCGCAGTCGAGGACAAGTTCGACCGTCTGGCCGCGCCCGCCCCCAAGGCGATCCGCGGCCGCGGCGTCACCGCCTTCGTCACCGTGCAGGAAGGCTGCGACAAGTTCTGCACCTTCTGCGTGGTGCCCTACACCCGCGGCGCGGAAAGCTCGCGCCCCGTCTCGCAGATCGTCGCCGAGACCGAGCGGCTGGTCGCGGCCGGCGTGCGCGAGGTGACGCTGCTCGGCCAGAACGTCGACGCCTATCACGGCGAAGGGCCGGACGGGCGGTCCTGGTCGCTCGCCCGGCTGATGTACGAGCTCGCCGAGATCGAGGGCCTCGCCCGGCTGCGCTACACCACCAGCCACCCGCGCGACATGGACGACGAGCTCATCGCCGCCCACCGCGATCTGGCGAAGCTGATGCCCTACCTGCACCTGCCGGTGCAGTCCGGCTCCGACCGGGTGCTCGCGGCCATGAACCGCAAGCACACCGCCGACGAGTACCTCCGGCTGATCGGGCGCATCCGCGCCGCCCGGCCGGACCTCGCGCTGTCCGGCGACTTCATCGTCGGCTTCCCCGGCGAGACCGACGCCGACTTCGAGGCGACGCTCGCGATCGCCCGCGAGGCCGGCTACGCCAGCGCCTTCACCTTCAAGTACAGCCCGCGTCCGGGCACGCCCGCGGCCGACATGGACGGCCAGGTCCCCGAGCCGGTCAAGGACGAGCGGCTGCGGCGGCTGCAGGCGCTGATCGCCGCGCAGCAGGCGGAGTTCGCCCGCTCGCTGGTCGGCCGCCGGATCGACGTGCTGCTCGACCGACCCGGCCGCCACCCGGGACAGCTCGCCGGCCGCTCGCCTTACCTCCAGCCGGTTCAGATCGTCGCGCCGGGCGCGGCGATCGGGGACGTGGTCAGCGCCGTCGTCACCGACGTCGGCGCCAACAGCCTGTTCGCCGCTCTGCGGACCCCCGCGGAACGGGCGGATGACCTACCTTTCAATCCGGAGGCGGCCGCTTGAGCGCGGAAACGACGGTGCGCGGGTTCGACCCGCTGAAGAACGTGACCTCCGCCCCCCGCAAGCCCGGCGCGCTCCGCCAGGACGCGGCCCCGGCCGACGTGACCATCGCCTTCGACGACAACCGCCACGCCTCCAGCCTGTTCGGCAGCCACGACCAGAACCTCGCCTTTCTCGAGCGGCGGCTCGGCGTCGAGGCCACGGTGCGCGGCAACCATGTCGCGCTGCGCGGCCCGGCGGAGGCCTGCGCCCAGGCCCGCAAGGTGCTCGAAGGCCTCTACGACCGGGTCAGGCGCGGCGAGGCCGTCGCGCTCGGCGACGTGGACGGCGCCATCCGCATGGCGGCGAGCCAGGGCCAGCTTTTCCCGACCGACGGCACCGCGGGGCCCCGCCCCGGCTTCGCGCAGGTCGGCACGCGCAAGAAGACCATCGTCGCCCGCACCGCGGCGCAGGACGCCTACATCCGCTCGCTCGGCAAGCACGAACTGGTGTTCGCCACCGGCCCGGCCGGCACCGGCAAGACCTACATCGCCGTCGCCTGGGCCGCCGCGCTGATCGAGCGCGGCGAGGCCGACCGCATCATCCTGTCCCGTCCGGCGGTCGAGGCCGGCGAGCGCCTCGGCTTCCTGCCCGGCGACATGAAGGACAAGGTCGACCCCTATCTGCGCCCGCTCTACGACGCGCTCTACGACGTGATGCCGGCCGAGAAGGTCGAGCGCGGCATCACGTCCGGCGTGATCGAGATCGCGCCGCTCGCCTTCATGCGCGGCCGCACGCTGACGAACGCCGTCGTGCTGCTCGACGAGGCGCAGAACACCTCGTCGATGCAGATGAAGATGTTCCTCACGCGCCTCGGCGAGAACAGCCGCATGATCATCACCGGCGACCCGACCCAGATCGATCTTCCGCCCGGCCAGGTCTCGGGCCTCGCGGAGGCGGTCGGGCTGCTCGAGCATGTCGAGGGCATCGGCGTGACGCGCTTCAGCTCCGCCGACGTCGTCCGCCACGAGCTCGTCGCCCGGATCGTCCGCGCCTACGAGGGCGCGCACAACACGCCGGAGGTTTGACGCGAGATGAACCCGGACCGAACTAGGCGCTCTACGCGCCCTCACGCGCCTTGCGCGGGGGAGCCGCGGACGTGAGCGCCGACCGATCTCCCCCCGTCGCGCTCGAAACCGTGCGCGACAGCGAACTCTGGGCCGCCCTGCCCGACGCCGAGGCGACCGTCGCCCGCGCGGTGGCGGCCGCCTTCGACGAGGCCGGGCTCGAAGCCCGCCCGGACGCCGAACTCGCCGTGACGCTCGCCGACGACGCGCGGGTGCGGGCGCTCAACGCCGAATGGCGCGAGAAGGACAAGCCCACCAACGTCCTGACCTTCCCGGCCTTCGAGCCGGACGAGATGGCCGACGCGCCCATGCTGGGCGACGTGGTGCTCGCCTTCGAGACCGTCGCCGCGGAGGCGCGCGACGAGGGCAAGCCGCTCGCCGACCACGTCTCGCATCTCGTCGTCCACGGCGTGCTGCACCTGTTCGGCTACGACCACATCGACGACCACGAGGCCGAGGAGATGGAGGCGCTTGAGACGCGCGCCCTCGCCCGGCTCGGCGTCGCCGACCCCTACGCCGACCTCCCCTTGGCGCCTGAACCGCTTCTCCAACGGCCATGACCATGAACGCCCCCGCTTCATCGCCCCGCGACCGCGCCCATCACGGGCAGGACGGCGAGGCCCGTCAGGACAACTGGATCGAGCGATTGCGCTCCTTCGTCGGGCTGGGCGCCGCGCCCACGCTGAGACAGGAGTTTTCGGAAGCGCTCGAGACCGGCGACGAGGCCGACCTGTCGATCAGCGCGCTGGAGCGCGTGCTGCTGCGCAACGTGCTCGCGCTCAAGGACACGCGGGTTGACGACGTCATGGTGCCCCGCACCGACATCGACGCCGTCTCCGAGGACATGAACTTCGCGGAGCTGCTGGCCACCTTCCAGGAGGCCGGCCATTCCCGGCTCCCGGTCCACCGCGGCTCGCTCGACGAGCCCGCGGGCATGGTGCACGTCAAGGACGCGCTGGCTCTGATCGCCCGGGCCGCCGCGGACGGCGGCTTCGACGCCGGCGGCGTCGACTTCAAGGCGCGCATCGCCGATCTCGACCTCGTGCGTCCGGTGATCTACGCGCCGCCCTCGATGCCGGTCTCCGATCTGCTGACGCGCATGCAGTCGCTGCACATCCACCTCGCGCTGGTGGTCGACGAATATGGCGGGGTCGACGGACTGGTCTCGATCGAGGACCTCGTGGAGACCATCGTCGGCGACATCGAGGACGAGCACGACGACGCCGAGGAGGCCCGCATCGCCCCCGACGGCGCCGGCGGCTTCGTCGCCGACGCCCGCGCCTCGCTCGACGACGTCGTCGAGGCGGTCGGAACGGATTTCGACGTCTCCGCCTATTCCGACGACGTCGACACCATCGGCGGGCTGATCGTCACCCTCGCGGGCCGTGTGCCGGCGCAGGGCGACGTGGTGCAGGGCCCGGGCGGCCGCCGGCTGGAGGTTCTCGAGGCCGACCCGCGGCGGGTGGTGTCGGTGCGGATCGCCCCGCCGGCGCCCAGGCGCGAGGACGCCGAATCGGATACGCCGGGAGGCGCCGCCGACGCGGCCTGACGCCGCCGCCCCGGCGCCCACCGGAACACCGCCATGACGCGACGCATCGAGACCCTCGCGGCGGCCGCCGGATCGATCATGCTGGCCTCGGGCTGGCGCAGGGCCCTGATCGCCTTCGCGGCCGGCGCGGCGTCGGCGCTGGCGATGCCGCCCTTCTCGCTCTGGCCGGTCCTCGCGCTCACCTTTCCCGTCGCGGTCTGGCTGATCGACGGAGCCGCAGGCGCGACGAAGGGCCGGACGCTGCTCTCCGCCGCCGGAGCCGGCTGGTGCTTCGGCTTCGGCTACTTCCTCGCCGGCCTGTGGTGGATCGGCTCCGCCTTCCTCGTCGACGCCGACGTGTTCGGCTGGCTCCTGCCCTTCGCGGTCGCCGGCCTGCCGGCCGGGCTCGCGCTGTTCCACGCGCTCGGCTTCGCGCTCGCCCGGGCGCTCTGGAGCGGAACCCCCGCCCGCGTGCTGGCCTTCGCGGCCGCGCTCGGCCTCGCCGAGACCGCGCGCGGCCATATCTTGACCGGCTTTCCCTGGAACGCCTTCGGCTACGCGCTCGCGGACCAGGCTTGGCTCGGCCAGTTCGCGTCCGTCGTCGGCGTCGAGGGACTGACCTTCCTCGCGCTGGCGATCTTCGCCGCGCCCGCGGCGCTCGCCGACGCGCGGCCGGCGAAGCGCGGCGTCGCGTTCGCCGTCGCGGCGCTCGCCGCGCTCGCCGTCTTCGGCGGCGTCCGCCTCGGCCTCGCGGAGACCGGCTTCGACACCCGCGTCTCCGTGCGCGCGATCCAGCCCGAGATCCCGCAGGACATGAAGTCCCAGGACGCCGCGCGCGACACCATCATGGACGCCTATGTCGCGCTGTCCGACGAGGCGCGCGGTCCCGACCGGCGCGGCTTCGCCGACGCCAACCTGCTGGTCTGGCCCGAATCCGCCTTCCCGTTCCTGCTGTCCCGCACGCCGGAGGCGCTGGCGCGGATCGCGCAGAGCCTCGAACCCGGCGCGACGCTCGTCACCGGCGCGGTCCGCGGCGAGCGCGCCGCCGACGGCTCGGGCGCTACGTTCTGGAACGCCGTACATCTCGTCGGCGACGACGGCGCGATCGACGACACCTACGACAAGCTCCACCTCGTTCCGTTCGGAGAGTACCTGCCGTTCCAGAGCCTGCTCGAGGCGATCGGACTGGAGCAGCTCACCCGGCTGCAAGGCGGCTTCGCGTCCGGAACGCGGGCGAACCTGATCACCCTGCCCCAGGGGCCGCGCTTCCGGCCGCTGATCTGCTACGAAGCGATCTTTCCCTGGGAGATCACGCCGGGAGATCGGCCCGATTTCCTGCTGAACGTCACCAACGACGCATGGTTCGGCCGCACGCCCGGGCCCTACCAGCACGCCGCCCAGGCCCGCGTCCGCGCCGTGGAGCAAGGTCTTCCGCTCGTCCGCTCCGCTAACGGCGGTATCTCGATGGTGGTCGACGCGTATGGGCGCACAATTTCTTCGCTTCCGCTGGGCGAACGGGGCGTGGTCGACGCGCAGCTGCCCCTTCCGATAGGTTCAACCGCCTATTACTCTACCTCAGGTTTGTTGTTTCTCATCTTTCCCGTTCTTTTCGTGCTGGTTGCGATACGGGCGCGCCGCCGCGTTTGACATTAGAAACGCGAAGTGGCCAATTTCCGCAGCGCCAGATGGCGTCGAGAAGCCGAACGCTCGTGGACGTTCGCGCGGTCCATTTAGGGTTGTACGGCGGGGGGTGACGCCGCACGCGAGAGCTGCGAGGAGAAAGTTATGATTAAGAAGACGCCGAACCCGGTCGACAAGCATGTCGGCAGTCGGGTCCGAATGAGGCGTGTCTTGATCGGTATGAGTCAGGAAAAGCTCGGCGAAGCGCTCGGCATCACCTTCCAGCAGATCCAGAAGTACGAGAAAGGCACCAATCGCATCGGCGCCAGCCGGATGCAGCAGATCGCCACGGTGATGGGCGTTCCGGTCTCCTACTTCTTCGACGACGCCCCCGGATCGGAGCCGACCACGCCCGGCATGGCGGAAGCGCCCGGCTCGGACTACGTCGTCGACTTTCTCACCACGACCGAAGGCCTCCAGCTCAACAAGGCGTTCGTGCGCATCGGCGATTCCAAGGTGCGGCGCAAAATCGTGGATCTGGTTTCAGCGCTGGCCGACACAAGCAAGCCGGCGGCCTGAGCGCGGGCCGTTCGCTTGACCGGAATGTTCGCATCTGCGAAGAACGGAACGTTCGTTAGATCGAACGTTTCCGTCGTTCTTTTCGGTCAGGGAGCAAGCATTGGCCCGCGCTGACTATCTGTTCACGAGCGAATCCGTTTCCGAAGGTCATCCCGACAAGGTGAGCGACCGCATCTCGGACGAGGTGGTCGACATCTATCTCGGTGCCTTCCCGGAGTCGCGCGTCGGCTGCGAGACCCTGGTCACGACCAACCGCGTGGTGATCGCCGGCGAGGTCCGCGGACCCGACAGCGTCACCAAGGAGCAGATCGCCGAGGCCGCCCGCGCCGCCATCAAGGACATCGGCTACGAGCAGGACGGCTTCCACTGGAAGAACGCCGACGTCGCCGTCTACCTGCACGCCCAGTCCGCCCATATCGCGCAGGGCGTCGACGCGTCCGGCAACAAGGACGAAGGCGCCGGCGACCAGGGCATCATGTTCGGCTACGCCTGCAAGGAGACGCCGAGCCTGATGCCGGCGCCGCTGCACTACTCGCATTCGATCTTGAAGCGGCTTTCGGAAGTCCGCCATTCCGGCGAGCAGCCGACGCTCGGACCGGACGCCAAGAGCCAGGTCACCGTCCGCTACGCCAACGGCAAGCCGGTCGGCGTCACCTCGATCGTGCTGTCGACCCAGCACACCGACGAGAACCAGTCCTCGGCCGACATCCGCGCGATCGTTGAGCCCTACATCCGCGAGACCCTGCCCGAAGGCTGGATCTCCAACGAGACGGTCTGGCACGTAAACCCGACCGGCGCCTTCGTGATCGGCGGCCCTGACGGCGACGCCGGCCTGACCGGCCGCAAGATCATCGTCGACACCTACGGCGGCGCGGCCCCGCACGGTGGCGGCGCGTTTTCCGGCAAGGACCCGACCAAGGTCGACCGCTCGGCCGCCTACGCCGCGCGCTACCTCGCCAAGAACGTGATCGCGGCCGACCTCGCGGACCGCGCCACCATCCAGCTGTCCTACGCCATCGGCGTGTCCGAGCCGCTGTCGATCTATGTCGACCTGCACGGCACCGGCCGCGTGGACGAGGCCAAGCTGGAGAAGGTGCTGAGCGAGATCATCTCCTTGAGCCCGCGCGGCATCCGCACGCACCTGCAGCTCAACAAGCCGATCTACGCCCGCACGGCCGCCTATGGCCATTTCGGTCGCGAGCCCGACGCCGACGGCGGCTTCTCTTGGGAGAAGACGGACCTGGCCGAAGCTCTCAAGTCGCAGTTCTAAGACCGAAGCGCCGCGTCGGGCGTCGACCAGGTTCAGCATGTCCGACGAAGCGCGTTACGAGGGCTCGTTCTTCGGCCGGCGACGGGGCAAACCGCTCCGCGCCGGCCGCGCGGCCCTGATCGCCGACGACCTGCCGCGGCTGCGGGTCGACCCTGCGTCCGTTCCCGCCGACCTCGCGCGTCTGTTTCCGCATCCCGTCGACGACGTCCGGCTCGAGATCGGCTTCGGCGGCGCCGAGCATCTGCTGCACGAGGCGTCAGCACATCCGACGACCGGCTTCATCGGCGTCGAGCCGTTTCTCGCCGGCCTCGCCAAGGGTCTGGACGGCGTCTCACGTCTCGGGCTGACCAACGTCCGACTGTTCGACGACGACGCCACGCAGTTGCTCGACGCGCTGCCGGAGGCCTCGCTGTCGCGGGTCGACCTGCTCTATCCCGATCCCTGGCCCAAGACGCGGCACTGGAAGCGGCGCTTCGTCTCCGACCAGAACCTCACCCGTATCGCCCGCGTGCTGAAACCCGGCGCGCCGTTCCGCTTCGCCTCCGACATCGACACCTACGTCGCCTGGACGCTGGAGCATGTGCGGCGCTCGCCCGATTTCCAATGGACCGCGGAGCGCGCCGCGGACTGGCGCGAGCCCTGGGCCGGCTGGCCCGGCACGCGCTACGAGGCCAAGGCGATCCGCGAGGGCCGCAAGGGCAGCTACCTCATCTTCCGACGGACGTGACGCCCCGCCGCGCGGCGCGCGACAGGCGGAACAGCGCCAGCGTGGCGACGCCGAAAAACGCGACCGTGACCGGCAGCGGCAGCACGCCGCCGCCAAGCGTGCGCCCGAGCGCGATTCCGACCAGCGCCCCGAACGCCATCTGGCTGAAGCCGACGAGCGACGACGCCGCGCCCGCGCGCTCCGGAAACGGCTGCAGGGCCGAGGCCATGCTCTGGGGCATCACGAGGCCGACCCCGAACAGATAGACCATCATCGGGACGACCACCGAGGCCGGCGTCGGCGGCGCGAACAGCACGAGCGCGAGCATCAGCGTCCCCCCGCAGGCGACCGCCGCGGAGCCGACGCCGATCGCGCCGTCGAGCCCCCGCGTCCGCACCAGCGGCCCCGCGGTCAGCGTGCCGCCGATGAAGCCGATCACTCCGATCGCGAAGGCCGCGCCATAGGCGATCTCGGACAGCCCGTAGACCGACTGCAGGATGAAGGACGAGGTCGAGATGTAGGCGAACAGGCCGCCGAAGGCGATCACCGTGAGCCCGAGATAGGACAGGAACCCGCTGTGCCGCAGCAACACGCCGTAGCTCGCGAGCGCGGCGCGCACGCTGAGCGAGGGCGCCCGGACGCGCAGCGTCTCCGGCAGCATGGCGGCGACGATCAGCATCTCGAGGCCGAGCACCACGGTCAGCAGCACGAAGGTGGCGCGCCATCCAAACTGCGTCTCCAGCACGCCGCCGATGAGCGGAGCGGCGGCCGGCACCACCCCGAGGATGGTCGCCATGCGGGCGAGCTCGCGGGCGGCGCGCGGCCCGGAATAGAGATCCCGGACGATCGAGCGCGCCAGCACGACAGGACCCGCGCCGCCGAGCGCCTGCACGAAGCGGGCGGCGATCAGCATCTCGATCGAGGGCGCGATCGCGCAGAGCGCGCTGCCGAAGGTGAACAGCGCGAGGCTCGCGAGCAGCGTCGGCTTGCGCCCGCGGGCGTCGGACAGCGGGCCGTAGATGATCTGGCCGACCGCGAAGCCCAGCAGGAAGGCGGAGAGCGTCATCTGCCCGCCGGCCGGGCTCGCGCCGAGCGCCGCCGTCAGGTGAGGCAGCGACGGCAGATACATGTCGATCGCGAGCGGGCCGACCGCGGTCAGCAGGGCGAGCACGGCGGTCAGCGCGAGCGTGTCGGGTCGCAGAAGCATGGCGTGAGATCGAACGGCTGGCGCGGCGGGCGTCGGAGGGCGCTCACATAGCGCGCAGGCGCCACGCTTCGAGACGCGGGCCTCAGCCGTAGCGGTGCAGCGTCGCCCCGTGCGCCTTCAGCCAGGCCTCGGAGCGCTCGTAGTCCGGCGCGAGGCGGGCTACGTTCGCCCAGTAGCGCGGACCGTGGTTCATCTCCTTGCGGTGCGCGACCTCGTGCGCGGCGAGATAGTCCAGCACATGGGCCGGAGCGAGGATCAGCCGCCACGAGAAGGCGAGATCGCCCGAAACCGAGCACGACCCCCAGCGCGTCGTGGTGTCCTTGAGCGAGATCCGCCCGACCGAGACGCCGAGCGCCGCGGCGTGGCGGGCGACGGCCGCCGCGAGATCCCGCCGCGCTTCGCGCTTGAGAAAATCGGTCACCCGGCGGGACATGTGCGCCGCCGCGCCGTGCACCGCGAGCGTGGGGTCGTCGCCGCGCAGACCGGGCTCCACCCGCACGACGCCGCGCACGCCTTCCCGCAACGCGATGCGGTGCGGCTGGCCGCGCAGCGGCACGATCTCGCCGGCCGCGAACGGCACCCGCTCGGGCAGCCGCGCCAGCCGCTGCTCGATCCAGCCGACATGGCGCTCGACGAAGTCGCGCGCGGCGCCCAGCGGCGTCCGCGCCGGCAGGGTCAGCGTCACGTCCCGCGCCGCCGTGCGCACGCGAAGCGTCATGCGCCGCGCCTGCGCGCTGCGCCGGACGGAGATCGCGACCTGGCCCAGCCGCGTGTCGACGACCAGCGCGTCGCCGACGACCCGCGGGTCGGGGCGCGACTGGAACGGGCGGGAGCGGAAGACGCGAAGCAGGGACATGACGACCGTCGGGAGCGGATCGCCGTCGACCACGACGGCGAATCAGGACGCTGGCGACTTTACCTGCGCCGATTCCCGCGAGGCGAGCCCCCTCAGGCGCCCGCGCCCGCGCCGTCCACGGCCGCGATCAGGCGCCCGATATCTTCATCGCGCGACAACCGATGGTCGCCGTCCTTGACCAGCGTGACGACGACGTCGTCGTCGGCCAGCAGCTCCACCAGCCGCATGGCGTGCTCCCACGGCACGTCCGGATCGCGCATGCCCTGCAGGATCCGCACGGGCGCGCCGACCCGGATCGGGCCGCCCAACATGAGGTGGCGCCGGCCCTCCTCGATCAGCTCGCGGGTGATGGGATAGGGACCCGGCGCGTATTCGGAGGGGCGCATCCAGCGTCCCGTCTCCAGAATTTCGAGACGCACCTCGTCGGAGAAGCGCGCCCACATCAGCTCCTCGGTGAAATCCACCGCCGGCGCGATCAGCACTAGCGCAGAAGGCGGCCGGGCCATCCGCCGCGCCGCGAGCAGGGCCATCCAGCCGCCCATGGACGAACCGACGAGCACCGGCGCCGGGCCCGCGAAGGCCTCGATCGCGGCGAGCGCGTCCTCGAGCCATGAGCCGATGGTGCCGTCCTCGAAGCGGCCGCTGGAGGCGCCGTGCCCCGAATAGTCGATCCGCAGGACCGCGCGGCCGGTCCGCGCGCCCCAGGCGTCGATCGCGCTGGCCTTGGTCGCGGTCATGTCGGAGCGAAAGCCGCCGAGCCACACCACGCACGGGCCCTCTCCGGCGCGATGCAGGACCGCGATCTCGCGCGCCTCGGCGCCCTGCCCCACCGTCAGCGTCCGGCGTTCCGGTTCGGCCATGAGGTCTTCTCCCAGATGATGCGCGGCGCAGGGCTCAGACGAGCCCCAGCACCCAGAGCCAGCCCGACACGGTGACGACCGACAGTGCCGTCGACACCGCCACCGCGGCCGACGCCGTGCGCTCGCCGACCTTGTAGCGGGCCGCGACGAGATAGGCGTTGATGCCGCACGGCATGGCCGCGAACAGCACCGCGACGCCGGCCCAGACCGGCGGCACCGGCAGGACGTGCACCGCAAGCACCCAGACCAGGAACGGGTGCAGCACCAGCTTCAGCCCGCTGATCGCCAGCACCGGCAGACGGTCGCTCAGCATGCCGTAGCGCTTGAGCGCCACGCCCATGGCGACGAGCGCGCACGGGCTCGCGGTGGCGGCGAGTTGGTCCACGATCGAGAGCGCGGCGCCGGTGGGCTGCACGCCCGCGGATTTCGCGGCGACGCCGGCCGCGAGCGCGAGGATGATCGGATGGGTGACGATCGTGCGCGCGAGACCGGTGGCGATCTTGAGCTTGCGCCCCTCGGACGACGCCGCCTCGATCAGCAGCGCGGCGGTCGACATCATGATCGGCAGATGGATCGCCAACAGCAGGAACAGCGGCGTCGCGCCCGCGTCGCCATAGGCCTGAAGGATCAGCGGCACGCCGACGAGCACGGTGTTGGACTGGCCGCTTGCGAAGCCGTGGATCGCGGCCTCGCGGCGGTCGCGCCCGAACAGCCGGGTCGCGAACACCATGCCGAGGGTCCAGACCACCGCCACGCCCGCGAAATAGGCGACCCAGTAGCCCCAGGGGTTGTCGCCGATCGGTCCCCCGCCCACCAGCGTCCGGAAAATCAGGGCCGGCACCGCGATCAGGAACACGTAGTCCGACAGGCCGTCGCCGGCGCGATCGCCCAGCAGCTTCAGGTGGGCCGCGACGAAACCGAGCCCGATGAGCCCGAAGGTCGGCAGGACGATGGCGATGAGCTGGGACATCGGGGGCCGGACGCCGGCGAACCGGCGAGCAGATGGGGACGGCGACGGATCATCCGATGCGATACGCGTTGAGACGCTAGGGGTCAACGCAGGACGCCGCAGGCCTACCCTTCTGGGGATGAGGAGTGAAACACCATGTATTCGGCGATCGGCTTAGCCCATCATTAAAGCCTGAACGTCACTTTCGCCGGACGACGAACGCCGCCCCCCGAAAACGAGACGCCTGCCGTATGACTGCGACCGCGAGCCTTTTCGACGACCGAGACGCGCCCGATCCGGCGCGGCGCATCGCCGTCGCGGCTCACGAGATCCGCACCCCGCTCGGCGGAATCCTGGCGCTCGCCGAACTGCTGCTCGCCGAGGAGCTGTCGGAGACCGCCCGCGGCCACGCCAGCGCGCTGAAGGCCTCGGCCGAGCACCTGCTCGGCGTCGCCAGCACCCTGCTCGGCGTCGCGGAGCGCGCGCCCACGGTCGGCGAGCTCGACGTCGACGCCTTCCTCGCGCGCGTCGCGCCGCCGATTGCGGCGCGGGCCGCGCTCCAGCGCGTCGGCTTCCGCGTCACCCGCGGGGCGGGCGTGCCCGATCACGTGCTGGCCGACGAGGGCGCGCTGCGCCAGATCGTGGACAATCTCGCGGACAACGCCCTCCGCGCCACCGAGCGCGGCGCGATCGAGCTCGCGCTCGAACGCGTCGAGGGCGACACGGCGTCGGTGACGCTGCGGCTTTCGGTGCGTGACACCGGCCGCGGCCTCGGGGACGAGCCCCAACGCCTGTTCGAGCCCTTCGTGCAGGGCCCCGAATCCCGCGGCGCGGCCGGACTCGGGCTCGCGCTCGTCGCCGAGCTCGCGGCCTCGATGGACGGGCAGGCGGAGGCCGCGAACCGTCCCGCCGGCGGCGCGGAGGTCGGCGTCGTGCTGCGCCTCGGCGCGGCCCGGCCGGCGCCCGCAGGCCCCTCCCCCCATGTGCTCGTCGCCGAGGACAACGCGATCAACCGCCGCGTCATCGGAACGCTGCTCGACCATTTCGGGCTGAGCTACGACATGGTGACGGACGGCGAGGCGGCGGTGACCGCGGTCGCGCGCGGCGGCTACGACCTGGTGCTGATGGACGCCACCATGCCGCGCCTCGACGGCCTCGCCGCGACGCGCGCGATCCGGGCGCTGCCGGCGCCGGCGAGCGGGATCCGCATCGTCGGCGTGACGGCGCGCGCGTTCGACGACGAGATCGCGGCGTTCGAGCGCGCCGGGGTCGACGCGGTGGTGGTCAAGCCGCTCTCGGTCGCCGAACTCTGGGGCGCGATCGCGCCGGCCGCCCCGCGCGCCAAGGCGGGCTGACGCCCGCCGCGGCGTCAGCCGCGCAGCGTCGCCCCGGTGGCCTTCGCGACCTGCGCGACGATGCGGGCCGAAATCTCCTCGATCTCGGCGTCGGTCAGCGTCTTCTCGCGCGGCTGCAGCGTCACGGCGAGGGCGAGCGAGACCTTGCCCTCCGGCACGCCGGGCCCCTCGTAGCGGTCGAACAGATCGACCCGCGTGACCAGCTTGCGCTCGGCCGCCTGAGCGGCGCGGATCAGCTCGCCCGCGGCCACGTCGCGATCCACCACGAAGGCGAAGTCGCGCGACAGCGGCTGGAACGCCGAGCCCTCGAACGGCGGCTTAGCGCGCGTGGGCTTCGCCTTCGGCTGCGGCAGCGCGTCGAGGATCAATTCGAAGCCCACGAGCGGACCGGAGACGCCGAGCGCGGCCAGCGTACGCGGATGCAGCTCGCCGAAGGCGCCGAGCACGACCTTGGGGCCGAGCTGCAGCGCGGCGGAGCGGCCGGGATGGAACCAGCCGGGCGCCGCCCCTTGCGCGATCTGCACCGCAGAGGGCTGCAGCCCGAGATTGGCGAGCACGCCCAGCGCGTCGCCCTTGGCGTCGAACGCGTCGACGGGCAGCGTCGCCTCGCCCCAGTGCCGGCCGGCGCCCCGCGCCTTCGCGGTTCCGCGCCTCAGGCCGGTCGCGGCGATCTTCTGGTCGTCCGGACGGTCGCCCCAGAACACCTGTCCCACTTCGAACAGCGCAGTGTCGGGGAGGCCGCGGTCGGCGTTGCGCTGGGCGGCGGCGATCAGGCCCGGCAGCAGGCTCGGCCGCATGTCGGACAGGTCGGCCGCGATCGGGTTGGCGAGCGCGAGCTCGGGCTTCGCCCCGCCGAAGGTCTCCGCCTGCGTCTTCGAGACGAAGGACCAGGTCACGGCCTCGACCAGCCCGCGCGCGGCGAGCGTGCGGCGGGCGACCCGGGCGCGGCGCTGGGCGGGGCTGAGCTTCGCGCCGCCGACGCTGGCGCCCGCCGGCAGCGGCGTCGCCTCGACGCGATCGAGCCCGACGATGCGCACGACCTCCTCGACGAGATCCGCCTTGCCCGACACATCCGGGCGCCAGCTCGGCACGGCCACCTTGAGATGGTCGCCCTGGCCGGTCACCCAGAAGCCGAGCAGCGTCAGCGGCGCCTTCACTTCGGCCGCCGTCACCGCAAGACCCGCGAGGCGCTTCACCTCGGAGACGGGGAAGTCGATGATCAGGTCGCGCTCGGGAACGTCGCCGGCGGTCGTGATCTCCGAGGGCTCGCCGCCGCAGATGTCGAGGATGAGCCCCGTCGCGAGTTCGAGGCCCGGCAGCGCGAAAGCCGGGTCGACGCCGCGCTCGAAGCGGTGGCGGGCGTCGGAGTGGACGTTCAGCGTGCGGCCGGTGCGGGCGATGTTGAGCGCATCCCACAGAGCGCTCTCGATCAGCACGTCGGTGGTGGCCTCGTCGCAGCCCGTGGCCGCGCCGCCCATCACGCCCGCGATCGACTGCACGCCGGCGTCGTCCGCGATCACGCACATGCTCGCGTCGAGCGCATAGGTCTTGCCGTCGAGCGCGACGACGCTCTCGCCGGCGCGGGCGCGCCGCACGACGAGGTCGCCCGTCACCTTGGCGGCGTCGAACACATGCAGCGGGCGGCCGCGGTCGAAGGTCAGGTAGTTGGTGACGTCGACCAGCGCGTTGATCGGCTTCTGGCCGATGCTGCGCAGCCGGCGCTGCAGCCAGTCCGGCGATGGGCCGTTCTTGACGCCGCGCACGAGGCGCAGGCCGAAGAAGGGCGACAGCGGCTCCGTGTCGCCGAACTCGAAACGGACCGAGGTCGGGCAGGGAAACGCGCCACGGACCGCGCGGACCGACGGTTCGATCAGTTCGCCGATTTCGGCGGCCGCGAGGTCGCGGGCGACGCCGTGGACGCCGAGGCAGTCCGGCCGGTTCGGCGTCACGGCGATCTCGATCACCGGGTCGTCGAGCCCGATGAACGGCGCGAACGGCCGGCCGACCGGCGCGTCCGCGGGCAGTTCGAGAATGCCCTCGCTCTCCTCGGAGAGCCCGAGCTCCTTTGCCGAGCACAGCATGCCGCCCGAGGCGACGCCGCGGATCTCGGAGGCGCCGAGCTTCACCCCGGACGAGGGGATCACCGTTCCGGGCGCGGCGAACACGACCTTCAGCCCCGCGCGGGCGTTCGGGGCGCCGCACACCACCTGCAGCGGCGCGCCCTTGCCGATGTCGACCGAGCAGACCTGCAGCTTGTCGGCGTTGGGATGGCGCTGGGCGTCGAGGATGTGGCCGACGACAAAGGCCGACAGTTCTCCGGCCTTGTCCTCGACGTGCTCGACCTCCAGCCCGACGCGGGTCAGCGTGTCCGTCACCTCCACGAGGTCGGCGTCGCCGGAGAGATGCTCTTTCAGCCAGGAGAGGGAGAACTTCATCGGATCGAACCTAGAGCCTTGCGGCGTCATCCCGGCCAAGCGGAGCGCAGAGCCGGGGTCGTCGTCAGGAACAAGCGCTTATCGGCGAACGATCCCGGCCCGGCCTTGCGGCCGTCCGGGACGATGCGCGCGTCAGGAGGACAATCCGCCCGCAAGCGTCGGGAAATCGAGCGGGCGGAAGCCGTAGTGCTGCAGCCAGCGGACGTCGGCCGAGAACAGGTCGCGCAGGTCCGGCATGCCGTATTTGAGCATCGCGATGCGGTCGATCCCCATGCCCCAGGCGAAGCCCTGGTAGACGTCCGGATCGACGCCGCAGTTGCGCAGCACGTTGGGATGCACCATCCCGCAGCCGAGGATCTCGAGCCAGTCGTCGCCCTCGCCGATGCGCACCTCGTTGGGCAGCTTGCGACAGCGGACGTCCACCTCCATCGACGGTTCGGTGAAGGGGAAGAACGACGGGCGGAACCGGAGCTCGACCGACGGCACCTCGAAGAAGGTCTTGAGGAACTCCTCCAGCACCCAGCGCAGGTGGCCGAGATGGGCCTCCTTGTCGATGACGAGGCCCTCGACCTGATGGAACATCGGCGTGTGCGTCTGGTCCATGTCGAAGCGATAGGTGCGGCCGGGGCAGATCACCCGGATCGGCGGCTGCGCGCTTCGCATGGTGCGCACCTGCACGGGGCTGGTGTGCGTGCGCAGCAGCAGGCGCTCGCCGTCCGCCTTCTCCGGCAGGAAGAAGGTGTCGTGCATCTCCCGCGCCGGATGGCCCACAGGGAAGTTCAGCGCGGTGAAGTTGAGCTCGTCGGTCTCGATGTCCGGGCCTTCGGCGACCGAGAAGCCCATGGCGGAGAAGATCGCGGTCAGCTCGTCCATCACCTGGCTGACGGGATGGATGCGGCCGGTCTCCAGCCCGCTCTCGCGCACGGGGAGCGAGACGTCGAGCCGCTCGGAGGCGAGCCGGGCGTCAAGCGCGGCGTCTGCGAGCGCCGCCTTCCGCTCGGCCAGCGCCGCCGCCACGCGGTCGCGCAGGGCGTTGAGCGCCGGACCGAAGGTCTTGCGTTCGTCCGGGCTCATGGAGCCCAGCGTCTTCAGCTTCTCGGAGACGGAGCCCTTCTTGCCGAGCGCCGCGACGCGCACGGCTTCCAGCGCGGCTTCGTCGGCGGCGCCGGCGACCTGCGCCAGCACGTCGGCTTCAAGGGCATTGAGACTGTCGAGATCGGTCATGCGACGCCGCTTCCGTTCGGGACGGCGTCGCGCCGACGGCCATCCCACCCGCGGCGCCATCCTCCGGTTTGACCGGAGGACCCATGTCGGGCCCAGAGCTCTACGCCTGAGATGGATGGTCCGGTCAAGCCGGACCATGACGAGGTTAGTTCTGAAGACGGGCGTCCATGACGCCCGGTTCAGTTCACGCCGAGGCGGCTTCCTGCGGAAGCGCGTCCTTGGCCTTGGCGGCGATCACGGCGAAGGCCGCCGGCTCGTGGATCGCGAGATCCGAAAGCACCTTGCGGTCGACCTCGATGCCGGCCTTGGCCAGGCCGTCGATGAAGCGCGAATAGGTCAGGCCGTGCTCGCGAACCGCGGCGTTGATGCGCTGGATCCAGAGCGCGCGGAAGGTGCGCTTCTTGTTCTTGCGGTCGCGGTAGGCGTACTGCATCGACCGATCGACGGCCGCCTTGGCGGCGCGGATCGTGTTCTTGCGACGGCCGTAAAAGCCCTTCGCGGCGTCGAGCGTCTTCTTGTGCTTGGCGTGGGACGTGACGCCCCGTTTAACGCGAGCCATGGGTCAAATCTCTCAGAGTCAGGTGTTCGGGAAAGCGCTTCGAAACAGCAGGGCGTCAGCCGTAGGGCAGGAACGTCCGGACGATCCGCGCGTCCTGCGGCGTCAGGATGGTCGTGCCGCGCTGGTTGCGGATCTGCTTGTTGGTGCGCTTGATCATCCCGTGGCGCTTGCCGGCCTGGGCGGAGATGACCTTGCCGGTCGCGGTGAAGCGGAAGCGCTTCTTCGCCGCCGACTTGGACTTGATCTTGGGCATTTCGCTCTCCGATGAGGAGAAGCCTCCGGCGATCGGCCCGCCCCCCGCGAGGGAGGCCGGCCAGGCCCGAGGCTTCGAGCAGTTAAAAGGGCGCGCCACGGCAGCCCATAACCGGCCGGGCCCGCGCGGAAGCCGGGCTTATACGCGGGCTCCCGTTCGTTTGCAACGGCTCACGCGCGCTTCAGCGTCGCCGCCACGGCGTGGGCGAGGGCGTTGTAATCGCCGTCGAAATGATGACCGCCCGGCGTCTCGATCAAGCGCACGCGCGACGGGTCGAGCGATGGGCACAGCGTGCGGCCCTCCGCCTGCTCCTCCTCGCCGTAGACGCAGACGATCGCCGGGCGCTCCGGGGCCTGCGCGACGCGCGCCACCTCGGCCGCGGTCGACTGCGGGTAGCCTTGGATCCGCGCGACGATCTTGGCGACGCCCATCGCGAGATCCGCCGTGTCGGACAGGCCGAGCATGGCGACGGCGCGCACGGCGGCGCGGTCGGCCGGCGGAAGCCGGTTGTAGGCCACCGGCGCCGTGTCGGCGCCGAAGGAGTAGCCGACCAGCGCCACGTCCTCGACGCCCCAGACGCGGCGGGCGGCTTCGATCATGCGGCCGACGTCGGCCCCCACTTCGTCCGGGGACCGCGGCGCGAGAAAATAGCGCAGGCTGTCGAGACCGAGCGTCGCGATCCCTTCGGCGGCGAAACCCGCGGCGAGCTTGCGGTTGAGGTCGGCCCATCCGCCGCTTCCCGTGACCAGGATCACGGCGGCGCGGGGCGGCCCCGCGCGGGGCGCGACCGCCACGACGGGGAGGTCCGCGATCTCCGGCAGCGTTTCGCCCGGCGGCAGCGCCGCCTCCGCGAAGCCGGGAAACCAGTGATGAAAGGTCCGGGCGAGGACCGGCGTCGCCGCGAGGGCGGCGCCGGCGAAGGCGAGGCTGATCAGGGCGCGGCGCGGCGTCATCGGCGAGGTCCCGCAGGCGATCCGGAAGCGCGACGTCGCGCGCGGATTGCGGCGCGATCAGGGCCGCGATCCGCTCACCGCGGCAGGGCTGTCACCGCGATTCCGACGGTGCGCGACGGCGAGCCGCTGATCTGGACCGTCGCGGGTCCGTCCTGGAGCTGGAAGCGGACGGATTTGCGCGCCCCCTCGCAGTCGAGCACACCGGAGAACCCCGCCTCGTCCAGGCGTTTGCCGGCCTGCACCACGTCGATCCAGACCCGCTCCGTCGTGGTGATCTGGTAGACGCCGGTTCTGGCTTCGAAGCGCAACGCGCCGGCCGGCGCCGCGGCCGCCGCCGGTTTGCCCGGCGGCAGCTCGAAGCCGGCCTTGGCGGCGTCCGTCAGCACCAGGCGCACGGCGGCGGGGCGGGAGAGATCGAGCCGCGCGCCGGTCTCGGCCATGGGCGCGGCCGCCAGCAGCGCCTTGTCCGGCTCGATCGGCCAGGCGAAAGCGCCGCAGCCGCCGGTCTCGGCGGCGAGAGCGGGAGCGGCCGCGAGGGCGAGAACGGCGACGGCCGTCGAAAGGCGCGTCATTCGACGGCGACCAGCACGTCGGAGGCCTTGATCACGACGTAAGCCTCGGAACCGACCACGAGGCCGAGGTCGTCCACGGCGGCGTTGGTGATCGAGGACGTCACGACCTGCCCGCCGATGTCGACTTTCACATGCGCGGTCGTCGCGCCTCTGGTGACCTCGACGACCTTGCCCTTGAACTGGTTGCGAGCGCTGATCTTCATGGGGCGCGTTCCTTCGCTGGCCGGGTGGCCGCGGCCGCCGGCGCATCTGTGACGGGACGAGCGACGTCGCCGCTGGGATGCGCGGCGGAAGAGAAGGCGTCCAGCGACGCGGCCGGCGGGCGTCGTTCAGGGCGTCGCGGCGATCATCGTCCGCAGGAGCGCCCCCACCGGGTGGCCGGAGTCCAGCATGAGGCGGAGGCTCAGGGCAAGCGCGACGACAATCACGAGCGGCCGCACCAGCCTGACGCCGTGCTTCAGCGCGAGGCCGGCGCCGAGCCTTGCGCCGACGAGCGTGCCCGCCGCCATGGCGAGGCCGGCCGACCACACCACGTGGCCCGCCAGGATGAACACGATCAGCCCCGCGAGGTTGGACGAGAGGTTCAGGAGCTTGGTGCGCGCCACCGCCTTCACCGCGCCGAGGCCCGCGAGCGCCACCAGCCCGATCATGTAGAACGAGCCGGCGCCGGGCCCGAACACGCCGTCATAGACGCCGATCGGCGCGGCGACGCCCACGGCGAAGGCGAGCGGCGTCATGCGGGCGCGGCCGTCGAGATCCGCGAGCGCCGGGCCGAAGGCGAAATAGAGCGCGACCGCGACCAGCAGGAACGGCAGCCCGGTCCGCATCGCCTCGACAGGCGCGAAGGAGACCAGCGCGGAGCCCAGGACGGCGCCGGCGAAGGCGAGCCCAGCCTGCAGCCACAGCGTGCGGGACCGCATCTCCAGCATGCCGGCCTTCGCGAAGCGCGCGGTCGCCGCGGCGGTGCCGATCGTGCCCTGCAGCTTGTTGGTCGCCACCGCCGACACCGGATCGAGCCCGCCGAGCAGCAGCGCCGGCACCGTCACCAGCCCGCCGCCGCCCGCGATCGCGTCGACGACGCCCGCGAGCAGGCCGACGAGCGCGAACAGTCCGAGCGTCTCGATGGACAGCGAGATCATGGGTCGACGGCGGAGCTTGCGCCGGCGCGGCGCGGGACGGGGCCCGAGGCATAGACCCGCGGAGCCGAAAACGCGACGGCCTTCATTCGCCGATCGCGACGCCCTCCCGCCTCGGATCGGCGCCGCCTTCGAGCCCGTGAGGCCCGATCGCGATCGCATGGACGCCAGAGGTCAGGTCGTCGGTCTCGATGCCGAAGCCGAGCTGGCGCAGGGGCGACGCCAGCGCCTCGGCCGCGGTCCCCTTCTCCAGCTCGAACGGCCCGTAGCGGTTCAGCATGTTCGGCAGCGCCGCGGCCTGCGCCACGTCCAGCCCCCAGTCGAGATGGGCGACCAGCGTCTTCAGCACGTAGCCAACGATCTGGCTGCCGCCGGGCGAGCCGACCGCGAGCGTCGGGCGGCCGTCGCGGAACACGATCGTCGGCGCCATGGTCGAACGCGGCCGCTTGCCCGGCTCGACGCGGTTCGCCACCGGCCGGCCGTCGCGGTCGGGGATGAAGGAGAAGTCCGTCAGCTCGTTGTTGAGCAGGAAGCCCCGCGCCATCAGGCGCGACCCGAAGCCCGCCTCGATCGTGGTCGTCATCGAGACCACGTTGCCCTGCGCGTCGACGATCGACAGGTGGCTGGTCGCCGGAACGTCGTGCGCCCGGCCGGGCGCGAGGTTGAGCGTGCGCGACCCCTTGGGCCGGCCGGGCTCGGCGGCGTCGAGAGCGCGGCCGCGCTCCAGCAGGCGGGCGCGATCCCGCAGGTAGTCGCGCGCGACCAGTCCGGCGACCGGCTGCGGCGCGAAGGTCGGGTCGGCGACGTAGAGCTCGCGGTCGGCGAAGGCGAGGCGCGAGGCGTCGCCGATCCGCCGCCACGCCTCGGCGCTGTCCGGTCCGAGGCGCGCGAGGTCGGTCGGCTCCAGCATGCCGAGGATCTGCGCGATCGCGATCCCGCCGGACGAGGGCGGGCCCATGCCGCAGACCTCGTAGACGCGGTAGGGCGCGCAGACCGGCTCGCGCTCGATCACGCGGTAGCGCTTCAGGTCCTCGGCCGCGAGCGCGCCGGGCCGGGCGGCGGAGCGCGCCGCGGCGACCACGTCGTCCGCGATCGGCCCGGCGTAGAAGGCGTCCGCGCCGCCGTCGCGCAGCGCCTCGAGCGTGTCGGCGTAGGCCGGATTGCGGAGCAGGTCGCCGGCCGCGACCGGGCGGCCGCCCGGAAGGAAGTAGTCCCGCGTCGCCGGCGACAGCGCGAGCCGCGAAGCGTCGGCCGCGACCTGCGCGGCGAGCCGCGGCGTCACCGCGAAGCCCTCCCGCGCCAGACGGATCGCGGGCGCGAACAGCTCCGCCCATGGCCGCTTCCCGCCTTTGGCATGCAGCGCCTCGAGCAGGCGCGGCGTTCCCGGCGCGCCGACCGAGCGGCCGCCGATCATGGCCTCCAGCCGGCCGAGCGGCTTGCCGTCGTCGTCGAGGAACAGCTCGGGCGTCGCGGCCGCCGGCGCGGTCTCGCGGCCGTCGAGCGTCGTCAGCCGCCGTTCCTCCGCCCGCCACACCAGCGCGAACGCGCCGCCGCCGAGCCCGGAGGACTGCGGCTCGACCAGCCCCAGCACGAGCTGCGCCGCGACCGCCGCGTCGACCGCGTCGCCGCCCGCGCGCAGGATGTCGGCGGCGGCGGCGCTCGCCAGCGGATGCGCCGTCACGGCCATCCAGCGCTCGGCGCGGACCAGCGGCTTCGGAGAGAAGCCGCTCGCGATCTCCGGCGGAGCACGGTCGAATCGCGCGGCCGCCTCCTCCGCCGGCGCCGGGACGGCCAGCGCCAGCAGGACCGAAACGGCGGCGAGGCGGGCGATCGGAACGCGCACGAATCTCCTCAGGACGAAGGCCGTTAACCTGCTCTTAGGGTTAACCATTTATGACCGGGGCATGGGGTCCCGCCGGACCTTGCGACCTTAGGGGTGCCTTCGTCATGACGTCCAGCGCGCGCGCCAAGGCCGGCCGCCTCATCGCCGTGGCGACGCTCGCCGCCGCCCTCGCCGGCTGCATGGCCGATCGCGGCGTCACCGGGTCCATCATGCCGACCAGCGCCTCCCGTTCGGTGGCGACGCCGGAGACGCGCGAGGCGCGGCTGCGGCAGATGTCCGAGAAATACGCCGCCGCTTACCAGCGCAACCCCAACGACGCCGCGACGGCCTTCGCCTACGGAACCACGTTGCGCGCGCTCGGCCAGCGGGCCCAGGCGCTCGCGGTGCTCGAAAGCGCGAGCATCAAGCACCCGCAGCAGAAGCAGATCGTCGGCGCCTATGGGCGCGCGCTGGTCGACGCCGGCCGCTATCAGGACGCGCTGAACGCGCTCGCCAACGCCCACACCCCCGAGCAGCCCGACTGGCGGATCCTGAACGCGCAGGGCGCGGCGCTGGACCAGCTCGGCCGGTCCGCGGAAGCCCGCGCCTATTACGAGTCCGCGCTCAAGATCGCGCCGGGCGAACCTTCGGTGCTGTCCAACCTCGGGCTGTCCTACGCGCTGAACAACGATCTGGCCCGCGCCGAACAGACGCTCGCGATGGCCGCCCAGAGCCCTAAGGCCGGCGAGAGCGTGCGCGCGAACCTCGCGCTCGTGCAGAGCCTCAAGGCCCGCGCAGGCGCAGGCCCTGCGAAGCCGCAGAAGGCCGCCCGGCCCGCGGCCTGACTCTCAGGCGGCCTCCCGGCCCGCCTTCTCCTCAAGCACGGCCTCGAAACCCTCGAACTGGGGATGGCCGGCGTACATCGGCTTGTTCTGGCCGGCGTTGCGATGCGCCGCGCGGAACGCCTCCGACCGCGTCCAGGCCTCGAAGTCCTCGCGCGAGCGCCAGATGGTGTGGGAGGCGTAGAGCACGGTGTCGCCGTCGGCCGCCCCCTTGAGCAGGTGGAACGCAACGAAGCCCGGCACCTCGCCGAGATGGCGGTCGCGCTCGCGCCACACGGTCTCGAACGCCTCGGCCTCGGCGGCGAAGACCTTGAAGCGATTCATGGCGACGAACATGGCGTTCTCCTCGAAGCGTCGGCGGCCCGACCGGCCGGACCGGGCGACAGGTCTCGCAAAATGCGAGCGCGCTCGCAAATTGCGACGCCCGATGCGAAACGCCCACGGCGGAGCGATCGATATCTGGGGCGTCGCCACCGCCCGGACGCTACTGCTAGCGTTAAGGGTGGTTCACCACGACTGGCGCGCCGCTTGCTGCGGACGTCATCGCCGGATCAGGTTTCAGCGTACCGGCATCCGATCGGACGGGAGAGGGGCGTTTTCCAACCCCGAGCGACCCTTCTCCCGCTCCGGTTCGCGTCACGGCTTCGGCCGGCTCCCGAAAATCGCGCTTCCCACCCGCACCAGCGTCGCGCCGAAGGGCACGGCGTCGGTGAAGTCCGCGCTCATGCCCATCGACAGGCCCTTCAGCCCGTTGCGGCGAGCGATCTTGTCGAGCAGCGCGAAGTAGGGCACCGGCGGTTCGTCGAACGGCGGGATGCACATAAGCCCCTCGATCGTCAGGCCGAACTCGTCGCGGCAGCGCGCGAGGAACGCGTCGGTCTCCTCCGGGAGGACGCCGGCCTTCTGCGCCTCGCCGCCGACGTTCACCTCCACATAGAGTCGCGGCGCGCGCCCCTGCGCCGCGATCTCCTTGGCGAGCGCCTGCGCGATCTTCGGCCGGTCGACGGTGTGGATCACGTCGAACAGCGCCACCGCCTCCGCCGCCTTGTTCGACTGCAGCGGCCCGATCAGGTGCAGCTCCACGCCGGGGAAGCGCTCGCGCAGCGCCGGCCACTTGGCCTTGGCCTCCTGCACGCGGTTCTCGCCGAACAGCCGCTGCCCGGCCTCGAGCACCGGCGCAACGTCTTCGGCCGGAAAGGTCTTCGACACCGCGACCAGCCCAACGTCGCCCTCCGGCCGTCCGGCCGCGCGTTCGGCCTTGGCGAGCGCGGCGCGGACCGCGGCCAGTCGTGCGGGGGCGTTCGATGCGTCGGTCATGATCGGGTCCCGTGAGCGTCCAAGGGTGGCCAATAGGACGCGACGCCGACGTTCTCAAGGCCGCGCGGCGCGCTTCGGTTGACCCGGGACGGCCGTTCGGGCGAATGTCCGCGCGACCGTGCGCGCCCCTGCGGCCTGCGCCGTCGCATCGCGTGACCCTACGAGACCTGGCGTACATCCCCATGACCACCGAGCGCTACGACGCGCGAGAGGCCGAGCCCCGCTGGCAGAAGAGCTGGGACGAGCGCAAGCTGTTCCAGACCGACGCCGGGGACCCGCGGCCGAACTACTACGTGCTGGAGATGTTCCCCTATCCGTCGGGGCGCATCCACATGGGGCACGTGCGCAACTACGCGATGGGCGACGTCGTCGCGCGCTACAAGCGCGCCAAGGGCTTCGCGGTCATGCACCCGATGGGCTGGGACGCCTTCGGCCTGCCGGCGGAGAACGCCGCGATCGAGAAGAAGGTCCATCCCAAGGCCTGGACCTACGACAACATCGCGACCATGCGCGACCAGCTGAAGGCGATCGGCCTGTCGCTGGACTGGAGCCGCGAGATCGCGACCTGCGATCCGGACTATTACGCCCAGCAGCAGAAGCTGTTCCTGGACTTCCTGAAGGCCGGCCTCGCCTACCGCCGCAAGTCCAAGGTGAACTGGGACCCGGTCGACAACACCGTGCTCGCCAACGAGCAGGTGATCGACGGCCGCGGCTGGCGCTCGGGCGCGCCGGTGGAGCAGCGCGAGCTGACCCAGTGGTTCCTGAAAATCACCGACTTCTCCGAGGACCTGCTGTCGGCGCTCGACGGGCTGACGCGCTGGCCGGAGAAGGTCCGGACCATGCAGAAGAACTGGATCGGCCGCTCGGAAGGGCTGACGGTGCGGTTCGCCGTGGCGGGCGCGAACGACGCCTCCGAGGTCGAGGTCTACACCACGCGGCCGGACACGCTGTTCGGCGCGAGCTTCGTCGCGCTGTCGGCCGACCATCCGATCGCCCGGGCTCTGGCCGAGAGCAATCCCGCGCTCGCGAGCTTCGTCGAGGAGTGCCGCCGCGCGGGCACCAGCGTCGCCGCGCTCGAGACCGCGGAGAAGAAGGGCTACGACACCGGCCTGCGCGTCGCGCATCCGTTCGACCCGTCCTGGGAGCTGCCGGTCTACGTCGCGAACTTCGTGCTGATGGACTACGGCACGGGCGCCATCTTCGGCTGCCCGGCGCACGACCAGCGCGACCTCGACTTCGCGCGCGCCTACGGCCTGCCGGTGACCCCGGTCGTCGCGCCTGAGGGCGCGGACCCCACCTCGGTCGCGATCGACAACGTCGCCTATGACGGCGACGGCGTGATGATCAATTCGCGCTTCCTCGACGGCCTGAGCCCGGCCGCCGCCTTCCAGGAGGTCGCGCGCCAGCTGGAGGCCGCGGAGCTGAACGGCCGTCCGGTCGCCGCTCGCAAGGTCAACTGGCGTCTGCGCGACTGGGGCATCTCCCGCCAGCGCTACTGGGGCTGCCCGATCCCGGTCATCCATTGCGACGCCTGCGGCGTGGTCCCCGTGCCGGACGACCAGCTGCCGGTGCGCCTGCCCGACGACGTGACCTTCGACCAGCCGGGCAACCCGCTCGACCGGCACGACGCGTGGCGCAACGTGCCCTGCCCGCAGTGCGGCGGTCCGGCGCGGCGCGAAACCGACACGATGGACACCTTCGTGGACTCGTCCTGGTACTACGCCCGCTTCACCGACCCGAAGGCCGCCTCCCCGACCGTGAAGGCGACCGCGGACCGCTGGCTGCCGGTCGACCAGTACATCGGCGGCGTCGAGCACGCGATCCTGCACCTGCTCTATTCGCGCTTCTTCACCCGCGCGATGAAGGCGACCGGCCATGTCGGCCTCGACGAGCCCTTCGCCGGCCTGTTCACGCAGGGCATGGTCGTCCACGAGACCTACAAGGACGCGGACGGCCAATGGGTCGCGCCGGCCGACATCCGGATCTCCGAAGACGGCGGCGCCCGCGCCGCGACGCGCCTTTCGGACGGCTCCGCCGTCGAGATCGGCGCGATCGAAAAGATGTCGAAGTCGAAGAAGAACGTCGTCGACCCCAACGACATTCTCGGATCCTACGGCGCGGACACCGCCCGCTGGTTCATGCTGTCCGACAGCCCGCCCGAGCGCGACGTGATCTGGACCGAGGCCGGCGTCGAGGGCGCGAGCCGCTTCGTGCAGCGCGTGTGGCGTCTCGTGAACGAGGCCGCCGCGCGGGGCGCGCCGTCCGGAGCTGCGGCGCCGGCGAACGTCGGCCCTGCGGCCGAGACGCTGCGGCGCGCGGCGCACGGCGCGCTCGCTCGCGTCGAGGAGGACATTGAGCGCTTGCGGTTCAACCGCTGCGTCGCGGCGGCCTACGAGCTCGCCAACGCGCTGGGACAGGCGCTGCAGGCCGACGCCTCCGACGACATGGCCTTCGCGCTGCGCGAGGCCGCCCAAATCCTCGTGCAGATCGTGGCTCCCTTCATGCCGCATCTGGCCGAGGAGTCGTGGGCGGCGCTCGGACATGCCGTTCTCGTCGCCGAGACGCCGTGGCCGAAGGCTGATCCCGCGCTGCTCGCCTCCGACGTCGTCACCCTGCCCGTGCAGGTCAACGGCAAGAAGCGCGACGAGATCACCGTCGCGCGCGAGGCGGACGCCGCCTCGATCGAAAAGGCCGTGCGCGAGCTCGAAGCCGTCGCAAAGGCCGTCGGCGACAAGCCGATCCGCAAGATCATCGTCGTGCCGCAGAGGATCGTGAATGTCGTCGCCTGACATCGAGTTCCGGCCCGCGCGCCGCACCCTGATCCGTGCCGGCCTCGCCGCCGGCCTGTCGCTCGCCCTCGCCGGCTGCTTCCGGCCGGTCTACGCGCCCGAGTCGCCGTCGGCGACGGGCGACGCGGGGCCGGTCGCAGTCAACCTCAAGCGCGTCGACGTCACGCCGATCGAGGGCCGCGTCGGCCTGAAGATGCGCAACGAGCTGATCTTCCTGCTGCGCGGCGGCGACGCCGCGGGACCGATCGCCTACCGGCTCGACGTCGCGCTGAGCCAGCGCGGCCAGTCGCCGATCGTGGACCCGTTCACCGGCCAGCCCGAGACCCGCACGGTGTCGCTGACCGCGGACTACATCCTGAAGCCCGCCGGACGTCTCGACCCCATCATCAAGGGCCAGGAGTTCGCGACCGCGTCCTACAACTACTCGCTGCAGCGTTTCGCCGACATCCGCGCCCAGCGCGACGCCGAGGACCGGGCGGCGCAGCAGATCGCCGAGAAGATCCGCACCCGGCTGCAGGGGTACTTCGCCACCGGGCGCTGACGCCGCGAACCGCGGGCGGAAGGCCCGCGCGGCGCCTTTTGTTTACCCTGCTGGGCGATCCTCCAGACGCAAGCCGGCCCCCTCTCGGGCCGCCGAAGCTCTGGGAGATCGTCGCGTGGGTGACGGCAAGCTCGCAATCGCGCTGACGCTCGCGGCCGCTCTGGCCGTGGGCGAGGCGGCCGCGCAAGGCGCTCCTTTCGACGACGAGCGTCCCGTGGACGCCATCGGGGAGATGCTGTCGATCCCCGAGACCACCGGCAGCGTCGACGCCGAACCTCACCGCCTGCCGCTCGAGGGCGTGCGTCCCGCGGAGCCCGTTCCGCCGGCGACCGCCCGCAGGCCGGCGCCGAAACCCGCCCGGCCCGCCCCGGTCGCGGAGGCCTATCCCGTCGACCTGCTGATCGCGCTCGCGAACGACGCGGTCTATTCCGACGCGCCCTATCCGAAGGGGCAGCACGCCGACCCCCGCATGATCAAGCTGCAGGTGCTGCTCGACCGCGCCCACGCCTCGCCCGGCGTGATCGACGGCATCAACGGCGGCAACGTGGCCAAGGCGATCGCGGCCTTCGAGATGATGATCGGCCACCCCGTCGACGGCGTCATGGACGCCGAGCTGTGGGCGCGGCTCGAAAGCGTGTCGAGCGAACCTGTGCTGGTCTCCTACGAGCTCACGGAGAAGGACGTCGCGGGTCCGTTCACTCCTGTTTTGCCGGCTGATTATGCCGAGCAGGCCCAGCTGCCGGCCGCAGGCTACCGGGACCCTGTGGAGATGCTGGCTGAGCGCTTCCACATGGACGAAGGATTCCTTCGCCGGCTAAATCCTGATGTCGATTTCACGATGGCGGGCTCGGTCATCACGGTCGCCAATCCCGGCTCGCCCCAAAAGGCCAAGGTCGCGAGCATCGTCGCCGACAAGGGCCGGCGGCAGATCTTCGCCTACGATCTCGCCGGCCGCCTCGTCGCGTCCTACCCCGCCACCATCGGCAGCGCCGATCTGCCGTCGCCGACCGGCGTGCACGCGGTGAAGGCGATCGCGATCAACCCGGAATACTGGTACCGGCCCAAGGTGAACTTCCAGCAGGGCGAGAACACCAAGGCCCTGCGGCTGCCTCCGGGACCGAACGCGCCGGTCGGCTCGGTCTGGATCGGCCTCGACAAGCCGACCTACGGCCTGCACGGCACCCCCGAGCCCTCCAAGATCGACAAGACCAACAGCCATGGCTGCGTGCGCCTGACGAACTGGGACGCGAACGAGCTCGCGCACCTCGTCGCGCCGGGCGTCCCGGTCGATTTCCGCGAGCCGGAGCTGCCGCAGACGGCGGAGACCGAGCCGCTGACCACAGGGATCACGCCCGCGCGCGCCGTGCCGTATTGACCGCGGCTCTTGTCCCGGCCTTGAGCCGGGACAAGAAGGTCGCGTCCGACCCCTTCGGCGTTGACCCCGGGCCCGCCTCCCGCGACAACTCGGCCATGGTCGCGATCAAAACCTCCGGCGTCGACGCCTTCCTCGCCAAGCCTCAGGCGGGCGTCTTCGCCGTCCTGATCTACGGCCCCGATTCCGGGCTGGTGTCCGAGCGATGCGAGCGGCTCGCCGCCCGTGCGCTCGAAGGCTCGGACGACCCGTTCGCGCTGGTGCGCCTCGAGGGCGACGACCTCGCCTCCGATCCCGGACGGCTGGCGGACGAGGCCCGCACCATCGCCCTGTTCGGCGGCAAGCGCGTGATCCGCGTCCGCGTCGGCGGGCGCGCCATGGTCCTGGCCGCCGAGGGCCTGCTGTCGGGACCCGAGCCCGAGTCGCTCGTCATCCTGGAAGCGGGCGACCTCAAGAAGAACAACCCCTTGCGCGCCCTGTGCGAGAAAAGCCCGCGCGCCGCCGCGCTGCCGTGCTTTCCGGACGAAGCCGGCGCGCGCGACCGGCTGATCGACGAGGAGACGCGCGAGGCCGGCCTCTCGATCTCGCCCGACGCACGCGCCCTGCTCGCCGCGCACCTTGGGCCCGACCGGCTCGCCGCGCGCGGCGAGGTGCGCAAGCTTTGCCTCTACGCTATGGACAAGGGCCGCATCGACGCCGACGACGTGGAGGCGGTGGTCGCCGACGCCGGCGACGTCGGCATGGACGTCGCGATCGACGCCGCCTTCGCCGGCCGCGCCGCCGACATGACCGCCGCGCTCAAGACGCTGCGCGCGGGCGGCATGCCCGCATCCGTGGTGGCCGGCGGCGCGCTCCGCCATGCGCTGACGCTGCATCGGCTGCGCGGCGACGTCGACGCCGCCCGCAGCGCGCGGGCGGTGATGGAGGCCAACGGCTTTCTGTTCCACTTCCGCCGCAAGGCCGCGGTGGAGCGGGCGCTGGGCGCCTGGACCAACGAGCGGCTCGGCGAAGCCGTGACGAAGCTCGCCGACGCGGTGGCCGCCGGTCGAAAAGCCGGCGCGATCGGGGAGGCGGTCGCCGAACGCGCGCTGCTCGCGATCGCGATCGAGGCCGGCCGGCTCATGCGCTGAGCCTTTTCGCGCAAGAGTTGCAATCGGCGCGCATTTTCGCGACCTGCAGGGAGAGTCACCGGCGGCGCTTTCGCACATCGCCGGGGCGGATACGACCCGCGGACCGGACAAGCCGCCAGCGGCCTCCTGAAGGCCGCTGCGCCGCATGGGCGTGTTTCCCGGCGTCCGGCGGACGAAAATCAGCCCCTGAGACGCCGCGCCACCAGATCGAGCTGCTCAAGCGAGCGGTAACGCACCGTCACCTCGCCGCCGGCGCCTCGCGCGGTGATCGAGACGTCGAGGCCGAGCGCGTCCGACAGCGCGGCCTCGAGCGCGCGCGTGTCGGCGTCCTTCGCGGGCTTCTGTTTGCGGAGCCCGTCCATCGACTTGATCTCCGGCGCGCGGGCCATGGCCTCGACCTCGCGCACGGACAGGCCCTTCGCCACCGCCTTGTTTGCGGCGGTCTCGGGATCGGGCAGCGCGAGCAGCGCGCGGGCGTGGCCGGCGCTGAGCGCGCCCTTCACAACATAGCTCTTCACCAAGTCCGGCAGCTTCAGCAGGCGCAGCGTGTTGGCGATGTGGCTGCGGCTCTTGCCGATGACGCGCGCCAGGTCCTCCTGCCGGTAGGCGAACTGGCTCATGAGCTGGTCATAGCCCGCGGCCTCGTCGATGGCGTTGAGATCGGCGCGCTGGACGTTCTCGACGATGGCGATCTCGAGCGCCTCGCGTTCTGTCACGTCCAGCACGACGATCGGCGCGTCGTGCACACCGGCCCGCTGCGCCGCGCGCCAGCGCCGTTCGCCGGCGATAATCTCGAACGCCTCGCTCTCGCCCGGCAGCCTTCGGACGAGGATCGGCTGGATCACGCCCTTCTCGCGCACCGAGGCGACGAGATCCTCCAGATGGGCCTCGTCGAAATGGCGGCGGGGATTGGCCTTCGAGGGCCGCAGGTGCGCGATCGGCGCCCGCCGCTGGCCGCGTGAGCGCTCCATCACAGCCGTCTCGTCGCCGACGTCGCCGATCAGGGCGGCCAATCCGCGCCCGAGGCGCGAGCGGCTGGGTTCTTCCGACATGATGCCTCCTGGCGCGCGTCAGGCCGCGCGCAACGTGCGCTCGCGCTGGATCACCTCGGAGGCGAGGCGGAGATAGGCCTGCGAACCGTGGCACTTCAGGTCGTACAGCAGCACCGGCTTTCCGTAGGACGGCGCCTCCGACACCCGCACGTTGCGGGGGATCATGGTCTCATAGACCTTCTCGCCCATGAATTCGCGCACGTCCGCCACGACCTGGCCGGAGAGGTTGTTGCGCGGATCGAACATGGTCAGCACCACGCCATGGATGCTGAGGCCCGGATTGAGCGACACGCGCACCTGCTCCACCGTCTTCAGCAACTGGCTGAGGCCCTCCAGGGCGAAGAACTCGCACTGCAGCGGCACCACGATGGCGTTGGCGGCCGCCATGGCGTTGATCGTCAACAGGTTGAGCGAGGGCGGGCAGTCCACCAGCACATAGGTGTAGCGGCGGTTCTCGACGCCGGCGTCGTGCAGCGCGTGGATCGCGTCGCGCAGGCGGAAGGCGCGGTCCTTCTCCGACGCGATCTCCAGCTCGACGCCGAGCAGGTCCATGGTCGACGGGGCGAGGTGCAGCCGCGGCACCACCGTCTCGTGGATGGTCTCGGCGAGCGTCGCCTCGCCGACCAGCACGTCGTAGGTCGAGAGCCGCCGCGCCCTGCGATCGATGCCGAGGCCGGTGGAGGCGTTGCCCTGCGGGTCGAGATCGACGATCAGCACGCTTTCGCCGATCGCGGCCAGCGCGGTGCCGAGGTTGATCGCCGTCGTGGTCTTGCCGACGCCACCCTTCTGATTGGCGAGGGTCAGAACCCGCGGCGCGCCGGCGGGGAACTTGGTCGACAGCATGGCGGAAGCTCCGGGGCGAACATCCTTGGAACAGGATCACTCGGCTCCCCGACGCTCCGCCAGCCCGTCGACGCGCACGATGCGGGCGTCCGGCTCGGTGAGGCTCGGGTGAAACGATGCGTTAATGTTCCAGGATTTCGCCGCCGCGGTCAATTCGGCCTCGGCCTTCTCGCCCTTTGGAAACAGGCCGACGGCGCCGGTTTTCAACAGCGGCGCCGCCATGGCGATGAGATCGGCGAGCGGCGCCAGCGCCCGCGCGCTGACGACGTCCGCCCGGGGCACGACCGGCCCGAGCACGGCTTCCGCCCGCGCGGCGTGGACCGTAACGGCGACGTCCATGGTGCGCGCCGCCTCGCGCAGGAACGCCGCCTTCTTGAGATTGCTCTCGACCAGATGGACCTGCGTGCGGCCCGCGAGCGCGGCGGCCACGACGAGGCCGGGAAAGCCGCCGCCGGAGCCGAGATCGACCCACATCCGGGCGTCCTGCGGGGCGAGGGGGAGGAGTTGCGCCCCATCGGCGACGTGGCGTGTCCACACCGTGGCAAGCGTGTTGGGGGCGACCAGGTTCATGGTCGCCTGCCACTTGTCGAGGGCGGCGACCAGCGCTTCCCACCGCGTCCATGTTTCACGTGAAACATCGACCAGCCGCTCCGCCGCGGCCCGGTCCGTTCCGCGCGCCGCCGGATCGACCCCCATCAGCCCGCGGCCTTGCCGGCGCCGGCCCTGCGCGCCCGCGCTGCGATCAGCGTCAGCGCCGCCGGCGTCATGCCCTCGATCCGGCCGGCCTGTCCGAGCGTGCGCGGCGCGACCGCCTTGAGCTTGGACTGAAGCTCCGCCGACAGGCCGGGCAGGCCGGCATAGTCGATGTCGGCGGGAATCGCGGCGGCTTCCTCGGAGCGGTAGCGCCGGACGTCGGTCTCCTGCCGGTCCAGATAGACGGCGTAGGACGCCTCGATCTCGAGCTGCGCCAGCGTCGCGGCGTCGATCTCGCGGAACGCCGGCCAGATGCGGACGAGCACGTCCGTCCCCACGTCCGGCAGCGACAGCAGGTCAAAGGCGCTGCGCCGCCGTCCGTCGCGATTGACCGCGACGCCGAAGCTTTCCGCTTCGTTGGGCGTCAGCGACAGCGAGCGGGCGAGCGCCGTCGCGGCGGCCAGCCGGCCGGCCTTGTCCGCGAAGGCGGCGGCGCGCGCGACGCCGACGCAGCCGAGCGCCTCGCCCCGCGCCGTCAGCCGCAGGTCGGCGTTGTCGGCGCGCAGGCTCAGGCGGTACTCCGCCCGCGAGGTGAACATGCGGTAGGGCTCGGTCACGCCGCGGGTGACGAGGTCGTCGACCATGACGCCAAGATAGGCCTCGGCGCGATCGAACACGGCGCCGTGGGAGCCGCCGGCGCGCCGGGCGGCGTTGAGCCCGGCGAGCAACCCTTGCGCCGCCGCCTCCTCATAGCCGGTGGTGCCGTTGATCTGCCCCGCCAGGAACAGCCCCGGAAGCCGCTTGGCCTCCAGCGTCGGCTGCAGCTCGCGCGGATCGACATGGTCGTATTCGATGGCGTAGCCCGGCCGCAGGATCTCGACGCGCTCCAGCCCGGGGATCGACCGCACGAGGCGGAGCTGCACGTCCGCCGGCAGCGAGGTCGAAATCCCGTTCGGGTAGATCGTGGGGTCGTCGAGCCCTTCGGGCTCGAGGAAGATCTGGTGGCTCTCGCGGTCGCCGAAGCGGACCACCTTGTCCTCGATCGACGGGCAGTAGCGCGGCCCGCGGCTCTCGATCCGGCCGGAATACATCGCCGACCGGCCGATGTCGGCTCGGATGATGGCGTGGGTCTCGGCGGTGGTGCGGGTGATGTGGCACACCGTCTGCGGCGTCGTGATCGCCCGCGTCAGCGTCGAGAACGGCTCCGGCGGCTCGTCGCCGGGCTGCTCCTCAAGGCTCCCGAAGTCGATCGTGCGGCCGTCGAGCCGGGGAGGGGTTCCGGTCTTGAGCCGGCCGAGCGCGAAGCCAGCCGCCTCCAGCCGCTTCGACAGGCCGAGCGCCGGCGCCTCGCCCGCGCGGCCGGCCGGCGTCGTCTGGTCGCCGATGTGGATCAGCCCGCGCAGGAAGGTGCCGGTCGTCAGCACCACCGCGCCGGCCGGCATGGAGCGCCCGTCAGCGAGGAGGACGCCTGTGACGCGGCCGTCGGAGACGATCAGGTCGTCGACCTCGGCCTCGACGATGGTCAGGCCCTTGGTCGCCGCCAGCGCTTCCTGCATCGCGGCGGCGTAGAGCTTGCGGTCGGCCTGGGCGCGGGGTCCGCGCACGGCCGGCCCCTTGCGCCGGTTCAGCATGCGGAACTGGATGCCACCGGCGTCGGCCACCCGGCCCATCAAACCGTCGAGCGCGTCGACCTCGCGCACGAGATGGCCCTTGCCGAGCCCGCCGATCGCCGGGTTGCAGGACATGGCGCCGATGGTGTCGGCGCGGTGGGTCACGAGCGCGGTCGCGGCCCCCGTCCGCGCCGCGGCCGCGGCCGCCTCGCAGCCGGCATGGCCGCCGCCCACAACGATGACGTCGAAGGACGTCCGCATCTCATCCGATCCCTGACGCGAAGAGTTGCGCACGCATAGCGCTCCCGTCGCCGGGTCGCAACGCGTCCCCGTGTTTCACGTGAAACATCGGGCGAACCCCTCCGTCATTTGCCGATGCAGAAGCTTGCGAACAGTCGGTCCAGCACGTCCTCGACGCCGACCCGGCCGGCGATGCGCCCAAGGTCCGTCGCGGCCCGGCGCAGCCCCTCCGCGACCAGCTCGTCCGCCAGCGACGGCCAGCTTCCGAGCACCGCGTCCAGTTCATCGAGCGCCGCCTGCAGCGCCTCGCGATGCCGCGCCCGCGTCAATCCCGCATGCTCGGCGCCCCCAAGGGCGTCGCGCGCCGCCTCGGCGATCGCCGCGATCAGTGCGTCGACGCCGGCGCCGCTCGCGGTCGATACGCCGTGATCGGCGTCCGACGGCGCCGCGACCAGATCGATCTTGCTCGCCACGCGCCACAGCCATCCCCCGGTCTCGGGCGCGGGCTCATGCCCGGCCGCGGAGGCGTCCCGAAGCCACAGCACGAGATCGGCCTCCCGAGCCCGGACCAGCGCGCGCCGCACGCCCTCGCGCTCTGCGGCGTCGGCGGCGTCGCGCAGGCCGGCGGTGTCCGCGACCAGCACCGGATAGCCGCCGAGGTCGAGGCGAACCTCGACCACGTCGCGCGTCGTGCCCGGCGCGTCGGTCACGATCGCCACCTCGCGGCGGGCGAGGGCGTTCAGCAGCGACGACTTGCCCGCGTTCGGCGCGCCGACGATCGCGACCCGGAACCCGTCGCGCAGTCGCTCCGCGCGGGTGTCGGCGAGCGCCGCGCGCAACGCCTCCGCCAGCTCAGCGACGGCCCCGAAGGCCTGCTCGCGGGCGGCCGCGGGCACGTCGTCCTCGTCGACGAAATCGATGCCGACCTCGACCAGCGCCATGGCGGCGACCAGCCGCTCGCGCCAGCCGTCCACGACCTCCGACAGCGCACCCTCGCTCTGCCGCGCCGCCTGGCGCCGCTGGGCTTCCGTCTCCGCGTCGATCAGATCCGCGAGGCCTTCCGCCTCCGCGAGGTCGAGCTTGCCGGCGAGGAAGGCGCGGCGGGCGAACTCGCCCGGCTCCGCCGCGCGGAGGCCGGGCAGAACGAGCGCGGCGTCGAGCACGGCCGCGACGACCGCACGCCCGCCATGGACGTGCAGCTCGGCCGCGTCCTCGCCGGTGGCGCTGGCCGGTCCCGGAAACCAAAGCGCCAGTCCGCGGTCGAGCAGTTCGCCCGTGGGCGGGTTCCGGAGCGCGCGGTAGGCCGCGACCCGCGGCGCCGGGCGTCCGCCGACGATCGCGTCGAGCGCCGCGCCAGCCTGCGGACCGGACAGCCGCAGCACCGCGACCGCCGCCTTCCCGGGAGCCGTCGACACCGCGACGATGGTGTCGCGCGCCATGGACGCCGCGACGTCAGAGGTTTCGTCCGCGCGCATCCCGTGCCCCATGACCCATTCGCCTCAGCCCATCCCTAGGCGTTGGGGCGGCGGAGAGGCAATCCGGTGGTTGCGAGGCGGGGGAAAGATGGGCGCCCGACAAAGCTCTACGCCGGGCATGGACGCTCCGGCCAAGCCGGACAGTGACGTCCCTGTTCAGTCACCCAACCAGATCGCGCACCGCGAGGGGCGCGCCGGCGTCAGTCTCGATCGCCATGTCGCGCTCGCCGGCGGCGTTGCGGAACACGCGGTAGACGATGCGCTCGTCGATCTCGTTGCCGTCGCGGAAGGTCAGCACCTTGGGGCTGATGGCGGCGACATCCTCGAACGAGCCCCATTCGGACGAGGCGATGATCACCTCGTCGCCGATCTGGCAGGTGCGCGCCGCGGCGCCGTTGAGGATGCAGCAGCGCGAGCCGGGGTCGCCATAGAGCACGTAGGTCGAGATCCGGGCGCCCGACATCTTGTTCCAGATCTCGACGAACTCCAGCGGCTCGAGCCCGGCGGCGCGGCAGAGTTCCGCGTCGATCGTGATCGAGCCGTGGTAGTTCAGGTCCGCGCCGGTGACGCGGAGCCCGTGCAGCTTGGCGCGGACGAAGCGCTGCATCGTCAGGCCGCGGCGGCCTTGGCGACGGCCTGGAGCGGCTCGGCCTCGATGACCTCCTCGACCGTCCGCAGGCCCGGCCGCGGGGAGTTCACCAGCACCGCCATGTTGCCGGGGGCGTGCTGGTTCTTCCACATCTTGGTGTGGGCCTTCGGGATATCGGCGAAGGTGAACACCTCCGACATGCAGGGGTCGACGCGGCGGTCGAGCACGAACTTGTTCGCGGCCGAGGCCTGCTTCAGATGCGCGAAGTGCGAGCCCTGGATGCGCTTCTGCCGCATCCAGACGTAGCGCGCGTCGAAGGTGATGTTAAAGCCGGAGGTGCCGGCGCAGAACACCACCATCCCGCCGCGCTTCACCACAAGGCAGGAGACCGGGAAGGTCGCCTCGCCCGGATGCTCGAACACTATATCGACGTCGTTGCCCTTGCCGGTGATCTCCCAGATCGCCTTGCCGAAGGCGCGCGCCTCCTTGGTCCAGGCGTGGAACTCCGGCGAGTTCACCTTCGGGAGCTGGCCCCAGCAGTTGAAGTCCTTGCGGTTGATGACGCCCTTGGCGCCGAGGCCCAGCACGTAGTCGCGCTTCGACTCGTCGGAGATGACGCCGATCGCGTTCGCGCCCGAGGCCGCGATCAGCTGCACCGCGAACACGCCGAGGCCGCCGGAGGCGCCCCACACCAGCACGTTGTCGCCCGGCTTCAGACTGTGCGGCGCGTGGCCGAACAGCATGCGGTAGGCGGTGGCGAGGGTCAGCGTGTAGCAGGCGGCCTCTTCCCAGGTGAGGTGCTTCGGCCGCGGCATGAGCTGGCGCGACTGCACCCGGCAGAACTGGGCGAAGGAGCCGTCAGGCGTCTCGTAGCCCCAGATGCGCTGCGAGGGCGAGAACATCGGGTCGCCGCCATTGCATTCCTCGTCGTCGCCGTCGTCCTGGTTGCAGTGGATGATGACCTCGTCGCCCACCTTCCAGCGCTTCACCTTGGAGCCGACCGCCCAGACGATGCCGGAGGCGTCGGAACCGCCGATGTGGATCGGAAGCTTGTGCACGTCGAGCGGGGAGACCGGCTCGCCGAGCGACGCCCAGACGTGGTTGTAGTTGACGCCGGCCGCCATGACGTAGACCAGCACCTCCTCCTCGCCGATCTCCCAGACGGGCACGACCTCGAGCTCGTTGGCGCTTTCGGGCGGGCCATGGCGCTCCTTGCGCACGACCCAGGCGTACATGTTCGCCGGCACGTGGCCGAGGGGCGGGACTTCGCCCAGCTCGTAAAGGTCTTTGCGCTCGGAGGAAGAGGCCATGTTCTCGTCTCTCGCAATCAAGAGAAAACCGTTCGATCCGCCGGGCAATATGACGCCGGCTCGAAAGGACGCAATGCGACGATGGCCTCATGTTGCGGCGCCAGATAGTCTAACGCGCGCGCCGCGCTAGTTTCGGCGCAGTGCGGGAACAAGCCCCGCGGAACGGCTCGGGAGCGCGCCATGGAAGTCTTCGCCGGATACGGAATCCTCGCCATCCTGCTGATCGGCGGCGTCGCCGGATGGCTCGCGGGCCTCGTGGTGCGCGGCTACGGCCTCGGAATCATCGGCAACGTGATCGTCGGCATCCTTGGCGCGGTGATCGGCGCCTGGCTGCTGGCGAAGCTCGGGATTTTCGTCGGTCCGGGCGTGCTCGGCCAGATCATCGGCGCCACGATCGGCGCGATCGTTCTTCTGCTGATCATCGGGCTGTTCCGGCGCGTCTGACCGAAAGTCTGCTCGACGATCTGCCCATTGCGGCGCAGCATCGCTGGGCTAAAGACTGTCGCGGGCGGAGCGACCGCCTGCGACGAGGCAAGGCGAGCGCGGATTTATGGCGGACAAACCCTGGCTGATCCGGACCTATGCGGGCCATTCCACCCCCGCGGAGTCCAACCGACTGTACAAGTCGAACCTCGCCAAGGGACAGACCGGCCTCTCGGTCGCCTTCGACCTGCCGACCCAGACCGGCTACGACCCGGACCACATCCTCTCGCGCGGCGAGGTCGGCAAGGTCGGCGTGCCGGTCTCCCATCTCGGCGACATGCGGGCGCTGTTCGACGGCATCCCGCTCGCCCAGATGAACACCTCGATGACGATCAACGCGACGGCGGCCTGGCTGCTGTCGCTCTACGCGGCGCTGGCCGAGGAGCAGGGCGCCGACAAGGCCGCGCTGAACGGCACGACGCAGAACGACATCATCAAGGAATATCTGTCGCGCGGCACCTATGTGTTCCCGCCCGCGCCGTCGCTCCGGCTGATCCGCGACGTCATCACCTTCACCACGAAGGAGATGCCGAAGTGGAACCCGATGAACGTGTGTTCCTACCACCTGCAGGAGGCCGGCGCGACGCCGGTGCAGGAGCTCGCCTATGCGCTCGCGACCGGCATCGCGGTGCTCGACGAGGTCAAGGCGACCAACCCGAGCGAGGAGGTGTTCGCCCAGACGGTGCAGCGCATCTCGTTCTTCGTGAACGCCGGGATGAAGTTCATCACCGAGATCGCGAAGATGCGCGCCTTCGTCGATCTCTGGGACGAGATCACGCGCGACCGCTACGGCGTCAAGGACGCCAAGAGCCGCCGCTTCCGCTACGGCGTGCAGGTCAATTCGCTCGGCCTGACCGAGCCGCAGCCCGAGAACAACGTCTACCGCATCCTGATCCAAACGCTCGCCGTCACGCTGTCGAAGGACGCCCGCGCCCGCGCGGTGCAGCTCCCCGCCTGGAACGAGGCGCTCGGCCTGCCGCGGCCGTGGGACCAGCAATGGTCGCTGCGCGCCCAGCAAATCCTGGCCTATGAGACCGACATCCTCGAATACGCCGACATCTTCAACGGCTCCGAGGTCATGAACGCCAAGGTCGAGGAGCTGAAGCAGGAGGCGCGCGCCGAGCTCGCCCGCATCGACGAGATGGGCGGCGCCATCGCCGCGGTGCAGTCTGGCTACATGAAGGGCCGGCTGGTGGAGTCGAACGCCAAGCGGCTCGCGGCGATCGAGAGCGGCGAGCAGATCGTCGTCGGCGTCAACCGCTGGAAGGAGACCGAGCCCTCGCCGCTGTCGACCGGATCGGGCGCGATCCAGACCGTGCCGGAAAGCGTCGGCCAGGAGGCGATCGAGCGGCTGAACGCCTGGCGCGCGCAGCGCGACGGCAAAGCGGTGGAGAAGGCGCTGGCCGACCTCGCCGCCGCCGCGAGGGAAGACCGCAACATCATGGAGCCGTCGATCGCCGCGGCGAAGGCCGGCGTCACCACCGGCGAATGGGGCCAGACCCTGCGCGACATCTTCGGCGAGTTCCGCGCGCCGACCGGCGTCGGCCGCGCCGTCCGGCCGGACGCCGGCGGCGAGGAGATCGAGCGCGTGCGCAAGGAGGTCGAGGCCGCCTCGGCCCGCCTCGGGCGCCGCCTGAAACTGCTGGTCGGCAAGCCCGGCCTCGACGGCCATTCCAACGGCGCCGAGCAGATCGCGGTGCGCGCGCGCGACTGCGGCTTCGAGGTCGTCTACGAGGGCATCCGCCTCACGCCCGCCGAGATCGTCAACGCCGCGCTGGAAGAGGGCGTCCACGTCGTCGGCCTGTCGATCTTGTCCGGCAGCCACGTGCCGCTGGTCCGCGACGTGCTGGAGCGCATGCGCGCGGAAGGCATCGACGACGTGCCCGTGATCGTCGGCGGCATCATCCCGCCGGAGGACGAGACGCAGCTCAAGGCGATGGGGGTCGCGGCGGTCTACACGCCGAAGAACTTCGACCTCACCCGGATCATGGCCGACATCGTCCGCATCGCCGAGACCGCGCACAAGGAAGCGGCGTAAGCGGCCGGGTCGCCTTCACCCTCAGCGCCGTCTTTGTCCCGGCCTTGAGCCGGGACCCAGAATCCCGACGTTCGGCGCCCGCCCGCGCGCGAGCCGCGCATACTCCCAGCAGAGGTTGCCGTGTCTGGGTCCCGGCTCAAGGCCGGGACAAGAACGGGCGCTGCCTCAACTCACTCCGGTAACGGCCGCGGCCGGCGGTCGTCGTCGATGGCGACGAAGGTGAAGGTGGCCTCGGTCACCCGCTGCAGGTCGTCGCCCTCGCGCGGGCGACGCCACGCCTCGATGTGGATGCGGATCGAGGTGCGCCCGCGTTTCACCACCGTCCCGTAGAAGCTGACCTCGTCGCCCACCAGCACCGGGCTCAAAAACGTCATCTGGTCGACCGCGACGGTGGCGCAGCGGCCGCGGGCGACGCGGGCGGCGACGTTGCCCGCGGCGAGGTCCATCTGCGCCATCAGCCAGCCGCCGAAGATGTCGCCCGCAGGGTTGGTGTCCGCGGGCATCGCGATCGTGCGGATGACCGGCGCGCCGGCAGGAGGCTGTTCCGCGCTCACGACACTCTCGCCCCAGCTTCAACTTTAGTAGAATTCCGATGTATCAGCAGCGGCCCCGCCGCGCGACCAAATTCAGCGCCGGGGGCCGGCTTTCCGGATGCGCACATAGAGCGCGCCGACGCCGCCATGGACCGCGTCCGCCGTCTCGAAGCCGACCACGACGGAACGCGCCGCCGGCGACGACAGCCACATCGGCACCGAACGGCGCAGGACTCCGCGCTCCGGACCGAACCAGTCGCCGCCGTCGTCCGGCCGCCCCTTGCCCGTGATCACCAGCACGACGCGGCATCCGCCGGCCTGCGCGCTGACCAGGAACGCCGCCAGCCGGCGATGCGCCTCGTCCTGCCTCAGCCCGTGGAGATCGATGCGCGCGTCGATGGCGACGACCCCGCGGGTCAGGCGGCGGCGCAGCTTCGGCTCGAGCGGCGCGAGCGGCGGGGGCGCGGGAGTCCTGGGCGCGGCGACGCCCCGAGGAGCCGCCGCGGCGGGGACCGGCTTGGGCTTCGCCGCGGGTTCGGGGGCGGTCTCGGCCGGCGGCGCGGGCTCCGGCTCCGGCGGCCGTGGCGCGAGAGGACGAACGGTCTTCGCGACCGCGTCCCACAACGCCCGCTCGCCCTCGCTCAGGCGGCGGGTGCGTCGGGAGCCGCGGCCGGTCACTGGTCCCGTCCGGAGTCGCGCGGAAGCAGCGCGAAGAAGCCCGTCTGTTCGCGCATGCCGCCGGCGACCGCCCCGGCGTCATCTCCTGAGCCGGCGAAATAATCGCCGCGCGCCTGTCCCAGAATCGCCGATCCCGTGTCCTGCGCGATCGTCAGGCGCCGGATCGGCCCGCCGCCCACCGTCGAGGGGAACCGGCCCTCGATCCAGAACGGCAGGCCATAGGCCCAGAGCTGCCGGTCGACCGCGATGCTGCGGCCGGCGGTCAGCGGCGCGGCCTGGGCCCCGCGGGGGCCGTCCTCCGGCCGCAGCGCGTCGTCGACGCGGAAGAAGATGTAGGAGCGGTTCTCGCGCATGACCGCGCGGCCCTCCGCCGGGCGCGCGGCGAGCCAGGCGCGCAGCGCCTGCATCGAGGCGACGTCCTTCGCCATCTCGCCACGCTGCACCAGCAGCCGACCGATCGGCGTGAACGGCTGGCCGTTGCGCCCGGCATAGGCGATGCGGACGATCTTTCCGTCGGGCAGCCTCACCCGCGTCGAGCCCTGGATGTGCACGAAGAAGGCGTCGACGCGCGACAGCCAGACGAGCGGCCGGGCGCGGGGCCCAAGCGCCCCGTCCTCGATCTCCGCGCGGGTCGGATAGGGCTCGAACCGCCCGCCAGTCTGACGCGCCGCGGTGAGGTTGTCGGGCACGCCCTCGGGCCGCGCCGCGCCATCGGCGAGGTCCACGAGATCGTCGGGGCGGGCGAGCAGCGGCGTGTCGAAGGTCTCGGTGCGGGTGAGCGAGCCCGCCGCTTCCGGCTCGTAGTAGCCGGTCAGGATCCCGCGCCCGGCGCGCACCGGCCGGAACCGCGTTTCGAAGAAGCGCCGCGCGTCCTCCGCCGTCGCCGGCGCGTCCTGGCCGAGCGCGTCGCGGCAGATCGGCTCGAGCGCGGGCGGCGGCGGCAGCGCGGCCCGCAGCGGCGGAACCCGGTCGACGAGGGCGCGGCAGGATTTCTGGAACGCGCCGAAGGCCGCGAGGTGATCGTCCGCGGCCCAGCCGTCGAGCTCGGAATAGGCGACCGGCTCGAGCCCGTCGCCGATCTCCGCCCGCGTCGAGCTCGCGAACGACAGCCCGGCGAGGCCGGCCGCGACGGCGACGATCGCCGCCCTGGCGCGCGGAGCCATACCCCGCCTCGAGGCCGCGATCAGACCGCTTCGGTCGAGATCAGGCGCCAGTTCGGATCGCGGGAGTTGAGCTCGCGCGCGAAGGTCCAGACGTCGACGATGTCGACGATCGCGGTCGGATCGCCGTCGATCACCGTTCCGTCGCGGTCGCGGGTGGCGTTGATCAGCTTCGACACGAAACGCACGGTGAGCTGGGCGCTGCGGCCCACGACCTCGGCGCCGGTGAACTCGGCCTTCTCGATCGAGACGAAGCTCGACTCGACCGTCTCGCTACGGCTCTCGCGGTCGGCGATCGCGGCGCTGAAATTGTCGAAGACGTCCTTGGCGAGCAGCGGCTTCAGCGTCTTGCGGTCGCCGGCGGCGAAGGCGGAGACGATCATCTCGTAGGCGGCGCGGGCGCCGGTCAGGAACTGGCGGGCGTCAAAGCCGCGCTCGGCCGCGGCGATCTCGTCGAGGCCGCGGGCGACCGGGCTGTCCGGCGACGCGACGCCGGCCCAGCGGTCGGCCGCCGGCTCGGCGGACGCCTCCGCGTCCCGGGCGGGATCGGACGGACGCTGCGGCAGATGCGTCACGTTGTCGGCGGGAGCGTCCGGCGCCGGCTGCGGCGAGCGCGGCGCGATATCGGGACGCCGTTCGTTGCCCGTGCGCGTGCCGAGGACCGAGCGCAGGCGGACGAAGATGAACACGGCCAACACCAGAATGATGATCGTGTAGATGTCGAAGCCTTCGCTGCTCATCGGGTCTCGCGCTCGTGTGACCTTGGCCGGCGGAGCCGCCGGCGCTTTCTATATGTGACGTCCGGCCGTTTCGATCCAGTCGCGCGGGGCGAATGCGACGACGTGACGGAGACGTGAGCCCGCAGGCCACGGAATCGTGCGGACGGCGGGAACCTTGGCGACCGGCCGAGGCGTTCCCACATGACGGATCGCGGCCCTTCCGCACAAGGACCCTCACGGACACGTCATGCCTCGACTTCTCGGACTTCTTCTCGCGCTTCCGGTGCTGGAGATCGTCGCCTTCGCGCTCGTCGCGTCGATGATCGGCGTCGGCAAGGCCATCCTGCTGCAGGTGGCGTTCTCCGCCATCGGCATCGCGATGCTCGGTTCGCTGATCACGGAAGCCCGCACCGAGCTGAGGCGCGGCGGGCGTCTGACGACGCTGGCGCTCGACGGATCGAGGGGCATGCGGGGCCTCGCCGGCCTGCTGTTCGCCGTTCCGGGCTTCATCACCGACGCGATCGGCGTGCTGGCGCTCGTGCCCGAGTTCCGCGGACGCATCCGGCGGCTGTTCGCCGGCGCGCCTGTCCCGGCCGACCCGCGCCCCCGCGCGGCGGCCCGTCCCACCGGCGACGCCATGGTCGACCTCGACGCGCGCGAATGGCGCGAGGTCGAGCCGGCGCGACGCCCCGGCGCCTGAGGTCTTCCTACGACGGAAGACGGAGCTGGACGTCCGGCTCCGTAGGGTTCCGCGCGCTTGCCGCCCCTCGCGCCGCCATGGTACGCCGCCGCGTCTGAAAAGCGGCTTGGTCGATCGGCCGGTCGAAGTCATCACCGCCAGCGAGAGACCACCGAAATGGCGAACACCAACGGCGCTCCGGATCCCAGCAAGCTGCCCGCGATCAACGTCCTCGCGCAGTACGCCAAGGACCTCTCCTTCGAGAACCCCAACGCGCCCCGCTCGCTCGCGCCGCGTCAGGGCTCGCCCAACATCGAGATCAAGGTCAACGTCAACGCCCGCAAGGTCGGCGACACCGACTTCGAGGTCGAGCTCGCGATCGAAGGCCAGGCCAAGGACGGCGACGCCCAGATCTTCCGGGTCGACCTGTCCTACGGCGGCGTGTTCCGCGTGGTGAACATCCCCGAGGAGCAGCTCCATCCGGTCGTGATGATCGAATGCCCGCGGCTGCTGTTCCCGTTCGCGCGCCAGATCGTTGCGGACGCCGTGCGCAACGGCGGCTTCCCGCCGCTGATGATCGACCCGGTCGATTTCGCCGCGCTCTACCGCGCCCGCGCCGAAGAGGCCGCCGCCCTGCAGGAGCAGGCGGGCGCTCCGAACTGAGCATGACGGCGTCCCGGCCTCGCCACGCGGGCCGGGATCGCGCTTAAGTCAGTCTCGGATGAGACGCCGAGCGCCAGCGCGGAGATGGATGGTCCGGTCAAGCCGGACCATGATGAAGGGTTGGACGTGGGGCCTCTGGCCTCACTCCGCCGCGACGGCGTCGGGCGACTCGAGATACTCCCGCCAGATCGGCTCGCTGCCGAAGGTCGCGATGAAGGCGAGGTGCTCCTCGATGTCCTTCGCCGACAGCCGCGGGGCGAGCGGCGTCGGGCGCGGCGCGAGCTTCTCGCCCGCCCGCATGCCGCGGCCGTCGAGCGGCGACAGGCCGAGCGAGGCCTGACGGCCCCCCAGCAGCTCCAGATAGACTTCCGCCAGAATCTCGCTGTCGAGCAGCGCGCCGTGCTTGGTCCGGCGCGAATTGTCGATGCCGTAGCGCTGGCACAGCGCGTCGAGCGAGTTCGAGCCGCCGGCGTTCTTGCGCCGCGCCAACGCCAGCGTGTCGATGACGCGGTAGTTGCCGATCTCGGGCTTGCCGACGCGCTTCAGCTCGGCGTTGAGGAAGCCGACGTCGAAGGCCGCGTTGTGGATGACGAGCGCGTCCTCGTCGATGAAGGCCAGGAACTCGTCGACCACGTCCGCGAACACCGGCTTGTCCGCGAGGAACTCCGACGACAGCCCGTGCACGCGGAACGCCTCTTCCGGCATGTCGCGCTCGGGATTGATATAGATGTGGCAGTGCGATCCGGTCGGAATCCGGTTCAGGAGCTCGACGCAGCCGATCTCGACGATCCGGTCGCCCCTGAGCGGGTCCAGGCCTGTTGTTTCGGTGTCGAGCACGATCTCGCGCATGCTGTTCAGTCCTTCCGACGGTCGTTGAGGCCGGCGAGCAGCGCGCGCACCTGCTCGCGCGCCGCCTCCACCCCGCGCGAGGTGTCGATCACGACGTCAGCGCGGGCGCGCTTCTCCGCGTCCGGCGTCTGGCGCGCGAGCACGGCGCGGAACGTCTCCTCGGTCATTCCCGGTCGCTCCAGAACTCTGCGCCGCTGCTCCTCGGCGCCGGCGCTCACCACCGCGACGAAATCCACGTCGCAGGCGCGGCCGCTTTCGAACAGCAGCGGAATGTCCAGCACCACGGCTGTAGCGCCTTCGGCCCGCCGCGCCGCCAGAAATTCAGCCTCGGCCGCGCGCACCAGAGGATGGACGATCCCTTCCAGCTTCGCGAGCGCTTCGGGCTTTCCGATGACCCTCGTCCCCAGCTCCTTGCGGTCGACCACGCCGTCGCGGATCACGCCGGGGAACGCCGCCTCGACCAGCGGCGCCGCGGCGCCGGAGTAGAGCGCGTGCACGGTGGCGTCGGCGTCATGCACGGGAACGCCCTCCTCCGCGAACAGCCTCGCGGTGGTGGACTTGCCCATGCCGATCGAGCCGGTGAGGCCGATGACGATCACCGCTCAGCTCCCGATGTCCGCCACGACGAGCGCGCGCAGCTCCGGGGTCACTTCGGGCCTGACGCCGAACCAGCGTTCGAACCCCGGCGCCGCCTGATGCAGCAGCATGCCGAGGCCGTCCACCGTCCTGAGCCCGCGGGCGCGGGCGTCCGCCAGGAACGGCGTCTCGAGCGGCACATAGATGAGATCGGTCGCCACCGCCCGTTCGGGCAGCTCGCCGAGATGGACCTCCAGCGCGCCCTTGCCCGCCATGCCGAGCGAGGTGGCGTTCACCACGAGATCGGCGTCCGGCAGGAAGCGCCACAGGTCGTCCAGGCCGCCGGCGACGCCCGCCCGGCCCGCGAGCGGGGCGATGGCCTCCGCCTTCTCCCGCGTGCGGTTAACCACGGCGACCCGCTCGAAGCCCCGCTTCCCGAGCGCATGGGCCACCGCCCGCGCGGCTCCCCCTGCGCCGATGACGGCCGCGAGCTTTCTTTCGCCCTCCCAGCCCGGCGCCGCCTCGTCGAGATTGGCCAGGAAACCGACGCCGTCGGTGTTGCCGCCGAACAGCCGGCCGTCCTCGAACCAGAGCGTGTTCACCGCGCCGAGATCGGCGGCGCTGGCGTCCGCCTCGTCCACGAGCCGGAACGCGGCCTCCTTGTGCGGCACGGTGACGTTGCCGCCGACGAAACCGGCCGCGCCGAGGCCGCGGACGAAGCCTTCGAAATCAGCCGGCGTGATCTCCGCCCGCTCGTAGCCCCCGGCGATGCCGTAGGTCGCCAGCCAGTGGTTGTGGATCAAAGGCGAGCGTGACTGGCTGACCGGCCAGCCGAGCACGCAGGCGCGGGGGAAACCGCTCACGCCGCGACCGCTTTCGCCCGACGGAGCGCCGCGAGCAGCGGCAGCAGCGGCAGGCCTAGGATCGTGAAGAAGTCGCCGTCGACGCGCTCGAACAGATGCGCGCCGACGCCCTCGAACTGGTAGCCGCCGACGCTGGTCCGCGCGCCTTCGCCCGCCGCGTCGAGGTAGCTCTCGATGAACGCGTCCGACAGCGTCCGCATCGTCAGCCGCGCATCGTCGACCTCGGTCCAGAGCGCGACCCCGTCCATGGCGAGCGCGACGCCGGAGGACAGCGTGTGCGTGCGCCCGGACAGACGCGCGAGCTGGCGGCGCCCGGCCTCGCGGTCCGCGGGCTTGGTGAAGCGCTCCGACCCCAGCGCCAGCGTCTGGTCCGCCCCGACCACGAGCCGGCCCGGCGCCTTGAGCGACACGTTCACGGCTTTCGCCGCCGCGAGCGCGCCGGCGACGTTGGCGGGCGTCGCGCCTTCGCCCGTCAGCTCCGCCTCGACCGCGCGCTCGTCGATGTCGGCCGGCATTGTCTCGACGGCAAGGCCGGCGTCGCTCAGCACCTTGGCGCGGATCGCGCTCTTCGACGCGAGCAGCAGCGGAGACGACGGCAGCCAGAGGGTCATGAACGGGTCCGGATCAGGAAAACAGGCGCAGGCGGCGGAACGGGTCAGGTGGTGGCGATCGACTCGGCGAAGCGTTTCGCGCGGTGCTCCGTCAGCATCGCGATCACGGCAGCCGCGGTCTCCTCGATCGACCGCCGCGTCACGTCGATGGTCGGCCAGCCGTGCCGGGCGCAGAAACGGCGGGAGGCGTTGAGCTCGGCTGCGACCGCTTCCGGGTCCACATAGGAGCCGTCCTGAAGCCGTCCGGGCATGGCGCCTTCCAGGCCGAGCACCCGGTTGTGGCGGATGGCGACGATCCGCTCGGGCGAGGCCACCAGCCCGACGATCAGCGGCTTCCTCAGGCCCTGCAGCCCGGGCGGCGGCGGAAGATCGGGGATGAGCGGAATATTCGCCGTCTTCACCCCGCGATTCGCCAGATAGATGGAGGTCGGCGTCTTCGAGGTCCGGCTGACGCCGAGCAGCACCACGTCGGCGTCGCCGAGGTCATCGGCGTACTGCCCGTCGTCATGGGCCATGGTGTAGTTGAGGGCGTCGATGCGCTTGAAGTAGTCCGCGTTCAGCACGTGCTGCGCGCCCGGCAGCTTGTTCTGCTCGGCCCCGAGATAGGAGCGGAGCAGCGTGAACACCGGCTCCAGCACCGAGAGGCAGGGACAGCCGAGCTCGCGGCAGCGGGCCTCCAGCGTCCCGATCAGCTCCTCGTCCACCAGCGTGTAGAGCACGATGCCGGGCTCGTCGGCGATCTCGCCCAGCACGCGGTCGAGCTGCCGGGACGAACGCACCAGCGGATAGACATGCTCCATGCTCGCGATGTCGGCGTATTGCGACGCCGCGGCGCGGGCGACCGCGACCAGCGTCTCGCCGGTCGAGTCCGAGACGAGGTGGAAATGGAACGAACGGCGGTCCGGCGACATGGGGCGGAACGGGCTTTCGCAAGCGGAGGAACCGGACGCGCGAAGCGGCGTTCGGATTGGGGCGGGCCGTGTGTGGAGCGGTGGACGGCTGTGGATGATCCGGCCGCCGCGCTCGGGCTCCCGCCGATTTTCGCCGAGACGGCCGAAATCATCAACACCGCTCGCATCCGGGACGGCGGCGGCGGCCGTCCGCGTGGAAATGGTGAAGAACTCGTTAACGCCCTGCCGGACGAGCGTCCGCCACAGGTCTTAACGGATGGTTAACGCGGGCCAAGATGTGGGCGGCTTGTGGACATGCCGGAACGGCTGTAATGCCCGCCCCTAGAAAAAGAAGCAGAAGAGTCGATTCTAGAATCTAGAGAGGAGCAGGGCCGGTGGGCGGTGCTGTGACGAACCGGCCGGCGACCTCCGCCGCAGGCGCCGAATCCCGCTTCTTGAAAGCGCTCTCCGGCGAGGTCCAGACGGTTCCACCGGTCTGGCTCATGCGCCAGGCCGGTCGTTATCTCCCAGAGTATCGGGAGCTTCGCGCCAGAGCCGGCAGCTTCCTCGATCTCTGCTACACGCCGGAGTTCGCGACCGAGGTCACGCTGCAGCCGATCCGGCGCTTCGCGCTCGACGCCGCGATCCTGTTCTCCGACATTCTCGTGGTGCCGCACGCGCTCGGACAGGAGGTCCGCTTCGTCGAGGGCGAAGGGCCGCGGCTCGACCCGGTGGCGTCGCTGGCGGAGTTCGCGCAGCTCCGCGAGGAGATCGACCTCGGCTTCCTCGCGCCGGTCTACGAGACCGTGGCGCGGGTGCGCGCCGCGCTCGACCCGGAGGTCGCGCTGATCGGCTTCTGCGGCGCGCCCTACACGGTCGCGACCTACATGGTCGGCGGCCGCGGCGGCGACGAGCAGGCCGCCGCCCGCAAGCTCGCCTATCGCGAGCCGGAGACGTTCCAGGCGCTGATCGACCGGCTGGTCGAGGCCTCCGTCGCGCATCTGCTGGCGCAGGTCCGGGCGGGCGCGCAGGCGGTGCAGGTGTTCGACAGCTGGAGCGGCGACCTGCCCCCGGCCGAATTCGCGCGCTGGTCGACGGAGCCGATCCGCGCGATCTGCGTGAAGGTGAAGGCGGCCGCGCCGGAGGTGAAGGTCATCGCCTTCGCGCGCGGCGCCGGCGCGAAGCTCGCCGATTTCGCCGCCGCCGTCCCGGCCGACGCCTTCGGGCTCGCCACCGCTGAGAACCGGACCGCTGCGCGCGCCGCCGTGCCGGCGGGCGTCGCGCTGCAGGGCAACGTGGACCCGATCGCTCTGGTCGCGGGCGGCGCGGCGCTCGACGCGGCCGTGGACGGCGTCCTGGCCGATCTCGGCCACGGGCCGCTGATCGTGAACCTCGGCCACGGCGTGCGGCAGGAGACCCCGCCAGAGCATGTCGCCCAAATGGTCGCGCGGGTGCGGCGGGGGTGACCCTCGACGCGCGGTCGCCGAAGGCCTAGGACGTGGCGATGGACCTTTACCCCTGGATCAAGGCGCTCCACGTCGTCGCGGTGATCGCGTGGATGGCGGCGAGCCTCTATCTGCCGCGGCTGTTCGTCTATCACTCGATGGAGCCTGTCGGGTCGCCGACCTCCGAGACCTTCAAGGTGATGGAGCGCCGCCTGCTGAAGGCGATCGCGACCCCCGCCATGATCGTGACCTGGCTCGCGGGCCTCGCGCTGCTGTGGCTCGGCGGATGGGGCGGCTCGGGCTGGCTGCACGGCAAGATCGCGCTGGTGCTGGCGCTGTCCGGCTTCCACGGCGCGATGTCGCGCTGGGTCAAGGATTTCGCCGCCGACCGCAACCGACGCTCGACGCGCTTCTACCGCGTCGCGAACGAGGTTCCGACGCTGCTCATGATCGCGATCGTCGTGCTTGTGATCGTGAAGCCGTTCTAATCTCGCGCGGTCCGGCCGATTTCGGGCGGCCGCCTCTTGTCGCGGCCGCCGCGAATGGGTTAAGACGGTGACGTTCCCACGCAGAGTCTAGGCGTTCGGTCCAGTCCAGCGGCCGGACAAACCCGCCTGCGGATACATGCCCGCCATTCGGCGAACGGCATGACGGCGAATAAGCGACGACGTTTCGGCGCCGCGCGCCGGAAGCGCCTGAACTCCAATCCCCTCCTCAACGCGACTGCTCTCCGACCACCGCTTCCCGTCGGATTCAATCTCCCGAAGGCTCACGATGCCCGAAGTCAGGCTTTCCGATCTCAAGGCCAAGTCGCCGACCGAAATCCTCGTCCAGGCCGAGGAGCTGGAGGTCGAGAACGCCAGCACGCTGCGCAAGCAGGAGCTGCTGTTCGCCATCCTGAAGCAGCTCGCCGCGCGCGAGACCGACATCATCGGCGTCGGCGTGGTGGAGGTGCTGCAGGACGGCTTCGGCTTCCTGCGCTCGCCGGACGCCAACTATCTGCCCGGCCCCGACGACATCTACATCTCGCCCTCCCAGATCCGCCGCTTCTCGCTTCGCACGGGCGACACGGTCGAGGGCCAGATCCGCAGCCCGAAGGACGGCGAACGCTACTTCGCGCTGCTCAAGGTCAACACGATCAATTTCGACGACCCGGAGAAGGTCCGGCACAAGGTCCATTTCGACAATCTGACGCCGCTCTACCCGGACGAGCGGCTGAAGATGGAGATCGACAATCCGACCAAGAAGGACATGTCGACCCGCGTGATCGACATCGTCGCGCCGCTCGGCAAGGGCCAGCGCGCTCTGATCGTGGCGCCGCCGCGCACCGGCAAGACGGTCATGATGCAGAACATCGCGACCGCGATCGCCGCCAACCATCCCGAGTGCTACCTGATCGTGCTGCTGATCGACGAGCGGCCCGAAGAGGTCACCGACATGCAGCGCTCGGTGAAGGGCGAGGTCATCTCCTCCACCTTCGACGAGCCGGCCCAGCGCCATGTGCAGGTCGCCGAGATGGTGATCGAGAAGGCCAAGCGCCTGGTCGAGCATGGCCGCGACGTCGTCATCCTGCTGGACTCGATCACCCGCCTCGGCCGGGCTTACAACACCGTGGTGCCCTCGTCCGGCAAGGTGCTGACCGGCGGCGTCGACGCCAACGCGCTGCAGCGCCCGAAGCGCTTCTTCGGCGCGGCGCGCAACATCGAGGAAGGCGGCTCGCTGACGATCATCGCGTCCGCCCTGATCGACACCGGCAGCCGCATGGACGAGGTGATCTTCGAGGAGTTCAAGGGCACCGGTAACTCCGAGATCATCCTGGACCGCAAGGTCTCGGACAAGCGCACCTTCCCGGCGATGGACATCACCCGTTCGGGCACGCGCAAGGAAGAGCTCATCGTTCCGGCCGACACCCTCAAGAAGATGTATGTGCTCCGCCGCATCCTGAACCCGATGGGCACCGTCGACGCGATGGAGTTCCTGCTGGACAAGCTGCGGTCGACGAAGACCAACGCCGACTTCTTCGAGTCCATGAACACCTGACGCTGGGGCGACGGCCCTTGCCGTCGCCGCTTTCGCGTGGTCCCAATGCCGCCATGGCGGTTGCGCGCGTTCCCGGTCGGCTAGTTGCGGCGGTCCTGATCGCGCTCGGCGCGGTCATCTCGACCGCTGCGTGGGCTGAACTCTCGTTCCCGCCCTTTTCCGGCTACGTCGTCGACCAGGCCGACATCCTGCCGCCCGAGGCCGAGGCGGCGCTCACCCAGAAACTCAAGACATTTCAGGACACGACCGGCCGCCAGCTCGCGGTCGCGACCGTGCCGTCTCTGCAGGGGACGTCGGTCGAGGACTTCGCCAACCGGCTGTTCCGCGCCTGGGGCCTCGGCGACAAGGCGCGCAACGACGGCGCGCTGCTGCTGGTGGCGCCGAACGACCGCAGGGTCCGCATCGAGGTCGGTTACGGGCTCGAGGGCGAACTCACCGACGCGGTCTCCCGCCTCATCATCGAGAACGCCATCCTGCCGCGCTTCCGCGCCGGCGATTTTCCCGGCGGCGTCATGCGCGGCGCGGACGACGTCATGGCGGTGTTCTCCGGCCATTCCAACGACTACAAGGCCCGCGCCGCCGCGCTCGAACGCGAGGACGAGACCGCGTCGCTGATCTCGTCGGCGATCACCCTCTGCTTCATCCTCTTCTTCCTCTACGTGTTCTGGCGCGCGATCCGGAGCGGCGGAAGCGGCGTCGGCCGTCGACGGCGCGCCGCGCCGTGGATCATCGGCGGACCGCCGATGGGCGGCGGCTCCTGGTCCGGCGGATCGTCGTCGGGCGGCGGGTTCTCCGGCGGGGGAGGCGGCTCTTCGGGCGGCGGCGGGGCCTCGGGCGGATGGTGACGCCGGTCCTGTCCCCTTCCGACCGTGACCGGATCACGGCGGCCGTGCGCGCCGCGGAAGCGCGCACCTCCGCCGAGATCGTCGTGGTGGTCGAGACCGCGAGCTGCGAGGAGGCCGACGCCACCATCGCGCTGATCGCGGCAGGCGGCGTCGCGATCGCGGCGGCCGGTCCTCTCGACTGGCTGGGCCTGCGGCTCGAGGCGATCGTGATTGGTCAGGCGCTCGTGTTCGCGCTGCTCGCGGCGCTGGCCTCGTCCTCCCATGTCCGCCGCGCGCTCCGCGTCGGACGCATCGCCGCCCACCGGGCGGCCCATCGCGCCGCCGAGCAGGCTTTCGACGATCTCGGCCTCGGCCGCACGCTGGGGCGCACCGGCGTCCTGCTCCATGTCGCGGCCGCCGACCGCCGGGTCGAGGTCATCGCCGATTTCGGCGTGCACGACGCCGTCGCGCCGGAGACATGGCGCGAGGAAGTGGCGCTGGTGGTCGAGGCGGCGCGGGAAGGGCGGCTCGCGGACGGAATCGTCGCGGCGGTCGCGCGCTGCGGCGAGGCGCTCGCCGACGCCCTGCCGCCGCAGCCCGGCGTCGGCGACGAGCTGCCGGACGAACCGATCGTCCGCTGACGCCGCCGGCGTCTCCACATCTTCATTCCGACGCGGACGGCGGCCCGTGGCCCGGAAGCGCTCCCCGCTCCGGCAGGCGCCGTACTAGCTCCCTGATCCTTCGTCATGGTCCGGCTTGACCAGACCATCCATGTCCGGCGTGGAGCTCGGCGCCGAAGATGGAACTTTCGGCCAAGCCGGAGGACGACGAGGCTCGTTCGGCGCGCTTCCCATTCAGCGAGATTTTCCGTTCGGCGGGCCTCGGCGAGCGCAACGTCCGACCGCCGCCGGGTCACGCCTTTACGGCGCGGCGCGCTTCCGCTATGAAATGCGAACGAACGTTCGCTCTCTTCAGGACATCCGCCGTGAACGACATGAGCCCGGTGATCGGCCCCCGCGCGCGCCGGCAGCAGGACCAGCGGCGGCGGATTCTCGACGCGGCGGTGACGTGCTTCGCGCAAGGCGGCTTCCACGCCACCGGCATGCAGGCGATCTGCGCCGAGGCCGGCATGAGCCCGGGCGCGCTCTACCGCTACTTCCCGTCGAAGGAAGCCATCATCGAGGCGATCGTCGAGCGCGACCGCGCCGAAGCGCCGGCGATGCTGGCCCCGCTGCTGGAAGCCGACGACGTGGTCGGCGCGCTGGTGCAGGCGGGCAGGAACTTCCTCACCGGCAACCTGCAGACCGGCGGCATGCCGATCTTCATCGAGCTCTGCGCGGAAGCCGCGCGCAATCCGCAGGTGAACGCCATCACGCAGCGCTGCGAAGGCGAGATCCACGACCTGCTCGTCCGGGTGATCCAGCGCGGCCAGACGCTCGGGCAGATCGATCCCGCCCTCGACGCGGCGGCGGCCGTGCGCCTGCTGTCTTCGCTCGCGGACGGCCTCCTTCTGCGCATGGGACTGGAGGGGATCGCCGGCGTGGACGATCTGCTGGGCATGTTCGAGCGCGCGGTGCGCAGCTTCCTCGCCGCTCCGGCGAGGTCCGAACGATGAACGCCCCGATGCGCCAGCGCCCGGCCGGCCAGCCGGTGTCAGAGACGGCGCACGCCGCTCCGCCCGTCCGACGGCGGCGGCGATGGCCGTGGCTCGTGCTCGGCCTCGCCGTGGCGCTGGGAGCGGCCTTCCTGTTCAAGGACGAGTTCGCCCGCTACGCCGCCGAACGGCAGACGCCCTCGCAGGCTGCCGAGCCCGCCGCGCCGGCGGCGAAGCCGATCTCCGTAACGGTCGCCATCGCCACGCGGCGCGAGATCGCGCAGATCGAGACCGTCACCGGCACGCTCGTCGCCCGCGACGACGTGCTGGTGAGCCCGCAGATCGACGGCCTTAGGCTCGACGAGTATCTCGTCGACGTCGGCGACCAGGTCGCCCAGGGCCAGGTGCTGGCGCGGCTCGACCGTGACATGCTGGAGACGCAGGCCCTGCAGAACGCCTCCGCGATCGCCAAGGCCGAAGCCGCCATCGCGCAGGTGGAGGCCGCTATCGCCGAGGCCGAGGCCTCGCAGGTGGAGGCGATTGCCGCGCTGAAGCGCGCCGAGCAGCTTCGGAGCTCGGGCAACGTCACCGGCGAGACGCTGCAGGCGCGCCAGACCGCGTCCGAGGTGGCCGCGGCGCGGGTGCGCGCGCAGGGGCAGAACCTCAAGGCGGCGCAGGCCGACAAGGCGCTGGCCGAGGCGCAGGGGCGCGAGATCGCGCTCAGGCTCGCGCGCACCGAGGTGAGGGCGCCGACGGCCGGGGTGGTGGCGAGCCGCACCGCGCGCGTCGGCCAGATCGTCGGCATGGGCGGCGAGCCGCTGTTCCAGATCGTGCGCGACGGCGAGATCGAGCTGAAGGCGGAGGCGACGGAGTCGCGCCTCCACGCGATCAACGCCGGCCAGCCGGCCTGGGTGACGGCGGCGGGATCGCCGAAACCGTTCGAGGGCCGGGTGCGGCTGGTGGAGCCGACCGTCGACGCGGCGACGCGACTCGGCGTCGTCCGCGTCGCGCTGCCGGTCGACGGCGCGCTGCGGCCGGGCCTGTTCGCGCGCGGCCGGATCGAGACCGCGCGCCGCCAGGGCGTGACCGTGCCGCAATCCGCCGTGCTCTACGGCGCCGACAGCGAGATCGTGCAGGTGGTGACGGACGGCGTGGTGTCCGAGCGCCGGGTCACGCTCGGCCTGCAGGACACCGACGGCGTCGAGATTCTCGAAGGCGTCTCCGCCGGCGAGGCCGTCATCGCCCGCGCGGGCGGCTTCCTGCGCGACGGCGACCGCGTGGCGCCGGTCGAGGCGCAAGCCGTGTCGGCCTCGGCGAGGAACTGACGGCGATGGCGCTCAACGTTTCCGCGTGGTCGATCCGCAAGCCGATCCCGCCGCTGGTGCTGTTCGTGGTGCTGACGGCGATCGGCCTGTTCTCGTTCGCGTCGCTGCCGGTGACGCGCATGCCGAACATCGACCTGCCGCTGGTCTCCGTCACGATCACCCAGACCGGCGCGGCGCCGACCGAGCTCGAGCTGCAGGTGACGAAGCGCGTCGAGACCACCGTCGCGGGGCTCGCGGGCGTCAAGCACATCACCTCGTCGATCAGCGACGGCGTCTCGATGACGATGGTCGAGTTCCAGCTCGAGACCGAGGTCGACCGCGCGGTCAACGACGTGCGCGACGCCGTCACCAAGATACGGAGCGAGCTGCCGCAGTCGATCGAGGAGCCGCTGATCCAGCGCATCGACGTCGAAGGCATGGCGATCGCGACCTACGCCGCCTATGCGCCGGCGATGACGCCCGAGGAGCTGAGCTGGTTCGTGGACGACCGCATCGTCCGCGCGCTGCAGGGCGTGCGCGGCGTCTCTCAGGTGAGGCGCGAGGGCGGCGTCGACCGCGAGATCCGGGTCGCGCTCGATCCGGCTCGGCTTCAGGCGCTCGGCGTCACCTCGGCGGACGTCAACGCGCAGCTCCGCGCCACCAACGTCGATCTCGCGGGCGGCCGCGGGCAGGTCGGCACGCAGGAGCAGACCGTGCGCACGCTCGCCGGCGCGCTGACGGTGGAGCGGCTCGCCGCCACGCGGATCTCGCTCCCCGGCGGGCGCGAGGTGCGGCTCTCCGACCTCGGCACGGTGCGCGACGGCGCCGCCGAGCCCCGCGCTGCGGCCCGCCTCGACGGCAAGCCGATCGTCTCCTTTGGCATCTACCGCGCCAAGGGCTTCTCGGACGTGGTGGTGGCGGAAGCGGCGCAGAAGAAGCTCGACGAGTTTTCCGCCGCCCATCCCGAGGTGGCGCTCACGCTGATCGACACCACGGTCCGCTACACCAAGGCGGACTACGAGAGCGCCATGCACACGCTGATCGAGGGCGCGGCGCTCGCGGTCGTGGTCGTGTTCCTGTTCCTGCGCGACTTCCGGGCGACCCTGATCTCCGCGCTCGCGATCCCGCTGTCGATCCTGCCGACCTTCTGGGTGATGGAGGCGCTGGGCTTCTCGCTCAACGGCGTCAGCCTGCTCGCGATCACGCTCGTCACCGGCATCCTGGTCGACGACGCGATCGTGGAGATCGAGAACATCGTCCGCCACATGCGCACGGGCAAATCCGCCTACCGCGCCTCGATCGAGGCCGCGGACGAGATCGGCCTCGCCGTGGTCGCGACCACCGCCACCATCATCGCGGTGTTCATGCCCGTGAGCTTCATGGGCGGCATCGCGGGGCAGTACTTCAAGCAGTTCGGCATCACCGTCGCGGTGGCGGTCGCGTTCTCGCTGCTGGTCGCGCGGCTCATCACGCCGCTGCTCGCGGCCTATTTCCTGCGCGACCACGGCGCGCAGGAGGAGCGCGACGGGCTGATCATGCGCTTCTACACGCGGCTGCTGGCCTGGTCGGTGCGGTGGCGCTTCGTGACGGTCGGGGCCGGCGTGGCGCTGTTCGTGGGCTCGATCATGCTGGCGGGCCTGCTGCCCTCGGGCTTCCTGCCGGAGAACGACACCTCGCGCTCGATCCTGAAGATCGAGCTGCCGCCGGGCTCGACCCTCGCCCAGTCGGAGGAGGTCGGCCAGCGCATCACCGCCCTGCTGAAGGCGCGGCCCGAGGTCGCCTCGGTCTACGCCGCGATCGGCTCGGACGCGGCCGGCGGTATGGTCGTCGCGACCGGCGAGGTGCGCAAGGGCGTGCTGATCATCAACCTCAAGCCCCGCTCCGAGCGCGCCCTGACCCAGAAGCGGTTCGAGGCCGAGATCCGCGACGACCTCGCGAAGATCCCCGACATCCGCACCAATTTCGGCAACGACGGCGGCCAGCGCGAGTTCTCGCTGATCGTGTCCGGCGCTGACGGCGAGGCGGTGGAGAAGGCGGCGGTCGAGCTCGAGAAGCAGACGCGGGCGTCCGTGCCCGGCCTGCTCAACGTGGTCTCGACCGCGGCGATCGACCGGCCCGAGATCCGCATCGTCCCCAAGCTCGACGAGGCGGCGGAGCTCGGCGTCTCCGTGGCGCAGATCGCGGAGACGGTGCGCATCGCCACCATCGGCGACATCGAGCAGAACCTCGCCAAGTTCTCGGCCGTCGACCGGCAGATTCCGATCCGGGTGCAGCTCGACGAGGCCGCCCGCACGGACATCTCGACCTTCGAGAACCTGCGGGTGCGGCGCGACGCCGGCGGCAGCGTGCCGCTCTCCGCGGTGGCGGAGGTGAGCTTCGGCAAGGGCCCGACCAGCCTCGACCGCTACGACCGCGACCGCCGCGTCGCGCTCGAGGGCGACCTCGCGCCGGGCGTCGCGCTCGGAACCGCGCTCGAGGCGGTGAAGGCGCTGCCGGCCGCCAAGAATCTGCCCGAGGGCGTGACGCTGAAGGAGTTCGGCGACGTCGAGATCATGAACGAGGTGTTTTCCGGCTTCGCGATCGCCATGGCCGCCGGCGTGCTGCTGGTGTTCGCGGTGCTGGTGCTGCTGTTCGCCGACGTGGTGCAGCCGGTGACGATCCTGATGTCGCTGCCGCTGTCGATCGGCGGCGCGCTGATCGCGCTGCTGATCACCGGCAATTCGGTCAGCCTGCCGGTCGTCATCGGCTTCCTGATGCTGATGGGCATCGTCACCAAGAACGCCATCCTGCTGGTGGACTTCGCGATCGAGGAGATCGCGCGCGGCGTGGACCGAACCGCGGCGCTGGTCGACGCCGGCCGCAAGCGCGCCCGGCCGATCGTGATGACCACGGTCGCGATGGCCGCGGGCATGGTGCCCTCGGCGCTGGCGCTCGGCGAGGGCGGCGCGTTCCGCGCGCCGATGGCGATCGCCGTGATCGGCGGCCTGCTGGCCTCGACCGTGCTCAGCCTCGTGTTCGTGCCGGCCGTCTTCACCATCATGGACGACCTTCGCCGGCTCTTCGTCCGGATCTTCGGCCGCTTCGTCGGCCCGAAGGACGAGCCCGGCGACGAGGCCGCCGCAGCGCCCCCGAGGCTGCGCGCCGCGGAGTGAGGCGGGGGCGGAGCCGTCTTCGCGCCCGCTCCGCGCTCCTTCGATAGGCGTCACGTCGCCGCCTGGTCATCTCTCCGGCGAAGTCGGATGTTTCCGACTTCGCCATCCCGGGTGGCTTGGTTCGGGAGCACCCGAACCAAGCGGGGCGAGGGGGAGAACGCGTCCAGAGCCGCTTGAAGCGCCTCCCGCCCGTCGTCCTACGGCTCGACCGGAGGACCCCAGCTGCGGCGTCGAGCGCCATGTCTGACATGGATGGTCCGGTCAAGCCGGACCATACGGCGCGCGAACAAGACTTCGACCGGCCTCCCCGGCCGCCAAACCCCGCGCTACGGCGTCAGCAGGCGCTCGAGATAGTCGAGCTCGTCGCGGGGGCGCTCGCTTTCGCCGAGCCGGCGGCGGAGCTCCTCCAGCACGCGGCGCGCGCGCTGGGCTTCGATCTCGCCGGGCACCTTGGTGGTGGTCCCGTCGCTCTCGCGGCGGCGCACCGGGCGGCCGAGCGGGTCGTCGCGGCCGTCCTCGCCGTTTTCGGCGCCCTGCTGTCCCGGCTGGCCCTGCTGCCCGGGCTGGCCGCCCTGCTGGCCCTGCTGCTGCATCTGTTCGGCGAGCGCCTGCGCGCCCTTGCGGAGCTGCTCCAGCGCGCGGCCCTGATCGTCGAGCGCCTGGCCGGTCTGGCCCTGGCCGAGCGCCCCGCGGGCGTCGCCCATGCTGCGCCCGGCCTCGCCCAGCGCGTTCTCGCCCTGACCTTGGCCCTGTCCCTGCTGGCCTTGCTGACCCTGCTGGCCTTGGCCCTGGCGTCCCTGCTGGCCCTGACCCTGCTGCCCCGGCTGTTTGCCGCTCTGCCCCTGTTGGCCGGGCTGCTCGGCGCCCTGTTCGCCTTCGCCCTGCTGGGGCATGTCGCGCATCATCTGGTCGAGCCGTTCGCGCAGCTCGCGCTGCTGCTCGGCGAGAGCCTGCATCTCCTCGCTGTTCTGGCCCTGCTGGTTCTGCTGCTGCTGGCGGCGGCCGGGCTGGCGCTGGTTCTGCTGGGCCCGCTCCTGCTGGCGATACTGCTGGTAGGTCTTGTCCCTGAGCTTGTTCTGCTCGCGGATCATCTCCTGCAGCTTGTCCATCTGCTGCTGCTGCGCCTGCGCGTTGGGGTCGGCCTGCTGACGCTGCGCGGTCTGGAGGTTGTCGAGCATCTGCCGCAGCTCGTTCAGCGCCTGCTGCGCGGCCTCGCGGGAGCCGCTCTTCGCCATCTGCTCCATGCGGTCGATCATCTTGCGCAGGTCGTCCGGCCGGATCGCCTGCGCGCCGTTCGGGCTGCGCTGGGCCTGTTGGTTCGGCTGCTGCTGCGCCCGCTGGGCGAGCTCCTTCATGAACTTGTCGAGCGCCTGCCTGAGGTCCTGCGTGAGCTTGGCGATCTCCTGCTCGGAGGCGCCGTCCTCAAGCGCCTTGCGCAGCGCCTCCTCGGCCTGACGCAGCTCCTTCTCGGCCTGCGGCAGGTCGCCGTCCTCGAGCCGGAGCGCCATCTCCCAGAGATAGTCGGCGACGTCGCGCAGCTCGTCGTCGCTGCGGGCGATGTCGAGCCGGCGGTAGGCGGTGCGCAGCCCGAGATAGACCGAGGACTGCGGCGTGAACTCCTCGGGGAACAGCATCAGCGCCTGCAGCGCCTCGCCGACGCGCGGCTTGGCGTTGGCGTCGAGCGCGAGTTCGCGGCGCTGCTCGACCAGCGCGCGGGCGAGCGGATTGGTGAAGACGCGCGACGGGATCCGCAGCGGCTGCGGCGCGCTCGCGCCCTCCTGGCCCGCCTCGTCTCGGGCGTAGAGGGTCATCACCGCCTCGGCCCCGGCCCAGGGGTGCTCGGCAAGGTCGAGCGAGGTCTGCGCCTTGCCCTCGCGGGCGCGCGCCTTCGGCAGCGCGAGCCGCGGCTTCGGCGCCTCGTAGAGCGGGCGGCGCTCGGCCGGCTCCTCACCCTCGGCCGTCTTCGCCGGCGCGCTCTCCTTCAGCGCGAAGCGCGCCTCGGCGGACGCGACGCCGTAATCGTCCTTCACCTCGTAGGAAATGGTCGCGCTGCCGCGCGCGTTGCGCTGCGGCGGGCCGTCGAGCGTGATCGAGGGCGCAGCGTCAGGAATCGCGGAAAAGCGCCAGCTTCGTCCGGCCTCGCCGGCGGGTCCGGCCTTGAGCTCGGCGTCGCCGGTGAGGCGGTACCGGCGTTCGGTCACGCCGTCGGCGGGTCGGCCCGTCAGCTCCACCGGCTCGAGCGCGCCCACGGCCGAGACCTCGACCGCGCCGCCGGAGCCGCGCACCACCACGATCGAGCCCGTGGGCGCGCGCAGCGTCTCGCTGGCCTCCGCGGCCGGGGGAACGGCCGCGGCCCGCGCGTCGGCTGGGCTCGCGCCGCCGGGCCGGCCGGCGGTCAGGAAGACGGGCGGGCGGCCGGTGTAGGCCGGAGGCGTCACCCAGGCGTCGATCCGGGCCGGGGCGGTTTCGGCCGCCGGCGTCGTCCAGTCGAAGGCGGCCGAGACGCGGGCGCCGCGGTCGGAGCCTGCGACGGCGAAGGCGACCACCAGCACGAGGCCGACCAGGAAGCGGAGCGCGAAGGGATCGCGCGCCGCGAGCCGGGGCGCCGGCGCGCCGACCTTCAGCTTGCGGGCGTCGGCGTCGGCGCGTTCGCGATGCGCGCGCCACAGCGCCTGCGTGAAGGGATCGTCGCCGAGCGGCGCCAGCCGGTCGTCGAGGCTGGTGGCCGGCCGGTGGGCGAGGCCGGTCGCACGGTCGATGCGCGCGAGCGAGGCGCGACGGTCGGGCGCGCCGACGCGCAGCAGCGGGGTGAGCGCGGCGAGGAAGGCGAGGCCGAACAGCGCCACGCCGGCCATGCGCCCGAGCGGCGGCAGCGCGTCCCACAGGCCGAACCAGGATACGCTGAGGAAGAGAAGCGCGACGCAGAGCGCGGCGGCGAGCGGCGGCCAGGCGCTTTCCCAGGCGAGCGCGAGGCCCGCCCTGCGGGCGAGACGGTCGATCAGAGGCCCGCGCTGGCCGCGCGGATCGGTCGGAGCATCGTTCAAACGCCGGTCTCCAGCGTGGTCCAGGCCCCCGCCTTTCGCGCGTCAGAGCATGAGACTACCACGCGGCGCCGGCTTGGCCAGCCTCCGCAGGCCCCGCCGCGTCACTCGGCCGTGAGCCAGTCCGGGACGCGGTCGAGCGCGACGAGGTCGTCGAGGCTCGGCCGGGGGCGCACCACGGCGTAGCGGGAGCCGTCGACCAGCACTTCCGGAACCAGCGGGCGGCTGTTGTAGGTGGTCGCCTGCACCGCGCCATAGGCGCCCGCCGACATCACCGCCAGCAGGTCGCCCGCCGCAGGCGCCGGCATGTCGCGGTCGAGCGCGAGATAGTCGCCGGTCTCGCACACCGGCCCCACCACGTCGGCCCTCAGGCGCGGCGCGTCCGCGCCGGCTTCCGCCACCGGCCGGATCTCGTGATGGGCGTCGTAGAGCGTCGGCCGGATCAGGTCGTTCATGCCGGCGTCGACGATGACGAAGGTCTTGGCGGCGCCCTGCTTCACGTAGATCACGCGGGTGAGCAGGATCCCGGCGTTGCCGACGATCAGCCGGCCGGGCTCGAACACCAGCTTGGCCCTGAGGTCGGCGGTGAGGCGCTTCACCACCGCGGCGTAGGCGTCGGGGTGGGGCGGGGGCTCGTTGTCGTCGCGATACGGGATGCCGAGCCCGCCGCCGAGGTCCACATGGTCGATGGCGTGGCCGTCGGCGCGCAGCTCGCCCACGAAGGACACGAGCCGGGTGATCGCGCTGTCGAACGGGTCGAGCTCGGTGATCTGGCTGCCGATGTGCATGTCGACGCCGGCCACCTTCAGGCCCGGCAGCGTCGCCGCCTCGGCGTAGACGCGGCGCGCGTCGGCGATCGGCACGCCGAACTTGGTCTCGGACGAGCCGGTGGAGATCTTGGCGTGGCTCTTGGCGTCGACGTCCGGGTTGACGCGCAGCGCGATGTGGGCGGTCGCGCCCTTGTCGGCCGCCACCTGCGACAGAAGCCGAAGCTCCGGCTCGCTCTCCACGTTGAAGGCGAGGATGCCGGCCTCGATCCCGGCCGCGAGCTCCGCTTCCGTCTTGCCGACGCCGGAGAACGTGATGCGCTCGCCCGGCACGCCGGCCTTCAGCGCGCGGTGCAGCTCGCCGCCGGACACCACGTCCATGCCGACGCCGAGCCGCGCCAGCGTGGTCAGCACCGCCTGGTTGGAGTTGGCCTTCAGCGCGTAGCAGACGAGGTGGTCCACGCCGGCGAAGGCGGCGGAGAACACCCGGACGTGGCGCGTCAGCGTCGCGGTCGAATAGACGTAGACCGGCGTGCCGACCTCGGCCGCGATCTCGGCGAGCGGAACATCCTCGGCGTGGAGCGCGCCGTCGGCGTAGGCGAAATGGTGCATCGGGACTCCGCCGCCGCGAAGGCGGCGCTCAAGCTCAGTTCAGCAGGCCGTCGAGGACGAAGGGGCGGTTGGGCTTCACCACCTTCTTCTCGGTCGTGCCGTCCGACTTGGTCACCGTGGTCGTGGGCGCGCCCGGCGGCGGCTCCAGCGGCCCGCGACGGCCGCAGGCGGAGAGGCCGACCGCCAGGACGAGCGTGGCGGCGATGGCGGCGGCGCGGATCGGGCTCGGCACGGATGCGGTTTCCTCAAGCTCTGGCGCGGGCGCCGCGGCCCGGTCGATGTCTCAGGCGTCGGGCGTCGAGCTGTTGTCGAGGGCCGCGGCTTCCTTGGCAAGCCTCTTCCGCCAGCGCGAGGTCTGGCCGGCGACCTGACGCGGCGAGGTGCCGCCGTAGCTGTTGCGGCTCGCCACCGACTTGTTGACGCCGAGCACTCCGAACACCTCGTCGGTGATCCGCGGCTCGACCGCCTGCATGTCGGCGAGCGGCAGCGCCTCGAGCGGCTGCCCCTTCTCGGCCGCGACGGCGACGATCCGTCCGGTGACATGGTGCGCCTCGCGGAACGGCATGCCGAGCACCCGCACCAGCCAGTCGGCGAGGTCGGTCGCGGTGGCGTAGCCGGAGCTCGCCGCCTGACGCATCGCCTTCTCGTCGAAGGTCATGTCCTGGACCATGCCGGTCATGGCGGCGATGCAGAGGTCGAGCGTGTCGAGCGCGTCGAACAGGCCCTCCTTGTCCTCCTGCATGTCCTTGGAATAGGCGAGCGGAAGGCCCTTCATGACCGTCATCAGCGCGACGAAGGCGCCGATCACGCGGCCGGTCTTGCCGCGCACCAGCTCCGCGGCGTCCGGATTGCGCTTCTGCGGCATGATCGAGGAGCCGGTCGAGAACCGGTCGGACAGCCGGACGAAGCCGAACTGCGGCGTCGACCACAGCACGATCTCCTCCGCGAAGCGCGACAGGTGCCCCGCGCAGATCGAGGCGAAGGCGAGCGTCTCCAGCACGAAGTCGCGGTCGGAGACGCTGTCGATCGAGTTCGCGGTCGGGCGGTCGAAGCCGAGCCCGCGGGCGGTCATGTCGCGGTCGATCGGGAACGAGGTGCCGGCGAGCGCGGCGGCGCCGAGCGGGCACTCGTTCAGCCGCTTGCGCGCGTCCGCGAGCCGGCCGCGGTCGCGGGCGACCATCTCCACATAGGCGAGCAGGTGGTGGCCCAGGATCACGGGCTGCGCGCTCTGCAGGTGGGTGAAGCCCGGCATGATGGTCTTGGCGTGCGCGCCGGCCTTCTCCACCAGCACGTGCTGCAGCGCGAGCAGGCTGACGTCGATGCCGTCGAGGGCGTCGCGCACGAACATCTTGAAGTCGGTCGCGACCTGGTCGTTGCGCGAGCGCGCAGTGTGCAGCCGCCCCGCCACGGGGCCGATCAGCTCGGCGAGCCTGCTCTCGACGTTGAGATGGATGTCCTCGAGCGCTCGCGAGAAGGTGAAGCGTCCGGACTCGATCTCGGCCAGGATGTCGTTCAACCCCTTGAAGATCGCCGCCGCGTCCTCCTTCGCCACGATGCCGGTGGCGGCGAGCATGGCGATGTGGACCTTGGACCCGCGGATGTCCTGGGCGTAGAAGCGGCGGTCGAAATCGATCGAGGCGTTGATGGCCTCAAGCACCGCGTCGGGCCCTTCGGCGAAGCGCCCGCCCCACATCGAATTGCTCATTCCGTCGGTCCAATCCCAAGGCCGCGCCCGTCGCGGCGTCCTGCAAGGTCGAGAAGCATGTCCGAACCGTCGCCCGCTCCGCGCCGATCCTGGCTCCGCTTCGGCGTTCCCGGCGTTCTGGCGCTCGCGGGCGTCGCCGCGCTCGCCCTATACGGGATCGGCGGCGGCGACAAGGCTGAAGCCGCCTGCGCGGCCTCGCCCGCGACGCTTCGCGCGCTGAAGCAGGCGGCGACCGGCGAGGTCGCCGCGGTGGTCACGCCGGACCGGCCGCGCCCCCTGCCGGCGCTCGCCTTCAGGGACGCCGACGGCGCCGAGGTCGGGCTCGACCGTTTCCGGGGCAAGGTTGTGCTGCTCAACCTCTGGGCCACCTGGTGCGCGCCCTGCCGCAAGGAGATGCCCGCGCTCGACGAGCTGAAGGGCGTGCGCGGCGGCGACCGTTTCGACGTGGTGGCGGTGTCGATGGACCTCGGCTCGGCCGACAAGCCCAAGGCCTTCCTGAAGGAAACCGGGGTCGAACGGCTGGCCTTCTACGCCGACCCCACCAACAAGGCGTTCCGTGACCTGCGCGCGGTCGGCCGCGGCGCCGGGCTGCCGACCACGCTGCTGATCGACAAGGCGGGCTGCGAGATCGCCTATCTGCCGGGTCCCGCGGAATGGGCGAGCCCCGACGCGCTGAAGCTGATCGACGCGGCGCTGGCGGAGTAGGCGGCCCGTCTTTTAAGCCGAGGGCGACGGCTGGGTCGCCAGCGCCACGTCCGGGTCCTCGGGCGCGGGCTCCGGCTGCGCGATCTCGCGCGCTCCACCTCTGAGCGCCTCCGCCGTCATGCGCCGGACCTCGCGCTCGGCCTGGCGCGCCACCGCCTTGCGGTCCGTGGCGCCGTCGACCCGGATCGGCTCGCCGAAGGTCACGGTCACGTCGATCGCGCCGTCGCGCAGGATCGACCACATGTGCGGCAGGATCTCGATGTCGCCGTACCAGGCGATCGCGGGCCGCGTCCGCAGCCCGAGCGGCAGGCCGTTGCGGTGGGTGTAGGCGATCGAGACCGGCTGCACGTAGACCGCCTCGGCGCCGCCCTCCGCGATCGCCTTGCCCGCGGCCCCGAGCAGCGCCGAGCGGAACGGCAGCACGCGGTTGCCGTCGCTGGAGGTGCCCTCGCCGAACAGCACCACCGGATGGCCCGAGGTCATGCGCTCCGCCATCTCGCGGCTCACCGCCCGCGTCGCGGTGCGGCGCGAGCGGTCGACGAAGATCGAGCGCTGCAGCTTCGAGAGCAGGCCGAACAGCGGCCAGTCCGCGATCTCGGATTTCGCCACGAACGACACCGGCGCGATGGCCCCCAGCACCACGATGTCGAGCCAGGAGGCGTGGTTCGCGGTGATCAGCAGCGGCCGGGCGGCGGCCGGACGCCCGATGACGCGCCGGCGGACGCCGACCACCCCGAGCGCATAGCGGTGGAACAGCAGCGGAATCACGCCGCCCTTGCCGAAGCCGGCCTTCAGCGCGAGGAGCTGCGCCGGAACGCCGACGGCGGCGGCGCCGACCAGCGCCGCCACGCTCACCGCCGCCCGCATCGCTTTCAGCGCCAAGTCAGTTCTCGCGATCGTCGAGGGGGACGGCGTAGAGCTCCAGCCGGTGATCCACCAGCCGGTAGCCGAGCCGCCGCGCGATCTCGGCCTGCAGCCGTTCGATCTCCTCGTCCCGGAACTCGATGACCTTGCCCGAGCGCAGGTCGATCAGATGATCGTGATGCTCGTCCGGCGCCGGTTCGTAGCGCGAGCGGCCGTCGCGGAAGTCGACGCGGGCGATGACGCCGGCGTCCTCGAACAGCTTCACCGTGCGGTAGACGGTCGAGATCGATATGCGGGGATCGACCGCCGAGGCGCGCCGGTAGAGCTCCTCCACGTCGGGATGGTCGTCCGCGCTCTCGACGACGCGCGCGATGACGCGGCGCTGCTCGGTCATGCGCATGCCCTTGGCGGCGCACAGGCGTTCGAGCGGTTCGGCCTTGAGGTCTGTCACGTTCCCGAGGTCTCCGGTCGCGGCGCGACGGTGTTCGACCGCTTATAGGAGCGCGCCGCCCGGCCGTAAACGATCCACGGGACGGCTCAGCGCATCTCGAGCGCCAGCACCTTCGCGGACCCGCGGCCGCCGTCCGCGCGGGCGTAATAGGCTTTTCGCTTGCCCACCTGCACGAAGCCGAAGCGCGCGTAGAGCGCGATGGCGGAGGCGTTTTCCTCGTCGACCTCCAGCACCACGCGTCGCACGCCCCTGGCCGCGAGCCGTCCGAGGTGGTGGCCGAACAGGGCGGAGCCGCCGCCGCCCTGTCGGAAGCGCGGGCGGATCGCGACCGACAGCACCTCGGCCTCGTCCGCGGCGATCCGGGACGCGGCGAAGCCCACCGGCCGTCCGCGGCCCTCCATGTGGAGCGCGCAGGCGACCACGGCGTCGTCGCTGAGGAGCTGGTCCATCTCCTCCACGCTCCAGCCGCGGGCGAAGCAGGAGGCGTGGATCGCCGCGAGCTCGTCGGCGAGGCCCGCGTCGGCCGGTTCGCAGGCCCAAATCCGCTCACGGGCCGCCCACACGTTCCAGGGCCAGAACAGATACCAGTACATCGCGCGCAGGCCTTACGGAGCGTCAGGCCGCTCCGCCTTCTTCAGCTCTCGTCCGGGCGGCGCGCGATGCGTCCGCCCGTCTGGGGATGCGCGTCCGCGGCTTTGAGGTAGAGCGGCCGCGGCGTCGCGTCGCCAGGATCGCACGCCGCGCCCCGCCGCGCGACAACGATCGGGTCCGGCGCGTGGTGCGGCGCGTCAGCCTTTCGCAGCGGGAGGCCGTCCACGGCCGCGATCACCGCGTCCGCGCCGGAGCCGACCACCAGCGCATTCGCCGGCAGCGCGCGGGCGAACTCCTCCGCCGGCAGCAGCGCCGGAGCCGCGAGCGGCGCGCCGCCGGCGTCGAAGGCCTGGGCGAACACCCGGCCGTGGCGCGCGTCGACCGCCGCCGCGACCGCCGCTCCGCGCCCGAACGACGGCGCCGCCAGCGCCTCGAGCGTCGAGACGCCGACGATCGGCGTCGGGCCTGCGAGCGCGAGCGCCCGCGCGCAGGCGAGGCCGACCCTGAGGCCCGTGAAGCTGCCGGGCCCGACCGTCACCGCGATGCGGTCGATCGCGCCGAGCCCGCCGGCGCTTTCGAGCGCCTGCGCCACCAGCGGCATCAGCGCCTCGGCGTGGCCGCGCGCCATGTCGCGGGAGAACACGAGCGCCGGCGCGGCCCCGTCGCCGGTCTCGACGACGGCGGCCGACGCCGCGCCGAGGGCGGTGTCGATCGCTAGGACGCGCATGGCGGGACCGTCAGACGATCCGGCAGAACTCGTCGAATTCCGGTCGCGGCAGGCGCTCGAACAGCTTCTCGCCGTCGCCGTAGCCGATATTGACGAGGAAGTTCGAGCGCCAGGTCGTGCCGGCGAAGAAGGCCTCGTCCACCGCCTTGGGGTCGAAGCCCGCCATCGCGCCGGTGTCGAGGCCTAGCGCCCGGGCGGCGAGGATGAGATAGGCGCCCATCAGGGTGCCGTTGAGCCGGGCGCCGCTTTCGATCGCGGCCTCGTTGCCCTCGAACCAGGCCTTCGCGTCGACATGCGGGAAGAAGCGCGGCAGGTGGTCGATCCAGCGCAGGTCGTGGGCCACGATCGCCGTCACCGGCGCGGCCGCGGTCTTGGCGCGGTTGCTCTCGGAGAGCGTCGGCAGCAGCTTGGCCTTGCCCTCCTCCGAGGTGACGAACAGGAAGCGGCCCGGCAGGCCGTTCGCGCTCGTCGGGCCCATTTTGAGCAGCTCGAACAGCGCCCGCAGCGTCACTTCCGAGACCGGCTCGGGCCGGAAGCTGTTGTGGGTCCGCGCCGTGCGGAACAGCGTGTCGAGGGCGTCGTCGTCAAGCGGGGGGCGGTGAGGTCCGGACACTGGTGCCATCCTGCGGTCTGCGGTGGAGGAATCCCTCCCTCATAGCAGAGCCGCCCCCCCGCTGCGCCAGTCCCCGGCCTCAGATCGTGTCGACCGTGCCGCCGTCGACGCGCAGCGCGGCGCCCGTGGTGGCGGAGGCCTCCTTCGAGCAGGCGTAGACCACCATGTTGGCGACCTCCTCAACGGTGGCCGCGCGCTGGATGATCGAGGACGGGCGATGCGCCCGCACGAACGCCGCCCCGGCCTCCTCGAGGCTCTGGCCGGTCTTCGCCACCTCGTCCTTCAGCATCTCGGAGACGCCCTCCGACAGCGTCGGGCCGGGCAGCACGGAGTTCACCGTGACGCCCGTGCCGGCGAGCCGCTTGGCGAGCCCGCGCGCGATAGCGAGCTGGGCGGTCTTGGTCATGCCGTAGTGGACCATCTCCACTGGGATGTTGAGCCCGGACTCCGACGAGATGAACACGATCCGGCCCCAGCCGCGCTCGGCCATGGCGGGCGCGTAGGCGCGCGACAGCCGGACGCCGGACATGACGTTGACCTCGTAGAACCGGAACCACTCCTCGTCCGGGACCTCGAAGAAGTCCTGCGGGTTGAAGATGCCGACATTGTTGACGAGCACGTCGACGGAGGGCAGCGCCGCGACCAGCTCCGCCACGCCCTCGGCGGTTCTGAGATCGGCGGCGATCCCCTCGACCTTCGCGTCCGGAACCTCGGCGCGGATGGCGGCGACGGCCGTGTCGACCGCCTCCTGGCGGCGGCCGTTCACCACCACCGTGGCGCCGGTCCGGGCGAGGCCGAGCGCGATCGCCCGCCCGATGCCGAGCGTGGAGCCGGTGACGAGGGCGGTCTTGCCCGTGAGGTCGATGCGCATCGGCGTGGTCCTTGGGCCGGCCGCCGGCGCGTCCGGCGCTGCGGCGTTGAGGGCGTGTGGTCGTCCTGAGATGTGGTTCGCCGCGTTTTGGCGTAAAGAGTGCGCCGCCGCATGGCCCGCCCGCCGGCCGGGCCGCCCGGCCCCCTCCGGACAGACGCATGACGCCCGACCAGACCGCCAAAGAGCCCGCCGCCGATCTCGCCTATCTCCAGAAGATCAACGACGTCTTCTACGACCAGCTCAAGGTCGCCGACCAGAAGGCGACCTACATCATGACGATCATCGTCTTCCTGCTGGTGTGGTCGCCGGACGTGCGCAAGCTGTTCTTCTGGCGCGGCCATGCGGTGGAGCTGAGCGCCGCTTCGCTGCTGTCGCTCGCGCTGGTGGCGGCGCTGCTGACGGCGCTGGCCTCCGCGCTCGCGGTGGTGACGCCGCGCCGGCGCCGAGGGGGCGCGGCGCTGTTCTGGGGCGCCTGGCCCGACGTCCGCCCGGAGGTCGAGCGCATCACGGCCGCCGCCGACCGCGCCGCGATCGCCGCGAGCTACGCCGACAACGCCCAGAACCTCGCGGCCCTCTGCCGGCTGAAATACCGCTTCGTCACGCTCGCCTTCGGGGCGCTGATCGTGGCGCTCGCCGCCCACGGCGGCCTGGTGGTGCTGGGCTGACGGCGGCTCAGGCCGCCTGCGCCTCCGCCGCCTCCAGCGCCGCGACCTCGGCGTCGGAGAAGATGCGCGAGCGGATGTGGAACCGCACCTCGCGGCCGTTCTCCAGGCTGAACATGCCGCCGCGGCCGGGCACCACGTCGAGCGTCAGCGCCGTGTGCCGCCAGTACTCGAACTGCGACGGACTCATATAGAAGCCCGCGCCGCCGACCTCCCCGAGCTTCACGTCGGCGTCGGAGAGCATGTAGTCCCCGACCGCGTAGCACATGGGCGAGGAGCCGTCGCAGCAGCCGCCGGACTGGTGGAACAGCACCTCGCCATGCTCGGCCTGAAGCGTCGCGATCAGCGCGAGCGCGGCGTCGGTCGCGGTGATCCGCAGGGGCGCGTTCTGGGTCATGGGCGGTTCCTCCGCGAGGGAAGATAGCGCGGGAACGGCCGCACGCGAAGGCGTTCGCACCCGGCCGTTCCGACGCGTCACCGCTCGCTGTCGAGCGCCGCCATGTGCTGGGCCGGATAGCGCTCGCCGGCGGCGGAGCCCTTAGGGACGGCGCGCTCGATCGCCGTGAGGTCGTCCGCCGACAGGGCGAGATCGCCGGCCCCCAGCGCTTCGGCGAGCCGGTCGCGCGTGCGGGCGCCGATCACCGGGACGATGTCGCCGCCCTGCGCCAGCGCCCAGGCGATCGCGACCTGCGCGACGCTCGCGCCGCGCTCGTCCGCGACCGCACGAAGCGCCTCGACGAGCGCGAGGTTGCGGTCGAGGTTCTCGCCCTGGAAGCGTGGGCTCATGCCGCGGAAGTCGCCCGCCCGGCCGAGCTTCGCCCGGTCGTAGTGGCCGCTGATCAGTCCGCGCGCCAGCACGCCGTAGGCCGTCACGGCGACGCCGAGCTCGCGCGCCGCGGGCAGGACCTTGTCCTCGATCCCGCGCGAGATCAGCGAGTACTCGAGCTGGACGTCGGCGATGGGGTGAACCTTCGAGGCGCGCCGAAGCGTTTCGGCGCCGACCTCGGAGAGGCCGATATGGCGGACATAGCCCGCCGCCGCCATGTCGGCGATCGCGCCGACGGTCTCCTCGATCGGAACGTGGGGGTCGAGCCGCGCGGGCCGGTAGATGTCGACGTGATCGACGCCGAGGCGCTTCAGCGAATAGGCCAGAGACGTCTTCGCCGCTTCCGGCCGCCCGTCGAAGCCGAGCCAGCGTCCGTCCGGTCCGACCTGCGCCCCGAATTTGACGCTGAGCTGGTAGCCGTCGCGCGGTCGCCCTTGAAGGGCCTCGGCGAGCAGCAGTTCGTTGTGCCCCATGCCATAGAAGTCGCCGGTGTCGATGAGGGTGACGCCGGCGTCGAGCGCGGCGTGGACGGTGGCGACGCTCTCCCGCCGGTCGGCGGGGCCGTAGGCGCCGGACATGCTCATGCAGCCGAGGCCGATCGCCGAGACCTCCGGTCCAGCGGTTCCGAGTGTGCGGGTCTTCATCGGGTCGTCTCCGTTCGGTTGCGACGGAGGCGATGTGGACCGGGTGAAGCTGTGCGATAATCCCGTCTCTATCAGACAGACTGTGCGGGATTTCGAACGATGCCCCGGATCGACCTGAACGACGCCGCCTGTCTGGTGGCCGTGGCGGACGCCGGCGGCTTCCGCGCGGCGGCCCAGAGCCGCGCGGCGTCGGCCTCCAGCCTGAGCGAGGCCGTCCGGCGGCTGGAGGAGGCGCTCGGCGCGCGCCTGTTCAACCGGACCACCCGCAGCGTGACGCTGACCGAGGCCGGGGCCCGGCTCGTGGAGCGGGTTCGTCCGGCTCTCGCCGAAATCGCGGCCGCGCTCGACGGCGCCCCCGGGGATCCCGCCCGCCCGACCGGGACGTTGCGGCTCAACGTGCCGACGATTTTTGCGAGCCACATCCTGCCGCCGATCGCGGCCGCGTTCCTGAAGCGCCACCCGGGGGTGCGGATGGAGGTGATCGCCGACGACAGCTTCGTCGACGTGCTCGCGCAGGGCTGCGACGCGGGCGTCCGCTACGAGGAGAGGCTGGCGCTCGACATGATCGCGGTTCCGATCGGTCCGCGCCGCCAGCGCTTCGAACTCGGCGCGGCCCCCGCCTATCTCGCGGCGCGCGGGGCCCCGGCCCATCCCCGCGACCTGCTTGGGCACGCCCGGATCGGACACCGCTTTCCCGGCAGCAAGGCGCTGGCGATCTGGGAGTTCGAGAGCGAGGAAGGCCCCATTCTCGTGCCGCCCGAGGGGCCGCTGGTCGCCTCGAACCTGGAGCTGCAGATCGCCGCGGCGGTCGCGGGCCTCGGGATCGTCGGGCACTTTGGAGAGGCGCTGGCCGCCCCGTTCGCGAGCGGCGCGCTCGCGCCCGTGCTCGAGGACTGGTGGCAGGAGTTTTCAGGCCCGCAGCTCTACTACCATGGCCGCCGCCACATGCCCCCGCCGCTGCGGGCGTTCGTGGACTTCGTGAAGGGGCGGTGATCGGCATGAAAAAGGGCGGCCGGAGCCGCCCTTTCCCGTCGTCTCGCCGTGAGCGCGTCGAGGATCAGAAGAAGCCGAGCTTCTTCGGGTTGTAGCTGACCAGCATGTTCTTGGTCTGCTGGTAGTGGTCGAGCATCATCTTGTGGGTCTCGCGGCCGATGCCGGACTGCTTGTAGCCGCCGAAGGCCGCGTGGGCGGGGTAGGCGTGGTAGCAGTTGGTCCACACGCGGCCGGCCTGGATCGCGCGGCCGAAGCGGTAGGCGCGGGTCCCGTCGCGGGTCCAGACGCCGGCGCCGAGGCCGTAGAGCGTGTCGTTGGCGATCGAGAGCGCCTCGTCGTCGTCCTTGAAGGTCGTGACCGAGAGCACCGGGCCGAAGATCTCCTCCTGGAAGATCCGCATCTTGTTGTGGCCCTTGAACACCGTCGGCTTGACGTAGTAGCCGCCGGCGAGGTCGCCGCCGAGCTCGCTGCGGCCGCCGCCGGCCAGCAGCTCGGCGCCCTCCTGCTTGCCGATGTCGATGTAGCTCAGGATCTTCTCGAGCTGCTCCGACGAGGCCTGCGCGCCCACCATGGTGGAGGGGTCGAGCGGCGAGCCGAGCTTGATCGCATTCACGCGCTGGATCGCCCGCTCGATGAAGCGGTCGTAGATCTTCTCATGCACCAGCGCGCGGCTCGGGCAGGTGCAGACCTCGCCCTGGTTGAGGGCGAACATGACGAAGCCCTCGATCGCCTTGTCGAAGAAGTCGTCGTCCTCCGCGGTCACGTCCGAGAAGAAGATGTTCGGCGACTTGCCGCCGAGCTCCAGCGTCACCGGGATCAGGTTCTGGCTGGCGTACTGCATGATCAGCCGGCCGGTCGTGGTCTCGCCGGTGAAGGCGATCTTGGCGATCCGGTTGGAGGAGGCCAGCGGCTTGCCGGCCTCGAGGCCGAAGCCGTTGACGATGTTCAGCACGCCGGGCGGCAGGATGTCGGCGATCAGCTCGGCCACCACCATGATGGAGGCGGGGGTCTGCTCGGCCGGCTTCAGCACCACGCAGTTGCCGGCGGCGAGCGCGGGCGCGAGCTTCCACACCGCCATCAGGATCGGGAAGTTCCACGGGATGATCTGGCCGACGACGCCGAGCGGCTCGTGGAAGTGGTAGGCGACGGTGTCGTGGTCGATCTCCGACAGCGCGCCTTCCTGCGCGCGCACGCAGCCCGCGAAGTAGCGCCAGTGGTCGATCGCCAGCGGAATGTCGGCCGCCGTGGTCTCGCGGATCGGCTTGCCGTTGTCCCAGGTCTCGGCCAGCGCGATGAGGTCGAGGTTCTCCTCCATCACGTCGGCGATCTTGAGCAGCAGCGAGGCGCGCTCGGCCGGAGAGGTGCGGCCCCAGGCGTCCTTGGCCTTGTGGGCGGCGTCGAGGGCGAGCTCGACGTCTTCCTTCTGCGAGCGGGCGATCTCGCAGATCTTAGCCCCCGTGATCGGACTGGTGTTCTCGAAGTAGCGCCCGCCGACGGGCGCGACGAAGCGGCCGCCGATGAAGTTGTCGTAGCGCTCCTTGAACGGGTGCTTGGTGAAGGCTTCCAGGCGTTCCGGCTTGTTCACGTCGTCTCTCCCTGAAGAGGTGGTCTTGTCGCCGCCGGCCTCGACGCAGGGACCGTGCCAGCCGCCCGCGCTGCGCCGCAGCACGCCAGCGCGGTCGCGGCAAGCGCCTGAGCGGGCCCATGGATTCCCGCGGGGAGCCCCGACCGCCCGAAGGTGGGATGGACGGACGGCGGCGGCCTGTGGAAAACTGTCGCGAAAAGCAACAGAACGGGACGCGGCGCCTGTCGCATCCTGCGTCGCAAGGGAGAGCAGACGTCCATGGAGTCCGACGCTCCGCGCGCCGACGTGCTCGCCGCGCGCCACGCCTTCTTCGGCCGCCGCGCCACCCCGTCCGGGCTCGTGCCGCCCGCGATCCTCAAGTCGTGGCAGCGCTGCGCCGAGCGGGGCTTCGACAGCCATCACGGGCCCCTGATCGAGCCGGAGCCGATGGAGCGGCTGAAAGAACACCGCGAGCGCAACGAGCGGCTGCTGCGCGCCAGCCGGCCGGAGCTCGCGGCGCTCAGGCGGGAGGCGCGCGACAGCGGCGCGATCGCGATCCTGACCGACGCCGCCGGCGTGGTGCTGGACGCCGCCGGCGACGCCGGCTTCGCGGGCAAGGCCGCCGGCGTCGCGCTCAGGCCGGGCGTCGCCTGGAGCGAGGCCGCCACCGGCACCAACGCCATCGGCGCCGCGCTCTTGGAGCGCCGCCCGATCGAGGTGCGCGGGGCGGAGCATTACTTCGAGCCGCACCGCATCCTCACCTGCGCGGCCACCCCGATCTTCGACCCCTACGGCGCGCTGCTGGGGGCGATCGACCTGTCCGGTCCCGCCGCGGCGCCGCCGGCCCACGCGCTGGAGCTCACGCGCCTCGCCGTGGACCAGATCGAACGGCGCATGTTCGAGGAGAGCCTCGCCGACGCCGAGGTGATCCGCCTGCACGCCGATCCGGCGCTGCTCGGCACCGCGCAGGAGGGGCTGCTCGCCTTCCGCGGCTCGCGGCTGGTGGCCGCCAACCGCCATGCGCTGCGGCTGCTCGGCATCGACTGGTACGCGCTCGGCGCGCGCTCGTTCCGCGACCTGTTCGACGGCGCGCCCCAGCGCTTCGATCAGGTCTCCCGGCTGCGGTCGCGCGAGGGCGTCGAGCTGCACGCGCGGCTGCGGCCGGGCCCGAAGCCGGTCGGCGGGGTCACGCTCGACGCGCCGCCGAAGCCGGCCCCGGCCGCGACGCCCGAGCCCGCGCGGGCCGAGGCGGGCCCCGCCTTCGACGCGGCGACCCGCGCCGACCTCGCCCGCGCGGCGCGGCTGGTCGACGGCGACGTGCCCGTGCTGATCCGCGGCGAGACCGGCGCCGGCAAGGAGGTGTTCGCGCGCGCCGTCCACGCGCTGAGCCGCAGGGCCGACAGGGCGTTCGTCGCCGTGAACTGCGCCGCCCTGCCGGAGACGCTGATCGAGGCCGAGCTGTTCGGCTACGAGGAGGGCGCCTTCACCGGCGCGCGCCGGGCCGGCTCCAAGGGCCTGCTGCGCGAAGCCGACGGCGGCGTTCTGCTGCTGGACGAGATCGGGGACATGCCGCTCGGGCTGCAGGCGCGCCTGCTGCGCGCGCTGCAGGAGCGCGCGGTCACGCCGCTCGGCGGGAGCCGGCCGCACCCGATCGACGTGCGGCTGGTCTCGGCGACGCATCAGGACCTCGCGGCGATGGTCGCGGACGGCCGGTTCCGGGCCGACCTCTATTACCGGATCGCGCAATACGCCTTCGAGCTGCCGGCCTTCCGCCAGCTGCCCGACCGCCGCGCCGCGCTCGCCGCGCTCTGGGCGACGCTGCCGACCGGCGGGCGCCGGCTGGCGCCCGAGACGGTCGAGCGCATGGCGGCCTTCGCCTGGCCCGGCAACCACCGCGAGATCGTGGGCGCGATGCGGGCGATGATCGCGCTGTCGGAGCCGGGCGAGACGGTCGGCCCGGACCTGCTTCCGCCGGCGGCGCGCGACGCGTGCCCGCCCGCGGCGCCGGCTTCGGCCCCGGCGGAGGGCGGGCTCGACGCCGCCCGGCAGGCGGCGATCGACGCCGCGCTCGCCGAG
>NZ_JBHUER010000006.1:112885-122482 GCF_042681025.1 Methylopila henanensis
GGCGGCCGGCGGCAATGTCGCCGAGGCCGCGCGTAGGCTCGGCGTGAGCCGTTCGACGCTCTACCGGCGCGGACTCGCCCGCCGGCGCTGAGGGCTCAGACCTTAGCTCTCGCCGCCGGCGTGGAGGAAGGCCGGCGCGTCCATCACGATGCGCTCGTCATTGCCGCCGATCGCCTTCAGGTCGCGGCCGCGATAGGGGATGTGGAGCAGCAGGTGGCGGATGCAGGCGAGCCTGAGCCTGCGCTTGTCGTTCGCGTGGACCACGGTCCAGGGCGCTGCGGCGGTGTGGGTCGCGGCCAGCATCTGCTCGATCGCGTGGGAGTACGGCTCCCAAAGATTCAGCCCAGCGTAGTCGATCGGCGACAGCTTCCAGCGCTTGAGCGGGTCGTGCCGGCGGTCGTGCAGCCGCTTGATCTGCATCTCGCGGCCGATGGTGAGGAAGAACTTGAACAGCCGCACGCCGTCGTCGACCAGCAGCCGCTCCACCCGCGGGGCCTCCTCCAGGAAGCGCGCGGACTGCTCCGCGGTGCAGAAGCCCATCACCGGCTCCACCACGGCGCGGTTGTACCAGGAGCGGTCGAACAGCGTGATGTCGCCGGCGGTCGGCATGTGCTTGAGGTAGCGCTGGAAATACCATTGCCCGGCCTCGTCCGGCGACGGCTTTCCGAGCGCGATCACATGGGCGTTGCGCGGGTTCATGTGCTCGGTCACGCGCTGGATGACGCCGCCCTTGCCGGCGCTGTCGCGGCCCTCGAACACCACGACGATGCGCTCTCCCGACTGCTTGGCCCAGGCCTGCAGCTTGAGGAGCTCGATCTGGAGCCGGACGAGCGGCTCCTCGTACTCCTCGGCCTTGAGCCGCTTGGCGTAGGGGAAGCCGCCGCTCGCGAGCGCCGCGTCCTCGATCGCGGCGGGCAGCTCCGGTTCGTCGAGATCGACCGCGATCCCGGAGATCGTCACCTTCGGCGCGTCGCCCATGCTTTCGGGAACGACGCTGTCGAGGATGGCGTCCTCCGTCTCGGGGGCTGCGACGCGGGGCTTGCGGCGGACGCTTGGCTTGGCTTTCTTCGTCACGGGAAGGCGTCTCCTGCTGCGCGCCGCGGACGTCGCGGGGGCGTCATGAAGGTGGCGTCTCTTTCCGGTTTGGCCAGCGGCGCCGGCGCGCCCGCGGCCTTACCCCTCCTATCCTTCGGAGCATCATGACCGACGCCGACCCGACCCGACCCGACCGCGCCTCCTCGCGCGCGGCCATGCGCCTGCGCCGGGCCGGCTGGACCCTCGTCGCGGTCGCGGCCGCGCTCGCGGCCTTCGTGGCCGCCCGGCGGCTCGGGCCGGTCGAGGCGCTGCTCGCCTTCGCCTTCGTCGCGCTCGCGACCATCGTGGCGCCTGCGCGGCGGACGCCGGCGGAGGCGTCGCGGAGCCGGGCGAACCCCGCCGACGCCATCGTCGGGCCGCAGACGCTTCTGCTGCTGCAGGGCCTGCCGGGCCCGACGCTGGTGCTCGATCCGCGCGGCGTCGTGCTCGCCTTCAACGCCCACGCCGGCGCCGCGCTGCCGACCATCCGCGTCGGCGACCCGGTGTCGTTCGCGCTGCGCGTGCCGGAGGTGCTGGCCGCCGTGAAGGAGGCGGCGTCGCTCGCTCGCCCGGCGCTCGTCAGCTACTCCGAGCGGGTGCCGGTGGAGCGCTGGATCGAGGCCCATGTGGCGCCGGCGGCGATCGGGCCGCAGGGGCCGCGCGCGATCGTGCTCGCGCTGCGCGACCTGACCGCGCAGCGCCGGGCGGAGCGCACCCGCGTCGACTTCGTCGCGAACGCGAGCCACGAGCTCAGGACGCCGCTCGCCTCGCTGCTCGGCTTCATCGAGACGCTGCAAGGCCCGGCCCGGAACGACGAGAAGGCGCGCGAGCGGTTCCTCGAGATCATGCGCTCCCAGGCGACGCGGATGTCGCGGCTGATCGACGACCTGCTGTCGCTGTCGCGCATCGAACTGAAAGCCCATGTGCGGCCGGACGCGCTGGTCGAGCTCGCCCCGATCGCGCGCAACGTGGCGGACGCGCTCGGGCCGCTCGCCGCCGACCGCGGCGTCGAGATCGCGGTCGCGCTGCCGGAGACGCCGGTCTGGGTCCGCGGCGACCGCGACGAGCTGATCCGCGTGGTGGAGAACCTCGTCGAGAACGGCGTCAAGTACGGCCGCTCCGGCGGCCGCGTCGACGTCGCGGTCGAAGGCGGCGAGGGCCCGCAGGCGGCCCGCCTCGTGGTGCGCGACTACGGACCCGGCATCCCGCCGGAGGACCTGCCGCGGCTGACGGAGCGCTTTTACCGCGGCGACGTGCAGGCGAGCCGCGAGGCCGGCGGCACCGGGCTGGGGCTCGCGCTCGCCAAGCACATCCTCACGCGGCACGCCGGCCAGCTTCTGATCGAGAGCCGTCTGGGCGAGGGCGCCCGCTTCACCGTCACGCTCGACGGCGCGGCCCCGCCGAAGCCCGCGCCGGAAGGCGCGCGGCTGGCGGGGTGACGCCAGCGGCCTCCGCTTTTGGCCCCTTCGTCATGGTCCGGCTTGACCGGACGATCCATCTCCGGCGTGGCGCTAGATCCCGACATGGGGCCTCCGGTCAAGCCGGAGGACGACGAGGCTGGTTCGGCGAGCCTGGGCGAGAGTGACGCCCGAAGCTGCAGGCTGACTCGCGCGCCCGGAATTCTCAGGCGTTCGCGCTGTCATCCAGACGTCACGCAAGAGTCATAGAAGCGAGATCACACGGGGCTAGGTTCCGGCCGAACCCGCGCAGGACGCGGGTCGGGACGGCCGGAACCTACCTCCGAAACCGTCTTTGACGACACCGCATTAACGACGATCATGACGATCAACAGGAGAGGCCGCGTGAAGCTCTTCACGATGTCCAGCACCATCGCGCTCGCGTTCGCCGGCGTGCTCGCCGCGGGCGCCGCCAGCGCCCAGTCCCGCGACCAGATCCGCATCGTCGGCTCGTCGACGGTGTATCCGTTCACCACCGCGGCCGCCGAGCAGTTCGGCAAGGCCGGCCAGTTCAAGACCCCGGTCGTCGAGTCGACCGGCACCGGCGGCGGCCTCAAGCTGTTCTGCGCCGGCGTCGGCGCCGGCCATCCGGACGGCGTCAACGCCTCGCGCGCGATCAAGAAGTCCGAGTTCGACGACTGCCAGAAGAACGGCGTCACCGAGATCGTCGAGCTGAAGGTCGGCTTCGACGGCATCGTGGTCGCCAACTCCAAGAAGGGTCCGGACTTCAAGCTGACCCGCCAGCAGATCTTCCTGGCGCTCGCCAAGGAAGTGCCGGGCCCGGACGGCAAGCCGGTCGCGAACCCCTACAAGGCCTGGAACGACATCGACCCGTCGCTGCCGGCCGAGAAGATCGAAGTGCTCGGCCCGCCCCCGACCTCGGGCACCCGCGACGCCTTCCTCGAGCTCGTGATGGAGAAGGGCGCCGAGAAGGTCGAAAGCCTCGCCGCGCTGAAGAAGTCCGACGCCAAGGCCTTTGACAAGGCCTGGAAGACCATCCGCGAGGACGGCGCCTATATCGACGCCGGCGAGAACGACAACCTGATCGTCCAGAAGCTCGAGGCCAACCCGAAGGCGGTCGGCATCTTCGGCTACTCGTTCCTTGAAGAGAACGCGTCGCAGATCAAGGGCGCCGCGGTCGAAGGCAAGGCCCCGACCTTCGAGGCGATCGCCGACGGCTCCTACAAGGTCTCCCGCCCGCTCTACGTCTACTTCAAGAAGCAGCACGTCGGCGTGGTCCCGGGCCTCAAGGAGTTCATCGCCGAATACGCTTCCGACAAGGCGATGGGCGAGGAAGGCTATCTCTCGGAGAAGGGCCTCGTGCCGCTCCCGAAGACCGAGGCGCACAGCGCCGAGGACGCCGCCAAGAACCTCGCCGTCATCGGCGCGCCGGCCTCCTGATCGGCTGACATGACGACGCGGCGCCGCGGGCTGAAGCTCGCGGCGCCGTCCGCCTGTCAGGCGGGAAGCGGCCCGGAACGGTCCGGGTTTCGAGCGGGCGGAGCGCTCAGCGGATGACATTGATCTACATCGTCGCAATGGTCCTCGTGGGCGTCGGCGCCTATCTGGCCGGACGCCAGAAGGGCGTCGCTTTCGCGGTCGCGGGCGTCGCGCCCGGCGGCGCGCGGATGCACTCGCTGCCGAGCTATCACGGCTTCTACCTCGCGGTGGCGGCGGTCGCCCCGATGCTGCTCCTGCTGCTGCTCTGGCAGCCGTTCGCGCCGCGCTTCGTCGAGATGCAGGCGCTGTCGGCGCTGCCGCAGCATCTCGTCCCGACCGACGAGCTGCAGCGCTCGACCCGCATGCGCGAGATCGTGACTCTCGCCAACGGCGGTCAGGTTCCGGACGCGCCCGCCGGCGTGCAGGCCGGCGCCGACGCCTTCGCAATGTGGCGTGGGCTGGCCGACTGGGCTCTGCTGATCTTCGGCGGCGCGCTCGCGCTCGTCGGCTTCGGCTGGGCCGCGCGCCAGCTTTCGCCGGAGTTCCGCGCCCGCAACCGCGTCGAGCGGGTGGTGAAGGTGGTGCTGCTGGCCTGCTCCGCGGTCGCGGTGCTCACCACCGTCGGCATCGTGTTCTCGGTGCTGTTCGAGACGCTGCGGTTCTTCTCCAAGTACCCCTGGCACGACTTCCTGTTCGGGCTGCACTGGTCGCCGCAGACCGCGATCCGCGCCGACCAGGTCGGCGCCTCGGGCAGCTTCGGCGCCGTGCCGCTGTTCGCGGGCACCACGCTGATCATGCTGATCGCCATGCTGGTGGCGGGGCCCATCGGCCTGTTCTCCGCGATCTACATGGCGGAATACGCCAGCCCCCGGGTGCGCGGGATCGCGAAGCCGGTGCTGGAGGTGCTGGCCGGCGTGCCGACCGTGGTGTTCGGCTTCTTCGCGGCCCTCACCGTCGCGCCGTTCATCCGCAACACCGGCGAGCTGCTCGGCCTCAACGTCGCCTCCGAGAGCGCGCTCGCGGCCGGCCTCGTCATGGGCGTGATGATCATTCCCTTCGTGTCGTCGCTGTCCGACGACGTGATCAACGCCGTGCCGCAGTCGCTGCGCGACGGCTCCTACGGCATGGGCGCCACCAAGTCGGAGACCATCAAGAAGGTCATCCTTCCCGCGGCGCTGCCGGGCATCGTGTCGGCCTTCATGCTCGCGATCTCCCGCGCCGTCGGCGAGACCATGATCGTGGTCATGGCGGCGGGCCTCGCCGGCAACCTGACCTTCAACCCGCTCGAGGCGGTCACCACCGTCACCGTGCAGATCAAGACGCTGCTCGTCGGCGATCAGGAGTTCGACAGCCCCAAGACGCTGTCGGCCTTCGCGCTCGGCTTCGTGCTGTTCTTCTTCACGTTGGTGCTGAACTTCATCGCGCTCCGCATCGTCCAGAAGTACCGAGAGCAGTATGACTGAGATGACCGCAACCGCCGCCGGCTCCTCCCGCGGCCTCAGCGCCGACGCCTCCCGCGCCCGCGTGCGCAAGCGCTACCGCGCCGAAGCCCGCTTCCGCGCCTACGGCGTCGCCGCGCTGGCGTTCTCCGCCCTCTTCCTGGTGGTGCTGATCTCCGACATCCTCGTGAAGGCGTGGCCCGCCTTCACCGTGACGCATCTCACGATCGACGCGCGGCCGACCGCCGACAAGGTCGATCCGGACGGCGACCGCTCGCGCTCGTCGCTCGCCCGCGGCGACTACACCGCGGCGATCCGCGAGAGCTACGGCGCGCTGTTCCCGCAGGTGTCCGGCCGCGCCGAGCGCCGCAAGCTCAACGGCCTGCTGTCGAGCGGAGCAGCGGACGAGCTCCGCGCCGAGATCATGGCCAACCCGAACCTGATCGGCCAGACCGTCCAGACCCGCGCGCAGTTCTCCGACGACGCCGACCTCTACTTCAAGGGCGCGGTCACCTCCGTCGAGGAGGAGCCGGGCGAGGGCGTCGCGACGCCGTCCGGCGTGACCGGCTCGATCGTGATCGAGACCACCGCGCCGGCCTTCGCCGACGACCTGGCCGAGATCAAGAACGACCTGTCCGAGACGGCGCGCGCGCGCCGGTTCGAGGTCGAGCGGATCAAGACGCTCCGCGATGGCGTGCTGGCCGACCGGCCCGCGGCCGAAAAGGCGCTCGCCGCCGCCAACGGCGCGGGCGACGAGAGCGGGATCACGGTGGCGCGCAACGCGCTCGCCAAGATCGATTCCGACGCCGAGAGCCTGCGCGCGCAGATGGAGACGCTCGCCGGCGAGGCCGCCGATTTCGAGAACCGGTTCAAGGACTCGTCCGGCGCCGAGACGCTGGACGAGAAGCTGCCGAGCCGGCTGGTCGCGATCAACGGCGGCCTCGTCAAGGTGCGCAGCCTGTCGGCGAACCGGGTCGAGGGCGACGTGCTCGTGCCGCTCGAGAACCAGAACGCGGCGCAGGCCGACGCCTGGAAGGTGTTGGCCTACGCCACGCCCGAGAGCGAGCGCCGCCTCGGCGATCAGGAGATCGCCTGGCTCGAGACGCTGAAGGCCAAGGGCCTGGTCGAGACGAGCTTCAACGTCGACTTCTTCACCTCGGGCGACTCGCGCGAGGCCGAACAGGCCGGCATCCTCGGCGCGCTGGTCGGCTCGATCTTCACGATGTTCGTGACGCTCGTGATCTGCCTGCCCGTCGGCGTCGGCGCGGCGGTCTATCTCGAGGAGTTCGCGCCGAAGAACCGGCTGACCGACATCATCGAGATCAACATCAACAACCTCGCCGCGGTGCCCTCGATCGTCTACGGCCTGCTCGGCCTCGCGGTGTTCCTGAACTTCTTCGGCATGCCGCGCTCCTCCGCGGTGGTCGGCGGCTTCGTGCTGGCGCTGCTGGTGCTGCCCACGATCATCATCGCGAGCCGCGCCGCGCTGAAGGCGGTGCCGCCCTCGATCCGCGAGGCCGCGCTCGGCGTCGGCGCCTCGCACCAGCAGGCGGTGTTCCACCACACGCTGCCGCTCGCGATGCCCGGCATCATGACCGGCACCATCATCGGCATGGCCCACGCCCTCGGCGAGACCGCGCCGCTGCTGCTGATCGGCATGGTGGCCTTCATCGTCGACGTGCCGACCGGCCTGACCTCGGCCACCACGGCGCTGCCCGTCCAGATCTACCTCTGGTCGGACCTGCCGGAAGTCGCCTTCCAGGCCAAGACCTCGGCGGCCATCATCGTGCTGCTGCTGTTCCTCTTCCTCATGAACGGGCTCGCGATCCTGCTGCGCAAGCGCTTCGAGCGGCGGTGGTGAGAGCGTGACACACGGAGTTTCGACCATGGACGCGACCGCAGCCCTCACCAAGCCGTCCGCGACGGGCGCCGCCGCCCCCGACGCGGTGGCGAACCCCAAGATCGTCGCCAAGAACGTCAACGTGCACTACGGCGAGAAGCACGCCCTCAAGGACGTATCGATCGACATCGCCGAGCGCGCCGTCACCGCCTTCATCGGGCCCTCGGGCTGCGGCAAGTCGACGTTCCTGCGCTGCATCAACCGCATGAACGACACGATCTCGATCTGCCGGGTCACCGGGCTGATCACCATCGACGACCAGGACATCTACGACCCGTCGCTCGACGTGGTGCAGCTCCGCGCCCGCGTCGGGATGGTGTTCCAGAAGCCGAACCCGTTCCCGAAGTCGATCTACGAGAACGTGGCCTACGGCCCGCGCATCCACGGCTTCGCCCGCTCCAAGGCCGAGCTCGACGAGATCGTCGAGGACTCGTTGCGCAAGGCGAGCCTCTGGAACGAGGTCAAGGACCGGCTCGACGACAGCGGCACCGGCCTCTCCGGCGGCCAGCAGCAGCGCCTCTGCATCGCCCGCGCCATCGCGGTCTCGCCTGAGATCATCCTGATGGACGAGCCGTGCTCGGCGCTCGACCCGATCGCGACCGCGAAGATCGAGGAGCTGATCGACGAGCTGCGCCAGAACTTCACGATCGTGATCGTGACGCATTCGATGCAGCAGGCCGCGCGCGTGTCGCAGCGCACCGCGTTCTTCCATCTCGGCGTCCTCGTCGAGGGCGGTCCGACCGAGCGCATCTTCACGAGCCCGAACGACCGCCGCACCCAGGACTACATCACCGGCCGCTTCGGCTGAGCCCGCGCGTTCCCCGGGGAGATCCCTCCATGACCCTGATGACCGACCACATCGTCAGCGCCTTCGACGCCGACCTGAAGGAGCTGGGCGACAAGCTCGCCGAGATGGGCGGGCTCTGCGAGAAGCTCGTCGCCGAATCCGTCGGCGCCCTGCTGAAGCGCGACAGCCCGCTCGCCCGCCGCGTGATCGAGTGGGACCGCTCGATCGACCGGCTGCAGCACGAGATCGAGGAGCGCGCCATCCTCACCATCGCCAAGCGCGCGCCGGTCGCGATCGACCTGCGCGAGGTGGTGGCGGCGCTGCGCATCGCGAACGACCTCGAGCGCATCGGCGATCTCGCCAAGAACATCGCCAAGCGCGTCATCGCGCTCGACGGCCAGTTTCAGCCGCCGAAGCTCGCCCACGGCGTGGAGCACATCTCCGACCTGACGCTCGGCCAGCTCAAGGAGGTGCTCGACGCCTACACCCAGCGCGACGAAGCCCGCGCTATGGAGGTGTGGCGCCGCGACGGCGAGATCGACTCGCTCTACACCTCGCTGTTCCGCGAGCTGCTGACCTACATGATGGAGGACCCGCGCAACATCGGGTTCTGCGCCCATCTGCTGTTCTGCGCCAAGAACGTCGAGCGCATCGGCGACCACGCCACCAACATCGCCGAAACCATCTATTATCTCGTCAACGGCGAGCCGCTGCTGGACGATCGCCCCAAGGGCGACACCACGAGCTCGACCAAGATCGAGTATCAGGGGTGAGCCGATGACCCCACGGGTGATGATCGTCGAGGACGAGGAAGCGCTGGCGCTGCTGCTGCGCTACAACCTCGAGGCCGAGGGCTACGCCGTCGAGGCGGTGGCGCGCGGCGACGAGGCCGAGACCCGGCTGCGCGAGGCGACTCCGGACCTCATCCTTCTCGACTGGATGCTGCCGGGCCTGTCCGGCATCGAGCTGTGCCGGCGGCTGCGCACGCGGCCCGAGACCGAGCGGCTGCCGATCATCATGCTGACCGCCCGCGGCGAGGAGGCCGAGCGCGTGCGCGGCCTCGCCACAGGCGCGGACGACTACGTGGTCAAGCCGTTCTCGGTGCCGGAGCTCGTGGCGCGGGTGCGGGCGCTGCTGCGCCGGGCGAAACCCGAGCATGTGGCGAACGTGCTCAAGGCCGGCGACATCGAGCTCGACCGCCAGTCCCACCGGGTGCATCGGCAGGCGCGCGAGGTCCATCTCGGACCGACCGAGTTCAAGCTGCTCGAGTTCCTGATGCAGTCGGCTGGCCGGGTGTTCTCGCGCGAGCAGCTTCTCGACGGGGTCTGGGGCCACGACGTCTACATCGACGAGCGCACGGTCGACGTGCATGTCGGCCGGCTGCGCAAGGCGATCAACCGCGGCCGCCAGCTCGACCCGATCCGCACGGTCCGCGGCGCCGGCTACTCCTTCGACGAGACCTTCGCCCGCACGCAGTGACGCGGACGGCGAGCCGAAAAA
>NZ_JBHUER010000006.1:122491-130677 GCF_042681025.1 Methylopila henanensis
TTTTTTGCTGGAGCGCGCCCGATGCAGTCGAGCCGTATGGCCGACCGATAGAGCGCCGTCCTGTCCGCGCGTCGTCCTCCGGCTTGACCGGAGGACCCGTCTTGAGCGTCGAGTGCGACGCCAGACATGGATGGTCCGGTCAAGCCGGACCATGACAACGCGTTTGGGGCGAACGGATAGAACTTTGGTTCCCCGGCCTTTTGCGCGCGCCGCGAACGAAAAGCCCCCCGGCGCGGGCGCCGGGGGGCGGAGTGGCCGCGGGAGACGGGCGTGGGAGAGCGCCCGTCCGGGGTCCGCAGCGATCAGGTCACTCGGCCGGCACGCCGTGCGGGCCGGAGGCCGCGACCGGAGCCTCGGCGCGGGCGTTCGCCACCACGCTGCGCCGCCAGGGCTTCAGCACGGTGATCGCGAGCAGCGAGGCGAGGATGTTGGCGCCGGCGGCGATCAGGAACACGCCGTCCCACACGCCCTGCGCCTGCTGCAGGTAGTTCGCGAGCGGCACGAGCAGCGCCGCGGTGCCCTTGGCCGTGTAGAGCATGCCGGCGTTGGTGGCGGCGAACTTCGAGCCGAAGGTGTCGGTGCAGGTCGCCGGGAACAGCGAGTAGATCTCGCCCCAGGCGAAGAACACGAAGCCCGAGAGCAGCACGAACCACACCGGGTCGTGGCCCCAGAGGTAGAGCATGTAGATGCCGACGCCTTCCATGGCGAAGGCCACGAACATGGTGTTCTCGCGGCCGATCTTGTCGGAGATCCAGCCGAAGAACGGGCGGGTGAGGCCGTTCAGGACGCGGTCGATGGTGGCGGAGAAGGTCACGACCGTCATGGTGAGGCCGACGAGCGTGACGGGGATCTTGTCGATGTGCAGGTCGGCCGCGATCGGCTTGAGGTTCGCGGTGATCATCAGGCCGCCGGCGCCGACGATGACGAACATGAAGTACATCAGCCAGAAGATCGGCTGGCGGGCGACCTCGCCGGGGCGGTAGTCGCGGCGGCTCTGGATGTTGGCGGCGTTGACGGCGACCTTCGGCGTCTGGCCGGCCTTGGGGCCGCGCAGCAGCGTCGACATCACGCAGATGACCACCGCCTGGCCGATGCCGAACCAGATGAAGGCGGCCTGGTAGCCGGAATTGGCGATCATGGACTGGATCGGCGCCACGGTCAGCGCCGCGCCCGCGCCGAAGCCCGCCGCGGTGATGCCGGCGGCGAGGCCGCGCTTGTCCGGGAACCACTTCAGCGCGTTGCCGACGCAGGTGCCGTAGACCGCGCCCGCGCCGACGCCGGCGATGACCTGGCCGATGTAGAAGCCGGTCAGCGAGGTCGCGTATCCGTTGATCACCCAACCGACGCCGCACAGCACGCCGCCGAAGGCGACCACGACCAGCGGGCCGTACTTGTCGACGAACCAGCCCTCGACCGGCACCAGCCAGGTCTCGAACAGCACGAACAGCGTGAAGGCCCACTGGATCGCGGCGCGATCCCAGCCGAACTTCGCCTGAATGTCGGGGACGAAGAACGTCCAGCCGTACTGAAGATTGGCGATCATCACCATGCAGACGACGCCGATGACGAGCTGCGTCCAGCGATAGGCGTCGCTGACGCGTTGGCCGGGTTCGCCGGCTCCAAGCGCTGATGTCATTTCCTACCCTCGTGTTTTCTTGTTCGCGTAACGGTCATCACAGCCCGCTCACGAGTTCGTCATCCTGGTGTCCGAAATGCCAGCGGCGCAAGAGGGCGTGCGCCGCAGCGCGGAAATGCTGCGTTGCGACACAAAATCGGGCGATCGAGCTAGGCTATTGCAATATCGATAGAAGGTGCGACGCAATGTCTTATGCGCGCTGCTGCCGCATAGGACGAAAGGATAAGGATGATTGGCATCTGGCATGCCAAAGCGGCGTCACGGGCTGGGACGAGACGCCGGAATCCCTTGGCGTTCTTGCGCTGCAGCAACGATCGTGACGCCGGAGAGCGCTGATTTCGTTGACAGCTTTGTATCTGGCATGCCAGTTTTTGGCCGACCTCAAAGGCCGGCGCGACCGGTCGGAGCGGATGGAACTGCGGGCGAGGCGCGCGAAGGCCGCCGCCCGCCCCGTCCGCGATCCGGCCGAACGTCGGAGCGGAAAGCGGGGACTCCAGGGCCGAAGAGCCACGTCCACGCGAAGCGAAGCGAGCGGCCCCGCAAGACGGCCGCATCGGGACTGCGGGCCGCCCGGCGGCCGGAAGCGCCAAAAAAAGCACTCTGGAGGAATACGTCCCATGTCCACTGTCACGGCATTGAAGGTCCACCCGGAAGAAGCGGCTCTCGCCCCTGTCGTGGACGCGCAGGTCCAGGCCGAGCCCGAGCTCACCGATGGCTTTCACCTCGTCATCGACGCGCTGAAGCTGAACGGCATCGAGACCATCTATGGCGTGCCTGGCATTCCGATCACCGATCTCGGCCGCATGGCGCAGGCCGAAGGCATCCGCGTCATCTCCTTCCGCCACGAGCAGAACGCCGGCAACGCCGCCGCCATCGCCGGCTTCCTCACCAAGAAGCCGGGCGTGTGCCTGACGGTGTCGGCGCCGGGCTTCCTGAACGGCCTGACCGCGCTCGCCAACGCCACCACCAACTGCTTCCCCATGATCCTGATCTCGGGCTCGTCCGAGCGTGAGATCGTCGACCTGCAGCAGGGCGACTACGAGGAGATGGACCAGCTCGCGATCGCGAAGCCGCTCTGCAAGGCGGCGTTCCGCGTGCTGCACGCGGAGGACATCGGCATCGGCGTCGCGCGCGCCATCCGCGCCGCGGTCTCGGGCCGTCCGGGCGGCGTCTATCTCGACCTGCCGGCCAAGCTGTTCTCCCAGGTGCTCGACGCCGCCAAGGGCGAGGCCTCGCTCGTCAAGGTGATCGACGCGGCCCCCGAGCAGATTCCGGCCCCCTCGGCGGTCAAGCGCGCGCTCGACCTGCTGAAGTCCGCCAAGCGCCCGCTCATCATCCTCGGCAAGGGCGCGGCCTACGCCCAGGCCGACGACGACATCCGCGAGCTCGTCGAGCGTTCGGGCATCCCCTACATCCCCATGAGCATGGCCAAGGGCCTGCTGCCCGACACCCATCCGCTCTCGGCCGGCGCGGCGCGCTCGACCGTGCTGAAGGACTCGGACGTGGTGCTGCTGCTCGGCGCCCGCCTGAACTGGCTGCTCAGCCACGGCAAGGGCAAGCAGTGGGGCGAGCCCGGCTCGAAGAAGTTCATCCAGGTCGACATCGAGCCGCGCGAGATGGACTCGAACGTCGAGATCGCGGCCCCGCTCGTCGGCGACATCGGCTCGGTGGTGAAGGTCCTGCTCGCCGGCATCGATTCGAGCTGGCCGGGCGTCCCCTCCGACTGGACCTCGACGATCAACGCCAAGAAGGAAGCCAACATCTCCAAGATGGCGGCGAAGCTCGGCAAGAACGCCTCGCCCATGGACTTCCACGGCGCTCTCGGCGCGCTGAAGCAGGTCATCAAGGAGCGTCCGGACGCGATCCTCGTCAACGAGGGCGCCAACACGCTCGACCTCGCCCGCGGCGTCATCGACATGTACCAGCCGCGCAAGCGCCTGGACGTGGGCACCTGGGGCGTGATGGGCATCGGCATGGGCTTCGCGATCGCGGCCGCCGTTGAGACCGGCAAGCCGGTGCTGGCGGTCGAGGGCGACTCGGCCTTCGGCTTCTCCGGCATGGAGGTCGAGACGATCTGCCGGTACAACCTGCCGGTCTGCATCGTGATCTTCAACAACAACGGCATCTACCGCGGCACCGACGTCGACCCGACCGGCCGCGATCCGGGCACCACGGTGTTCGTGCCGGGCTCGCGCTATGACAAGATGATGGAGGCCTTCGGCGGCGTCGGCGTGAACGTCACGACCCCGGACGAGCTGAAGCGCGCGGTCGACGCGGCCATGGACTCCGGCAAGCCGACCCTGATCAACGCCGAGATCGACCCGGAAGCCGGCAGCGAGAGCGGCAACATCGGCAGCCTGAACCCGCAGAGCGTGGTGAAGAAGAAGAAGTGAAGCGCCAAGCTTGAGGCGTTTCGTTCGCGCCCGTCCCGACGGCTCCGGCCCTCGGGGCGGGCGCATCTCCATGTATATCTAATACCAGAGCCTCATTGACGACGGGCCCCCAGCGCCGTCATCTGGGCTCATGGCGTCGAGGCGCCGACGGGTCACGCCCGCGCGCCCGCATATGTCTCGCAAGGGGAACATGACATGAGCAAGGCTCTTGAGGGCGTCCGCGTCCTGGACTTCACCCACGTTCAGTCCGGCCCGACCTGCACCCAGCTTCTCGCCTGGTTCGGAGCCGACGTGATCAAGGTGGAGCGCCCCGGCGCCGGCGACGCCACGCGCCAGCAGCTCCAGGACATCCCGGACGTGGACAGCCTCTATTTCACGATGCTGAACCACAACAAGCGCTCCATCACGCTGGACTCGAAGAACGCCAAGGGCAAGGAAGTGCTCTGGCGGCTCGTGAAGGAATGCGACGTGCTGGTCGAGAACTTCGCGCCGGGCGCGCTCGACCGCATGGGCCTGACCTGGGAGAAGATCCAGGAGGTCAACCCGCGCATGATCCTGGCCTCCGTGAAGGGTTTCGGCCCCGGCCGCTACCAGGACTGCAAGGTCTATGAGAACGTCGCGCAGTGCGCCGGCGGCTCGGCCTCGACGACCGGCTTCCGCGACGACATCCCGATGGTGACGGGCGCCCAGATCGGCGATTCGGGCACCGGCCTGCACCTCGCGCTCGGCATCGTCACGGCGCTGTTCCACCGCACCCATTCCGGCGTCGGCCAGCGCGTCGACTGCGCCATGCAGGACGCGGTGCTGAACCTCTGCCGCGTCAAGCTGCGCGACCAGCAGCGCCTCGAGCGCGGGCCCTTGCGCGAATACAGCCAATTCGGCGAGGGCGTGCCCTTCGGCGACGCCGTCCCGCGCGCCGGCAACGACTCGGGCGGCGGCCAGCCGGGCCGCATCCTGAAGTGCAAGGGCTGGGAGCACGATCCCAACGCCTATCTCTACTTCATCACCCAGGCGCCGGTGTGGGAGCCGATTTGCGACATCATCGGCGAGCCGGGCTGGAAGACCGACCCGAACTACGCCACGCCGAAGGCGCGCCTGCCGCACCTGAACGAGATCTTCACGCGCATCGAGGCGTGGACCATGAAGCACGACAAGTTCGAGGCCATGGACATCCTCAACAAGTACGACATCCCCTGCGGCCCGATCCTCTCCATGAAGGAGATCGCGGAGGACCCGGCCCTGCGCGAGACCGGCACCGTGGTCGAGGTCGATCACCCGACCCGCGGCAAGTACCTGACGGTCGGAAGCCCGATCAAGCTCTCGGGCAGCCCGGTCGAGGTCGAGCGCTCGCCGCTGCTCGGCGAGCACACCGACGAGATCCTGCGCAGCGTGCTCGGCTACTCCGACGCCGAGATCGCGGAGATCGAGGGCTCGGGCGCCGTCGGCCAGATCCAGAAGCTCGCCGCCGAGTGATTTTCGCGCCAAGCTGATCTTCCGGCCCCGCCGTCTCAGGACGGCGGGGCCTTTCGTTTCAGAGGGGCGCGACAATGAGGGCGGGGGCGTGGATCGCGGCCGCCGTCATTGTGGCGGGAAGCGCGGCCTTCGCCGCGTCGGCTGTCACGGTCGAGCGTCTGTCGCTGGTGTCCGAGACGCCGATGGTCATCGTCTACGGAGCCGACGAGCTTGCGACGATTCCGCCCGGCGTCTTCATCGCCGTCCACGCGTGCCGAGATGAAAAGCAGGTCATCACCCCTCTCGTGCGGATCGGCGACCGGACCGGCGAGGTGCGGGACGGACGCTTTAGGGTACAACGGACCCGGCGGCCGTTGGCCGATGGGTTGCCACCGTTAAGCTGTCTAGGTTTCTAGGCGCCGCCGCCGCATCGTCGGAAAATAAGGGAGAAACCCCATGCGCATCGTCGTCCACGGCCAGCAGGCCTTCGGCAAGGCGGTCCTCGAGGCGCTGCTCGCCCGCGGCGAGGAGGTCGTCGCGGTCTATGTCGCGCCGGAGAAGGACGGCCAGAAGGCCGACCCGCTGAAGGAGGCGGCGATCGCCGCCGGCCTCGAGGTGCGCCAGCCCTCGTCCTATCGCGACGAGGCGGTCGCCGAAGCGTTCCGCGCGCTGAAGCCCGACCTGCAGGTCATGGCCTTCGTCACGCTGTTCGTGCCGTCGAGCTTCCTGAACATCCCGACCCACGGCTCGATCCAGTACCATCCTTCGCTGCTGCCGGCCTATCGCGGCGCCTCCGCCATCAACTGGCCGATCATCAAGGGCGAGACCGAGACCGGCCTGTCGATCTTCTGGCCCGACGACGGCCTCGACACCGGCGACGTGCTGCTGACCAAGACCACGCCGATCGGCCCGAAGGACACGCTGGGCTCGGTCTATTTCGACCGTCTGTTCCCGATGGGCGTCGAGGCCATGCTTGAGGCGGTCGATCTGGTGAAGGCGGGCAAGGCTCCGCGCATAAAGCAGGATGAGGACAAGGCCACCTACGAGGGCCTCTGCCGCGCGGCCAACGCGAAGATCGACTGGGGCAAGCCTTGGAGCCAAATCGACCGGCTGATCCGCGGCTGCAACCCCTCGCCCGGCGCCTGGACCACGCTCGACGGCAAGACGCTCAAGATCCTCGACGCGACCCCGCTGCCGGCCAAGACCCCGAAGGACATCGCCGGCAAGCTCGGCGAGGTTGCGGCCGTCGGGCCCGACGGCTTCCTCGTGGTCTGCGCCGACGGCCGCTTCCGGGTCACGCGCGTGCAGCCGGAAGGCGGGGCCAAGGCTGCGGCCGGCGAATGGGCGACCGCCGCCAACCTCGCGGTCGGCGTGCGGCTGGGCGTCTGACGCAGGCTCGGGCGTATCCGCCGCTGTCATGCCCGGCGAAGCCGGGTATCCACGACTTGGACGTCAAGCTCCACGGAAGTCGTGGATGCCCGCGGAGGCGCGGGCATGACGGCGCGCTTGAGCCCGGTCACGCGCCACGTCTTCTAAACCCTACAGAAACCCGCGCTGGGCTTTGCTCTCATCTGAGGACCGATTTCCCCCGAGCGAAAGCGCGCCCATGACCACCTCGCCGCCCCCGCCCGAAGGCCGCAGCCCGCTGGCGGCCTGGGGCGGCCGCGCCTTGAGCGGCCTCGCCATCCTGTTCCTGCTGGCCGACGGCGCGATCAAGCTGGTCCCGCTGCAGCCGGTGACCGACACGATGCAGGCGCTCGGCTGGCCGACCGACCCCTGGCTGCTGCGCACGCTCGGCGTGATCCAGATCGCGGCGACGCTGCTCTACGCCAACCCGCAGTCCGCCGTGTTCGGCGCGATCCTGCTCACCGCCTATCTCGGCGGCGCGGTCGCGACCCATCTACGGATCGGCAGTCCGCTGCTCACCCACACGCTGTTCGGCGTCTATGTCGGCGCCGTGCTGTGGGCCGGGCTCTGGATCCGCAGCCCGGCGCTGCGCGAAGTGCTCTACGGCAAGCGCTGACGCCGCGCGCGGGCGCGCCGTCATGGTCCGGCTTGACCGGACCATCCATGTCCGATGCCGCGCTCGCGCGAAGGCGCGGGCCTGACGGTGCGAGCAATCCGAGACGTTCAGGCTCATGAGCGCGACAGCGCCGAGCCTGTTGCCCGTAGCTTCGTCATCCCTGCGCGATCGCCCCGATGAGCGGCGTCGGACCTGCATCCGCCGCCCCGGATCATGCTGCGTCGCCGCGACGAATGACGCGGCGCGGCAGGGGCGTTTCGCTTGACAGCCCAGGACCATGGCATTCCAAATGCCAGAGAGATCGGAAGTCCTGTGGGGGGACGCCGGAGCGTTCCGGCGGCGGCGGTCCGGCCGTCGCCGCCGGGGCGCCTTGGTCGAAAAGATGATCGAGCTTCGGCCGGATATGCGGCAGTAGTACGCCTGATCGTCTCTGCCCGCGCCGCTTCGGACCTCGGTCGAAGCGCCGCGCATGCGCCTGCTTCGGGCGCGCCGCCGGCCTTCGAAGGCTGACGGCCGCCTCCTCCATCGGCCGATCGGGACGGCGTCCTCCGCCCGCGAAAGCGTGGCGGGGGACGTTCGCCCGGCTGGCCGCTGTCCTGACGTCGTCCAAATCGAGAGCCGCCGATGAACATACATGAGTACCAGGCCAAGGGGTTGCTGCGGGGGTTTGGGGCTCCTGTTC
>NZ_JBHUER010000007.1:0-160491 GCF_042681025.1 Methylopila henanensis
CGCGATCATCTCCGGCGGCAAGGGCGGAGCCGAGGACAAGATCGCCGCCATGGAGGAGGCCGGAATCCGAGTCTCCCCATCCCCCGCACGGCTCGGAAAAACTCTCGTCGATATGCTCAGGGGCGTCGACGAGCGTCCGGCCCGCGTCGCCGGCGCCGCGCTCTGACGTCGTTGCAGCCGAGGGTTAACCGGACGTGACGCCCGGTTAACCCTGAAATGAACCGCGAGTTCACCCCGGACGGACGCAGTCGCCCGTCCGGGGGCGGTTTCGGGTTGCGACCTATCGAAGCGCCGATATGCTCTTGGCGACGTGAATCGCTAGAACAGCCGCGTCGGGCGTTGGCGCCTTATCCGAAAGGCGTGGTGCGCCAGAGCCCAGACGTCTGATAACCGGCGCAATCGCCTCGGATCAGGAGATTCCGCGCTCGTGAAAGTCCCGTTGCGCTGGCCTGCCGCTGAAGAGCCGGCGTCCGAACTCGTGCTGGAGCGCTTCGCGCCCGAGCAGACCTTCAAGACCAAGGTCTACGCCGCGCTCAAGCAGGCGATCCTCAACATGGACATCTACTCCACGCCGGAACCGACGTGGATCGACGAGCGCCAGCTCTCCGAGCGGCTCGGCGTCAGCCGCACGCCCGTGCGCGAGGCGGTGGCGATGCTGGAGCAGGAAGGCTTCGTCAAGTCGATGCCCCGCCGCGGCATCATGGTGCTCAAGAAGACCAAGCGCGAGGTCGTGGAAATGATCCAGGCCTGGGCCGCGCTCGAAAGCATGGCCGCGCGCCTCGTCGTGGAGCAGGCGAGCGACGCCGACATCCGGAAGCTGCGCGTGCTGTTCGAGAAGTTCGACGAGGGCCACAAGCCGTCGGACTTCGTCGGCGAATACTCCGCCGCCAACATCCAGTTCCACCAGACCCTGATCCGGCTGAGCGGTTCGCAGACCCTCGCCGAGATGACCGCGAACCTTTTGGTGCACGTGCGCGGCCTGCGCCAGATCACCATCGGCCGCGACGACCGCGCCAGCCGGTCGATCGTCGAGCATCTCGCGATCATCGAGGCGCTGGAGACGCGCGACGCCGACTTGGCCGAGCGCCATTCCCGCGACCACACGCTCGGCCTCGCCACCTATGTCGAGGAGCACGGCGACATCTTCGACTGAGGCTCAGCTCCTCAGCGCCTCGAGGCCGGCGTAGAGCTCGAGCGCCTCGGGGTTCGCCAGCGCCTCCTTGTTCTTCACCGGCCGTCCGTGCACCACCTCGCGCACCGCGAGCTCCACGATCTTGCCGGACTTGGTGCGCGGGATGTCGGCGACGGCCACCACCTTGGCCGGCACGTGCCGCGGCGACGCGCCCTCGCGGATGCGCGCCTTGACCCGCTTCGTCAGGTCCTCGTCGAGCTCCACGCCTTCCGCCAGACGCACGAACAGCACCACGCGCACGTCGTCGTCGTAATCCTGGCCGATGCACAGCGCTTCCGTGATCTCCGGCATCTTCTCGACCTGCGCGTAGATCTCCGCGGTGCCGATGCGCACGCCGCCGGGATTGAGCGTCGCGTCCGAGCGGCCGTGGATGATCAGCCCGCCGTGCTCGGTCCACTCCGCGAAGTCGCCGTGCACCCAGACGTTGTCGAAGCGCTCGAAATAGGCCGCGCGGTACTTGGCGCCGTCGGGGTCGTTCCAGAAGCCGATCGGCATCGCGGGGAAGGCCTTCACGCAGGACAGCTCGCCCTTGCCGGACGTCATCGGCCGGCCGTCGTCGTCGAGCACCGCGATCGCGAGGCCGAGGCCCGGCCCCTGAATCTCGCCGCGCCAGACCGGATCGAGCGGGTTGCCGAGCACGAAGCAGGAGACGATGTCGGTGCCCCCCGAGATCGAGGCGAGCTGCACGTCGCTCTTAACCGCCTCGTAGACCCAGTCGAAGCTCGAATCGGCGAGCGGAGAGCCGGTGGAGGCGATGGCTCGGACGGTCGAAAGATCGTGGCTGTCGCGGGGGCGAAGGCCCTGCTTCTTCACCCCGTCGATCCATTTCGCGGAGGTCCCGAGGAACGTCATGCCCTCGGCGTCCGCGAAGTCGAACAGCACGGCGGGCGTCGGGTGGAACGGCGAGCCGTCGTAGAGCAGCAGCGTGGCCTCCGCCGCCAGCGCCGACACCAGCCAGTTCCACATCATCCAGCCGCAGGTGGTGAAGTAGAACACGCGGTCGCCCGGCCGGATGTCGGAGTGCAGCACATGCTCCTTCAGGTGCTGCAGCAGCACGCCGCCGGCGGAATGCACGATGCACTTCGGCACGCCGGTGGTGCCGGAGGAGAACAGCACGTAGAGCGGATGGGCGAAGGGAAGGCGTTTGAAGGCCAGCGGCTTCGGCTCGAAACCTTCGAGGAAGCCGTCAAGCGGGACCGCGTCGCGCAGGCCCGACGCCACCTCGCTCGCGCCGCCGAGATAGGGCACGACCACGGTGCGCCGGGCGGTCGGCAGGCCGTCGACGATCGGCTTCAGCTTCGGCGCGATCTCGATGCGCTTGCCGGCGTACCAGTAGCCGTCAACGGTGACGAAGACCTTGGGCTCGATCTGGCCGAACCGGTCGAGCACGCCGCGCTCGCCAAAATCGGGCGAACAGGACGACCAGATCGCGCCGATCGAGGCCGTCGCCAGCATGAAGGCGACGGTTTCCGGGCGGTTCGGCATCATAGCCGCCACCCGGTCGCCTTCGCCGACGCCGGCGACGACGAGGGCCTGCTGGATGCGCGACACCAGCGCGCGCAGCGCGTCGAACGAGAGCTTGGCTTCGGCCTTGTCCTCGCCGCGAAACACGATGGCGTCGCCGTCGCCGGAGCCCCGCAGCAGGTTCTCGGCGAAGTTCAGCCGCGCGTCGGGAAAGAACCGCGCGCCCGGCATGGCGTCGCCGTTCTCGAGCGCGCGTTCGCCCTTGTCGCCGATGACGCGGCAGAAGTCCCAGACGAGGTCCCAGAAGGCCGGGCGGTCTTCGATGGACCAAGCGTGCAGGGCGCGGAACCCGTCGAGCGGACGGCCGGCGCGCTTTTCCGCCTGCGCGGAGAAGCGCGCGATGGCGCTGCTCCCGATGCGCTCGTCCGAGGGCGACCAGAGCGGCGCGGCGGCGGTCGTCATGCGGGAGGCTCCGGCTGGCGGCGTGGGGAAAGCTGGCGTCGCTAAACTTATAAGCGCAGCCTGAAGCGGCCGGAAGCCGGTCTTGGCGCTTCGCGGGCGGGGGCGCTATAAGCCGGTACGCTTCGCGCGCGGGGCCCCGTTCCGCAAGAGAGATCCGATCGAATGCGTCGTATCGTTCTCGGCCTCGTCGCCGCGGCGCTTGCGCTTGGCGTCGCCTTCGCGGCGCTTCTGGCGCGCGGCTCCGAAAGCGGGTTCGAACGCGCCGTCCTCGAGCGGCTTCACACCGGAGCCGGCCTTCGGCTGGACGCGCGCGGAACGGCGGTCGGACTTCTGCCTGCGCCGCGTCTGCGTCTCACAGACGTGACGGTCCGGGCTCCGGACGGCGCCGAACTCGCCCGCGCGCGGTCGCTGACGGCCACCCCCCGCCTCGCTCCACTGCTGTTCGGACGTGTGGAGCTGGAGACGGTCGCGCTGGACGGTGTCGTGGCCACCGTCACGGACGCCGATCTCGACGCTTTCGCCGACGCCTTGCGCGGGTGGATTCTCGTGGGGGCGCGGCCTCCTACGCTGCGGGTGACAGACGGCGAACTGGTCTGGGGCCACGCGCGCATCCGCGGGATCGATTTGGGGCTCGCCTGGCCCCGCGGCGGCGCGCTCGGGCTGACGGCCGCCGGCCGGTTCCGCGGCCGCCCGGTGGAGGCGACGGCGACCCTCGACGACCCGACCGCGGTCGCCCTCGGCCGGAGCGGCGCGGTGCGCGCCCGGTTCGAGGGCGGCGGCGTGCGTCTCGCTTATGACGGCCACACGACGACGGACGGCGCATCCGCCCGCATAGACGGCCGCATCGCCGCGCGGGCGGATTCGATCCGTGACGTCGCGCGCTGGTTCGGCGCTCCTCTTCCGGCCGTCGGCCCCGAGCTGAGCGGCGCGACGCTGTCCGGCGCCGCCGCCGTGTCGCGCGCCGGCGTCGCCGTCGACCAGGCGGAGATCGCGGTCGACGGCGCGAACTACGTGGGCGCGGCGCGCTTCGCCCTGTCGGACGCCGGCCGGCCCCAGATCGAGGCCACGCTCGACGCCAGGACGCTGGACGTCACGCCCTATCTCGACGGTCTTGCGCCGGCGTTCGGCGCGGACGGTTCGTGGAGCGGCGTCCGGTTCGACGTGCAGCCGTTCCAGGCGGTGGACCTCGACCTGCGGCTGTCCGCGCGCTCGGTCCGCGCGGGCGGTCTGCGTCTTGGTCCGACCGCCGCCACCGTCACCGTCGCGGACGGCGCGCTCGACGTCGGCGTCGGCGAGGCGCAGGTCTATGGCGGCGTCGTCGCTGGGAGGGCGCGCATCCGCCCGGACGGCCGCGCCAATCACGTGTGGCTCGACCTGCAGGCCAGAGGCGTCGATCTCGAGGACCTGCTGACCGCGGCGCGCGGCGAGGCGGCCCTGTCCGGCGCGTTCTCGGTCGAGGCCTCCCTTACGGGATCCGGCGGATCGATGGAGGAGATCGTGTCGAGCCTGTCCGGCGAAGGCGCGGCGCGGCTGCAGGACGGGGTCATGGGCGGCTTCCGCGCCAAGGCGCTCGTTCTGCTTGGCCTTGGCGGGCGTCTGGAGATCAGGTCGATCGACGGCGCCATGACTATGGCGGGCGGGGTGGCCAGGCTCCGGGAGCTCGCGCTCGTCGGTCCGGCGGCGCGCGTCGACGTCGCGGGGGAGGCGGACCTCCGCACGCGCCGCTTCGACCTCGGGGGCAGGCTGGCGGCCGGGAACGGCGCGTCGGCTCCAGTGCGGATCGACGGCCCGTTCGACGATCCGCGCCTGAGGCTCGACAGCCGGTCGTCGTTCGGCCGCGGTGGGGACGCCGGGGCGACCGAAGCCGCCGTCGCGCCCTGACGCCAGTTCAGCGGCCCGCGGCTGCGGCGCGTTCGGCCTTCAGCCGCTCGTTCTCGGCGCGCTTGGTCGCGATCGAGGCGATGATCACGCCGGTCGTGACGATGGCGATCAGGATCGAGCATACTGCGTTGATCTCGGGCTTCACGCCAAGGCGCACCGACGAGTAGATCCGCATCGGCAGGGTCGTCGCGCCGGGCCCGGTCGTGAACTGCGAGATCACCAGATCGTCGATCGAGAGCGTGAAGGCGAGCATCCAGCCGGAGACCACGGCTGGCAGGATGATCGGCAGCGTGACCACGAAGAATGTCTTGAACGGCGGGCAGCCGAGGTCGAGGGCGGCCTCTTCGAGGCTCCTGTCGAACGTGACAAGCCGGGACTGCACCACCACGGCGACGAAGCACATCGCGAAGGTGACGTGCGCGATCGTGAGCGTGAGGAAGCCGCGCTCGAGATTGATCGCCACGAACAGCAGCAGCATGGAAAGGCCGGTGATGACCTCGGGCATGACGAGCGGCGCGTAGATCATCCCGGAGAACAGCGTGCGGCCCCGGAAGCGGCCGAGGCGGGTCAGCGTCACCGCCGCGAGCGTGCCGAGCACGGTCGCGAGCGTCGCCGAAACGAGGCCCAGGCGGATCGTCACCCAGGCGGCCTCGAGCAGCTGGTCGTTGTGCAGCAGGGAGACGTACCAGCGGGTCGAGAACCCGCCCCAGACCGTGACGAGCTGGCTGTCGTTGAAGGAGTACAGCACCAGGATCAGGATCGGCAGGTACAGGAACGAGAAGCCCAGCACGAGCGCGGTGACGTTGACGGCGGAAAGGCCCTTGGTCACGCCTTGCCCTCCAGCTGGCGGGCCTGGACGTTCTGGTAGACCGCGATCGGCACCACCAGCACCAGCAGGAGCAGCACCGCGATCGCGGACGACACCGGCCAGTCGCGGTTGAGGAAGAACTCGTTGTAGAGCGTCTTGCCGATCATCAGCGTCTCGGAGCCGCCGAGCAGGTCGGGGATGACGAACTCGCCGACCGCCGGAATGAACACCAGGAAGCAGCCGGCGATCACGCCCGGGATCGAGAGCGGCACGGTGATCTGCCAGAACGCCTTCCAGGGCGGCGATCCAAGGTCGGCCGCCGCCTCCAGCAGCGACTCGTCGAGCTTTTCGAGGCTGGCGTAGAGCGGCAGCACCATGAACGGCAGGTAGGAGTAGACAATGCCGATGAACACGGCCGTCTCGGTGTTCATGATGTAGAGCGGCTCGGAGATGATCCCGGTCCAGAGCAGGAAGGCGTTCAGCAGACCCTCGGGGCTCAGGATGCCGATCCAGGCGTAGACGCGGATCAGCAGCGAGGTCCAGAACGGCAGGATCACCGCCATGACGAGCGCCGGCCGTATCGACTTCGGCGCGCGCGCCATGGCGTAGGCCATGGGATAGCCGATCAGCAGCATCAGCAGCGTCGAGATGACCGCGATGCGCAGGCTCGACAGATACGAGACCCAGTAGAGCTCGTCCTCGGTCAGGAGCGTGTAGTTCTCGAAGTCGAGGCCGTTCCACCACTCGACCACGCCCTGCCAGCCGGCCGAAAGGTCGAGAAGCGGCGTGTAGGGCGGCTGCGCGATCGTCGCGTCGGAGAGCGAAATCTTCAGCACGATCACGAACGGCGCGAGGAAGAAGATCAGCAGCCAGACGTAGGGGATCGCGATCAGGATGCGGCGGCCGAGGCCGCTCGATCCCGCCCGCTTGGTCGCGACGGCGTCCGTCATGGCCGGGCCCTCACGACGTCAGCAGCACGCCGGCGTCCGGCGCGAACCAGACATGGACCTTGTCGTCCCAGGCGATCGGCGCGGTTTCGGTGCGGGTGGCGTTGGCGCGGCTGACGCGCATGATCTTCTCGGAGCCGTCGAGCTTGACCAGAAACTTGGTCCAGTCGCCGAAATAGGCGATGTCCCAGACCTCGCCTCTCAGCACGTTGGTCGCGTCGGGCGGAGGCGGCTCGATCGAGATGCGCACCTTCTCCGGGCGCAGGGCGAAGGCGACCTCGGCTCCCTGCGCCGGCGCGGGATCGGGGGCGGCGGCCGCGATCTCGACGGCGGGCTCCGCCACGGCGAGGCGCGCCATGCCTCCGGCGGCGCTCGCCACCTTGGCTTCCAGGATGTTGATGTCGCCGATGAAGTCGGCGACGTAGCGGCAGTTCGGCTGCTCGTAGATGTCGCCGGGGGTCGCCACCTGGACCAGTTTGCCGTGGTTCATGACCGCGATGCGGTCGGCGACGGTCATCGCCTCCTCCTGGTCGTGCGTGACGATCAGGAAGGTGAGCCCAAGCTCCATCTGGAGGTCCATCAGCTCGAACTGGGTCTCCTCGCGCAGCTTCTTGTCGAGCGCGCCGAGAGGTTCGTCGAGCAGCAGCACCTTGGGCCGCTTGGCGAGCGAGCGCGCCAGCGCGACGCGCTGGCGCTGGCCGCCGGAGAGCTGGTGCGGCTTCCGGCTCGCGAAGGGCTCGAGCTTCACGAGCTTGAGCATCTCCTTCACCCGCGCCTCGATCTCGGCCTTGGGCAGTTTGTCCTGCTTCAGGCCGAAGCCGACGTTCTGCTCCACGCTCATGTGCGGGAACAGGGCGTAGGACTGGAACATCATGTTCACGGGCCGCCGGTAGGGCGGCACGCCGGACAGGTCCTGGCCGGCGAGTGTGATGCGTCCCGACGTCGGCTCCTCGAAGCCGGCGAGCATGCGCATCAGCGTCGTCTTGCCGCAGCCGGAAGGGCCAAGCAGGGCGAAGAACTCGCGCTGGTGGATGTCGATCGAGACGTCGTCGACGGCGGTGAAGTCGCCGAAGCGCTTCACGACGTTCTCGAAGCGGATCAGCGGGACCGCGGAGGGATCGAGCCACGGCGCGAACGAACGCCGGATCGGGCCGAGGGCTTTCTGTGCCGGCTTGAGCGCCATGTGCGGGTCCAGCGGGGAGGAGAATTGGACGTCGGGAAGTCTGAAAAGGGACGGTCCCCGGCCAGGCGCGCCGACCGGGGACCTCTCAGTTCTCGGCGCCGGTCAGCGCCCGCTCTTGGCCTTGGTCCATGCGCGGGTGAGCGCGCGCTGGACCTTCGAATCCTCGACTGTCGGGACGGTGTAGAGGCGCTGGAACACCTCCGGCGTCGGGTAGATCGCCGGGTTGCTCTTCACCGCTTCGTCGAGCAGGTCCTGGGACTTCAGGTTGCCGTTGGCGTAGGAGACGTAGTTCGACGCCTTGGCGGCGACCTCCGGCTTCAGGATGTAATTCAGGAAGATGTGGGCGTTCTCGACGTTCGGCGCGTCGGCCGGGATCGCCATCTCGTCGAACCAGAGCTGCGCGCCCTCCTTCGGGATCACGTATTCGACGTTCACGCCCTTGTCGGCTTCCTCGGCGCGGCTCTTGGCCTGGAAGACGTCGCCGGAATAGCCGACGGTGACGCAGATGTTCCCGTTCGCCAGCGCGTTGATGTATTCCGACGAGTGGAACTTGGTGATGTAGGGCTTGAGCTTGCCGAGATGCTCGGCGGCCTTCTCCACGTTCTTGACGTTCGTCAGGTCCGGCTCGAGCCCGAGATAGGTCATGACGGACGGAAGAAGATCCTCGGGGCTGTCGAGCAGCATCACGCCGCAGCTCTTCAGCTTCTTGAGGTTGGCGGGATCGTAGACCAGCGCCCAGCTGTCGAGCGGAGCGTCGGGGAACGCCTTCTTGACCTTGTCGACATTGTAGCCGATGCCGGTCGTGCCCCACATGTAGTTGATGGAATAGGCGTTGTCGGGATCGTACTTGGCGATCCGCTGGTAGATCTCCGGCCAGGCGTTGGCGAGGTTCGGCAGCTTCGACTTGTCGAGCTTCTGGAACACGCCGGCCTTGATCTGGCGCGACAGGAATGTCGCGCTCGGAACCACCACGTCGTAGCCGGTCTTGCCGGTTAGAAGCTTGGTTTCGAGGATCTCGTTGGAATCGAAGACGTCGTAGACGACCTTGATGCCGGTTTCGGCCTCGAAATCCTTGAGGACCTGCTCGTCAATGTAGTCGGACCAGTTGTAGACGCGGACTTCCTTGCTCTGGGCGAAAGCCTGTCCCGCGAGGCCCACAGCCAGACCGCACGCCGCCGCCAGCGTGCGCAGCAATCGTTTCGACGTCATGCGCCGTCTCTCCTGTCGCGATCGCCCGCCGAGGAGGGCGCGAAGGCAAGGCTAGCCTCGCCGGATAACAGGCACAACACATTCCCTGCCCGCTAGCGCGCCATGCCTTCAAATCATGCTGCGGCGCGGCGGATTGATTTGATTCACGGCCTCGGGCACGCTGGAGCGACGCCGCCAGCCGGCGTCCGGACGGCTCTCCACCGTCTGGCGCGACCGTTTCGAGATTCCCCCTCCAGACCCGATCCGGGAGCGGGCCGCGCGACGCGACGGGCGGGACGCCCGCCGCAGGTTCGATGATACGGCTCGGGTCGAGCCGCCGCATCCGCGGGCCCGTCCGGGCTGCGGCGGCCTCGCGCGCAAGGTGCATGATGAGCAAGAAGAAGCGCAGCAGTCTCAAGGAGGCGATCGCCGACCGGCGCGGCGCGGCCTCTCTCGAGGAGGCGCGCGCCTGGGTTCTCGAGCGGGGCGTCGAGGAGCTCGAATGCGTCGTGGCCGACCAGGCCGGCGTCGCGCGCGGCAAGATCATGCCGGCCGCCAAGTTCTTCGCCTCGCCGACGATGAACATGCCGTCCTCGATCTTCCACCAGACCATCGCCGGCGGCTACGCGGACGACGACGTGGTGGGCGGCGGCGATCCCGCCGACAGCGACGTGGTGCTGGAGCCCGACTTCGCGACCCTCGCCGTCGTGCCCTGGGCGTCCGACCCGACCGCGCAGATCATCCATGACGCGTTCCATCGCGACGGCCGGCCGGTCGAGGTCTCGCCGCGCCAGCTCCTGAAGCGGGTGGTCGACCTTTACGACAAGAAGGGCTGGACGCCGGTGATCGCGCCGGAGATCGAGTTCTATCTCGTCAAGCCCAACACCGATCCCGACTATCCGCTGGAGCCGCCGATCGGCCGTTCCGGCCGCCCGGAGACGGGCCGGCAGTCGTACTCCATCTCCGCGGTGAACGAGTTCGACGAGCTGTTCGAGGACATCTACGACCTCTCGGAAGCGCAGGGGCTTGAGATCGACACCCTGATTCACGAGGAGGGCGCCGCGCAGATGGAGATCAACCTGCGGCACGGGCACCCGCTCGCGCTCGCCGATCAGGTCTTCATGTTCAAGCGCACGATCCGCGAGGCGGCGCTCAAGCACAACATCTACGCCACCTTCATGGCGAAGCCGATCGCGAACGAGCCCGGCTCCGCCATGCACATCCACCAGTCGGTGCTGAACGCCGACGGGAGCAACCTGTTCTCGGACCCGCAGGGCAAGCCGTCCTCCGAGTTCTTCGCCTTCCTCGCGGGCACGCAGAAGTACCTGCCGGCGGTGATGTGCGTGCTGGCGCCTTACGTGAACTCCTACCGCCGGCTGACGCGCCAGTCGTCCGCCCCCATCAACGTGCAGTGGGGCTACGACAACCGCACCACCGGCATCCGCGTGCCGCCGTCGGGGCCGTCCGCCCGCCGGGTCGAGAACCGGGTGCCGTCGTCCGACGCCAACCCCTATCTCGCGATCGCCGCGTCGCTCGCCTGCGGCTATCTCGGCATGATCGAGGGGCTGCAGCCGACGGAGCCGATCGAGGGCTCCGCCCACGGCCTCGACTACGCGCTGCCGCGCGGCCTGCTCGAGGCGGTCGCGGCCTTTGAGGACTGCACGCCGCTTCAAGACGTGTTCGGCCGCTCCTTCATCGACACCTACGGCGCGATCAAGCGCGCGGAGTTCGAGACCTTCATGCGCGTGATCAGCCCGTGGGAGCGCGAGTACCTGCTGCTGAACGTGTGACGAACGCCCGGCAAGCGACGCCCGTGACGGAAGCAAGGCCCCGGCGGATAGCGAGGAACACGTTTTCTCGCGACGTTGCCGAGGCTATCGGCGGACGCCACTGCTTCCGGTTCGGTAAGTATCTGGGTTCGATGCTCTATCTGGATTTCGGGGGATCAGCGCAGACCATCGACAAACGCCGCAAGCGGATCGTCGAGGATCCGCGCGCCACGATCTCGATCTATGACGTGCGTTGGACGTTTCGGCGGGCTGGAGCGCCATGGATCTGCAGCGAGACCATGTCGGATGAAGCGACGCCTTCGATCATCGCGGCGTTGAAGGAGAGGCCGTTCAAACAGGTCCACTTTCCGAGCGTCGTGGTCGCCAGGTTCGAATTCGCGTCGGATCTCTGCCTCGACGTCGACCTCACCGACGAGTGGGATGCGCAAAGCGACATCGTCGCTTTTCGATCGGAGACGAAGAAGCTTAGCATCTCGCCCCGAGGATACATCTACGACCAGTCGAAGAGATAACTGACTTTGAGCAGCGATCTCTTCCCAACAGCTTCTTCCTACTACGCGGCCGTGAACCCGGCGCCGGCCCCACGTCCCCGGCTCGACGGCGTGCGGCGCTTCGACGTCGCGATCATCGGCGCCGGCTACACGGGACTGTCCGCCGCGCTGCATCTCGCCGGGCGCGGCGTCTCGGTCGCCGTGCTGGAGCAGGCGCGCGTCGGCTGGGGCGCGTCGGGCCGCAACGGCGGGCAGGTCCACACCGGCCAGCGGCTCGGACAGGACGAGCTCGAGCGGCTGATGGGGCCGGCCGACGCGCGCAAGCTCTGGAACATGGCGGAGGAGGCGAAGGGCCTGCTCCGGGCGCTGATAGCCGACCACGGCGTCGACTGCGCCTATGAGCCCGGCCTGATCCACGCGGACCACAAGCCGCATTTCGTCGAGGAGAGCCGCGCCTACGCCGAGAAGCTCGCCCGCGACTACGACTACCCCCATGTGGAGCCGCTGGACCGCGAGCGGCTTCGCGCGCTGGTGAAGACCGACGCCTATTACGGCGGCTCGATCGATCATGGCGGCGGCCATCTCGATCCGTTGGCGCTGGCCTATGGCCTCGCCCGCGCGGCCGAATCGGCGGGGGCGATGATCTTCGAGGGTTTTCGGGCCCGGCGCCTCGTCCGGGGCAGGCCGCACCGGCTGGAGGACGGAGAAGGCGCCGCCGCGCTCGCGGACACCGTCCTCGTCTGCACCGACGGCCTGCTGGAGGGGGTGGAGCCTGCGGTCGAATCCCACGTCATGCCGATCGCGAACCACATCGCCGTCACCGCGCCGCTCGGCGAGCGGCTGAAGGACGTGCTCACGACGCGCGCGGCCGTCTCCGACAGCCGTTTCGTGGTCTACTACTACCGCCCGACGCCTGACGGGCGGCTGCTGTTCGGCGGCGGCGAGACCTACTCCACCACGCTGCCGAAGGACGTCGCGCCGATCGTGCGGCGGCATCTGACGAAGGTGTTCCCGCAGCTTCGCGACGTCGCGCTGGAGCACGCCTGGGGCGGCGTCCTCGGCGTCACGCCGACGCGTCTGCCCTTCGTGCGCGAGATCGCGCCCGGCGTCCTGACCGCGGCGGGCTATTCGGGCCAGGGCGTGCTGCTGGGGCCGATGTTCGGAAAAATCCTCGGCGACGCGGTCGCCGGACGGCTCGAGGGCTTTGACCTGCTGGCGCGGCTGCCCGTGCCCGCCTTCCCCGGCGGAACCTGGCTGCGCAAGCCGATCCTCGTCGCCGCCATGAGCTACTTCGCCCTGCGGGACCGGCTGTAGCTCAGTGCGCGGGGGCCGCTCCGGCGCCCGCGTCCGGACGCTTCACGAGCGGGACCAGCACGACCAGGGCGAGGAACAGGATCCCGAGCACGAGGAAGACGTCGGCGAAAGCCAGCACCAGACCCTGCTGGCGTACGCTGAGGCTGAGCTGCTTGATCGCGGCGAGGTCCGCGTCCGATCCGAGCGTCGCCGACAGGCTCTGCGCGAGTCCCGCCACGCGTTCCTCCGCCACCTGCCGGCCCCATGTCACGCTCTCGCGCAGGCGCAGCATGTGCAGGTCCTGCCGCTCGTTCAGGAACGTGTTGATGAACGCGAGACCGAAGGCGCCGCCGAGATTGCGCTTCAGGTTGAACAGGGCGCTTGCGTTCTTCAGCTTGTCGGGCGGCAGCGTCGCGAGCGAGACCACGTTGATCGGCACCATGGCGAGCATCAGCGACACCCCGCGCAGGGCCTGCGGCAGGAACAGCTCGCCGAAGGCCCAGTCACGGGTCAGCGCCGTCACGTCGAGGCAGGACAGGCCGAGGCCGACGAAGCCCGTCCCGATCAGCCAGCGCGGATCGACCCTGCGCGACAGCACGCCCACGACCGGCGCGGTCATGAACATGAACATGCCGGTGACGAACACCGTCTCGCCGATCTGCAGGCTGTCGTAGCCGCGCACCCGGCCGAGGAACACGGGGTAGAGATAGGTCAGGCCGTAGAGCCCGACGCCCAGCATGAAGGTGAGCAACGAACCGAAGGCGAAGTTGCGGTCGCGATAGGCCCTGAGGTCCACCAGCGGCTCTTCCGCGACGAAGCAGCGCCAGAAGAAGGCGATCCCGCCCACGACGGTCGCGACCGACAGGACGCGGATGGTCTCGTCCTGGAACCAGTCGTCCTTGGCGCCTTCCTCCAGCACGTATTCGAGGCTGCCGAGGAAGACGGCGAGCGCGATCAGCGCAAGATAGTCGAGCTTGCCGAGCAGGCTGAGGTCGGGCTCGTCGAAATCGACGAGGGTCCAGGCGAGCAGGGTCGCGATCGCGCCGGGGATGATGTTCACCAGGAACAGCCAGTGCCAGGAGAACAGCTGCGTGAGATAGCCGCCGACGGTGGGCCCGACGGTGGGCGCCAGCGTCACGGTCAGGCCGACCAGCGCCATGATCGCGGGCTGGTGCCGCTTCGGGAAGATGGTGTAGGCGGCGGCGAAGGCGGTCGGGATCATGCCGCCGCCGATGAAGCCCTGCAGCGCGCGGTAGACGATCATCTCCGGCAGCGTCGTCGCCGTGGCGCAGAGCGCGCTCGCCAGCGTGAAGCCGGCGGCCGAGATCGTGAACAGCACCCGCGTCGACAGCGCCCGGCCGAGATAGCCGGACAGCGGGATCATGATGACTTCGGCGATCAGGTAGCTGGTCTGGACCCAGGAGATCTCGTCCGGGCTCGCGGCGAGGCCGGCCTGGATTTCCGACAGCGACGACGAGACGATCTGGATGTCCAGGATCGCCATGAACATGCCGAAGACGAGGGCGAGGAAGCCGATCAGGCGGCGCGGCGTCACGACCGGCTCGGAGGGTCCCGCGCCCGGGGCTTGAGGAGCGGAGGCCGCCGACGCGCGGGGGACGCGGATCGGATCGGCGGGCCGGCCGTCGCCTGGGGGGAAGGCGTCGTCGCTCATGGCTCAAGCCCCGGACACGGGGTCTCGGTTCAGCGCTCCCCGGAAGGAGCGCCGGAATCCTTAGGCGTGGTGCGGATGTCGACCGAGGCGATGACGGACAGGCCGGGCCGGAGCCGCCCTTTCGCCACGTCCTCGGGCGCGACGCGCACCCGCACCGGCACGCGCTGCACGATCTTGGTGAAATTGCCGGTGGCGTTCTCCGGCGGCAGCAGGCTGAACACCGCGCCCGAGGCCGGGGCGAGGCTGTCCACCACGCCGGTCACGTCGTGCTCGGGATAGGCGTCGACCGCGAGCCGCACCGTCTGGCCGGGAACGATGTCGCCGAGCTGCGTCTCCTTGAAGTTCGCGTCGACGTAGACCTTGTCGAGCGGCACGACCGCGAGCAGCCGCTTGCCGGGCGTGACGTAGTCGCCGGCCTGCACGCTCTTGTTGCCGACCACGCCGTCGAACGGCGCCCGGATCACGGCGGCGTCGAGGTCGCGCTGGCGCTGGGCCCGCGCCGTCACGAGCTCCGCCAGCGTGCGCTCCGCCTCGCCCTTCTGGGCGACGAGCACGTCGCGGTTCGCTTCCGCGGCGACGACGCCGGCGCGGGCGGCCTCGAACGCCGCGACCGTCCGGTCGCGGTCGGCGCGCGCCTGGTCGAGGTTCTGCCGGCTGCCATAGGTGGAGTTGGCGAGCTGCTGGGCGCGGCCGTAGTCGGCGGCGGCGCGGTCGCGGTCGGCGGCCGCGGAGTCGACCTGGGCCTTCGCCTGCAGGGTCTGGGCGTCGGCGGCGGCGATCTGGCGGTCGAAACGGGCGACGCCGGCCTGCTGGGTCGCGATCTTGGCGTCGGCGGCCTCGACCGCGAGCCGGGCGTCGCCGTCGTCGAGCAGCACGAGCGGGTCGCCCGCCTTCACGAGCGCGTTCTGCTCGGCCGGCACGGACGCGACATAGCCGGAGATCTTGGGGGCCATCACCGCCATGTCGGCGCCGACATAGGCGTCGTCGGTCTCGACCATGAACCGGCCGACCGTCCACCAGGAATGGCCGTAATAGAGGCCGGCGGCGAGCGCCGCCACGGCGACCGCTCCGAGAATGAGGCGCTTCGGCGAGCGCCGGGCGGGCGTCTGCGCGCCCGTTCCGGCCGCGGCCGTCGCGTCGGCGGCGGGCTCCTCCTCGCCGCCGCGGCGCGCGGTCGGTCCGCGCCCGGCGACCTCGCGCGGAAAGGCGGTCGGCTGCGTCTCCGGAAGGTCTCGGTCGGAGGCAGGTTCACGTCGCATCGTCGAGCCCGAAGCCATAGCGGACGTCCTGAAAGCGCCATCTGCCGCGTCGCCGAGCTGTGGCGGGGGCAGGGTGACTGAACCGTTCGGTCAATTACTAGCGCTGCGACGACGGTTCGACAAGAATGACCGAACCGTTCGGTCATTGCAGGCGCGCATGGCGTTCATGCAGGAATCGAGGAGACGCCGGCACGCGGCCCCGAGGGAGCCTTTCGATCCATCGGGTTGTGTACTTGTGAGGCGTTACGACTTCTTTTCGGCAATCCCGGAAGAATCGCGTTTCTTCGTTGTCGCGGAAGTAGGGCGTCGTGTTCCAGAGCTGGGCGCGGCCGGCTTTATTCGGGGCGCGCCCGCACGGGCGGGCGCGCCGGGTGAAACGCTGCGCCCGTCGCCCTCAGCGGGAAAGGAGCGTGTCTGCGTACACGGGAGGCGCGGCGGGCCCCGGCGACCGCGGGCGGTCGGGCATAGCTCCTCGGCGGACGCCTTCCCTGACTGAGACCGCCACAGTGCGCACGCCGTGGCGCAGGCTCGGAACGAGGCCTGCCGCCGCGCGCATGGCTGACCGAACGGTTCGGTCACTGGACGGTCTGAGTGGTCGCTGTTATCTCACGATCGGTGTTTCGAGGGGCGCGACATGGCCTGCGCCCGGCCAGCGCGTTCGCGCGCCGCGGCCTGCGGGCAGCAAGGCGCGGCCGCCCTGGACAAGGCGACAGAGGACCGGACGACACGTGGAGCAGGACATTCTCGCTCAGCCGATGGCGGACGACGACCTCGACAACGCCAAGCGCCGCCAGATCCTCGACGGCGCGCGGCTGGTGTTCCTGGCGCACGGGTTCGACGCGGCCTCCATGGGCGAGATCGCCCGGGCGGCCGGCGTGTCGAAGGGCACGCTCTACGTCTATTTCGCCAGCAAGCACGATTTGTTCGAGAGCCTCGTCCGCAACCAGTGCCGGCTGACCGCGGAGCGGCTGTTCACGCTCGACGCCGACAACCATGACGTCGCCGACGCGCTGCGCCGGCTCGGCCTCAGCTTTCTCGAGGCGATGCTGGAGCCGTCCCACGTCTCGACGGTTCGCATGGTCATCGGCGCGGCCGACCGGCAACCCGAAATCGGGCGGCTGTTCCTGGCGTCCGGTCCGCGCGCGGGCTGGGCGCGGCTCGCCGCATGGCTGCGGGCGAAGGTCGAGCACGGCGAGCTCGTCATCGAGGACGTGGACATCGCCGCCCAGCAGTTCCTGACGATGCTGAACGGCTCGGTGATGCTGCCGGTGCTGCTCGGCGGCGAGGCGCCGCCGCCGCGGGAGCGCCTCGTCTATGTGATCGACCGGGCGGTCGCAATGTTTCTCGCCGCCTATGGCGTGAAGCCCTGAGCGCGTCCGGGCCGGAGCCGCGAAGGACCTCCGCGGCTTTCTGGCGCGCCGTCGCCGACCTTGCGCTGACCAGCGCCGTGGCGACCGCCGGGGCGCTCGCCTTCTTCGCCGCCGGCCTGCCGGCGCCCTGGCTCGTGGGGTCGGTGGTGCTGACCGGCGCGGCCTCGCTCGCGGGCTGGATACGCCCCGTGCCGCCGCGCGTCCGGAACGCGGTGCTGATCCTCCTTGGCGTTTCGCTCGGCTCGGCGGTGACGCCGACGACGGTGGCGGGCGTCCTGATGTGGCCCGGCAGCATGGCGGCGCTCGGCGTGGCGGTCGCGGCCATGGTGGCCGCCTCCTACTGGGTCTTGCGGCGGGGCTTCGGCTGGGACCGGCCGAGCGCCTTCTACGCCTCGCCGCCCGGCGCGCTCACCGCCACGCTCGCGATCGCGAGCGACAGCTCGGCCGACATGAGCAAGGTCGCTGTGGTGCAGGTGTTCCGCGTGTTCGTGCTGGTCGCCGTGGTCCCGGTGCTCGCGGCGCTCGGCGGCGCGCCGCTGGGGGCCGCGCCCGCGACGCCCACCGGCTCGCCGGGAACGCTTCTGGCGCTGATCGCCGCGGGCGCCGCGGGCGGGCTCGCCGCGCATCTCTTCCGGCTGCCGGGCGGCCTCATGATCGGCGCCTTCGCCGTCAGCGCCACGCTGCACGCGACGGGCGTCACGGCGGCGGCGCTTCCGCAGGCGGTCGCGCTGCCGTGCTTCGTCGCTCTCGGCGCGATCGTCGGAACGCGCTTCGCCGGCCTGACGCCCCGCATCGTGCTCGGCCTGCTGAAGCCCTCGGTCGCTTCGTTCCTTGTCGCGTCCGCGCTCGCGCTCGGGTTCTCGCTCGGCGTCGGCTGGTGGCTCGACCTGCCGATCGCGCAGGTGTTCGTCGCCTTCGCGCCGGGCGGGCTCGAGGCCATGATGCTGATGGCCTATCTGCTCGGGCTCGATCCCGCTTACGTGGGCGCGCATCACGTCGCCCGCTTCGTCGCGATCAGCTTCGCGGTTCCGCTGTTCGCGCGGCTGGCGGCGCCCGAAGCCGACCGGCCGGACGGTTCGCAATGACCTCCGTTTCGTGCTAAGGGCTTGCGTCCCCAGGCTCCCGACCCCCGCTTTCCATCGATGACCACGCTCGACCTCACCCGACGCAACCCCAACGCCGCGCGGATCCCGGCTGCGACCGCCCCGGCGGCTGCGCCCGCGGCGCCGTCGCTGGTCGGCCTGACGCGCGCCGGGCTGTCGGCTGCGCTCGCCTCGATCGGGGTCCCGGAGCGTCAGCTCAAGATGCGCGCGGCGCAGCTCAATCACTGGCTGCACAACCGCGGCGCGTCCGACTTCGGCGCGATGACCAACGTGTCGAAGGATCTGCGCGCCGCGCTGGCGCAGGCCTTTACCCTGGCGCGGCCCGAGATCGTGTCGGAGCAGATCTCCGTCGACGGCACCCGCAAGTGGCTGCTGCGCATGCCCTCGACCGGGCGCCACGACTCCGGCGCCGAGATCGAGACGGTGTACATCCCTGAAGAGGGACGCGGCACGCTGTGTGTGTCGAGCCAGGTCGGCTGCACGCTCACCTGTTCGTTCTGCCACACCGGCACCCAGCGCATGGTGCGCAACCTGACGGCCGCCGAGATCGTCGCGCAGCTCATCGTGGCGCGCGACCGGCTCGGCGACTGGACCGGCGCCGCGCCCGACGGAGCCGCCGTGCCGAGCGACGGCGGCCGCTTCGTGACCAACATTGTGTTCATGGGCATGGGCGAGCCGCTCTACAATCTCGACGGCGTGCGCGACGCGATCGAGGTGATCGCGGATGGGGAGGGGCTCGGCCTCGGCCGCCGCAAGATCACGGTCTCGACCTCCGGCGTGGTGCCCGAGATGCGCCGCCTCGGCGAGGAGACCGGCGCCCAGCTCGCGATCTCGCTCCACGCCGTGCGCGACGACCTGCGCGACGTTCTGGTGCCGATCAACAAGAAGCACCCGATCGCCGAGCTGATGGAGGCGTGCCGTACCTATCCGGGCGCGTCCAACGCGCGGCGCATCACCTTCGAATATGTGATGCTGAAGGGGATCAACGACAGCCCCGCCGAAGCGCGCGAGCTGGTGCGGCTGCTGGCGGGCCTGCCGGCCAAGATCAACCTGATCCCGTTCAACCCGTGGCCGGGCAGCCCGTACGAATGCTCCGACTGGGACACGATCGAGCGGTTCTCCGAGATCGTGTTCCGCGCCGGCTACGCCAGCCCCGTGCGCACGCCCCGCGGCCGCGACATCTATGCCGCCTGCGGCCAGCTCAAATCCGAGACCAAGCGGATGCGCGCCAAGGAGCGCATGGCGCTCGAGGCGGCGGAGTGACCCGCGCGGCGTGCGGACGACCAAGCGCAGGGCGCTGACGCCCTATGCTCGCCCGGATCGCCGCCCGGCTGATCGTCGCCCCGCTCGGATTCACGCTCGGGCTGCTGGCGGGCGTGCTGGCGCTGGCGATCATTTCGGCGAACCACTTCGGCGACGTGTCGCTGTTTCCCGACGAGATCGTGCTGCTGGGCGTCGACATGACGATCGGCGCCTGGACGGTGATCCTCGTGCTCGGGCCGCTGGTCGCCGCCCCGGCCATCGTCGCCGTCCTGATCGGCGAAATGTTCGCGATCCGAAGCTGGGCCTATTACGCCATCGCCGGGGCGGCGACCGCCTTCGCGCCGTGGGCGCTCCTGCCGTCCGGCGTCGACGGGGCGCTGTTCACGGCGGCCGACATCCTCGCCTGCGGCTTCGTCGGAGGCCTCGTGCACTGGCTGGTGGCCGGCCGCGGGGCGGGTCTCGACGCCGGCGCCAATGCGCCTGCGGACCGTCCGCCATCGGCGTGACACGGATTACGGCTCGACAGCCGTTTTGGACCGTGCCAAAATAATAAGATCGTTTTCCTAAACTCAGGCCGCGCCCGGGCCGGGCGCCTGGTCGCGGCATTGTTCGAGAACCGAAGGGCAAGGACCGCCGCTCGCGCGGGCGGCGGCCGCGTCGGCGGCTGGGCGTTGGCTCGGTCCGTCGGCGCGCGCCCGATGACCGCGCTGGGGAGGGGACGCCATGGCCACCACGGCCGAACTGCGCCGCCTGTGGGCGGATTACGAATGCAAGCCCGAAAAGATGGAGGTCGTCCGGTTCGGGCCGGACAGCATCCGCGTGGCGCCGCCGACGGGAGAGGCGTGGCAGGCGCTCGCTGCGGTGCTCAAGCGGCACGGCTACCTCATCCGCGAGGACGACACCGACAGCTACAACTGCCGCGCCATCAAGGACGGATCGGGCCGCAGCCTGCACGCCTTCGGCATCGCGCTCGACGTGAACTGGCGGACCAACCCCTACCGGGATCATGCCGGCAAGCGGGCGGTGCGCTACTCGAGCAAGGCCACGCAGTCCGAGCGCGCCGAGGACGTGCGGCTCGGGTCGGCCGACACCGACATGACGGCGGCGATGATCGACGACGTCAACGCTATCACGACCACCGCGGGCAAGCGCGTGTTCGAGTGGGGCGGGTCCTGGAGCTCGCTGAAGGACGCGATGCATTTCCAGATCGCGCTGTCGCCCGACGACCTCGCGGCCGGGATCAATCCGGCGTCGGTGGCCGGCGACGCCGAGCCGGACGACGACGAAACCGACGATCTCACGGGGCTGGTCGAGGCGGAGCCCGAAGCGCCTGGCGTCGTCGGCGCGCCGCGCGGCGACCTTTACCGCGTGATCGCGCGCAGCGGCCTCAACCTGCGCGGCGGCCCCGCCACCACCTTCGAAATCCTGAAGAACCTGCCGCTCGGCACGGAAGTGTTCGTCGCGGGCCGGCAGGGCGACTGGGCGAAGATCGACCTGCAGGGCGACGGGCTCGTCGACGGCTTCGCGGCCTCGGGCTTTCTGACGCCCGCGGCCTCTGCGCCGCCTGCGGCGCAGCCGCTGCTCGCAACGCCGGTCGTTCCTTCAGGCGCCGGCGACATCACCGGCCGGATCACGCCCGACCACGTCCGGAAGATGTTTCCGCCGAGCGTCGCGGGGGCCATCGCCGCCAATCTCGGCTTCGTGCTGTCCGGCCTGCGCGCGCGGGGCGTGGCCGACCGTCCGATGGTCCTGATGGCGCTCGCGACGATCCGGGCGGAGACCGAGGGGTTCGTGCCGATCCCCGAAGGGCGGAGCCGTTTCAACACAGCGTCGGTCCCGTTCGACAAGTACGATCCCGGGACCGGCCCCGGTCGGCGGCTCGGAAACACGCGGGCCGGCGACGGCGCCCGCTTCAAGGGCCGCGGCTACGTGCAGCTTACGGGACGGGACAATTACGGGCGGATCGGCGAGCAGCTTGGCGTGTCGCTGCTGAGCGACCCCGACCGGGCCTGCGAGCCCGAACTCGCGGGCCTCATCCTCGCGCAGTTCCTGCGCAACCAGCAGCAGGCCATCCGCACGGCGCTGGCGCGAAACGACCTCAAGCTGGCCCGCAAGCTCGTCAACGGCGGCTCGCACGGCTTCGAGCGCTTCAAGGACGCCTATGTGAAGGGGCTCGCAGCCTTGCCCGCCTGAACGACGAACGGCGCGACCGTGGACGGTCGCGCCGTTGCTAGATTTCCAGCTTCGCCCGAAGGCCGAAGGATCACTCGGCGGCGACGACCGCCGCCTTGCCCTTCGGGGCGGCCTTCTGGCTGCGGTCCTGCTTCTCGGCGATGCGGGCCGACTTGCCGCGGCGATCGCGCAGGTAATACAGCTTCGCGCGGCGCACCTTGCCGCGGCGGACCACCTTCACGCTGTCGATCAGCGGCGAGAACAGCGGGAACACGCGCTCCACGCCCTCGCCGTAGGAAATCTTGCGGACGGTGAAGTTCTGGTTCAGGCCGCCGCCGGCGCGGGCGATGACCACGCCCTCATAGGCCTGAACGCGGACGCGCTCGCCTTCCTTGACCTTCACGTTGACCGTGACGGTGTCGCCGGGAGCGAAGTCCGGGATGTCGCGCACGGCGGTCACCGCGGCCATCTGCTCTTTGTCGAGCTGTTCGATGATGTTCATAGCTTCGTCTCCGCGTCTCTCGCTTCGGCCGCGAGGCGCACGAGAAGTTTCGGGAATCTCGTGAGTGGCGGGTGTCCTACTCGACTTCTCCCGCTTTGTCGACGCCTCTTGTCGCGCGTGCGACATATTTCGCCCAGAGGTCCGGCCGGCGGGCGCGCGTGTCCGCCATGGCGCGGGCCCTACGCCAGCGCGCGGCCCGCGCATGGTCGCCAGAAACCAGCGCCTCCGGCACGCCCGCGCCCTCGAAGTCGCGCGGACGCGTGTAGTGGGGATGCTCCAGCAGATCGCCCTCGAAGCTTTCCTCGTCGCCCGAGGCCGCGTCGCCCATCACGCCGGGCAAGAGCCGCACGCAGGCGTCGAGCAGCAGCAGCGCCGCCGGCTCGCCGCCGGAGAGCACTACGTCGCCGACGGCGATCTCCTCGAGCCCGCGCCGCTCGATGACGCGCTGGTCGACGCCTTCGAACCGTCCGCACAACAGCACGACCCCGGGCCCGGCCGCGAGCGCGCGCACCCGCTTCTGGGTGAGCGGCCGGCCGCGCGGCGTCAGCAGGACGCGCGGCCGGGCGTCCTTGCCGACCGCGGCGAGCGCCTCCGCCACCACGTCGGCGCGCAGCACCATGCCTGGTCCTCCGCCCGCGGGCGTGTCGTCCACCGAGCGATGCCGGTCATGGGCGTGGTCGCGGATGTCGCGCGCCTCGAGCGACCACGCTTGCCCGAGCGCCCGGCCGGACAGCGCATGGCCGAGCGGGCCGGGGAACATGGCGGGATAGAGGGTGAGGACGCTGGCGCGCCACATCGTGCGGTCTCCGGAAGCGGGGGCTGTGGCTCCGTCCCCGCCGTATCGCCCGGACGCGCCGCCGCGTCCACAGGGCAGGCCCCGCCGCGACCGACGGGCGCGCATTTCGGCGCTTGTCGACGCGCGCAGGGCAGGCTTACTCTCGTCGCGTGAGCACAGTCGCGATCGAGATCCGACCTGCGCAGGGGGCCGACGCGGCGGCGATCGCCCACGTTCACGACCTCGCCTGGCGCAACGCCTATCGCGGCCTGATTCCCGGACGCGAACTCGAACGCATGGTGGAGCGCCGCGGCCCGTCGTGGTGGTTTGGCGCGCTCAAGCGGGGCAGCCGGGTCAGCCTGCTGGTGTTCGGCGGCGAGATCGTCGGCTACGCCAGTTCGGGCCGCAACCGCGCCTCGATGCTCGCGGTCGGCGGCGAGGTCTACGAGCTCTATCTCAAGCCGGAATATCAGGGCCTCGGTCTCGGCCGCCGCCTGTTCTCCGCCGCGCGCGGGGACCTGGCCTCGCGGGGCCTCAGCGGCGCGTCCGCCTGGTCGCTCGCGGGCAACGACGCGGCCTGCGCGTTCTACGCGCGGCTCGGCGGCAAGCTGAGCGCCCGCGGCGTCGAGCATTTCGGCGACGTCACGCTGGAGAAGTTCGCCTTCGTCTGGCGCTGAGCGCGTTTACCGATACGCACGGCAAAAGGGTCGTGTCGCGGCGCGCAAACCGTTGAGCCCCTTGCCTCTGCGCGCGCCCCTCCGCTACAGAAGCGGCCTGTCCGCGAAAAAGGATACCTCGCGCCCATGCGCATCGACGCGATCCCCCTCGGCAACAACCCTCCCCACGAAGTCAACGTCGTCATCGAAGTGCCGATCGGCGGCGAGCCGATCAAGTACGAGCTCGACAAGGCGTCCGGCACGCTGGTCGTCGACCGCTTCCTCTACACCTCGATGCGCTATCCCGGGAATTACGGCTTCATCCCGCACACGCTGTCCGACGACGGCGACCCGATCGACGTTCTGGTCGCGAACACGCGCGCCATCGTGCCGGGCGCGGTGATCAGCTGCCGCCCAGTCGGCGTCTTCAAGATGGAGGACGAGAAGGGGCAGGACGAGAAGATCATCGCCGTGCCGACGCCGAAGCTGACCCGGCGCTACGAGAACGTGAAGAACTACACCGACCTGCCGGACATCACGCTCAGCCAGATCGCCCACTTCTTCGAGCACTACAAGGATCTTGAGGGCGACAAGTGGGTGAAGGCGCTCGGCTGGGGCGACGCCGCCGAAGCGCACAAGATGATCATCGAGGCGATCGAGCGCGCGAAGGCCGCGAAGGACTGAGCGTCCCCGCCGCCTGATCCGGCGCGCCTCGCGCGCCGGCCTCTCCCGCCGCCCGCGCCAGCCGGGCGGCGATCTCTCCGGCGTCGCCTGCGATCTCGATCGTCTTGAGCCGGCCGGCGGCGCCTGCGGCCAGCCGGACCGCCGAGCGCGCCACCCCGCAGGCGTCGGCGAGCAGGTCCCTCAGCGCCTCGTTGGCGCGGCCCTTCTCCGGCGCGGCTCGGACGCGGGCCGCCAGCACTGGCTCGCCGTCGGCGCGCACCTCGACGCCGTCGATCGCGTCACGGCCGCCGCGCGGCGTGAGGCGCACGCGCAGCCGGACGCCGTCCGGCGGTCGCGACAAGCGGCGACCGGCCGCTCAAAACACGTTGGGATAGACGTAGCGGACGATCACCTGCTGGATGAAGAAGATGATCAGCAGCAGGATCACCGGCGAGATGTCGATGCCGCCGAGGTTCGGCAGCATGTTTCGTATGGGGCGCAGCGCCGGCTCGGTCACGCGGTAGAGGAAGTCCCAGATCGCCGCGATGAAGGAGTTCCGCGTGTTGACCACGTTGAACGCGATCAGCCAGGACAGGATGGCGGAGGCGATCAGCAGCCACACGTAGAGCTGCAGGGCGAGCATGACGACGTCGAGCAGAGCGCGCATCCGGCCGAAGGTCCCTCAGTCTGGTTCGGGGAATGAGCCGAGATGTAGCCGCCGCGTCCCGGCCCGGCAAGCGCGGGCGTCGGCCATGCGCCGCGGCGCGCGGGATCGCTTGACAGCCCCGGCGCCCGCCACCTAAATGCGCGCCATCCGGGATGCGGGGCCGTAGCTCAGTTGGGAGAGCGCTGCAATCGCACTGCAGAGGTCAGGGGTTCGAATCCCCTCGGCTCCACCAGCCTCCCGATCCCCCGCAGGCGATCCTGCGCATGGGCTGGTCCGCTCGAGGCCGCGTCCTCTTTTGGCGCTGAAGGGCCGGAGGAGCGGGCGGGCTATTCCGCGGCGTCTTTCAGGCGCTCGCCGTAGCGGCGGGTCGGCGCGGGGAAGCCGCAGGACGCGCCGTCCGTCACCTTGACCTCGTCCTCCCACGGCAGGCGGTATTTTCCGGCCACCATGTCCTGCATGAAGGTGTAGGGGCAATCCTGCGCGCCGCCCTTCACCGCGACATAGGCGCGGTGGCCGAGCTGGTAGATGTTGTTCTCGACCCCCCAGCCGATGCGCGCCTCGCGCACGAGGTCGGGGCGCACCTCCGCGGTGATGATCTCGTTCGGCCGGCCGGTCTCGCCATGGGCGATGACGGTTCCGTCGAAGTTGACGATCATGCCCTCGCCCATGCTGTCGAACGACCCGTCCGAGCCGCACATGCAGACGTTCGCCGTCACCATCAGGTTCTGGAACGCGTTGGCCTGATTGGTGAAGCGCCAGCTCTGGCGGATCGGCGCGGTGTAGCCGGCGGTGCGGATCATGATCTCAGCGCCCTTGTAGGCGCATTCCCGCGCCATCTCCGGGAACATGCCGTCATGGCAGATGATGAGCGCGATCTTCGCGCCCTTCGGCCCCTCGATCACGGGCACGCCGAAGTCGCCCGGCTCCCACGGCTCCACCGGCACCCAGGGGTGCATCTTGCGGTAGTTCAGCCGGATTTCGCCCTGGTCGTCGATGATGAGGCCGGTGTTGTAGGGCATGCCGCCGGGGTTCAGCTCCATGATGGAGAAGCAGCCCCAGATCCGGTTGTCGACGCAGGCCTGTTTGAACGCCGCGACCTCCGGCCCGTCGATCCGGCACATGATCTCCGGATTGATGTCCATCGACAGGCCGTGAAGGGCGTATTCGGGGAACACCACGAGGTCCATCGTGCCGAGGTTGCGCCGGGCCTTGGCGACCATGCCGACGATCACCTGCGTCTGCGCCGCGAGGTCCGCCGGCGTCGCCACCACGGGAAGCTGTAGCTGCACCAGCCCGAGCACCACGCCGTGCTCCGACTTGTTCAGACCGCCAAGTCCGTTCATCGCGAATCTCCGCTCCTGCGACCGCGGGGAGGTTTCGGGAAACCCCTCATGCGCCGCCGAGGATGCGGGGAAACGGCGCATGAGGACAGTCTAAAATCTGGTCCGCCGGACGCCGCGACCGCAGGCGGCCGGCGTTGATCTCGTCATAAGCGGCGCTTATGAGCCCTGCGTCCTGTGCGCCCGCCGATCCCGAGCCCATGGCTGGCACGACCGTTGCTATCCGGCTTGCGGTTTCAACGATCGGCCACGGAGCGATCGACCATGACGAGCCCGGATTCGCCGTTCCGCCTGCCGCCCGGTTGCGCCTGCGGCTGCGAAGGGTCGATGCGTCTTCATAAGCGGATGCTGGGGGAGGCGACGCCGGCCGGCGGCTATTCCGGCGTCGAGAACTATGTCGACCGCATCGTCGAGACCACCGTGCTGAACGCGATCGCGCCCGATCCCGTCGCCCGGCGCGCTTTCCTGCAGGCGGTCGGCGCCGCGACGGCGCTGGCGGCGATCGCGCAGGTCTTTCCGCTCGGGGCGGCGAAGGCCCTCGCCCAGGACGCGATGAAGCCGGAGAAGGCGAAGCTCAACATCGGCTACGTGCCGATCACCTGCGCCGTGCCGCTGCTGCTGGCCCACGCCATGGGCGAGTACGGAAAGGAGGGGCTGGAGGTCAATCTGGCGCGCACCCCCGGCTGGGCGATCGTGCGCGACAAGCTGCTGAGCGCCGAGTTCGACGCCACCCATCTCGTGCTCGCCATGCCGATGACCATGACGATGGGCGTCGGCGGGCCTGCGCTGAACACCTATGTCTCGACGATCCAGAACGTGAACGGCAACGCGATCACGCTGCACGTCAAGCACAAGGACCGCCGCGATCCGAAGGACTGGAAGGGCTTCAAGTTCGGCATCCCGCACCAGCATTCGATGCACGCGATGCTGCTGCGCTACTACCTCGCCGAGAACGGGCTCGACCCGGACAAGGACGTCGAACTGCGGGTGTTCCCGCCGCCGGATTCGGTCGCCAACATGGCGGCGGGCAATCTCGACGGCATGCTGTTCGCCGAGCCCTGGGGCCAGCGCGCCGTCTTTGAAGGCGTCGGCTTCCTGCACCTGCTGACGCGCGACATCTTCCCGGATCACCCGTGCTGCACGCTCTCCGTCACGGACAAGTTCGCGAAGGAGGCGCCCAACAGCTACGGCGCGATGTTCCGCGCCGTGGTGCGGGCGACGGAGTTCGCGGACAAGGCCGAGAACCGCAAGCAGGTGGCGGAGCTGCTCGCGCCGGCGGCCTATCTCAACCAGCCGAAGACCGTGCTCGAGCAGGTGCTGATGGGCCGCTACGCCGACGGCCTCGGCGGCGTGGTCAGCGAGCCGAACCGCATCGGCTTCAAGGCCTTCCCCTATGAGTCGACCGCGGTCTGGCTGCTGACCCAGCTCCGGCGCTGGGACATGATTCCGAAGGACGTCGACTATCAGGCGATGGCGAAGCAGGTGTTCCTCGCGACCGACGCCGCGAAGCGCATGAAGGACATGGGCCTCGAGCCGCCGCCCGCGACCTCGATCAAGCACATGGTGCTGGGCAAGGAGTTCGATCCCGCCGCGCCGCAGGCCTATGTCGACGGCTTCGCGATCCGGCGCGCGTGAGGGAGATCGCGATGACCCGAGGCTATCACGACATCGGCGGCGATCCCGCCGGCGCGATCCCGATCGTCGAGCTGCCCTGGCTGCAATGGGAGAAGCAGGTCGAGGCGATCCGCAACCTGCTCGGCGACGGCACGCGCCGCATGATGTCGCTCGACGAGCTGCGCCGCGGCTTCGAATCCTTCGGCGAGGACAAGTACAAGGCGCTGTCGTTCTACCGTCGCAGGCTGGAGGCGATGATCGACATCCTCGTCGAGAAGGAGGTTTTCACCCGCGAGGAGCTGGAGGCGGCCGTCGCAGAAGCGCGCGCCCGCTGGGAGCCGCCCGCGGCTTGCCCGACATGACGCCTCGCTTCGATGCGGGCGACCGGGTGCTGGTTCTCGATCTCGGCAAGCCCGGCCACATCCGCACCCCGTTCTACATCCGCGGCCGGACCGGGATCGTCCTGCACCGCTGCGGGGCCTTCCTGAACCCGGAGGATCTCTCGATCGGCAATGTGGGCGGCCCGGTCGTGCCGCTCTATCGCGTCGGATTCCCGATGGTCGAGCTCTGGCCCGACTACCGCGGCCCCGCCGCCGACATGCTCTGCATCGAGATCTACGACCACTGGCTCGCGCCGGCGGCACCCTCCGCCGTCGCGATGTGACATGCGCCGCTGTCCACGCGGCGGCGCATGTCACGCCTTGTTCCGGCGCGCCCCTTGCGGCGCGCGCAAGCATCGGAGGGCGCATGAGCGCGCACGACGACCACCACCACGAGCACGATCATGACCACGAGCCGCTGGTCGTGGAGGATGAGGCCGGCAACATCGAGGGCCAGATCCTGGTCGACGCGATCCAGAGCCTGCTCGTCGAGCGCGGGCTGGTCTTCCCCGGCGAGGTGCGGCGCGAGATCGAGCGGATCGAATCCCCGGGCGTCCATCTCGGCGCGAAACTGGTGGCGCGCGCCTGGGTCGACGAGGCCTACAGGGCGCGCCTCCTGGCGGACGGCAAGTCGGCGGCGGCGGAGCTCGGCGTCGGCGTCGGCGAGGCGCAGCTGATCGTCGTCGCGAACGACGCCGGCACGCACAACCTCGTCTGCTGCACGCTGTGCTCGTGCTACCCGCGCTCCATCCTGGGGCAGCCGCCGGCCTGGTACATCAGCAAGGCCTACCGCGCCCGCGCGGTGCGCGAGCCGCGCGCCGTGCTCGCCGAGTTCGGCCTGACGGTGCCCGACGACGTGCGCCTGCTGGTCCACGACAGCAACGCCGACATGCGCTACCTCGTGCTGCCGGAGCGGCCGGCCGGCAGCGAGGGCATGTCGGAAGCGGAACTCGCGGGGCTCGTGACGCGCGACTGCATGATCGGCGTGGCGGTCGCGCCGGCCGTCGCGTGATCGCGGGCCCTCAAGGGGCCGCGGCCTGCAGGTGGGCGGGGGCGTAGCGCATCAGCTCCTCCGCCATGGCGATCTCCTCGGCCACCTCGATGAAGGCGCGCACCGCGGGCGGCTGCGGCTCGCGCTCCAGCACCATCATGCCGATCGTGTTGGTGATGGTCGGCTCGATCAGGCGGACGGCGCGGGTCTGGCTCCAGTTGCCGACCATCATGAAGAAGGTGTTGGGCACCACCGCGAACCAGTGGCCCGGACGGACGTGCGAGCACAGCGCCAGCGCGCAGTTGGTCTCGATCACCGTGCGCGGCGACGCGCCCACGCTCGCGAAGACGCGGTCGAGGATGCGCCGGTTCTGCATGTCCGGCGTCAGCATGCAGAGCGGCAGCCGTCCCGCCTCGGTCCAGGTCACCGTGTCGTGGCGCGCGACGCCGTGGTCCGCGGGCGCGATCAGGAAATAGGATTCGTCATAGAGGAAGTAGGGCCGCAGCCCGGTCGAGGCGCCGTGGTCGAGATAGTTGATGCCGATGTCGAGGTCGAAGTTCTCCAGGCCCTTCTTGAGGTCGGTGAAGTTCAGCGACGTCACCGACACGCTGACGTTCGGGTGGAGCTGGTTGAACGCGGTGGTGATGATCGAGATGCCGGGCATCGCCACCGGGATGACGCCGACGCGGATGTGGCCGGTGAGGTCGTCGGCGCCGGAGACGATCTCCTGCACGAGATGCTCGTAGCCGTCGAGCGTGCGGCGCGCGAAGTCGAGCACCAGCGCGCCCTGCGGGGTGAAGCCCTCGAAACCGTGATTGTGGCGATCGACGATCGGCACGCCGAACGCGTTCTCGAGCTGGCGCAGCGCCTGTGACAACGCGGGCTGACTGATCTGGCATTCGGCGGCGGCGCGCCCGAAATGCCGATGGCGCGCCAGCGCGACGAGATAGTGAAGCTGCCGGACGTAAAGGCTCATGGCGTTCGTCCCGTTCGGAGTCCGCGGCGCGGTTCCGTCCGCCAGGACGCAAGTCCGGCGCCAGCCGGTCCGGTCAGTCCGACGTCCCCCGCGCGCCGTTTCGGCGCTCGGCGCGCCAGGCTAGCGGCGTCAGGCCGGTGAACCGCTTGAACACCCGCGTGAAGTGCGGCTGGTCGGAGAAACCGGTCGTGATCGCGACGTCGATCAGCGACATGTCGTCCTCCGCGAGCAGCGCCTTGGCTCTCCGCACCCGCGCCTCGAGCTGCCAGCGGTGCGGCGGCATGCCGGTGGCGGCCTTGAAGGCGTGGCTGAAATAGGTCTCCGACAGGCCGGTGAGCTGCGCGAGGTCCTGGAGCCGGATCGGCTCGGCGCAGAGCTCCTCGATGTAGTCGATCGCGAGCTTGAGCTGCCGGTCGGACAGCGCGCTGCGGCGGCTGAGATCCCCGGCCGGCGATAGGGCCGCCGCGACCAGCGCCGCCACCAGCCCGTCGCCATAGAGGCTGCTGAGCGCGGCGGGGTTCCGGCTTGCTGCGTCGAGCAGCCGGGCGAAGCGCTGGACGCGCCCGTCCGCGAACATCAGACGCGGCTCCTGCGCCCGCCCGGACGATGGCCCGTCGAACGGCCCGATGCGGCGCGGATCGAAATGGACGTCGAGGTGCCGCACGTCGGTCGCGAAGTCGACGCTCAGCCGCACCGGAGCGCCGGCCGGCACATAGCTCGCCGAGACCGCCCGCGAGGCGACGCGGCCGGCGCCGGCGTCGAGCGCGATGTCCGCCGCGAGCGGCTCCAGCACGATGAACAGCCGCGGATCGAGCGAGACGTAGTCGCCGCGCGCGCCGGCCTCGCAGCGGGCGCGCCACACCTCCACCAGCCCGGCCTCGGAGGCGTGCGCGCGCGGGCCTCCGAGGACTGTGATGCCGTCCCGCCGCGCGTCCATCCTCGGCCGGAACGCCGCCACTCCCGGTCCCTTCGTGATGTGCGCGACACAGTCGACGTGCTGAATATTGCGAAGCCAAAAATATACAAGACCCCGTCAGCGTTTCAACTTGTTAGTGACGCCGGCAACAGCCGTAAGATTCAGGCCTCAGATTGGATTTATAGTTATTCTAATCTGGGCCGAACTCTTGGCATTATACAGAGTGTCGAGCCGTCGGGGACGCAAGGTGATCTACCTATCGAAGTTGAATGCGGGGCTTCTGGCGAGCGTTGCGCTGGCCGTGACGGCTTATGCGCCAAACGCCACGGCGCAGGACGGCGGCGCCATCGCGCTGGAGCAGATCGACGTCGAAGGTCAGGGGACGCGCGCGGGCGTGACCCTGCCCGCCGGCTCCGGCGTCGCGCCGGTGAACGGCTACGTGCCGGCCGCCACGACCACGGGCTCGAAGACGGACACGCCCGTCCAGCTCATCCCGCAGTCGATCGGCGTGGTCGGCCGCCAGCAGATGGACGACCTCGGCGCGCAAAAGGCCGACGAGGCGGTACGCTACTCCGCTGGCGTGTTCACGCAGCCCTTCGGCGAGGACAGCGACAACAACTGGTTCTACATCCGCGGCTTCGACGCCACACAGACCGGCGTCTACCGCGACGGCATGCAGCTGTTCAATTTCGCATTCGGCAACTTCTACACTGACTCATATCTGTTGGAGCGTGTGGAGGTGCTGCGTGGCGCGTCATCGTCGCTCTATGGCGGCGGCAACATCGGCGGCATCATCAACTATGTCAGCAAGCGCCCGCTCGACCACGACTTCGGTGAGATCGAGGTCGGGATCGACAACTACCCGACCGGCTACGGCGCGTTCGACATCAACAGGGTCGTGCCAAGCGGCGTCGAGAGCAAGCTGAACCCTCTGCCGCCGGTCTGGAAGTACCGCTTCACCGGCAAGCTCGAGGGCGGCGACGGGTATTCGAAGCACGAGGACGGCGTTCGCGGCGTCATCCAAGGCGCAGCGACCTATTCGCCTGACGCCGGCACCGACTTCACGTTCTACGCCAACTACCAGCACATGGATCAGAACCACGGCGGCGGCGACTTCCTTCCCTATTACGGGACGGTGAAACGGGCGCGATCCCTGGACGGTTCGATCGATCTCGGCCGCATCAACCGCAAGGAGAATTATTCGGACCCGGACATCGACCGGTTCGACCGCCGCCAGGCCATGGTTGGTTATGACCTACGGCACGACCTGAACGAGACCTGGACCGTCAACTCGAAGGCGCGCTTCGCCTACGGCCATATCGAGGAGGCCCAGCTCTATCCGTTCGGCTACGGCTTTGCGGAGAGGCCGAGCGCGGGCAACACCCAGTTGGCCCGCATCCGGTTTGACCACGACACCGAAGTGTTCAACCTCACGGCCGACAACAGCGTCACGGGCAAGTTCGCGACGGGGGGCCTTGACCACACCTTGCTGTTCGGCGTCGACTACAAATTCTACCGCATCGACGAGGTCCAGGCGTCAAACTCCTTCGCCACGCCGGTCGACATCCACAATCCTGACCTCAATCAGCCTCAGCCTGGCACGCTTCCCTATCTGGACGAAAACACCAACCTGCATCAGGCTGGCGTCTATATTCAGGATCAGATCCGCTTCGGCGGCGGCTTCATCGCGACCCTAAACGGCCGCTATGATCGCATGTGGCTCGACGCCGACTACAAGCGTCTGCCCGACGCCTTCGGCGGCCTCAACGACACCGGCGAGGACGCAAGCCTGAACAAGGGCCGGTTCAGCGGCCGGGCGGGACTCGGCTACGAATTCGCAAACGGCGTCGTGCCCTATGTCAGCGTCGCGAGCACCTTCAACCCGCTCATCGGGTCGAATGTGGTCAGCGTTCCCGGCGGCGTGCGCCGTATCCCGTTCAGGCCTGAGACCGGCATTCAATACGAAGTAGGCGTGAAATACGCCCCAACCTGGTTCTCGGGCCTGTTCAGCGCCGCGATCTTCGACCTGACCAAGGAAAACTACGTTTCCGGACCATTCCGGGCCCAGACCCAGCTTGGCGAGGTCCGCTCGCGCGGCTTCGAGTTCGAGGCGCAAGCGAACATCACCGAGAACTGGAAGTTCATCGGTTCGTTCACGGCCTACGAGCTCAAAATTCTGAAGGGCACGTCCGACACGGGAGTCTCGCTCAAGGGCGAGCAGCCGTTCCTCGTCCCCGAGATCATCGGCTCCGCCTTCCTCGACTACACCTTCACCACCGGCGCGGCGAAGGGCCTGAGCCTCGGCGGCGGCGTGCGCTATCTTGGAAAGTCCGAGGCGACGCAGCCAAACACCGTCAAGGTGCCGGACGCGACCCTGTTCGACGTCGCCGCGCGCTACGAGTGGGACGCCTACAAGGTCAGCCTCAACGTGACCAACCTGTTCGACAAGCGCTATGTTTCCGGCTGTCAGGGCATCAACGTTTGCTCCTACGGCGAGGGCCGCAGGGCGCTGCTGAAGGCGAGCTATACGTGGTGACAGGCTTCGGGGCGGCGGGCGGCTCGCCCGTCCGCCCCTTGCCGTTTTCCCGCCGCGGCGTCCTCATGGGCGCCGCGGCGATCTGCGTTTCAGGGGCCGCTTCGGCGCAAGCCGCGCCGGCGCGCGTCGCCGCGGTCGACTGGGCGATGCTGGAGACGACGCTCGCGCTCGGGCTCACGCCGGTGGCGGCGGCCGAGCTGGTGCTGTTCCGGTCCGCGGCCGTCGAGCCCGCCGTGCCGGAAGGCGTCGCCGATCTCGGTCTGCGCGGCTCCATCAGCTATGAGCGGCTGCTGGCGACGCGGCCCGACCTCGTGCTGATCTCGCCCTGGTACGAGAACCGCCGCGCGCCGCTGGAACGGGTGGCGCCGGTCGAAAGCCTCGCGATCTACGGGCTCGGCTCACCCTACGAGGCCGCCGTCGCGGCGACGCGCGCGCTCGGCCGGCGTCTCGGCCGGAGCGAGGCCGCCGAACGCGCCGTCGCGGAGACCGAGGCGGAGCTCGCCGCGGCGCGCGCGGCGCTCGCGCCGCTGGCGGGTCGGCCGGCGCTGGTGATGAACCTCGGCGATCCCCGCCATTTCCGCGCCTTCGGCCATGACAGCATGTTCGGCGACGTGCTCGCCCGCATCGGGCTCGTGTCGGCCTGGGCCGAGCCGACGCGTTTCGGCGCCTATCCGACGGTCGGCGTCGAGGCGCTCGCCGGCATGGACGACGCCTTCGTCGTCAATGTCGGCCCGACCCCGCCGGCGGTGCTCGCGGGCATGCGCGCCAGCGCGCTCTGGAGCGCCATGCCGCCGATCGCGGCTGGGCGCTTCGTCGCGCTCGACCCCGTCAATCCCTATGGCGCCCTGCCGGCGGCGCGGCGCTTCGCCCGCCTCGCCGCGGCGGGCCTCGCGGCGTTCGCTCGTGGCTGAACGGCGGGGCGTCGCGCCCTGGATCGTCTGGAGCGTTCTCGCGGGGCTTGGCGTCCTCCTGTCGCTGGACGGCGTCACGGCGCGCCTCGGTCCCGGAGCCGACGCGGTCGACCACGCGCTGCTGCTCTATGGCGCCTTGCCCCGGATCGCGGTGGCGGCGCTCGCGGGGGCCGCGCTCGGCCTGTCCGGCGCCTTGATGCAGCGCGCGCTCGACAATCCGCTCGCGGAGCCCTCGACGCTCGGCGTGTTCGCCGGCGCGCAGCTCGCGCTCGGCGTCGCGGCGCTCGCCGCGCCCGCGCTCGGGCCGCTGGGACGGGAGGCGGCGGCCTTCGGCGGCGGCGCGAGCGCGGCGGCGCTGGTGCTGGCGCTCGGCTGGCGGCGCAAGCTCGACCCGGTCACCGTGGCGCTCTGCGGCATGGTGGTGGCGATGGTCGCGAGTTCGCTGACGGCGGCCCTCATTCTCGCGCGCGGCGACTACCTGTTCGCGCTGCTGATCTGGGGCGGCGGCTCGCTGACGCAGGACGGCTGGCGCGCCAGCGGCGCGATCGCGACCGTCCTGCTTGCGGGCGGCGCCGCGGCGTTCGCGCTCCGGCGTCCGCTCGGCGTGCTGGCCGCGGGCGAAGCGAGCGCGCGCAGCCTCGGCGCTCCGGCGCCGGTCATCCGCATCGCGGCGCTCGGGATCGGCGTCGCGCTCGCGACCACGGTCGCGGCGGAGGTGGGCCTGATCGCTTTCGTCGGCCTCGCCGCGCCCACGCTCGCGCGCCTCTCCGGCGCCCGTTCCGCCGACCGGACGCTTCTGGCGGCGCCCGTCGTCGGCGCCGTCCTGCTCCTGCTGACCGACGGCGTCGTGCGCCATGTCGGGTCCGGCGAGACCGTCCCGACCGGCGCCGCGACCGCCTTTCTCGGCGCGCCGCTGCTGCTGTGGCTGCTTCCGCGGCTGGTCCTCGCCGACCGGCCGGCGGAGACGCGGGCGCCGCGGCTGCTGAACGTCGGTCCGCTGCTGATCGCCCTCGTCGTCTTCGCGGCGCTGGCGCTTCTCGCGGGGCTCGTTCTCGGCCGCGGCGAGGGCGGCTGGGCGATCGCGACCGGCGACGCCTTCGCGGAGCTTTGGCCGTTCCGCGCGCCGCGCGTGCTGGCCGCGGCCGCGGCTGGCGCGATGTTCGGCGCGGCGGGCGTGGTGCTGCAGCGGGTGACCGGCAATCCGCTCGCGGGTCCGGAGGTGCTCGGCGTCGGCGCGGGCGCGGGCGTCGGCCTCGCCGCGATCCTGCTCGCCTTCGGCGGCGCGGGCCTGCCGCTGCAGATGGCCGGCGCCGCGCTCGGGGCGCTGGCCGCGCTCGGCGTCATGCTTCTGGTCTCCGGCCGCGGCCGTCTCGGGCCGGAGCGCATGCTGCTCGCGGGCGCAGGGATTTCGGCGCTCTGCCTCGCCGGCCTCAACGCGGTGATCGCGACCGGCTCCCCCAGCGCCTTCGCGCTGCTTGCCTGGATGACCGGCGCGACCGACGCCGTCAGCCTGCCGCAGGCGGCCGCGGCCTGCGCCGCGGCGCTCGTCCTGACGGCGCCGCTCGCCGCCATGCTGCGCTGGCTCGAGACGCTGCCGCTCGGCGACGCCACCGCCCGTTCGCTCGGGCTCGACGTCGCCGCCACGCGGCTCGCGCTCACCGTGCTCGCGGCGCTGCTGACGGGGGCCGCGGCGCTGGTCGCGGGACCGCTGAGCTTCGTCGGCCTCGTCGCGCCCCATGCGGTGCGCGCCGCCGGCGTCTCGCGCGCCGGACCGCATCTCATCGGCGCCGTCGCGGTCGGTGCCGGCCTGATGACGATCGCCGATCTGTTCGCGCGGACGGTGATCTTCCCCTACCAGCTGCCGCTCGGCCTGTTCGCGTCGCTGATCGGCGGCGCCTATCTCGTCGTCGCCCTCGGCCGGCGCTGAGCCCGGAGGCGATTGACGGACGCGGCGCCGCGGCGGACGGTTGGGCCTCCCTCACGGAGCGCGGACCGAACCTTGGGCTTCCTCATCGTCTTCCTCGGCGCCGGCCTCGGCGGCGCGCTGCGCCACGGCGTCAACCTCGCCGCGCTACGCTGGACCGGGGCCGGCTTCCCCGTCGGAACGCTGGCGATCAACGTCCTCGGCTCGTTCGCGATCGGCGCGGTCGCGGCGCTGTTCGCGCTCAGGAGCGAGCTGCCGCAGGAGTGGCGGCTGTTTCTGACGACCGGCGTGCTCGGCGGGTTCACCACCTTCTCCGCCTTCTCGCTCGAGACCGCGGCGCTCTACGAACGCGGCGAGGCCGGCGCGGCCTTAGCCTATGTGATCGCCTCCGTCGTCCTGTCGCTCGCGGGCGTCGCCGCGGGCCTCGCGGTCGTGCGCGCGGGCGGGGCCTGAACGGTGGACGGAGGGTCCGCGCCATGAGCGATCCCGCGTCCTCCTCCGGCGACATGCTGCTGTCCGAGGACGTCGCGCCGGCCGGACCGGCGCCGGACATCCTCGCGGCGCTCGGTCCGGAGGACCGCGCCCGGATCGCGGCGCACGGCCGGCCGCGGTCCTTTCGAAGGGGCGACGCCGTCTTCCGGCAGGGCGACAGCCACGACGGCGTCATGGTCATCCAGCGCGGACTGGTCCGCAGCTTCTACGCCGCGCCGCGCGGCCGGGAGATCACGCTCGCCTATTGGCGGCCGGGGGCCTTCGTCGGCGGACCCGACGTGTTCGGCGGGGGCCGCCACATCTGGGCGGCCGAGGCCGCGCGGCCGACCGAGGCGCTCCATCTGCCGGGCGCGGGCCTCCGGGCGCTCGCGCGCGAGGTTCCCGATCTCGCGCTCGGCATCATCGACGCGCTCGCCTACAAGGCGCGCTGCTACTCCTCGCTGGCGCAGATGCTCGGCACCCGTTCGCTGAGCGAGCGGCTGGCGCATGTGCTGCTCCACATGGCCCAGATCCACGGGGCGCCGGACGACGACCCGGCGCGCGGGATCGCGATCGCCGCGTCCTTCACCCACGCCGAGATCGCGGCGCTGATCGGCTCCACCCGGCAGTGGGTCACGATCAGCCTCAACCGGCTGCAGGCGCAGGGCGCGCTCAGCCAGCGCCGCGGCGTGCTGCGCATCCTGAAGCCGGACGCGATCCGGGCGCTGGCGTTGGGGCCCGACGCCTCCGGCTAGCCCGCGCCGCGCCCGCCCGGCGCCTATGGCCGGACCATGCGCCCCGCGTGAAGAAATTTTCTGACAGTCGTGGCTGCGGCGCGCGCAAACCCTTGATTCTCGAACGCTGAGGAAGCGCCGGACGGCATGCGCGCGGCGCTTCCTCGCGTTGGCACGACGCTTGCGGATCGTCTGTCGAACGAGGCCGGCGCGCTCCGTCGCCGGAGGAAATAAATCAACAAAGTTTATCGAAAAACTCTGGTAAATCCGCCGCATGACCGTCGATCTTGCCTCTCCCGCCGCCCTGTCCGACCTCGAACGCCGCGTGCTCGCCGGCGTCACCGAGGAGGCCTGGCTCGATCTCGCCTGCGCGCTCATCCCCGCGGGGCAGCCCGACGCCGAGAACCCTCTCGATCCCGATCAGCCGGCGGGGCGCGAAGAGGGCGCGGCGCTGTTCATCGCCGACCTGCTGAAGGACATGGGCTTCGCGGTCGAGCTGCCGACCAAGCGCGAGGGCCGGCCGAACGTGGTGGCCTCGCTGCCGGGCGCGGGCGGCGGCGCGTCGCTGATCCTGAACGACCATCTCGACACCTACCCCGCCGGCGACTGGGCGGCCTGGACCATGACCGGCGGCCACCCGTTCCGGCCGACGCGCCACGGCGACCGGCTCTACGCCCGCGGCACGTCCGACACGCGCGGCAACCTCGCCTGCACCTTGCTCGCGACCCGCGCGATCCTCGCGGCCGGCGTTCGGCTCAAGGGCGACCTCTCCTGCGTCTACACCGCCGACGAAGAGAAGAACGGCCCGGACGGCTCGATCTTCCTGCTCGACGAGAAGGGCCTCGACGCGGACTGCGTCATCGTCTGCGAGCCGACCGGCTGGACGGCCGAGGACGGAAGCTGGGGCCTCGGCGTCGCGGTGGCGAACGGCGGCAACTTCCTGGTCGAGGTCGAGACGCGCGGGACCAAGACCCACCTCTGGCGTCCCGACACCGGCGTCAACGCGGTCGCGAAGATGGCCCGGCTGCTGCCGGCGCTCGAGACGATGACCTTCGTCCACACGCCGGCGAAGCTGGCCGGAGGGACGCCTCCGCGGACCACCATCCTGCGCATCGCCGGCGGCGTTCCGCGCGAGATGCAGTTCACGCCGGACGTCTGCCGCGTCGTGCTGGGCGTCGTCGGCGTGCTGCCGGGGATGACCGCGGACAGCGTCATGGCCGACATCGAGGCGGTGATCGCGAACGCCATGCGGGACGACCCGGAGCTCGACGCCTCGGCGCGGCCTTACCCCGAAGCGCTGTTCGTCGACGGCACGCTCGAGCAGGACGGCGACGCCGAGCCGACTGCGGCGCTCAGGCGGGCCTATGTCCGCACGCTCGGGAGCGAGCCGAAGCTCTACCGCAAGAACGCCTTCAACGACACGATCCGCTTCGCCGAGCGCGGCAAGGCGGCCGTCACCTTCGGCCCCGGCGACGACGGCTGGGCTCCGATCAACGAAAGCATCCACATCGGCAAGGCGGTCGCGGCCACCAAGGTGCTCGCGCTCGCCATGCTCGACATCCTCGGGGCCGCGGAATGACCGCCCCCGCAACGTCCCACGCGGAGACGCATCGATGATACGCGCAGCCTTCGGCGTCAGCCGCCGCTTCGTCCTCATGGCGGGCCTCGCGCTCGGTCTCGCAGCGCCCGCCGCGGCGCAGGACCTGAAGCCGATCCGCATCGGCTTCCAGACCGGCGAGATCAACGTGCTGCTGAGCTACGCGCTCGGCTCCGGCCTGTTCAAGAAGGAGGGCCTCGACGTCGCGACCACGCCGTTCCCGGCCGGTCCCGCGATGCTGCCGGCGCTCGCCGGAAGCGAGATCGACCTCGCCTGGATGGGCGAGTTCCCGTCCGTCACCGGCTACTCCAACGGGCTGCCGATCGCGATCCTGTTCATGGAGCGCATCGACGCCACCAACGTCCGCCTCGTCGTCAACCCGAAGGCGGGGATCGAGAAGCTGGAAGACCTGAAGGGCAAGCGTCTCGGCGTCGCGATCGGCTCCACCAGCCACTATCACACGCTGCGCGCGCTCGCGAAGGCGGGACTGACGTCCGCGGACGTCACCCTCGTCAACCTCACCCCCGCCAACATGCCGCCGGCCTATGTCGCCGGCCAGATCGACGCCGCCTTCGTGTGGGAGCCGAACGTCGGCGCCATGGAGCGCGAGGGCGCGAAGCCGATCGCCGACACCAAGAGCCTCGGCATGATCACCGGCGGCGTCTGGGTCGGACGCCGGGCCGTCCTCGACGGCGAGCCCGAGACCATGAAGCGCTTCCTGAAGGCGTGGGATCAGGCCCAGAAGGACTACAAGGCGAACCCCGCCGAGGTGCGCGCCTACGAGGCCAAGCGCGTCGGCATGACCGCCGAGCAGTTCGACAAGCTGGTCGAGGGCCAGAGCGTCGCGCATCCGACATTCCAGGAGACGCTCAGCGCCGACTTCCTCGGCGCGCCGGGCCATGAGCTCGACTCGCGGCTGATGAAGCACCTGCAGGGCATCGGCGCGTTCCTGCTGGAGCAGAAGCGCATCCAGGCCGAGCCGAATGACTGGGCCGGGCTGTTCGACACCAAGCCGATCCAGGCCTACCTCGCGAGCGCCTCGCAGTGACGGCCGCGGCGCGCCCGTCCCACCCGCCGGTCGTCGGAGAGGCCGCGCCGCCTTCGCGGGAGGCCGGGGCGGAGGGCGCGCCGCCGGTGCTGAAGTTCGAGAAGGTCGGCTTCTCCTATGACGGGCGCGCCATCATGCGCGACGTCTCGTTCGCGGTCGCGCCGGGCGAGATCCTCGCGCTGCTCGGTCCGTCCGGCTGCGGCAAGACCACGATCCTCAACATGGTGGCGGGCTTCCTGCGCCCGACCGAGGGCGTGGCGGTGGTGGACGGGCGCGAGATCGTCGGTCCGGGCCCGGACCGCGGCGTGGTGTTTCAGGCGGCCGCGCTGTTCGACTGGATGACGGTGGCCGAGAACATCGCCTTCTCGCTCCGCTGCGCCGGCGCCGGCAAGGCGCGGCGCCGGGCGGTCGCCGAGGAGATGGCCGCGCTCGTCGGCCTTTCCGGCTTCGAGGACGCGTTTCCCTACCAGCTCTCCGGCGGCATGCGGCAGCGCGTCGGCCTCGCGCGGGTGCTCGCGGCGGGCCCCAAGGTCATGCTGATGGACGAGCCGTTCTCCGCGCTCGACGTGCAGACCCGCGAGACGCTGCAGGAGGAGGTGCTGCGCATCCGCGACCGCACCGGCTGCACCATCCTGTTCGTCACCCACTCGATCGACGAGGCCGCGTTCCTCGGCGACCGCATCTTTCTGCTCAACGACCTCAAGTCCGGCGCCTACGACGTCTACGACGTCGCGCTGCCGACGCCGCGTCCAAACCCCGAGAACCGGCTGCACCCGGCCTTCCTGCGGCTGCGCGAGACGATCTACCGGAGGATGCGGCATTGACCCGCTCGGAGGCGCGCCGCGCCCGCCTGCGCTATGTGCTCGTCGCGACGCTGTCGCCGCTCGCGATCCTCGCGCTCTGGGCCTTCGTCGCCTGGCGGGGCCTGGCCTCGCCGATCATCCTGCCGCCGCCTTCGGCGATCTGGACGAGCTTCCTCGACATGGCGGCGAACGGCTATTCCGGCGTACCGCTCTGGATCCATGTGGCGGCGAGCCTTGCGCGGGTCTCGGTCGCCTATGTGGCCGGCGCGGCGCTTGGGGTCGCGCTCGGCCTGCTGCGCGGCCGCTCGGCCCTGATCGACGCGGTGCTGCTCGCGCCGTCCGAACTGCTGCGGCCGATCCCGCCGCTCGGGTTGATCCCGCTGTTCATCCTGTGGTTCGGGGTCGGCGAGACCTCCAAGGTGCTGCTGATCTTCCTGTCCGTGCTGCTGATCATGATGGTGAACGCGCAGGCCGGCGTGCGCGCCGCCTCGCTCGATTCGCTGCGCGCCGCGCAGTCCATGGGCGCGAACCGCTGGCAGGTGTTCCGCTTCGTGGTGCTGCCGTCCGCCCTGCCTCAGATCATGACCGGCCTGCGCGTCGCGATGGGGACCGCGCTCACCATTCTGGTCGCCTCGGAGCTGCTCGGCGGCGATCGCGGCCTCGGCTTTTTGATCCTCGACGCGTCGAGCTTCTTCCGTACGACCTATGTCTTCGCCGGCGTCGCGGTGATCGGGCTGATCGGCCTCGCGACCGACCGCGGCCTCGCCTGGGCGGGCCGCCGCATCGTGCACTGGGAAGGCCGGCGCTGACGGGAGCGGGACGCGCTCAGGCGGCCTTCTCGACGGCGCCGCGGCGGCCGAGCAGCGGATCGAAGATGTGCGCGGCGAGGTGCCGGACGACCGGTGCGACCACGCCGTCGCCCGTGAGGTGATAGGCCTCGTTGTAGTTCTTCGGCAGCTGGTAGCTGTCCGGCAGCCCCATCAGCCGCGCGGTCTCGCGCGCCGAGATCAGCCGGGAGCGCACCAGCGGCCCGTCGACGACGAGGATCGTCTGCCGGCTCGAGCCGCCCGCCGGCGTGCGCAGGCAGCCCGCGACGTCGTCGAACCGCACCTCGGCGCGCTGGAGCTTGCGGCCGGACTCGTCCGTCCGCGTGCGCCGGTAGACGCAACCGACCATGCGGCGGCCGGCTCGCTTGGCCGCCTCGACCTTGGCGAGGTGGAGCGGGGACATCAGCGCCAGCAGCCGGGCGGTGTCCTCCGCGCTGCGCCACGCGACGCCTTGGGGAGCCTCCTCGATCTCGTGGGCGAAGGTGCGCGACCGGCGTTCCGGCGTCGGCAGGCTCCACCACACCATGGCTTCGCGCGCCGCCGGCGACAGGCCCTCGACCGCCCGCCGAAGCCCGCGCGTGTGGAACGGGTCGAGCGGACCGGGCGCGACGAGCGCCGGATCGATCGCGACGTCCTCGCGGACGCCGATCAGGAACAGCCGCGGCCGCGACTGCGGCACGAACAGGTCGGCGTTGATGACGAGCGCGCCGTGGCGGTAGCCGGCGGAGGCGAAGGCGTCGCAGATCGCGCCGAAGTCGCGGCCGCCATGGGAGGTCAGGGTCCCGCAGACGTTCTCGAGCGCGACGACGGCCGGCGCGCGGCCGTCCGCCCGCAGCGCGCGGACGATGTCCCAGAACGGGTAGAACGTGCCCGAGCGCTCGCCCTTGAGGCCCGCTCCGCCGCCGGCGAGCGACAGGTCCTGGCAGGGGAACGAGCCCCAGACCAGATCCGCGACCCCCGGCAGGTCCGCGGCCGCGACGTCGCGGATGTCGCCGCCGCGAAACGCGCCGAGGCCGTGGTTCCGCTGGTAGATGGCGCCCTTCCTGAAATCGAAGTCGTTCGCGAACAGGCAGGTCCAGTCCGCGCCCAGACCGCACCGCGCCATGCCGCCGCCGGCGAAGAACTCGTAGAACGTGGCCATGGTCCCGCCGGGTGCGCTCGCGCCGCGACCGGCAGGCGCGGGCCGCGCCTGCCGAATCGCCTTCCAGGGCCACGGTGGCGCCTCGGCGCCGCCGCCGCAATCAGGCGGCCGGACAGGCCCGTGCCGCCGCGGCGGGGGCCGGCCGCGCGCGGGTCGCGACCGCAAGCGCCAAGCCGCCGGCCGCGAGCGCCGCGGCGGTGAGCGAGACGGTAGGATAGCCGAAGCCGAGCCCGATCACGCCGCCGCCGACCGCGGCGCCGATGGCGTTGCCGAGGTTGAACGCGCCGATGTTCACCGCGGAGGCGAGGTTCGGCGCGTCGGAGGCGGCGGTCATCACCCGCATCTGCAGCGGCGGCACCAGCGCGAAGGTCGCGACGCCCCACGCGAAGATCGTCAGCGCCGCAGGAGCGGGCCAGCGCATCGTCAGCGCGAACAGCGCGAGCAGGAGCCCAAGGCCCGCGAGCGTGACGATCAGCGTGCGGTCGATCGAGCGGTCCGCGAACACGCCGCCGAGCCAGTTCCCGAGCGTCAGGCCGAGGCCGAAGATCACCAGCATGGCGGTGGTGAAGCCGACGCCGGCTCCGGTCTCCTGCGCGAGGATCGGGGCGATGTAGGTGAAGACGGTGAACATCGCGCTCGAGCCGATCACCGTCAGCGCGAGCGCGAGCAGCACGTCCCTGCGCTTCAGCACCTTGAGCTCGGAGGCGAAGTCGCCGCCCGCGTCCGCCGGAAGGTCGGGGAGCGCGAACCTGAGCGCCGCCATGGTCAGCGCGCCCCAGGCCGCGATGCCCCAGAACGCCGCGCGCCAGCCGAGCGTCTCGCCGATCCATGGCGCGAGCGGCACGCCGGCGACGTTGGCGAGCGTCAGTCCCATAAACATCGCCGCCACCGCGCCGGCGCGCCGGTCGGGCGCGACCACGCTCGCCGCGACGATCGACCCGACGCCGAAGAAGGCGCCGTGGTTGAGCGAGGTGATCACGCGCGCCGCCATCAGCGTGGCGTAGCCGTCCGCGAGCGCCGACAGCGCGTTGCCGATCGTGAAGATCGCCATCAGCAGGATTAGCAGCGAGCGCCGTCCCATCCGGGCGGTCGCGAGCGTCATCAGCGGCGCGCCGAGCAGCACGCCGAGCGCATAGGCCGAGACCAGCAGGCCGGCGGTCGGGATCGAGACGCCGAGCCCCTCCGCCATGTGCGGCAGCAGACCCATCGGCGCGAACTCGGTGATGCCGACGCCGAAGGCGCCGATCGACAGCGCGAGCAGGGGCGGGTTGAGCTTCATGGAACGGGACTCCTCAGACGATCGGCGGGTTGAGCCGCGCGAAGCCGTCCTGCTGACGGTAGGGGGTGTGGGGGTAAGGCGGGACGACGTCGCTCGAGGCGTCGAGCCGGGCGACCTGCTCCGGCGTCAGCGACCAGCCCGTTGCGCCAAGATTGTCGCGAAGTTGCGCCTCGTTGCGGGCGCCGATGATGACGGAGGCGACGGTCGGCCGCCGCAGCAGCCAGTTGATCGCGATCTGCGGCGCGCTGCGCCCGGTCTCCGCCGCGACCGCGTCGAGGGCGTCGACCACCCGGTAGAGCAGTTCGTCGGCGACGGGCGGCGCGAAGGCCGCGGTCTCGTGCAGGCGGCTGCCTTCGGGAAGCGGAGCGCCGCGGCGGATCTTCCCCGTCAGCCTCCCCCAGCCGAGCGGGCTCCAGACCAGCGCGCCGACGCCCTGGTCGAGGCCGAGCGGCATCAGGTCCCACTCATAGGCGCGGCCGACCAGCGAATAGTAGACCTGATGCGCGACGTAGCGCGGCCAGCCGCGCTGGTCGGCGATCGCCTGCGCCTTCGCAAGCGCCCAGCCGGGATAGTTCGAGACGCCGGCGTAGCGGACCTTGCCCTGCCGCACCAGCAGGTCGAGCGTCGCGAGGATCTCCTCGGCCGGCGTATGGGCGTCGAAGGCGTGAAGCTGCAGGATGTCGATGCGGTCGGTTCCGAGCCGCCGGAGCGCGCCTTCGACCGCGCGCGGCAGCCGCTCCCGCGAGGCGCCCCAGTCGCGCGGGCCCTCCCCGGTCGGCAGGCCGGTCTTGGTCGAGATCAGCACGGCGTCGCGCCGTCCTTTGATCGCTTCGCCGAGAATTTCTTCGGAGGCTCCATCCGAATAGACGTCCGCCGTGTCGAACAGGTCGACGCCGGCCTCGAGGCATATGTCGACGAACCGGGCGGCTTCCTTCGCGTCGCTGCGGCCCCAGGCGCTGAACAGCGGTCCCTTGCCGCCGAACGTCCCGGCGCCGAAGCTGAGCGCCGGCACGGTGAGGCCGGAGTGTCCGAGGCGGCGTCGTTCCATGGCGAGATTTCCCTGATATCCTGTCCTGCGCACAAATGGACGACCGCGTTCGCGCTGTTTAGCCTGTGTCCGCGTCAATCACCTTTGCGCTGGAGGAACAGATGGCCCGTGAGAGGGTCAACCGCGCCGCCGAGATGGAGGTGTTCGCGGCCGTCGTCGAGCGCGGCGGCTTCTCGGCCGCGGGACGGGTGCTGGGTCTGTCGCCCTCGGCCGTGAGCCGCATCGTCGCGAGCGTCGAGCGGCGGCTGGGCGTCCGCCTCGTCATCCGCACGACCCGCGCTCTCGCGGTCACGCCGGAAGGCGAGGCCTATCACCGCGCCGCCCGCCGCATCCTGAACGACCTCGCGCACGCCGAGCACGCGATCTGCAATCAGGGCGCCCCGCGCGGGCGATTGCGGGTGAGCGCGACCCTCTCGTTCGGACGGCGCTACATCGTCCCGCTGCTGGGGGAGTTTCTGGACCGTTATCCGGACATCCTTGTGGACGTCAGCGTGACGGACGCGGTGATCGATCTGGTGGAGGAGCGCGCCGACGTCGCGATCCGCATCGGCCCGCTTCCCGACAGCGCGCTGATGGCGCGGCGGCTCGGCGAAAGCCCGCGCGTCATCGTCGCCTCGCCGGCGTACCTCGTCCGCCATGGCGAGCCGCGACGCCCCGAGGATCTGGCGGGGCATCGCTGCATCGGCTTCAACTTCCGGCGCGCGGAGCCCAACTGGCCGTTCCGGCGTGATGGCGAGACCTTCGACCTCGCCATCCGGCCGGCGATCGAAGCCAACAACGGCGACACCGTCCTGCAGCTCGCGCTCGACGGTGTCGGCCTCGCGCGGGTCGGCCGCTTCGTCGCCGAGGAGGACATCGCGGCGGGGCGCCTCGTCGAGGTGCTCGCGGACTTCAACCCCGGCGACGTCGAGCCGTTCCACGCGCTTTATCTCGGCGGGGCGACCGTGCCGGCGCGGGTGCGCGTGTTCATCGACTTCATGGCGGCGCGGCTCGTCGGAACGTCACGCGCCGCTGCGTCGCCACTGGACCATTCTCCGAAACAGTGATTTTCGATTGTTTCCGTTTAATATCTCAGCGCGGCGCGTACTTTCGTTCAAGCGAAATCGGCGTCCCGAGGTCGGGGCCCATCGAACGGAGTTCTCGCCATGAGCGGCGCAGCCCTTCACCACGTCACCGCGATCAGCGGGCCCGCACGCCGGAACCTCGGCTTCCACACAGGGGTCCTGGGCCTGCGCCTCGTCAAGAAGACCGTGAACTTCGACGATCCCGGCACCTACCATCTCTACTACGGCGACGCCGCAGGGCGGCCGGGTTCGGTGCTGACCTTCTTCCCGTGGGACCATGTCGCCCCGGGGCGGGTCGGCGTCGGCGAGACCTCGCAGACCGCGTTCCGCGTGCCCCGCGGCTCGATCGGATGGTGGGCCCAGCGCTTCGTGGAGGCCGGGGTCCCCCACGAGAACCCTGTCGTGCGCTTCGGCGAGACCGTGCTCGCCTTCAAGGACCCGGACGGCCTGTCGCTGGCCCTGGTCGGCGTCGAGGGCGCGGAGGCCGAGGAGGCCTGGGACGGAGGTCCGGTTCCGGCCGAGCACGCCATCCGCGGCTTCCATGGCGTGACGCTGCTGCTCGACAAGGCGGAGGCGACGGCGGCAGTGCTCACGGGCGTGTTCGGCCACCGCGAGGTCGGGCGGGAGGGGAACGTCGTCCGCTACAGCGCCGGCGAGGAAGGCTACGGCCGCTTCGTCGACCTGCGCGAGGTCGGCGGCTTCCTGAGAGGGCGGCCGGGCGGCGGCAGCGTGCACCACATCGCGTTCCGGGCGGCCGACGACGCCGCCCAGGCCGAGATGGTCCGCAAGCTCGTAGAGGAGCACGGGCTCGGCGTGACGGAGCAGAAGGACCGCAACTACTTCCGGTCCGTCTACTTCCGCGAGCCCGGCGGCGTGCTGTTCGAGATCGCGACCGACGAGCCCGGCTTCGCCGCGGACGAGCCGGCCGAGCGTCTCGGCGAGGCGCTGAAGCTGCCCCCGTTCCTCGAGCCCCTGCGCCCGCGGATCGAAGAGCGGCTGCCCGCCCTCGGGTGAGAATGTCCGCCTGCGCCCCCGACGGGACGCAGGCGGCTCCCCTTAGACCCCAGACCAGACTTCATGGAGCTTCGCCATGGCCGCGCGTGAGCTGTCCTTCGTCCATCTGTTCCGTCCCGCGACCGTCGCAGGCCTGCCCCCCGTGCTGCTTCTTCATGGCACGGGCGGTGACGAGACCGACCTGATCGGGCTCGGGGCGGCGGTCGCGCCGGGCGCGGCCCTGCTATCGCCCAGAGGCCAGGTTCTCGAGAACGGCATGCCGCGCTTCTTCCGGCGGCTGGCCGAAGGCGTGTTCGACGAGGCTGACCTCCGCCGCAGGGCCGGCGACCTCGCCAGCTTCGTGGGCGAGGCGCGGGCCGCCTACGGGATCGGCGCGCCGGTCGCTCTCGGCTTCTCGAACGGCGCGAACATTGCGGCCGCTGTGCGGCTGCTGCATCCGGGCGTCCTGTCCGGCGCGATCATGCTGCGCGGGATGGTTCCGCTCGAGACGCCCGCCGCGGCGGCGCGCGTCCCGACGCCGGCGCTGCTGGTCTCGGGCGAGCGCGACCCGATCGTTCCCGCCGCCAACGCCGCCCGCCTCGCCGCGATGCTCGAGGAGGCCGGCGGCCCGGTCGAGCATCGAGTCCTGCCGACCAGCCACGGCGTCACCAACCTTGACGTCCAGTTCGCGACGGACTGGTACGCGCGCGAGGCGAGCCGGCCCGAAACGCTGGGGGCATGATCCTGAGCGGGCGGGGGCGCCCGCCCGTTCCTCAGACGATCAGGTCCTGCAGCACCCGGGCGACGCCCTCGATCGTGTAGGGCTTCTGGATCACCGTGCGATGCTGATGCTCCGCCGGCAGCATCGCCTGCTCGCCATAGCCCGTCGCGAACAGGAACGGCACATCGAGCTCGTCGAGGCGATCGGCGACGGTGAAGCTGGTCTGGTCCCCGAGGTTGATGTCCAGCACGGCGACGGTCGGGGGCTTGGCGTCGATCAGATCGAGCGCGCCCTCCACCGTCGATGCCGTTGCGACCTCTGCGCCGAGCCGGCCAAGGATGTCCTCGGCGTCGAGCGCGATGATGAGGCTGTCCTCCACAAGCAGCGCGTTGTGGCCGGCGAGGAACGCCGCCGGGGCGTTCGTCGGATGCGACGGCGAATGACGGGGATACCGGATAGCGATGGGCGCAGGCGGGCCCGCCCTGTCCGAGACGTGGCGCGCGGGGATCAGGAACCGCGCCGTCAGGCCGTCCTTCGCATAGTCGACGTCGGCCTGCCCGCCGAGGTCGTACGGAACCGAACGCCCGATGATCGTGGTGCCGAACCCCTTGCGGGTCGGAGGCTCGACCGGCGGTCCGCCGCGCTCGCGCCACTCGAACGAGAGGCCGCCGTCCTCGGTGCGGGACCACGAGATGTCGACGTGGCCGCCGTCCGACAGGCTGCCGTACTTGGTCGAGTTCGTGATCAGCTCGTGCACGACCAGCGCCATCGTGGAATAGGCCTGCGGGTTCAGCATCACCGGCTCGCCCGAAACGTGCACGCCGTTGTCGGCGGCGTCCAGGAACGCCTGCGCCTCCGCGTCGATCAGGGCGCGGATGGGCGCCGGGCCCCAATGATCGTCGGTGATCTGGTTGTGCGCCCGCGCCAGCGCGTGGATGCGGCCGTCGACAAGGCTGACGAAGTCCTCGATCCTGTCCGAGGACGGTTTGGCCTGCCGGATCAGGCCGCGGATCACGCCGAGAATGTTGCGGACGCGGTGGTTGAGCTCGGCGATCAGCAGCTCCTGCTTGCGGGCCGCCCGGTCGCGTTCGGCGCTGGCCTCGCCGGCGAGACGGAGCACGACCTCGATCAGCGTGGCTCGCAGGGTCTCTGCCACCCGGATTTCCGGGGGCGTGAAGGGCCGACTGTGTCCTTTCACGAGCTGCATCCACTCCGCGAAGCTCTCACGGGGCGTCAGGCGCGGCCCGTTCGGGCCATAGGTCACCGGCTTGTGGGGATCGCCGGCCCAGCGGACGGAGCGCTCCATCTCGCCGCGGAACAGGATGACGTAGTCCCGTGGCGACCGGGATATCGGGATCGCGAGCATGCCCGCCGCCTTGTCCGCGAACTCCTCGGCGCCGGGAACGAGCGAGGCGATGTGGTCGGTGGCGAACACCCGGCCGGCGGCCGTGGTGTTGAGCGTCCGCACGATGCGGGTGAACGCGTCGGTTGAAGGGGTCACGCCGGAAAAGGCGTAGGCGCCGTTGATCCACACGCCCACGCCCTCGGCCGGAATGACGTGGGTCAGCACGCCGGCGAGCCATTCCGGGTCCTTGAGCAGCATCTCGTTCGTCGCGACCGCGCCGAGAAGCTGGTCGGAGACGTCGCGCGCCTGCCGCTCGTAAGCCATCACCTCCTTGCGCTCGCGGCCCTCGAGCCGCATCGAGTACATCTGGACGAACAGCTCGCAGACCGACCGGACCTCGAAGCTCGGCGACTTCGGCGAATAGTGATGGCAGGCGAACAGCCCCCAGAGCTCGCCGTCGACGAGGATCGAGATCGACATGGAGGCGCGCACCCCCATGTTCTTGAGATACTCGATGTGGATCGGCGACACCGACCGCAGGATCGACAGCGAGAGGTCGAGCGTCCGGCCCTTCTCGTCGCGCGCGGGCTGGATGGCGACCGGGGTCGCGTCCACGTCCGCGATGACGCGCAGCAGGTTGCGCTTGTAGAGCTCGCGGGCCTGAGCGGGAATGTCGCTCGCGGGGTAGTGCAGGCCCTTGAACGATCCGATCCCCGGCTTGCACGTCTCGGCGACCACCTCGCCCGAGCCGTTTTCCGCGAACCGATAGACCATGACCCGGTCGAAGCCGGTGAGGGCCCGAATCTGACGCGCGCCCTCGGTGTAGAAGGCCGACGCGTCGTTGACCATCTCGAGCCGCGCGATCATGGCGCGCACGAGGCTTGTGGTGTCGCCATGCCTTGCGGCCGCCGGCTGCGCCTCAATGACGATCTGCCCGCCGGACAGATGGATCCCGACGTCGAACGGCCCGGCGCGGTCGGTGAGCCTGGTGTCGAACACCTTGTCGACCGCGTTCGGCCCGCGAAGCGTGGTCAGCCGGTTGCGAAGACTGTGGATGGCCTCGGGCAGAAAGATCTCGTCGAGCGGCCGGCCGATGAGGTCGCCGTCGTCGCCGCCGAGCAGCTCTGCGACGTTGTCCGAAGCGCGGGCGATGATCCAGTCGAGGGTGAGCGCGAGCAGAAAGCCGATCGGCTGGATCGCGCCGAGCAGGTGGATGGGTTCGCGGTCGCAGTTCGTGAGGTCGACGTCAGGGGCGTTCATGAAACCTGCGAGACGGGGCCGGGGCGATCGGACAATCGGAAGCAGCGGAAGATGGAGTGATTTGTCCGTTCGGCCAGTGCCGTTCTGTGGCCGGCGAACCGCCTCCGCGCCATCCATACGCGGGACGTCATGATCGCGGATCACGCCGGCACCCCCGCCGCCGGCCGCGCCGGCCGGCTCCTGGCCAGCACTAAGGAGGGGGGCTGTGGACGGTCTCGACGGAGAGGCCCCGGACCAAGTCCTCGCCGAACGGGCGGCCTGGGATCGCCCTCTGCGGCTGGTGGCGCCGTCGGGTGGGGTCGCGTCTCAACGGACGCTGAACTGCACGGGAGCCGTGATCGTCCGTCGGGCCTGCGGCGGCGGCGAGGGCACGGGCGAGGCGCGCCGGACGAGCGCCAGCACGGCCTGGTCGAGCTCGGAATGACCCGACGACCGCACGAGCGAGACCGACAACACGTTGCCCTCGCCGTCGATGCGGAACCGGACATAGGCGGTCCCCGTCTCGCCGCGGGCGCGGGCGGCGGAGGGATAGAGCTTGCGCCGCTCCAGATGCGCCATCAGCCGCGCCTGCCATGTCACGGGGCTTTCGCCGGCGGCGCCTGAGGCGCTTGCGGAGGCGGCGGTGCGGTCCGACAGCGCGACCGGCGCGCTCGCCTGCTGCCGGTCGGCGGAGGCCTGGCGCGGCGCGCTCGGAGCCGACGGCTGCGCCCGCGGCCTTTTGGGCTTTGGGCGCGGCGCCGGCGCTTCGGCGGTTACGGGGATATCCGGCCGCCCCGTGGGCAGCGGGACCTCGACCGTCTCGAGCTCCAGCAGGTCCGGCTCGACAGCGTCTTCGGCCGACGCCTCCGCGACCTCTTCGAGCTCCTCCGTCTCCGCGGCGTCGGGGACCGCGTCCGACCGCGAGGCGGTCGCCGCCTCGGCGGCCTCCGCGAACACTTCGTCCGGCGCGGACTGCTCGGCGTCGGTCGCGATCGCCTCGGGCAAGGGCGCAAGGTCGATCATGACCGCCGGCGGCGGACCCGAAGGCAGGGCGATCGGCGGAGAGCTCAAGGCCCACCACGCGGCGCCGGCGTGGAGGGCGACGACGCAGAGCGCGGCCCCCGTCCAGCGCAGGACGCCGTGGTCGCTCGCACTGGCTCCGATCGAAGCCGTCCGACCCATGGCTCAGAAGGCTTTCGCCACCCGGCCTCGGATGCGGGCGAAGGCGGCCTGCGCGCCGCTTACGGCGCGCGCGGTTCCGGAGGCGTCGAGCGGGGCGGCGTCGAGCGCTGCGGCGAATGTGCGCCAGCTCAGGCCCCGCCCCTCGGCCGCGGGCGCCAGATGCCGCGCGCCGAAGCTTTCGGACAGGCCAAGCCTCGCCGCCTGCTTGAGCAGGAACGCCGCGCCCAGATTGGAGCCCTCCGCCACGTAGAGCCAGCCGAGCGCCTCGGCGATGTCGCGGCTCTCGCCATGGACGAAGGCGGGAGCGTCGGCATCCTCCCGGGGCGGCAGACCGAGATCGGCCAGGTCCTGAACGATCAGGGGCAGACGCCGGAGCGCAGGCAGGCCCGGAAGGAGCCGGATCAGTTCCAGGTCGCCGTAGACCGCGTCGATGTCCCGGTGGAAGGCGCGCTGCACGTCGAGGAACCGGCCATAGAGGTCGAGGTTCACGAACGGCCGCCCCGCCATGATCGCGGCGTCCAGTTCCTCGTGCTGCGCGGCGGTGTCCGCTTTCAGCCGTTTCGAGAGACCCTCCGCGGGTCGCGACAGATCTATTGCCGTCATCTCTGATCTCCCTTGCGCCGACGTCAGAACGTCGCCGTCATCGACGCGTAGAAGGTCCGGCCGGGACCCGGCTGCAGGACGAGCCCTAACGGGTCGACGTAGTATTTGTCGGTGAGGTTCTCGACGCGGAAATCCGCGGTCAGATACTTGTTGATCTTGTATTGCGCGAAAACGTCCACGAGCGTGTAGGCTTTCCAGTCCACCAGCGCGATGAACGTGCTCGCACCCTGGGCCGTGGCGTCGCCATGGCCGATGGCGCGCGGCCCGACATGGGACAGACGGCCGCCGACCGTGAGCGTCTCCCAGAACTTCTGGGACGCCGTCAGCGACAGTGAATACTCGGGCGGCACTTGGTTCGTGGAGTAGTCGGCGTAGAGCGACTTCTCCCCGCATGCGCCGGCGGTGCGACAGAACTCGACGTTCAGATAGTAGTTCGCGGTGAGCTCCGCGGTGAAATCGTGCACTTCATACTTGCCGGAGAACTCCAGGCCCGAGAATCGCGCACGATCGATGTTGTGGATCTGCATGCCCCACCACCCTTCGGGGGCCTGACGCCATTCGCGCGAGATGTAATCCTTCACGTCCCAGTTGAAGTAGCTGAGCTTGACCATGCCCTTGTCGCCGTCCGCGAAAAGGCCGTCACGGACGAGGTTGGCGCCGACCTCCCAGTTTCGGGACCGCTCGGGCTTCACTGCCGCATTGACCCCCATGGTGAACGCCGACACCGATTCCATGATGCTCGGCGCGCGCAGCGCGCTCGAGTAGTTCACGAAAAGCTGCGCGCCCTTGATCGGCTCCACCGTCACGCCGACCGACGGGCTGAAGCCGCCGTCGCTCAGCTTCGCGTCATAGTCGTAGTCTCGAGGGAGGTAAGGGTCGTTCCGGTCCTCCGACCAGAAATGCGAGTAGCGCAGGCCCCCGTTGAACGTCAGCCAATCGAGCGGCTTCCAGGCGGACTTCACGAAGCCTGCGCCTTCGTGCCGACGCCCGTCGCGGTAGTCGAGCCAAGTCTCCGCCTCACGCGTCCCGGGGCTCGGCCGCGTGTCCTCGCCGCGGTAGGAAAGCCCATAGGTGACGTCCACGGATCCGAAGGACGACAACGGCAGAACCGAGGTGTTGGTCACTTCCGACCCCCACATGTCCGTGTTCGATCCGGCGCGGAAATCACCCTTCTTCGGCGGCAGGAACCCGGTGCGCAGCGGATTGCGCAGATCAAGCCGGCTCCACCACAGGTTCGCCTTGAGGTTGATCAGGTCGTTGTCGTCAGGGTTCCAGCGGTAGCGCAGCGTCCCGGTGTCGAGGTCGGAGCCGGAGGTCTGCGCCTGCTGGACCGCCTGCCCGCGGTCGTCGGTCAGGCGCGAGGCGATGCGGTCGCCCGCTTCCCCGCGGAAGCCGGTGTAGCCGAGCTGCAGGCTCTGCCCGTCGCCGAAGCGAAGCGTGCCCTTCGCGATCCAGGACATCGTTTCGAGCTGGGTGTTCAGCACCTCCTCGCCCTTGCGGTAGTTCGCGATGCCGCCGTTCTCCACATACTCAGGCCAGTCCTGGCAGTAACCGACGGAGTTGCAGATTCGGCGCGGCCCGACGTTGACGGGCTTCGCGCCGGGACCGTTCTCGCCCGCGAAGTAATTGCCCTGCTTGCGATAGGCGAAGCCGGCGACAAGGTCGTAATTCTCCTGCTTGACGGCCGCCACCGCGCTGCCGGAGCCGCTGGCGGGCTCCAGGAAGGCAGGGCGATCCATGCCGTCCGACGACGGCGTCGTGACCGTCGAGCCGGGCAGTCTCGGCCAGCCGTAGCCGGCGACGGAGCCGGCGTTCGGCTTGGTGGTGTTGGTCCCGAAGCCGCCCTTCACCCGGACGCCGTAGTCACGTCCTTCCTGGACGATGTCGCCGGCGTCCAGCGTCCGCATGGAGACCGTGCCGGCGGTTCCGAACGACGCGACGTCCGCACCCTTCAGGATGTCGACGCTCGCGAGCAGATCCGGATCCACGAAGGTGCGGTTCGAGACGCCCTGATATCCCTGATAGACGGTCACCGCGTTCTCCGCGCCGTCCACGGTCACCGCGACGCGGCCCATGCCCTGCATGCCGCGGATGTTCACGTCGATCGACCCCGCGCCGTTGCGGGCCTCGCCAGACATCACGCCGGGCGTGCCGCGGAAGATGTCGGCGGGGCTCGAGCCGCGGAACCGCTCGATCGTCTCGGCTGAAATGTGCGCGGTCGGCGCCGGCGTCACGTAAGGCGCGTCCGCCGGCGCGACCCCTCCAGCGCCCGTCACCTGGATGGGATTGAGCACCAGCGAGCCGTCGGCGTCGGGGGCGTCGTCCGCGGAGGCCGCCGAAGATGTGATGACGGCCGTCCGGGCCGATGTGAGCTGATAGGTTAGCCCCGTCCCGGCGAGCAGCCGGCGCAAGGCTGCGTCCGGGGTCGCGGCGCCGGTCAGACCGGCGGTGGTCTTGCCGGCGGCGAGATCGGGCCGGTAGGCGAGCTGAAGACCGGCCTGGCGCCCGTAAGAAGCAAGCGCGTCGCCGAGACGGCCGGCCGGGATCGCGAACGGACGTTCGGGCGCGCCCTGCGCCTTGGCGTCCATGGGGGCCACCAGCGCCGCCCCCGCCAGCAAGCTCGCCGCGAGGCGCGCAGCGACGTCCCGTCCGTTCCGATGTCCCGATGTCACGCCCGTCGTCCCCGATGACTGATCGCTCGACGGACCGGCGCGCCTGCGTCCGATCCGTCCCCGCTTTCGAGAACGAACGGCGCTTCGGAATTTCCTGCGTGAATGAGCTCCGCCGGCTCAGAAGCGGGACAGCACAACGAGCCAGGGGGTGACGGCGCGCGCCGATCCGCCGAGCGGCGCGACCGCCGCGGCGAGCGCGTCGAGCGGCGAGGCCGGGTCGAACACGCCGCTGATCCGCTCGCCGCCGAGGGTCGTGTCCGCGATGACCACGCGCGCGGCGCTCCAGCGCGCCACACGCGCGGCGACGGAGGCCAGGGTGTCGCTGTCCGCGAAGATCAGCCCCTGGCGCCAGGCGGCGATCCGGTCGACGGGCGTCCGCCCCCGCTCCACGCGGCCGTCGGCGCCCAGCGCGCACCACTCTCCCGGTCCGAGGCGGAGGGCGGCGGGCGCCTCGACCAGCCCACGCTCCACGGCGACGGTGACGACGCCCGCCTCTTCCCGGATCTCGAAAGCCGCGCCCGCGGTCGATGCCTTGACCCCGGCCGCGGCGGCGACGAAGGACCGGGCGCCGGCGGCGGGCTCGAAATAGGCCATGCCGCGGAGCAGCTCGACCGACCGGCGGGTCTCGGAGAAACCGTAGCGCAGCGCGGTCTCGGGGCCGAGCTCCGCCGGCGATCCGTCCGGCAGGGTGACCTGACGGCGCTCCGCGACGCCGGTCGTCACGTCGGCGCGCGCCCGGACGATGGCGCCGGGGAGAACGACGGCCCCGATGGCCCCGGCCGCGAGCGCCGCTCCGCCGCCGGCAAGCACGCGGCGGCGCGACAGGGCGCGAGGCTGCGGCGCGCTGCGGGCGGCGAGCGCCTTGCCTCCGAGCTCGTGCAGGCGGATCGCTTCGGCCCAGACCCGGCGGTGGTCCCCGCTGCGCGCGAGCCACCGCTCCGCGGTCTCGCGCGCGACAGGATTGTCGGGATCGGCCTGAAGCCGGAGCAGCAGATCAAGCGCCTCGCTCCAAAGGCCGTCGTCGTCCCGCGGTCGCTCCGCCATCCTCGATCCGGCTCGCTCAAGGCCTCAGGCGCGCACGGCGCCGCCCGGTCACTTACACTAACGAGAACGAGCGAAGAATGCGTATTTCCCGTTTCGACGCGTCGAAAGACGGCGATCACGCGCCGTTGGAGGCCCTGTCGCGAAGGCGGGCGTAAGCCTCCTTCACCAGCGCTCCGGCCCGGGAGGTGGAGAGGCCGAGCTCGCGCCCGACCTCGGCGAGGCTGAGGCCCTGCATGCGGTTGAGCTCGAAAGCCCGGCGGGTGCGCTCCGGCAGTTCGTCGAGGGCCGCCATCGCAAGCGCGAGGCGCTGCCGGTCGTCCAGGCGTCGCTCGGGCGAGGGCTCCGGATCCGCCGCAAGCGCCAGCGCCTCCGGCGGAATGGAGGCGAACGGCGCGATGCGCTCCCGCCGGGCCGCGTCGAGCGCGAGGTTGCGGGCGACCGTGGCGAGATAGCCCTCCGGCCGATCGTCCTGGCGCGCGTGCGGCGTCTCGCCGGTCGAAGCGGTCATGAGGCGCACGAAGGCGTCCTGGACGACGTCGCTGGCCGCGTCCGGCGACAATCCGCGCCGCACGAGGCCATAGCTTATCGCCTTGGCGCTTTGGCGAAACAGCGCCTCGAGGTTCCAGCGGCGCATGACCGATCCAGCATTCGTCAACAGGGCGCTTGACGCCTACCATGCAAATTCAAAATTACTAAGCAAATTCAGTACTTTATACTTTTTCTAAAGCGACTGTGGGGCCGCCCGTTCCGCTCCGCTGTCCCGCGCCAAGCCTCACCGGTCGTCCGCGGTTCGCAAACAACCTCACCCGCCACTGCGCGTATGGCCTCTTCCGGGTGGTTCGTTGACAGTCCGCTTTGATCGAGGACAGGAGCAAAGCGGACGGGCGGATGCGTGAAGGTTTGGCTGCCGTGAAAGAGATCTTCGTGGTGACCCACACCGAGGCCACCCATCACCTGGAGAACAAGGTTGGAGGTTGGTACGACAGCGACTTGACCGATCGCGGCTTGCGAGAGGCGGATACCGTCGCCGAACGCCTTGCGACAATGATCCGTCCAGGTGACGTCGAAATCTACAGTTCTGACCTGCGACGTGCGTCTCAGACTGCGGCTGCAATCGCCAAGCGTTTGGCTCAGACGACGCGGGAGACCTCGGCCCTGCGGGAAATCAACTACGGGGTCGCAGGCGGCAAACCCCAGGAATGGCTGGATTCACGTTATGCTCCGGCGCCGGATGACAATCGGCTCGACCATGACTGCGGTATTGAAGGCGCCGAGACACGACGCGACGTCGCAAAGCGAGTGTTTCCTTTTGTCGATGAAATTGTCGGACGTCGGTGCGAGACACAGATCATCGTGACGCACGGCCTTACGCTTAGCATGGTCGTCGCGGCATGGATGAAAATCCCTATCGACGCGGCAGGTTTCGTGTCTTTCCCCGTTAAATCGGGAAGCATAACCCGGCTCAGGCAGGACGATTTTTTCCGCAACCGCGCGGTGCTCTCCGTCGGGGACGTGGCCCATTTCTCCGGAATTTGACGGTTGCGATGTGCTGGCGGAAGTCGGGCTCGGCGCCGCCACGGCTTCCCAATGCCGCCCTCCGGTCGCCGGGCCGCGCTCGCAGACTGGAACTGTATCAATTCTTGTCAAAGGCGGCGCCTGACACGTTTCGCGACATCTTTTTTTGCGGAGGGCATGGTTCTGCGACAGCGCGAACCTAGCCTGCGGTCCCGTCGCACCGGGTTCAAAGGGAGGTTCAGCCATGACTCGATTGACCGTTAACGGCCGCGTCGAGGAGGTCGAGGCCGAACCCGACACGCCGCTCCTGTGGGTTCTGCGCGAGCAGCTCGGCATGACGGGCACGAAGTTCGGCTGCGGCATCGCCCAGTGCGGCGCCTGCACCGTGCACATCGACGGCGTGGCGACTCGCTCCTGCGTCACGCCGGTGTCTTCCATCGAGGAAAGCCAGAAGATCGTCACGATCGAGGGGCTCTCGCCCGACGGCTCCCATCCGGTGCAGAAGGCGTGGCTGGCGCTCGACGTGCCGCAATGCGGCTACTGCCAGACCGGCATGATCATGGCCGTCGCCAGCCTCCTGGAGACCAATCCGCGGCCGAGCGACGAGGACATCAACGCCGAGATCACCAATATCTGCCGCTGCGGCACCTACAACCGCGTCCGCGCCGCCATCCACATGGCGGCGGACGAGAAGGCGGGCTGAGGGGCGGACATGACGATCGCACAGAGAGTTCCCGACGTATCCCGCCGCAACTTCCTCGCCGGCTCGGCCGCCGCGCTCGGCGGCCTGTCGCTCGGCTTCCACATCCCCTTCACGGGCGGCGCGCTGGCTCAGGACGCGGCGGCGAACCTGCCGCCTGAGATCAACGCCTGGGTGGTGGTGAAGCCGGACGACGCCGTCGTCATCCGCGTCGCCCGCTCGGAGATGGGCCAGGGCACGCTCACCGGCCTCGCCCAGTTGGTGGCCGAAGAGCTGGAGTGCGACTGGTCGAAGGTGACGACCGAGTACCCCACGCCGGGAGAGAATCTCAAACGCAACCGCGTCTGGGGCAGCTACTCCACCGGCGGCTCGCGCGGCATCCGGGATTCGCACGACTATGTCCGCAAGGGCGGCGCAGCCGCGCGCGAGATGCTGATCGCCGCCGCCGCCGCGCAGTGGAACGCGCCGGCGGGCGAATGCTCCGCGGCCAACAGCGTCATCACCCACGGCCCGAGCGGGCGCACGCTGCGCTTCGGCGAGGTGGCGGAAGCGGCCGGCAAGCTGACGCCGCCCGCCGACGTCAAGCTCAAGGATCCGAAGGACTGGAAGATCGCCGGCAAGCCGCTGGCGCGCCTCGACACGGTGGACAAGCTCACCGGCAAACAGGTCTACGGCGCCGACCTCAAGTTGCCGGGCATGCTGAACGCCGCCGTCAAGGCCTGCCCGATCTTCGGCGGCACGGTGGCGAGCTTCGACGCCGCCGCGGTCGAGAAGATGCCGGGCGTGAAGAAGGTGGTGAAGGTCGACGACACCGCCGTCGCCGTCGTCGCCGACACTTGGTGGCGCGCCAAGACCGCGCTCGACGCGCTCCCCATCACTTGGAACGAGGGGCCGAACGCCGGTCTCTCGTCCGCCTCGATCGCCGAGACGCTGCGCGAAGGCCTCGACGCCGCCGAAGCCTTCGTCGGCAACCGGCAGGGCGACGCCAAGGCCGAGCTCGCCAAGGGCGCGCCGGCGGGCGGCAGGATCGTCACCGCCAGCTACGCTTTCCCTTACCAGAACCACGCCACCATGGAGCCGATGAACGCGACGGCGCTCTACACGCCCGAGAAGTGCGAGGTGTGGGTGCCGACGCAGAACGGCGAGTCGAGCCTCGCGGCGGTGGCGGAAGCCTCCGGCCTGCCGGTCGGCCAGTGCGAGGTCTACAAGATTCATCTCGGCGGCGGCTTCGGCCGGCGCGGCAACTTCCAGGACTATGTCCGCCAGGCGGTGAGCATCGCCAAGCAGATGCCCGGCACGCCGGTGAAGCTTCTGTGGTCGCGCGAGGAGGACATGCTCCACGGCAACTACCACCCGACGACGCAGGCCAAGCTGACCGCCGCCCTCGACGCGCAGGGCAATGTGACGGCGATGCATATGCGCATCTCCGGCCAGTCCATTCTCGCGGCGGTGCGGCCGGAAGGCATGCAGGGCGGCATGGACCCGGTGGTGTTCCAGGGGCTGACGGCGAACTTGCCGGAGGGCCACTTCGGCTACACCGTGCCGAACCTGCTGATCGACCACGCCATGCGCAACCCGCCGATCCCGCCGGGATTCTGGCGCGGGGTGAACCTCAACCAGAACGCCATCTACGTCGAATGCTTCATCGACGAGATGGCGCATGCCGCCGGCGTCGAACCCCTCGCCTTCCGCCGCCGGCTGATGGCGAACCATCCCAGGCACCTCGCGGTGTTGGAGGCCGCCGCCAAGGGCATCGGCTGGGACACGCCGCCGGCGCAGGGGCGCGGGCGCGGCCTCGCGCAGATCATGGGCTTCGGCTCCTATGTCGCCGCCGCCGCCGAGGTGTCGGTGACCAATGGCGAGCTCACCGTCCACCGCATCGTCGCCGCCACCGATCCCGGCCACGCCGTCAACCCGGCGCAGATCGAGCGGCAGGTCGAAGGCTCCTTCGTCTACGGGCTCTCCGCCTGCCTCTATGGCGAGTGCACGGTGAAGGGCGGGCGCATGGAGCAGGAGAACTTCGACACCTATGAGGTGATGCGCCTCGCGCAGATGCCCGCGGTCGAGACCATCATCCTGCCCTCGGGCGGCTTCTGGGGCGGGGTCGGCGAGCCGACCATCGCGGTGGCCGGCCCGGCGGTGCTCAACGCGCTCTTTGCGGCGACGGGAAAGCGCTACCGTACGCTGCCGCTCAAGAACCACGAACTGAGCTGATGCGCCTTATGCTTTTACTGCTGCCGGCGCTGTGGGCGGCCATGCCCACGGCGCCGGCGGAGGCCGCGCCGCCGCGCGGGGCCGCCTCCTGCGCCGGCTGCCATCCGCGGACCGCCGGGCGCGGGCCGATTCCGAGTTTGAACGGACAGCCGTCGGAGCAGATCGTCTCGCAGATGACGGCCTTCCGCAGCGGCGAGCGCGCGTCCACCGTGATGTCGCGCATCGCCAAAGGGTTCAGCGATGAAGAAATCCGCGCCATCGCCGACTATTTCGCCGCCGCCGCCGCAGCGTCTCCTGCCCCCGCTCAGCCGTAGGAGCCTCTTGGGCGGCTTCGCCGCCGGCGCCGCCGTGCTCGGCGCGCCGACGGTGCTGGCGCAAACGGGTCCGCGCGTCTTGGTGGTCGGCGGCGGCTTCGCCGGGGCGAGCTTCGCCCGCGCGCTCAAGCGCGAGGACCACGGTATCGCCGTAACGCTCGTCGAGCCGAGCGGGCGCTACGTCGCCTGCCCGATGAGCAATGCGGTGATCGCCGGCCTGCGCGACATCGGCGCCCAGCATTTCGGCTATGGCGGACTGGAGGCGGGCGGCGTCGTCCATGTGCCGCAGCGTGTGGTGCGGGTCGACGCCGCCCGGCGCCGCGCAGCGCTCGCCGACGATGTCGTGCTCGACTATGACCGGCTCGTCGTCGCGCCGGGCGTCGACATGCGCTTCGACGCCATCCCCGGCTATGACGCCGCCGCGGCCGAGCTGCTGCCGCACGCCTGGAAGGCGGGCGAGCAGACGCTGCTGCTGCGCCGACAATTGGAGGCGATGGAGGATGGCGGCCTCGTCGTCATCTCCGCGCCGGCAAACCCGTTTCGCTGCCCGCCCGGCCCCTATGAGCGGGCGAGCCTGGTCGCCCATTTCCTCAAGACCCGCAAGCCGCACTCCAAGTTGCTCATCCTCGACGCCAAGGACGCCTTCTCCAAGCAGCGCCTGTTCGAACAGGCCTGGGCCGAACTCTATCCCGGCCTCGTCGAATGGGTGAGCCTGTCCTTCGGCGGCAGGGTCACCGAGGTCGATGCGTCCGCCCGCACGCTCGCCACCGAGTTCGGCAGCCACAAGGCGGCGGTCGCCAATGTCATCCCGCCGCAGCGGGCCGGCGCGATCGCCGCCACGATCGGCGTCGCCGACCAGACCGGCTGGTGCCCGATCGATCCAGTGACGTTCGAATCCCGGCTCGCGCCGAACGTCCACGTCATCGGCGACGCGGCCATCGGCGGCGCCATGCCGAAATCCGCCTTCACCGCCAACGCCCAGGCCAAGACCTGCGCGGCCGCCATCGCGCGCCTGCTGCGCGGGCGGGAGCCGGAAAGCCCGAAGCTGATCAACACCTGCTACAGCCTGATCGCGCCGGACCAGGCGGTCTCCATCGCCGGCGTCTACGAGCCGGCGAACGGCCTGCTCGCCGAAGTGCAGGGCGCCGGCGGCGCCAGCCCGCTCGACGCGCCGCGTTCGGCGCGCGAGCAGGAGGCGGTCTATGCTCAGGCCTGGTTCGAGACCATAACGCAGGAGGCCTTCGGATGAACGCCCCGCTGCTGGCGGCGGTGATCGGCCTTATCGCGCCGACCTGCGCGCTGGCCCAGGCCGGCGACACGCTGGCCCGTCCGCCGGGGATCGAGGCGGGCGACGCGACCGAGGGCGCGCGGCTCGTGGCCGACCGGCAGAAGAGCCTGTGCGTGCTCTGCCATTCCGGCCCGTTCCCCAATCCGCATCTGCAGGGCGACCTCGCCCCCGACCTTTCCGGCGTCGGCGCGCGGCTGTCGGAGGACCAGATCCGCCTGCGCGTCACCGACATGAGGCGCCTCAACCCGGACAGCCTGATGCCGACCTATGCGGCGTTGAAAGCCGGCGAGCGGGTCGGGGCGGCATGGCGCGGCCGGCCCATATTGGTCGAGCAGGAGATCGAGCACATCGTCGCCTATCTCGCGAGCCTGAAGGAATGAATGTGAGAAAGACCGGCCTCATCGGACGGCGCGATCTGGTCCTCGCCGGCGGCGCGGGATTGCTCGTGCTCGCTTCGCCGCCAGCCCGCGCGCTCGCCCGCCCCTCGCTGCAGGAAGCCGTGAACGGCTTCACCGGCGGCGCGCCGGTCCAGACCGGCAAGGTGAAGCTCGACGTGCCGCCGCTGGTTGAGAACGGCAATGCGGTCGGCGTCACCGTGTCGGTCGAGAGCCCGATGAGTGCGGCCGAGCACGTGCGCCGCATCGCCTTGTTCAACGAGAAGAACCCGCAGGCGGACGTCGCCGTGTTCACGCTCGGCCCCCGCGCCGGCCGTGCGCGGATCGCCACCCGCATCCGCCTCGCCACCTCGCAGACGCTGATCGCCGTCGCCGAACTGAGCGACGGGACCTACTGGTCGAGCTCGGCTGACGTCATCGTCACGCTCGCCGCCTGCATCGAGGATCTGTCATGAGCCGCATCCTCGTCAGCGCGCCGAAGACCGCCAAGGCCGGCGAGATCGTCGACATCCGCGCCATGATCGCCCACCCGATGGAGACCGGCTACCGCATGGGGCCGAACGGCCAGGCGATCCCGCGCAAGATCATCCGCCATTTCGCCTGCGACTATGACGGCGAGGAGGTGTTCGCCGCCGAGTTCCACCCGGCCATGTCGGCCAATCCCTTCGTCGCGTTCAGCACGGTGGCGACGAGGAGCGGCGCGCTGACCTTCCGCTGGACCGACGACGACGGCAAGGTCGAGACGGCGAGCGCCGAAATTGCGGTGAGCTGATGCGGTTCCGGCTCGCATTCGCCGCCGGCCTGCTCGCCGCCGGCGGAGCCGCCGCGCAGGAGACGCCGCCAGGCGAGCGCCGCTCAGGCGCCGACTTCATGTCGGCCGAAACGCGCGCCATGCAGGCCGACGACACCGCCAATCCGGGTATGCTGTGGGTCTTGCAGGGTGAGAGCCTCTGGGACGAGCCGGCGGGCGCCGCGGGGCGGTCTTGCGCCTCCTGCCATGGCGAGGCGTCGGCCTCGATGCGCGGGGCGGCGGCGCGCTATCCGGCCTTCGACGCGGCGAGCGGCGCGCCCCTCGACCTCGCCGGGAAGATCGATCAGTGCCGCACGACGCGCCAGCAGGCGACGAGCCTGCCGCGCGAGAGCGAGGACCTGCTCGGCCTGAGCGCCTATGTCGGCCATCAGTCGCGCGGAACGCCCATCGCCCCGCCGGCCGATCCGCGGCTCGACGCGGCGCGGGCCGAGGGCGAGCGGTTGTTCCAGACGCGCATGGGCCAGCTCGATCTCTCCTGCTCTTCCTGCCACGACGGCAACTGGCGCGGGCGGCTGGGCGGCAGCGCCGTCACCCAGGCGCACCCGACCGGCTACCCGATCTATCGTCTCGAATGGCAAACGGTCGGCTCGCTGCAGCGGCGCATGCGCGGCTGCATGGTCGGCGTGCGCGCCGAGCCCTTCGCCTATGGCTCGGCGGAATTCGTGGCGCTGGAGCTCTATCTCGCCGAGCGCGCCGCCGGACTTGCGCTCGAGACGCCCGCCGTCCGCCCCTGAAGTGTTCCCCGTGAACCGGCCCCCGCGGGGCAAGGAGTTTGCGTGATGTGCCCGGTCTTTTCGTTAGCTCTAGCGGCCGTCACGTCGCCGCGGGAAGCCGCGGCGCTGATCGAGACCAGATCGATGTCCGAGCAGCGCTCTGCTGGCGCCGAACCGAACTCGCCTTAACTAAATTCGACCGAAGGCTATCGAAACCGCCAAAATATCAATGGCGTCCAGACCGTTAGGAGACTTCAAAATGAAAAACAGGGAAGTGGTGGGCCCGGCAGGACTCGAACCTGCAACCAAGCGGTTATGAGCCGCCGGCTCTGACCATTGAGCTACAGGCCCCCGCCGGCAGTCATAAGCCGTCGCGCGGGGCGTTGTCACCGGGCATCTGGGCCTGACGGGGCGGCGTTCGCCTCTATATCGACGGTCATGGCGACGACAGGCACCGGCGCGGGGCGCGCGCCGCGCATGACCATCGGGCGAGGCGTCGCGGCGCTGATGGCCGCGCTGGCGTTCGGCCTCGCCGCGCTGGCGGCGACCGCGCCGGACGCGGACAACCGGCCGAAGGGCGTGCTCGTGGTCGGCCAGACCGGCGAGCCGCGGTCGCTCGACCCTTCGACGGTCACCGCGAGCAACGATTTCCGTATCATTTCGAGCGTGTTCGAAGGGCTGACGCGGTTCCGGAAAGGGTCGCTCGCGGTCGAGCCGGCGCTCGCCGAGCGCTGGGAGATCTCGGACGGAGGCCTGACCTACACCTTCCATCTGCGGCCCGGCGCGCGCTTCCACGACGGCGAGCCGGTGGACGCCGCGGCGGTCGCCTACACCTTCGGGCGCATGCTCGATCCGGAGCATCCGCAGGCGGAGGCCGGCCCGTTTCCGCTCGCCTTCTTCTTCGCGGCGGTGAAGGCGGTCGAGGCCGTCGCTCCGCTGACCGTGCGCTTCCGGCTGGAGCGGCCTTATGCGCCGCTGCTGTCGAACCTCGCCTATCCCGCCGGCTTCATCGTCTCGCCCGCCGCGGCGCGGGCCGCCGGCCGCGGCTTCGGGCGGGCGCCGGTGGGCTCCGGCCCGTTCCGTTTCGTGCGCTGGGAGAGCGGGCGGCAGGTGGAGCTCGCGCGCAACGACGCCTATTGGGCAGGGCCGCCCAAGCTCGACGGGGTCGTGTTCCGGCCGATCGCAGACGGCGACGCGCGGGCGGCCGAGATGCTCGCCGGCGGGCTCGACCTGATGCTCGAGCTGCCGCCGGACGCGGCGCCGCGCCTGAGCGACCCGGAGCGGTTCCGGATCCACGGCGTCGCAGGTCCCCATCTCTGGTACCTCGCGCTGAACGCCCGGCGCGGGCCGCTCGCGGACGTCCGCGTCCGCCGGGCGGTGAACTACGCCATCGACAAGCGGGCGATCACCGACAGCCTGCTGCGCGGGACGGCGGACGCGCCGGCCGGCGTGATCCCCGCGGCCTTCGGGCCGGCGAGCGACCCGGAGCTGAAACCCTATCCGCACGATCCGGACCACGCCCGCGCCTTGCTGAAGCAGGCCGGCGCGGAGGCCGCGCGGCTGCGGCTGCTCGCGGCCGAAGGCGGCTCGGGGATGCTGGAGCCGATCGCCATGGCGGTCGCGATCCAGGCCGATCTCGCCCGCGTGGGCCTCCGGGTGGAGATCGAGACCTTCGAGTGGAACGCCTATCTCGCCCGCGTCAACGCCGGTCTCGGCGACGCCGACATGGCCGAGATGGCGTGGATGACGAACGATCCGGACACGCTGCCCTATCTCGCGCTGCGCGGCGACGCAGGGCCCGAGAAGGGCGGCTTCAACGCCGGCGGCTACGCCAACGAGGAGCTCGACCGCCTGCTCGAACAGGCGCGGGCGGAGATCGACGCCGACCGGCGCGCGGCGCTTTACCGGACGATCGACCGGCTGGTCCACGACGACGCGCCCTTCGCCTTCGTGGCCTCCTGGCGCCAGAACGCCGTCGCGGCCGCCCGCGTGCGCGGCTTTGAGCTGGAGCCGTCGTTCCTGCTCGACCTGCGCGGGGTCGACAAGCGATGACGGCTTATGCGCTCCGGCGTCTCGCCCTCGGCGCGCCTGTGCTCCTCGGCGTGTCCGTCGTCGTCTTCCTCGTGATCGCGCTCGTGCCGGGCGATCCGGCCGTCGCGATCCTCGGCTCCTACGCAAGTCCGGAAAACGTCGCGAAGCTGAGCGCGGAGCTCGGGCTCGACCGGCCGCTGCCGCAGCGCTACCTCGGCTGGCTCGGCGGCGTGCTTTCGGGCGATCTCGGCCGCTCCTACGCGCTCGATCGCCCGGTTCTGGACGAGGTGCTGGACCGGCTCGGCCCGACGCTGATCCTCGCCGCCGCGGCTCTCTCCCTGAGCGTCCTGTTCGGGGTCTCCGCCGGAGTCGTGGCCGCCGTCCGGCAGAACGGCTGGGCCGACCGGACCATCGGCCTCGCCCTGCTCGTCGGCGTGTCGACGCCTTCCTTCTTCCTCGCGATCCTGATGGTCCTGCTGTTCTCGGTGGAGCTCGGCTGGTTTCCGACCGGCGGCATGAGCGCGCTGTTCGGCGGCGGCGGCCTCGTCGACCTGCTGCGCCATCTCGCCCTGCCCGCGATCACGCTGGCGGCGGCGGCGACCGCGATCCTCGGCCGCATGACGCGGGCCGCCATGCTCGACGTGCTGCGGCAGGACTTCATCCGCACGGCGCGCGCCAAGGGCGTCGACGAGGACCGCGTCGCGTCCGTGCACGCCCTGCGCAACGCCGCCGCCACGATCGCGCCGGTGATCGGGCTCCAGGCCGGCTATGTGCTCGGCGGCGCGGTCTATGTGGAGACGGTGTTCCAGTGGCCGGGCGTCGGCCGCATGCTGGTGGAAGCGATCGGGCGGCGCGACATCCTGCTCGTGCAGGGCGGCGTCCTGGCGATCGCGACGCTCTACGTGCTGGTCAACATCGCGACCGACCTGCTGCAGGCCGCGCTCGATCCGCGAGTCAAGGCGTGAGCGTCGCTTCCGTGATCCGCACGCTCGGGCGGCGGCCGATGACGCTCGCCGGGCTCGCGATCGTCGGCGTCCTCGTCGTGGCGGCGCTCGCGGCGCCGCTGCTGCCGCTCGCCGATCCCGATCTCACCGCGCCGTTCAACCGGCTCGCCCCGCCGGGGTCGCCGGGGCATCCGCTCGGCACGGACCATCTCGGCCGCGACCTGTTGGCCCGCGTGCTGGACGGGCTGCGCGTCAGCCTCGCGGTCGGCGTGGGCGCGACCGCCGCGGCGGCGCTCGTGGGCTCCGCGATCGGCCTCGTCGCCGCCTATTACGGGCGCATCGTCGACGGCGCGCTGATGCGGACGATCGACGTGCTGATGGCGTTTCCCTATCTGCTGCTGGCGCTCGCCATCGTCGCGGCGCTCGGGCCTGGCCTCGTCAACGCGGCGCTCGCTATCGCGGTGGCCAACGTCCCGTTCTTCGCGCGCGCCGCCCGCGGCGCGGCGCTCGTCGTCGTGCGGCGGGACTATGTGGACGCCGCGCGGCTCGCCGGCTTCTCCGACCTCCGCATCCTGCTGGGCGAAGTGCTCCCGAACGTGGCGCCGCTGCTGGTCGTGGCCTGCGCCAGCACTATCGGCTGGATGATCCTCGAGACCGCCGGCCTGTCGTTCCTGGGGCTCGGCGCGCAGCCGCCGCAGGCCGATCTCGGCTCCATGCTTGGCGACGGGCGCAAGGTCGCGGTCGCCGCGCCCCATGTGGCCGCAGCCGCGGGCGTGGTCGTCCTCCTGCTGGTGATCGGCCTCAACCTGCTCGGCGACGGCCTGCGCGACCTGCTCGATCCGCGGCTCAAGGCGGGGGCCGGCGGCGCGCCCCAGCCCGCCACGGCGGTCGAGCGCGCTTCGGCCGCGCCGGCCTCGGACCTCGGCGGCCTGCTCGACGTCCGGGGACTGACGACGGCCTTCGACATGGCCGAGGGCCGGCATGCGGCGGTGCGCGGGGTCTCCTTCGCGCTCCAACCCGGCGAAGCGCTCGGGGTCGTCGGCGAGTCCGGCTCCGGCAAGTCGGTCGCCGCGCTGTCGCTGACCCGGCTTGCGCCGACGCCGCCGGGCGCGATCGTCGCCGGCCGCGTCGGATTCCGTGGCGACGACGTGCTCGATCTCGCCTTCGAACCCTTGCGCGCGCTGCGCGGCGACCGCGTCGCCTATGTGTTCCAGGACCCGCTGACCTCGCTCAACCCGGTCATGCGCGTCGGCGACCAGATCCTCGAGGCGCTGCGGCCTGCGCCGGGGGAGGGCCGGGCGGGCCTTCGCGCCCGCATGCTCGCCCTGATCGCCGACGTTGGGCTGGAAGATCCAGAACGCGCATCCCGGGCCTTTCCGCACGAGCTTTCCGGCGGGCAGCGGCAGCGGATCGGCGTGGCGATGGCGATCGCGAACCGGCCGGACGTGCTGGTGGCGGACGAGCCGACGACGGCGCTCGACGCCATGACCCAGATCCGCGTGCTGGAGCTCATGGGAGCGCGCGCGAAAGAGCGGGGCGCGGCGCTGCTGTTCGTCAGCCATGACTTCGGCGTCGTCGCCGCGCTCTGCGACCGGGTGATCGTGATGTACGCCGGCGAGATCGTCGAGGAGGGCCCGACCCGCGAGGTGCTGCGCGCGCCGCGCCACCCCTACGCCAAACGCCTGATCGGCTGTGCGCCGCGGCTGGGCGAACCGGACCGGGCGCTCGCCGCGCTTGAAGGCGCGCCGCCGCCGATCGACGCCATCCCCCACGGCTGCGCGTTCTCGCCCCGCTGCGAGCATGCGATCGAGGCCTGCCGGGCGGCGCCTGTCGCGCTGGAGCCGGCGGGCGAAGGGCGGCGGGCGCGGTGCCTGCGCTGGCGGGAGTTCGCCGATGCCTGATCCGCTGCTCGAGGCGCGCGCGCTGACGCGCCGGTTCGGAGGCGGCCGCCGCCTGTTCGGCCGCGCGCGCGAAGGCTTCGTGGCGGTCGACGGGGTGACGCTCGCTCTCGCGCGCGGCGAGACGCTCGGGATCGTCGGCGAATCCGGCTCGGGCAAGTCGACGCTGTCGCGCATGCTGGTCGGTCTCGCGATCCCGAGCGAGGGAATGGTCGCCCTCGATGGCGTGGCGCTGGACCTGCGTCGCGGCGCCGACCGCCGCCGCCTGCAGCGTCGCGTGCAGATGGTGTTCCAGGACCCGGCGAGCGCGATGAACCCGCGCAAGATCGTGGGCGCCAGCGTCGCCGCGCCGATGATCGGCCTGACCGACTGGAGCGCGGAACGCCGCCGGGCGCGTGTGTGCGAACTGCTAGAGGTGGTCGGGCTGCGCGCCGATCACGCGTCGCGCCATCCGCACGAGTTTTCCGGCGGCCAGCTCCAGCGGATCGGGATCGCCCGCGCGTTGGCCGCGGAGCCCGACATCGTCGTGCTCGACGAGCCGGTCTCGGCGCTCGACGTCTCCGTGCAGGCCCAGGTGCTGGCGCTGCTGCGCCGCCTGCGGGAGGAGCGGGGGCTGGCGATGATCTTCGTCAGCCACGACCTCGCGGTCGTCGAGCAGCTCTGCGACCGCGTGGCGGTGATGCGGCGCGGACGTGTGGTCGAGGAGGGCGACTGCCGTACGGTGTTCTCCGCGCCCACCGACGGCTACACCAAGGGCCTCGTCACGGCGGCCCGGCGCTTTGCGACCTGAGCGGCTCTAAGGCCAGGCCGCGACCGGAGGCAGCGACGACAGGATCGAGGCGACGTTGCCGCCCGTCTTCAGGCCGAAGATCGTGCCGCGGTCGTGCAGCAGGTTGAACTCGACGTAGCGCCCGCGGCGGACGAGCTGCTCGGCGCGGTCGGCCTCGGTCCAGCCCTTGGCCATGTTGGCGCGAACGATCGCAGGATAGACCTCCGCGAAGCGCTCGCCGACCGAGCGGGTGAAGGCGAAGTCGGCCTCGAAGTCGCCGGTGTTCACCCAGTCGTAGAAGATGCCGCCGATCCCGCGCGGCTCGTTGCGGTGCTTCAGGAAAAAGTACTCGTCGCACCACGTCTTGAACTTCGGATAGTCGGCCGGTGCATGGCCCTCGCAGGCGGCGCGCATAGCCGCGTGGAAGGCGAGCGTGTCCGGGTCGTCCTGGCGGCGGCGGCGGTCCAGCACCGGGGTCAGATCCGCCCCGCCGCCGAACCAGGCGCGGCTGGTGACGACGTAGCGCGTGTTCATGTGCACCGTCGGCACGTTCGGGTTCACGGGGTGCGCGATCAGCGAGATCCCGGACGCCCAGAAGCCGGGCGCCTCCATGGCGCCGGGGATTTCCTTGCGGAACTCTGGCGCGAACTCGCCGAACACGGTCGAGACGTGCACTCCCACCTTCTCGAACAGGCGCCCCTTCATAAGCCCCATCACGCCGCCGCCGCCGTCGGCGCCGGTGTGGTCCTGCCGCGACCAGGGCGTCCGCTCGAACCGGCCCGCGGGGCCGTCGCCGGGCGCCTCGTCCTCCAGCGCCTCGAAGCTCGCATGGATGCGGTCGCGCAGGGTCTCGAACCAGGCGCGGACCTGCGCCTTTCGGGCGTCGAGCTGGGCGGGGGAGGGGATCATGACGTTCGGACCGGCGCGTTCTCAGGGGAGCATGGTCTTACGCGTTCGCGTCGCCGCTTGGAAAGCCTCGCGCTGCCTTACGTCGCGTGGGGAGACGTGCGAGGCTTTGACGGACCGCCGACGCGGCCGATGCGTATGCATCGAGGCGGGTCTTGTGCAGTGCAGGAAGAGACGGTAGCTTTGCCGCGGCGAGCAGTATTATTGTAGGGCTACATGGCGAAAAAGGTCGTTTTCACAGCGGTCAAGAACGAAGGCCCGTTTCTACTTGAGTGGGTCGCATATCATATTGCGATCGGGTTCGATAAAATTCTGATCGTGTCGAATGACAGCGATGACGGTACGACAGAGATACTGAATGCTCTGGCCGCAGAGAACGTCATCGAACACTTCTATCATAATGTGAGGCCTGAAGAATCGGCGCACGGCAAGGCGGCCGAGATCATCAACCGCAGCGGTTCGATCGCGACCGGCGACTGGGTGATGTGGCTCGACGGCGACGAGTTCCTTAACGTCCATATCGGCGACGGCACGGTCGACGCGCTGATCGAGCGGATCGGCAAGCGTCAGGGCATGCTCGTGAACTGGCACTGCTTCGGAGACTCCGGCCACGCCGTCTTCCCCGGACGGTTCATCTCCAAGGATTTCACGCAGTCGGACACGCGCGACTACGGGCGAAACCGCCGCGTCAAGACCATCTTCCGCTGGATCGAGGGCCAGACCAGCTTCATGCGGAACCCCCACCGGCCCCGCATCTCGCCAGAAGCCGGTCTGAAGAACGCCTCTTTCCTCAACGGTCAGGGCGCGTCGCTGGACGGGAAATTCCCGACGCACAAGGAGTGGCTGAACGGCGACGAGGCGACTGCGCCGCGCTCGCTGATGCATTGCTGTTCGAGGGCGGACTACGGAACCGACATCGCGCAGGTCAACCATTACACCGTGCGCACCAAGGACATGTATCGCCTGAAGAAGCACCGCGGGCGGTCGCACCCCAAGGTCAAGGCGAACGGCAAGGCCAACACCGAGCGTCACAACGACGATTTCTTCAACGAGTTCAACCGCAACGAGGCGTTCGACGACTCGATCCTGCGGTTCGAGCAGCGCACGGCGGAAGGCGTCGCGGCGCTTATGGCGAAGGAGGCCGTCCGCGCGGCGCACCTCGATTCGATCGAGAAGACGCGCCAGCGCATCGCCCTGATGGAGGCTGGCGAAAGCGCGCCGGCCGCGGCGGAGTCAGCGCCGGTTCCCGCTTCCGCACCGGCCCCCGATGTCGCCGGCGCCGCGCCCCAGGGCGAGAGCTACGAGCAGCGGTTCCTCGCGCGTCGGAAATCCATCATGCCGTGGAACAAGACGCCGGACAGCGAGGTCGCACGGCAGCGAGAAGTGCAGGCGGTGCTGGCGAAGCTGGCCGGCGCCGTCTTCGGGAAGGGCAGCTACGTCTCGCCCGACGCCTACATCTTCACGACGCGGTTCCGGCTGGGCGCCCGCAGTTGGGTCGCAGGCGAGACGATCATCCGCGGCGAAGTCCGCATCGGCGACAACAGCACCGTCAACGCATATTCGCAGATCGCGGGTAAGGTGACCATCGGCTCCGGCGTCCGGATCGCGTCGCAGGTGTCGATCTTCGGGTTCAATCACGGCTACGCCGACGTGGCGACGCCCATCTACAAGCAACCGATCTCTACGGAGGGCGTCACCATCGGCGACGGCGTCTGGATCGGCGCGAACGTCGTGGTCACCGACGGCTGCAGCATCGGCGCCAACACGATCGTCGCCGCGGGATCCGTCGTCACCAAGAGCTTCGGGGACAACCTGCTCATTGCGGGCAACCCGGCGAAGGTAATACGCAGCAGAATTGAAGCGCCTAATGTCGAGATGTTAGCAAATAAACAAACATAGAACGGGGGAGTCAGATGTCCGTCCGCGAGATCATCTACGGGGAAAATTCTCCGTATGAAGGCTTTTCGAAGAACCCAAGCCGCGTCGACATGCAGGGGTGGGGGTCGGAGCACCCGGTCTTCAAGAAGGTGATCGACGCGATCAACCCGTCGCTGATCATCGAGGTGGGCACTTGGAAGGGCGGCTCGGCCCTGCACATGGCCAAGCTGGTCCGCGAGAAAAGCCTGAACGCCGAGATCGTCTGCGTCGACACCTGGCTCGGCAATTGGCAGCACTGGGCGCGCAAAGACGGCGTGGGCAGCGTCAAGGACCTCGCCCTCGTGAATGGGTATCCGACGCTGTACTACACGTTCCTGAACAACGTCGTCTGCGCAGGCTATGAGGACATCATCACGCCATTCTCTCTGCCCGGCTATTCGGCGTACAAGTTCTTCGAGAACAAGAAGGTCAAGGCGGACATCGTCTATATCGACGGCGATCACGAATATGACGGCGTGCACCTCGACCTGCGCACCTACTGGGAGGTCGTGAAGCCCGGCGGCGTGCTCGTCGGCGACGACATCAACTGGCCGGGCGTGCGGCGCGCGGTCAAGGAGCTGTTCGAGGACAAGAACATCCCGATGAAGATCGAGGATCGCAAGTTCGTGGTGCGGAAGTCGACCGCCAAAGCGAAGAAGTGAGCTTTTCCGCGACCGCGGCCTGACGGGGCCGGGCCGGCGGACGATCCGCCGATCCGGCCGCCGTCAGTCGGGTCGCGCGATGGTCGCCGCGACGGGCTTGGTCCGGCGCTCCCGCATCAGCAGGTAAAGCCCCGACGCGATGACGACCGAGGCGCCCGCGAGGGTCCATCCGGTCGGCACGTCGCCGAACACGACGTAGCCGAGCGCGATCATGCCGATCAATTGGCAGTAGATGAACGGCGCAAGGACCGCCGCCGGCGCCAGCCGGTAGGCTGCGATCAGAAGGAAGTGGCCGAGACCGCCGAGCGCGCCGAGCATCGCCATGAGCCCCCAGTCGACGGCGCTCGGCCAGGTCCAGAAGAACGGCGCGGCCGGCGTCATGACCACGACGCCCACAAGGCCGGAGTAGAACAGCGTCGTCGTCGTCGGGTCGTGCCGGGCGAGCACGCGCGTCGACACCAGATAGAGCGCGTAGGCGACGCAGCCGAGGAAGGCGATTCCCGCCGCCCAGTGCAGGCCGCCGAGACCCGGCCGCGTGACGATCAGAACGCCGAGGAAGCCGACGAGGATCGCGGCCATGCGCTTCGGGCCCACCCACTCGCCGAGGATCGGCCCGGCGAGGATCGCGACCAGGAACGGGGTCGTGAAAGTGATCGAGATGGTCTCGTCGAGCTGCAGGAAGATCAGCGCGACGAAGTTGCAGGCGGTGCAGGCGAGCAGCATCAGCGCGCGCCCGACCTGGAGGCCTGGTCGGGCCGTCCGCATCAGCCCCGGCGTGTTCCAGGGGTTGATGAAGGGCAGCGTCAGCAGGAAGTGGAACACGTAGCGCGCCCAGACCACCTGCACCGTGTCCATGCGCCCGTTCAGGATCTTCGCGGTGGTGTCGAGGCAGCAGAAGCAGGCGAGCGCCGCCAGCATCAGGCCCACGCCCTTGAGGCGCGCGCGGCGGGCCTCGGCGCCGACGGCGTCGAGATTTCCAGCGAAACGGCGGGCGGCGTCCGCCATCAGCGAAGCGCGCCCGGGCGTCGATGTCGCGGCACGGTTGGACCTTGGTGCGGGCGGAACGGAGCCGGCGCGAAAACCCGCCGGCTCATGGGCGGCTGCCGCCGTTCCCGAAAAGCGAGCGGACATGTGTTCACGGGAGGAAAAAAAGAACAAGCCCTGACGCCATGCGCGCGGCGCATGCCGGACGTCACTCGAGCTCGTCGTCCGGGGCGTCCTCGACGGGCGTCTCGTCAACGGGCGCGCCGAGCCGGCCGGCGACGTTCTTGCCCATCTTGCGCAGCAGCTTCTTGAGCCGCTTGCGCTCCTTGCCGTCGAACCCCTCGATCGCCTCGGTCTCGAGCCGCGCCCACACCGCGTCGACGGCGGCGGCGCGGAGGCGGCCCTCGGGCGTCAGGTCGACGCGCACCACGCGCCCGTCGCCATTGGTGGTCCGCCGCTCCACGAGCCCCTGCGCGGCGAGCCGGGCCACGGTCTTGGAGGCGGTCGGCGGACGGACGCGCAGCTCGGAGGCGAGGTCGCCCATGGTGCGGCCGTCGCCCGCGGCGAGCAGGTTCAGCACCTGCTCCTGGCCGGGGAACAGGCCGAGCTCCGCCAGCAACTGCGCCGCCCGCGCCCGATGCAGCCGCGCCACATGCATGAGTTCGTAGCCGATCGTCTTCGCATACGGATTCTTGGCCATCCGAAACTCCCGGCCGCGACTGTGAAAAGCATGCGGCGCCTCGCTCTCGAAGTCGAGAGCGGCGCGGCTGAGCTGAGCCGGCTCGAAATGCGATATCATGACTTTATGACGCTGATGATCACGGCATTCGGTCCGTTCGACGGAGGCTGGAACGTCTCGGATCGGCTGCTCGACGCGCTGGAGCGCGACCGGGCGGAGGTGGAGGAGGCGTGGGGAGCGCCGGTCGCCTTCGTCCGGCTCGTCGTGGACACCGAGACGATCGAACGCCAGCTCGACGACGCGCTCGCCGAGGTCCGACCGTCGCACCTCCTGCTGATGGGGCAGGCGGCCGCGCGGGACGGCCTGACGCTCGAACGCGCCGCCCGCAACCGTCGCGACCTCGCCGCGCCCGACGCCTGCGGTCGCCGCGGCCCGCTCGGGCCGGTGCGCGCCGGCGGGCCCGACCTCCGCGCCGCCACCTGGCCCGATCTCGCGGGCGCCGCCGCGGCGCTCGCGCAGGCCGGGTTTTCGGCCACGGTCTCCGACGACGCCGGCGCGCATCTCTGCAATCAGGCGCTCTACCTCGCGCTGGAGCGCGCAGGTCCGCCCGCGACCTTCCTGCATCTGCCGCCATGCGCGGAGCAGGTCGCGGACCGCGTCCCCGCGGCGCTGCGGCGACCGAAGGCTCCGCGTCTGACGATCGCCGAGATGGCGCGTGCGGTCGGCGTCGTTCTGCGGCATACCCGGACGATCGCCGCCGCCGCGTGACGCGGCCTTCGCGCAGGAGTTTCGATGGCAGGGCCGCGCCGCCGCTGGACCGACATGACCACGGAGGATTTTCGCGAGGGCGACGTCGCGTCGTGGATCGCGGCGCTGCCGGTCGCGGCCGTGGAGCAGCATGGCCCGCATCTGCCGCTCGGCGTCGACGTCATGCTGGGCGAAGGCTACCTCGAACGGGCGCTGGCGCTCGCGCCCGACGACCTGCCGGTGACGGCGCTGCCGACACAGGCGGTCGGCCTGTCGCCGGAGCATCTCGCCTTTCCCGGCACGCTGACGCTGTCGCCGGAAACCGTCATCCGCGCCTGGACCGAGATCGGGGCCTCGGTGGCCCGCGCCGGCGTCCGCAAGATCCTGTTCATCAACAGCCATGGCGGCAACTCGGCTGTGCTCGACGTCGTGGCCCGCGCGCTCCGGGTCGAGCACGGCATGCTCGCGGTCGTCACGAGCTGGCACCGGCTGGGCTATCCCGACGGCCTCTTTTCGGCCGAGGAGCTGCGCAACGGAATCCACGGCGGCGAGATTGAGACGTCGGTGATGCTGAAGCTGCGCCCCGATCTCGTGCGCCGTGACAGGGCGGACGATTTCCGCTCCGCCGCCTACGGCATGGAGCGCGACTACGCCCGCCTGAGAACCTCGACGCCGGCCGGCTTCGGATGGATGAGCCAGGATCTGCACCCGTCCGGCGCGATCGGGAACGCGGCGGCGGCGACGTCGGCCAAGGGCGAAGCGGCTCTCGCGCACGGCGCCGCCGCCTTCATCGAGCTGCTGCGCGACATGCACCGCTTCCCCGTGGACAGCCTCGGAACCGCCGCCGGCGCGCCATGAAGCCGCGTCGAGGCTCGACAAGCGCCGCTGCGGCGCTCACCATGCCGCCCAACAGCGAAGAACGGGAGGGAGACCGTCGTATGCCGGACACGCGCCAGGAAGGCGAACTGATCCAGGGCCTCGCCGTGATCGAGACCACCGAGACCGACAACGTGCTGCGTTGGGACGGGACCTCGGTCTATGTCGAGCACGACGTCTATCACAACGGCCAGCTCGTTCACCGCAAGTACCGCCGCAAGGTCACGCCCGAGGTCGCCCGCGCGCTGCTCAGCGTCATCGTGAAGGCGTCCTGACGGCCTCGGCGGCGCGCCGGTAGGCGCCCCCTCTCAGCGTCGCTCTGAGAGACGACGCTTCTCAGCGTCGCTCGGAGATCAGCCGGGCGATGGCGGCGCGGGTCTCGGGCACGCCGAGGCCCTCGCGGCTCGAGGTGGCGAGCACCTCGGGGTAGGCCGCCGGGCGCCGCGACAGCGCCTTCAGCGTGTCGGCGATCCGTCCCTCGCGCTCGCCCTTCGGCACATGGTCGAACTTTGTCAGCACGATCTGGTACGAGGTCGCGGCCTGGTCCAGCACGCCGAGCACGTCCTCGTCGACCGTCTTCAGCCCGTGCCGGCCGTCGATCAGCACCAGCACGCGCGCGAGGCTGGCGCGGCCGCGCAGGTAGGCCTTCACTAGCCCGGTCCAGGCGCGCACCTGCTCCACCGGAGCCTGCGCGTAGCCGTAGCCCGGCATGTCGACGATATAGGCCTGGCCGCCGAGGTCGAAATAATTGAGCTGCTGGGTGCGGCCGGGCGTGTTGGAGGTCTTCGCCAGCGTCTTGCGGCCCGTCAGCGCGTTGACGAGGCTCGACTTGCCGACGTTGGAGCGTCCGGCGAGCGCGATCTCGGGCCGGTCCATCGCAGGCAGCTGCTCGAGCCTCGCCGCGCCCATGACGAAATCGCACGGCCCCGCGAACAGCTTGCGGCCGATCTCGGGGAACGGGTCGTCTTCGGTGGGCGTGTCGGTCATCGGGGTCGCGGCTCGCTTCGGCTGCCGTCGGGGACGGGCGGCGCCATCCCGAACGAAAAAGGGCCGGGCGTCGAGCCCGGCCCGCATCTTCAGGCCGCCCCTCGGGACGGCGTCCCGTCAGGGCTTGGCGGTGTCCGCCGGTTTCGGCTTCTTCCGGAACACCTCGAGCGTGTTGCCCAGGATGTCCGGCTTCACGCCCTGCCGCCGCATGATCACCCACTGCTGGATGATCGACAGGAAGTTGTTCCACGACCAGTAGATCACGAGGCCGGCCGGGAACGACGCCAGCAGGAAGGTGAAGAACACCGGCATCCAGTTGAAGATCATGGCCTGCGCCGGGTCCGGCGGAGCCGGGTTCAGGCGCATCTGCACGAACATCGTCACGCCCATGATCAGCGGCCAGATGCCGATCAGCAGGAAGTGCGGCACGTCATAGGGCAGCAGGCCGAACAGGTTGAACAGCGAGGTCGGGTCCGGCGCGGCGAGGTCGTGGATCCAGCCGAAGAACGGCGCGTGCCGCATCTCGATGGTCACGAACAGCACCTTGTACAGCGCGAAGAACACCGGGATCTGCACCACGATCGGCAGGCAGCCGGCCAGCGGATTGATCTTCTCCCGCTTGTACAGCTCCATGAGCTGCTGCTGCTGCTTCACCTTGTCGTCGGCGTAGCGGTCCCGGATCTTCATCATCTCCGGCTGGACAAGCTTCATCTTCGACATCGAGACGTAGGACTTGTTCGCCAGCGGGAAGAACACGAGCTTCAGCAGCACCGTGACGATCAGGATCGCCACGCCGAAATTGCCCACGAGCTTGAAGAAGAAATCGAGCGCGTAGAACATCGGCTTGGTGATGAAGTGGAACCAGCCCCAGTCGATCAGCAGCTCGAACTTGCGGATGCCGAGTTCGCGCTCGTAGCGGTCGATCGCCTCGACCTGCTTGGCGCCGGCGAACAGGCGTCCCGTCACCTCGGCCGTCGCGCCGGGAGCGACCGTCATCTGCTCGAGCAGGTAGTCGGCCTGGTAGCTGCGGCCGCCGTCCTCGGTCGTGGCGAAGCGGGCGGTGTAGGGCTTGTCCTGGGGCGGCGCGAGCGTCGCGGCCCAGTACTTGTCGGTGATGCCGAGCCAGCCGCCGGTGACCTTGAAGGTCCGGGACTTCTGCTCGGCGAGCTTCTTGTAGGCGATCTCCTGCAGGCCCTCGTCGCCGAGCACGCCGATCAGGCCCTCGTGGAGGATGTAGTAGCCCGAGACGACGGGCTCGCCATGGCGCGAGATCAGCGCGTAGGGGAACAGCGAGGCCGGCTGGTCGCCAGAGTTGGCGACGCTGTCCTTGACCGTGAACAGGAAGTCCTTGTCGACCGAGATGGTGCGCCGGAAGGTCAGGCCCTGGCCGTTGTCCCAGGTCAGCGTCACCGGGTTCTGGGTGGTGAGCGGGCCGGTGGTTTCGGCCTTCCACTCGGTCTGGGCGTTCGGCAGCGCGGCCGTCCCGCCGGGCGCGTTCACGAAGCCGAACTCGGCGTAGTAGGGCTGGGGGCTCCCGAGCGGCGCGAACAGCACGATCTCCGGGCTCTTCGGGTCCACCGTCTCGTGGTAGTCCTTGAGCGTGACGTCGTCGACGCGGCCGCCGATCAGCGCGATCGAACCATGCAGGCGGTCGGCGTCGATCGGGATGCGCGGGCTGTCGCGCAGCGCGCCCTCGCGGGTCTTCTGAGTCGCGGGCGGCGGAGCGGCGGAGGGCGCGCCCGGCTGCGGGACGGCGGCGCCGCCCGGCTGGGGCGCGCCGTTCGCGGCCTTGTCCTGTGTCAGAGCCTGCTGCGTGGCCTGCTGCTCGCGCTGGGCCTCGATCTGCGGCCGCGCGAAGAAATACTGCCAGCCGATGAGCACCAGCGCCGACAGGGCGATCGCGAGAATCGTGTTGCGGTTGTCCATCGTCGTCCGCGTGTCAGGCGAGCCGGTCGTTCGGCGGGGAATCGGGGGCGGGAGAGCGTTCCGGAGCGGCGTCGTCACGCCGGGGCGCGCGGCCGAGGCGGCCATGGGCGCGCCTCACGGCCTCGCCGAGATCGCGGACGATCCGGTCGAACTTGGCGTCGAGCACGGCGCGGCGCGCCACCAGCACGTAGTCGCAGCCCGAGCGGGCGGCGCCGGGAAGCGCGAGCGCGACGGCCGCGCGCAGGCGCCGCTTCATCCGGCTGCGCTCGACCGAGCCGCCGACGCGCTTCGTCACGGTGAGGCCGACGCGCGGGGTCGCCGCGGGGTCGCCGCGGTCGAGGACCTGCAGTCCGATGAGCGGGCCGCCGATCTTCACCGCGTCGCGCGTCGCAGCCACGAAATCGGCGCGGCGGCGCAGGGTTTCGAGACCGGCCGCGGCGCGAGGCATGTCCGGCGTCAGGCGCTGAGGCGCTTGCGGCCCTTGGCGCGACGGGCCGCGATCACCTTGCGGCCGCCGACGGTCGCCATGCGCGCGCGGAAGCCGTGGCGGCGCTTGCGGACGAGCTTGCTGGGCTGATAGGTCCGTTTCACGGGTCTCTTCTCCGGTCGGCGCCGCCAAGTCCGCCCCGCCCTTCGGCGGGACCGGCGCGACGCGGTCAAAACAAAACGGCCCGCGAGGACGCGGGCGCGATCACGGGCGGCTTATAGTGTCGGCGACGCCGCGAAGTCAATGACGCGGCGGCGCCGTTGACGCGATCCTGAAAGGGCGTCCGGGCGCGGCGGGCGGGGGCCGGCGGCGGCGTTTCCGGCGGCTCCGGTTTGACGAACCCTCTGGCCCGCCGCATCATCCGCGCCGCGCGCCGCTTTTCCCGTTTGCGCCCCCGACGCCATGACAGCCGACACCTTTCCATCACCCACGGGCGGACGACTGGGCCTTTCCGGCAAGCTGCTCGGCCTGACCGTTGCGTTCGTCATGCTGGCGGAAGTGCTGGTCTACGTGCCGTCGATCGCGAACTTCCGGCTGAACTTCCTCGACGACCAGATGAACCGGGCGCGCACGGCGGCGCTGGCGCTCGACGCGGCCCCGGAGGGGGCGGTGGCGGAGCCGCTGGCGCGACGCCTGCTCAAGAGCGTGGGCGCCGTGGCGCTCGCGCTGAAGGACGGCGACGCGAGGCGGCTGCTCGCGGTCTCCGACATGCCGGCGGAAGTGGCGGTGACCGTCGATCTCCGCGATCCGGTCGGCCCCAGCTCCGTCATCGACGCGTTCGACACGCTGCTGAACGGCCACAAGCGCCTCGCGCGGGTGGTGGACGAGGCGCACGGCCAGGGCGAGTTCATCGAGATCGTCGTCGACGAGACCGAGCTCAGACGCGCGATGCTGTCGTTCTCCGGCACGGTGCTGATGCTGTCGGCGCTGATCTCGATGATCGCCGCGGCGCTGGTCTATGTGGCGCTCGACCGGATCATAGTGCGCCCGGTGCGGCGCCTGACCGCCACCATGGTCGGCTTCGCCGCGGCGCCCGAAGACGCCAGCCGGATCGTGGTGGCGTCCGGCCGCGCCGACGAGATCGGCGTCGCCGAGGCCGAGCTCGCCCGCATGCAGACGGAAATCCACGACCAGCTGCAGCAGAAGTCCCGCCTCGCGGCGCTCGGGCTCGCGGTCAGCAAGATCAACCACGACCTGCGCAACCTGCTGGCCTCCGCGCAGCTGATGTCGGACCGCCTCGGCACGGTCGCCGACCCCACGGTGCAGAAGCTCGCGCCTAAGCTGATCGGCACGCTCGACCGCGCCATCGCCTTCTGCCAGTCGACGCTGTCCTACGGCCGCGCGCAGGAGCGCCCGCCGGCGCGCCGCATGGCGCCCTTCGCCGAGGTGGTGGAGGAGGTGCGCACCGCGCTCGGCGTCGCGCCCCATGGCCGGGTCGGCTTCGCCGCGGCGGTGGAGCGCGGGCTGCTGATCGACGCTGATTCGGAGCAGATTTTCCGCGTGCTGCTCAATCTCGGCCGCAACGCCGTGCAGGCGTTCGAGAGCCGCGGCGAGCCGGACCCGGATCGCGACCAAATCCGCATCTCCGGGCGGCGCGAGGGCGGCGTGGTGGTGATCGAGGTGTCCGACACCGGGCCGGGCGTGCCGCGCAAGGCGCGCGAGCACATGTTCGAGCCGTTCCAGGGCTCCACCCGCGCCGGCGGCTCCGGGCTCGGGCTCGCCATCGCCGCCGAACTGGTGCGCGCTCATGGCGGCTCGATCGCCCTGGTCGACGGCACCATCGGCGCCACCTTCCGCATCACGGTTCCGGACCGCCCGATCGACCTGCAGGCGCGCGCGCGCCAGCGCGCCAGCGCGTGACCCGGCCCGGCGCGGCGGATTTAAGCCGCGCATCGCGGCGCTTGCATTCCGTCCGGCGAGCGGCTAACTAACCGCCCTCGCCGTCGGGCAACGCCCGCGGCCAGCGCGCCCGTAGCTCAGCTGGATAGAGCACCAGACTACGAATCTGGGGGTCAGAGGTTCGAATCCTTTCGGGCGCGCCATTCATCCCACTGAAATCGCTAAGCATTTTGACGCCGCCGGGATAAGCCCGTTCCCCGTGGTTTGCAGCCGGTTTGCAAACGCTGTTGCTTCGGCGTTCTCAAACAGGTGGATCGCCGCTTCCGACAGCCGCTTGGTCCGGGAGAGGTAGCTTTCGAGAATCCGGGTCGCGGACTCCAGCGTGTGGCCGGTGATCGCGACGATGCCCGGGATGGCGACGTTCGCCTCCGCCAGCAGGGTCACGGCCGTGCCGCGAAGGTCGTTAAAGTGCAGCCGTTCGGCGCGCTTCTCGGGATAAAGCTCCGCGTCCTTCATGCGAGCCGTCCACGCCTTGCCGAGCGCCTTGTCGTCTTTCTCGGTGTGCCACGGCCGTCCGTCCGGACGCGTGAGGATGAACGGCCCCGCCTTGGGTGTCGCGTCGAGCATGGTCTTGAGCGCGGCCGTGCATTTCACCCACACGCGCATGTCCGTCTTGGACTGCTTCAGGCTGATCGCGTCGCCGTCGTAGTCGGACCAGCGGAGCCGCACGAGGTCGCCGTAGCGCTGCCCGGTGTGGATCGCAAGGATCATGGCGCGCTGAAGCTCGACGGGCGCGCCGTCCATGAACTTCACGATCTCCGCCTCGGTCTAAATCTTGTCCGAGCGATCGCCGTCGTACAGGCGCTCGAAGCCCTTCAAGGGGTTGCGCGCGATGCGGCCCTTCCGCAGGGCGTAGGAGAACACGGCCGACAGGATCGTGAGCCGGTTGTCGGCGTCCCGGGGCCGGTCGCGGCCGATCTCTTCTTGGTAGTCGATGAACTTTCCGATGACCCGGGGGGAGGCCAGCGCGACGACGGGCATCGTCCCGAACTTGGTCTCCAGATGCGTCAGCATCCGCTTGTACTCGCGCCGAGTGGACAGCGGCTTGCTCACGAACTTCGGCGACGCCTGATACTCCCGCATGAGCCCGCCCACGGTGCCCGCGTCCCGAGGGGCCACACGCTCCGCGTCCTGATAGTCCGCAAGGAACTGAGCGGAGCCGGGGACGCCGGTGAGCCGCTTCCCGCTGCCGCGATGGTAGAAGTAGAGCCGCATCGAGCCGTCCGCGAGCCGCTTGCGGACTTGGTTCACGCCCTTCAAATCAACCGCCACCATGCTCGGCTTCCCATCTCGCCAACGCCGCATCGGCGTCATCAGCAAAGCCTTGCACGACTCCGTCGAGTCTAAAAACGGCCTGTCTGAGTGCTTCGACCGAAATCCGGCCTGTGACATTCATGGGAGGAAGTAGTTTTTGCCTCGCATACTTGTCGTAGGTCGCCACGCTCATTGAACAAAGTTGCGCCGCCATAGTCTTATCGACCATGAGCGGGGCGAGATTGGTCAAGAGCAAGTTGCGGCTTGGCCTCTTGTCTTCGACTTCCATGGTCCTGACACACGTCTCCCGTGTCGCTCCATGGGCGAAACGGCGGGTTGCGGCTGGGGTACGGCGGTCAGGACACCGTGGCCCAGATATAGCGTGGATCAGCGACCCGCGCCAGCGGCGCGGCTCAGAAACTACCGTTGAGACGGACGTTTACGGCGCCCGAGGGATTGTTCTCCGAAGTAACGGCGACGCCGATATACGTGTTTCCGGAGGCCGTCTTATTGGCGAGCTTCGTAGTCGAGTCCCAATAGACCTTGTCACCGATGTTGATGGCGAGTGCGGACACCTTCGGAAGCGTGTGCACGCCAACCGTCACGAGGTCGAGGTCGGCTCCGGTTTCGGCGTCGCCAGCGGCCACGCCGTACAGCGCGCCGACCACCACGACGTCGCCGGAGGCGACGACGGCGGGGCTGGGGATCGTGATGTTTTCGCCCTTCTGGACGTGGTTACGCATGGTCGAGCCCTTTCGAGGTTCTGAAGGTGAAGGCGTTGCGGGTGCGCCCGGCCATGGTCGCGATCTCTTGGTCCAGCGCGACCATGGCGCGCGCCAGTTCGGCGTCGGATCGGTATTCAACTTCCTCGCCGTTCGCGTCGCGGACCCGGCGCACGCCGTTGTATCGAGCTTCCTCAAGCTCGACGCGGGCGCACCGGAGCCGCTTCAGCCGCTCGGCGGCGGCTTGTTCGTCAGGTCCGCTCACGGTCCCGGGTTCCGGACCGCGCCGCGCCAGTCGAGCGCGCCCGCGCCGAAGTCGAGCACGACGCGGAACTCGCGGCTGAGCACTTCCCAGCCCTCGCGCTCGCTCATCTGCGGCCCCGGAGCCGACGACAGGTAGCTGTATTCGAGGATCGGCGCGGAGGCCGGGTCCGCGACCACGAACCACGAGTCGGCCGTGATCCGAGGCTCGACCAAGAGCGTAAGCTTCTGGCTGAAGGGATTCACGTCCGCCGTGGTCGCCGCATAGATGCTGGCGAGTACCTTTTCGGCTTCGGTCTCCAGTTCGGGACCGACCACGAGATAGCGGGGCGTGACCGCGATGCGGGTCTTGCCGTCGAGCCCGGTCTGATTCCGCATGGCGAGGCGAGCGTCGGACAGCGCCTCGACGCTCAGGGCTGCGCCCGTCAGAAGGTTGCCGTGGTCGGCATGGAAGAGCCGCTTCGTGTCGCCCATCACAAGACCGGCCCCGTTGGACTGCGACAGCAGCCCCCACAGGAGCGCGGCTTCCGTCTGAGCGGCGGCCTGCCCGGCGGCGGTCGCCCAATCATTGAACGCCCCGAGGTCATCATTGATGAGCGCCTTGCGGGAGATGGTGAAGAGCGCGCCATAGGTGTCGAGCGCGTAGCTCTCGACGGCCTCGGACCGGGAGACGTGCTTGATCTCCCCGCTCTCGCTCACCTTCTGAAGCGCGCCGATCTCTCCGAGACGGAGCGCTGACCCGGTGCGGAAGTCCACGCGTGAGCCCTGCCGCGCAAGCGTCTTCAGGACCGACGCGGCGGCCGTGTAGGACGCCAGCAGCGTCCGGCGGCCCGCGCCCGTGAGAAGGGCCGGAAAGTCGCTGGTAGTCGTCATGGCGGCGCGGAAGAGCGCGTCCGGGTCCATGCCGACCGTCGAGACGCCGCGCGCCTCCAGAGAGGCCCGGGCGAAGTCGCGGAGAGAGAAGCCCAGGAACGGCCGGGCCGCCTCCGCGCGGGCGTCGTCGAGCGCCACGCCGCCGCGAGTGGCGAGCGCGTCTTCCATGGCGCGGCGCTGGATAGCCGGGTCAGCCTCGGGCGCGGCCGTGCGGGTGCGCGGCGTGCGGCGGGTGCGGTCTTGCATCGCCTCGAAGGCGGCGGCCCGGGCTTCCGTGGGGGTCGCCTCCGCGTCGATCTGCTCATCCGCCCACGGCGCGGGCGATACCACGGATGGCGGCGCGGGTTTCAGTGACGGTCGGCTCGGCTTCGGGCCGCTCGACGGTCTGGACGTCATCTTCTTCCATGGTGCGACTCCTAAAGCTCGCTGCGGGATCAGCGGCCACGGGGACCGCGCTGACTTCGAAGACCGCCCACGAGGTGGCGGTGCGGATGCGTTGGCCGCCCTCGACGCTCTCGCGCCAGTTGGCGACCGGGTAGCCGACAGAGACGCCGCGTAGCGTGCCCTCCCGGATGCGGGTGACGGCCGGGGCGGCGTCGTCTGCGGTCGAGAGACGGAGGACCGCCACGAGGCGGCCCGGCTCATGCCGGAGGCTCTGGACCACGCCGATCACGTCGCGCGCGCCGCCCTGCCGATGGCCGTCGAGCAAGGGCGCGCCGCCAAGGCTCGCGGTGTCCAGCCCGGCCGGGTCCAGCCGCTCGATAAAGCCGCCGCGCGCGTCGCGCCGCGCCACGTCCGCATAGGCCGTGATGACGGCCTCGGCGGTCATGGCGTCACCATCGAATGTGCTCGGGCCGAACGAGCCGCGACGAACGATCAGGGGTGCGGCTTCGGCCGGGATGCGCCGCAGAATGGTGCGCTCCGCCATCACGTCGTCACGCTCGGGGCGGACCCACGTCGGATCGTTCTTGCGCTTCCCGGCCACGCCGGTCGCGACCCTGCCGCTAGGCATCGGCGAACTCCTCGGTTGCTGCGAGCTCCGGCGCGCCGAAGGACAAACCCAAGGCGGCTTCGCGCTCCCGGTCGGCGGCGATCTCCGCGTCTAGTTCCTCGACGCTCCAGCCGCGTTCGGCGACCTTCTGGCGGCGCGATGCGAGGCCCGCGTTGATCTCCGCAACGTCGGCTTCAATCGCCTTCTGCGGGTCCACCTGAGCCCATGCGGGCGGGAGCCATTCGGCGGTCGCCTCGGGCACGCCCGTGAGAAGCTGCACGCGGCCCCAGACGGGGCGGAGCATCTGCGGCACGAGCACGCCGTACTGGACTTGCTCGACACGGGGCGCGGAACGGGATGAGGCCCGCGCGGAGGCTCGAATAGTTCGCCCCGGAGAGGTCGCCATCGAGCATGTGGCTCGGCAGGCCAAGGCCCGCCGCGAGGCCCCGAAGCGAATGCTTCACGAACTCGGCGGTCTGCTGAGCCTGCTGCGGGGTGTTGAATTTGATGTCGAAGCCGTTCGGAAGCCGCCGGACGGTGCCGGGCTCCAGCGAGATATCAGCGGGGTCGCCGTCGAACGGCTCGCCCGCGCCGTTCTGGTCCACGAGGAAGGCGGCATGCATGGCCGCGACCTTCGCGCCGACCAAGAGCGCATCGGTCAATTGGTCCAGTTCGTTCGCTGGCAAAATGATCGGCGCGAGCCACGAGACGCCGCGCACCTGCCCCGGGGCGATAGCGGCCATGACGTGGAGCACGTCGGCGGCGTCCACCCGGACGGGTGCGGCATAGCTGGCGAACGCCTGTGTCGGCCGGTGCGGGAGCACCCAATAGGCAACGCGGCGGCCGGAGGCGTCGAACTCAACGCCCTGCACGATGTAGCCGCCCCCGTCGAGGTCGCGGGTCATCGACTCGTCAACCTGCTCCGCCGGAATGACGAGCGCCCGGAAGCCCTCGTCTTCAGCCCGCAGCAGGACGAAGGACTCGCCGTCCTCAACGAGTGCCCGGGCGATGACCGCCTGAAGGCCCCAGAAGTCCGTGCGGCCGTCCGCGTCGGCGTCGAGCGCCCACGTGTCGAATTCGGCGACGGCCTCCGCGCTCTCACTCGTGGGGCGGATGCCGGAGCCCACGAGCGCCGTTGTCCAGTTCGCGACCGCGTTGCTGAGCCACTGATTGTTCCGGGTGAGGTAGCGGGCGCGCGCCCGGACCATGAACGCCGCCGCGCCGATCTCCGGGTTGATTGGCCCGAACGTCCCGACGCCGCGCAAGCGCCGACCGCCCGCAGCGCCGTCGAAGCGGCGGACCGCGTTCGGAGCGGCGGGACGGATCAGATTCGCCAGAGCGGTGCGGGCGCGGTCGAGCATCAGTGCGTCGCCGCTCCGGGCTCGCGGACCACGCCCACGAGCTTCGCCATGACGGTCGCGAGGTCGATCATCGTGAGCGTGCGAAGCTCATAGCCGTCGCCCGCGTGGAAGTTGGTCCCGACCGACCCGCCGCCCGGGTTGCGATAAAAGCCGTTGCGGACCCGGGCTTTGATGCGCGGCCGGTCGTCGTCGGGATGGCGGAACGAGCCGATCTCAAGCGCCCAGCCATCCACGCCCGTCACGTGCATGTCCAAGAGATATTCGGCGGGCGTGAGGGGCTTGCGCGAGGGATCGGCGCGAAGCGTCGGGATGCCCTCCGGCCAATCGTCCACGTTCCAGTTCGTCAGCGCGTTCGACGCCGCGAGCAACACATCGGAGTCGTTGAAGCCGTGGTCGCAGAGGCGGCCAAGGCAAGCGCCGATGAAGACCTCCGGCGCGCCGTAGAGATACGCACCCTTCCGGTCGCCCATGTAGAGCGCGGCCGGGGTGATGTAGTTGCGGCGGACGAAGCCCCGAAAGCGGGCCACGAGGCCGTCGCGGTCGAGCGTGCCGCCCTCGGATAGGCGCTCCGCGACCTCAACCGACGTAATGCCGCTCTCGCGGTCCATGGTCTCCGGGACGTCCCGCGCGGGCCAAGCGATTTCGGTCTGCATCTTCGTCTCCTCAGGAAGTTTCCCGAATAGACCGAGTCCAAAGCATGGGAGTCAAGCTGATTCGCGAGCCTGTTCCGTGTACACGGAAGCATATTCTACCGCTGGGTGAATATCCGATAGCCAACTTGAAGTTTACGATCCAATTTACGTCTTGCAACCGAGCTATGGACTCGGCATGATTGCTTCGCGCCCGGGGTTGTCCTGCCTCCGGTCGCGTCTCCGCGAAGCCCGGCCGCGCCTGATTCCTCGGCGTCGCGGTCGGGCTTTTTCGTAAGGGATTCGCCCATGCGCGAAGTGACGACGACCGGACTGGCGATGGCTGGACTTGCCGCCATGGGCGCGGCGGGCGGTCGGCGGTGCTCACTCAACGCCGTCGCCTATGGCTCCCGGGCGCGCCGTCGCGCTTTCGAGCGCGAGGCAGATCGGCTTAAGGCCAGGCTGGAGGCCGAGCTTGGCGGGCCAGTGACGGGCTGGCCCGAGAGCGAGGAAGAGTGCGAGGCGGTCGCGGCTGAACTGCCGCCGTTCCGCGAGTTCCTCGACAACATGCGCGCGCTGGCGACGAAGTGGTTTGGGTGAGTCGCTCCCTAAACGACCCAAATCACGAAGGAATCGGCAACTCTCGCGAAGGCGCCAGAATCAACTTTTGTCAAGAGCAGGATCGACACTGACCCCAGAATCACCATATGCTAGCGCTGCGAGGCGAGAACATACAGGAAACATGAAATACACCCCTCAGCATATTGTGAATTATTTCCTGACGCGCGCTGAGCGTGAAGGACGCCCACTGACTCCGCTCAAGCTCATCAAGCTCGTCTACATCGCGTACGGGTGGGTCTTGGCCCTAACCGGAAAGCGGCTCTTTGACGAGCCCATTCAAGCGTGGCAGCACGGCCCTGTAATCCCGTCCGTGTATCATGAGTTTAAGCACTACGGTAAGCGACCTATCGAAGACAAGGCGACGTGTTTTGATCTCGACACCTTCGATTTTACGGTGCCCGAGATTGAGGCTTCCGATAAGGAAACAAAGGCCATTCTTGATAAAGTTTGGTCCGCTTACAAAATGTTCTCAGGCTGGTCTCTTCGTCAGAAGACCCACGAGCCGGGAACGCCGTGGAGCCAAACCTATGAAGAGGGTGTTTCCGATAAGGAGATACCCGATACACTGATTGCGCCTCATTTTAAGAAGCGGATTCGGGAAATACTTGACGCAGCCGACAGACAAGCCACCTTCTGAAGGTGATCCCGCTCTACTTGAGCGGCTGAAGGGAACTAGCAACGAGGCTGTCGGAGAGGCGGCTCGCGCAGTCACGCCTTATACAGAAGACGACGAAGCTCACGAGCGTCGAAAGACAAAATCTGAGTCCAAAAAGAACCTCGCCAAAATCAAGGCTTGGTTTTTCTGGTTTCTGTTTTGGACAACTTGTATTGTTATCTCGGTATGCGCCCTCGGCTATCTCTATCTTATTTGGACTTGGCTTGGCACTCTTCTGTACGGCACGACCGTGCATGATGCGGCGGCCCTAAAAAGCTTTATAGACGGCGTTCTCTGGACGCTCCTCGTTATCTTTGCCACCCTATTTTTTGAAGGTGTATTCAAGGAAAAAGATTAAGGCCAGCGCCCCGAGCTTTTAAAAAAGTTTTCGGGCCAAAGCGCCTGAGGTAAGTAGCGACGGATCAGATCTCCGGCTTGCTGATAGCCCCGTGCTTCAACTTCTCTCAAAAAAACCGGCCACGGGGGAATGTTGCTTTTATAAACGTACGATGACGACGTGGACATTCCTCCACCCTGAGACGTCGAGAGCCCTCCGTATTGGGAAGTAGACAAACCGCCGTACTGAGAAGTCGAGAGGCCTCCATATTGAGATGTGGACAGGCCGCCATATTGCGAAGTCGAGAGTCCGCCGTACTGAGATGTGCTCATCCCTCCGTATTGTGACGTGCTCATGCCGCCGTATTGGGAGGTGGAAGCGCCGCCATACTGAGAGGTGGACATGCCTCCGTACTGCGACGTAGAAAGACCGCCATACTGAGAGGTACTTAAGTTTCGAGGCCACGTTCTCATATTTGGAATTTCTGGTCTGGCCATAATCAATCCTTTCGACAGTCGCTACGAGGCGCGTCCGTGCATGACTGCTTCCGTGTACACGGAAAGCGAGAAAAGCCCGCTGGCGGCTACCTGTCCAGCCAAGCGCTACGAATTACCGTGGGCCGCTTCGGGGGCGCTGCGGCCGTCGAGACCTCTTCCTCGCGCCGGTCAAGCGACACGTTGACCAAGCTCCGGGCGGCGAAGGCATAGACGAGGCAATCCAGCGCCTCCGCCTTCGCCGTCAAAATCCCAACCTTCCGCCGGTCCGCAAAGGTTCCTCTCATTTGATGAGCAGGGCAGCCATCGGTTACCCGCCGCTTGTTAAGGGCATCGCGGCGTTCAACCCGACGTCCTGACCGCGCCGGAGTTTATTGGCTCCGCCTATCTGCCGCGACCCAGTCGCCCGTTTGAGCGACTGCGATAGCAGTCGCTTCAAGTTCGGCGGGCGGACTGATTCGTTCGAAACCCGACGACGAGCTTGCCGTTGTGGCGCGCGGAACGCGATAGCACAGCACCTAACTGCTCCATCAAAATGTAAGGGTGAGCAGGTTGGCTAGGGACGATTTTTCAAGGCCGGTTGTCGACCGACTGGCGAGACGAGTGGGCATGAAATGCTCTAATCCCGACTGCAGACAGCCGACGTCAGGCCCAGATGGTGACGGGGGCGTGACGAACACGGGTGTGGCTGCTCATATCTCAGCGGCTTCGCCCGGTGGAGCGCGCTACAACGAGGACCTGACGCCTGAGCAGCGAAGCGATATCACGAACGGGATTTGGCTGTGCCAAACCCACGCGAAGCTGATCGACGACGATGAAATTAGCTTTCCATCATCACTGCTTGAGGAGTGGAAAGAACTAGCGGAGCATATGGCCGCTTTGGAGGCTCGCGGTTTTTCAGTCCAGCGGGCAGCTCCCTTCAAAGAGCTCGAGGAAAAGTGCCCTAAACTCCTCGCAGAAATGCGTGAAGACCTGAAAAAATCGCCCCTAGTGCGGGAATTTATTATCCTTTCAAGACATGTCATTTACGGCGGAAATACGAAGCCGTTCTTTCATTATTTTTTTTGAAGACCCTGAATATCTACATTCTTTGATGACTATATTGATAAATTATGGAGCAATAAAAGACATTGCTTTCAATCAGGTGCCGCGCTTCGAATTCAACGAGGAATTTGTTAATTTCCTGCTCGGCAAGTGATCATAAAGCTGCCACCGGACGGCTGACGCTAAGTCGTTAAGCCTGCGGCTCAGCTAGAGCGGCAAATCGCCAAACTCCCAGCTTTCATACGATTGAAGGGCGCCTCCGCCGCTCCTCACGCCCCAGGTTCATGGGGCTATGGCTTCGCGCCGCGGCGATGTCTCGCGGGAGACGCGAGGTTCATGAGCGAGGAGCTCCGCTCTCCAGCGCTCGCGCAATGCGCAGGAGCAGCGCAAAGAAGATGAGAAGCGAGCCGTAATAGACGAGTATCTGAACGAGGCTGCCCAGGCCGCTCTGCGGATCTGCGGGCGCCGCGATCGTGACGTCCACCCCGCGCTCGGCGAGCCATGTCGCGACGCCGGGATCGGCGGGAAGGGTCGTGACGACAGGATTGCCTTGGGCGTCTCGCCCGATGAGCTGGTTGTCATAGATGGTCGCCGACTTCAGTTCGCCGCTCATGGCGCGAAGGGCCGTATAGGTGATCTGCCGCCCCTTCGGCGGCTCTGGCGATTGGAACAGCGTCGCCATCACGGCGAGTCCGGCAAGCGCCAGCCCGAGGAACACGATACTTTTCGGAGTGAACATGCGCGCGCCCATACCGTTCTGCCCGTCGTTCAACCACCCATACGATCAGGCGGCGCGGCCGCTGGAGTGAGCGAGCCAAGCCCAATAGAGCATGAAGGCGCCTATGCCCCAGGTCACGGCGACGCCGCCAATCGTCAGCCTGCCGATCCACCATAGGCCGACGCCCGCGCAAGCGAGCGTGAGGCCAGACGCCAGCATGAACAGCGTCGGCGCAGGTTCGCCAAGGGGCACGCTGGCTTCGCCGCCCCATTGGACGCCCTCATGAGCCCAAGCCTGAGCGGTCATCGCGTCGGGATCAACGCTTGCGCCTGCCGACGTCGTGTGGTCCCACCCGGACGTTCCGATGATCTTGCCGGAGCGAGCCGCAAGCGCCAGAGCCACCGTGACCGAGGCGAGGATCCAGGCGGCCCCGCCCATCACCGCGGCGAAGTCCTGCGGGCCATCATTGAACAGGAGCAGATAGCCCGCCACGCCGCCGAAGATCAGGGCGACGGTGAGGAACACGGCGGCGACGAACATCGCGACGCGCCGCCCCTCAGCTTCGGATGGCGGAAGGTCGGACATGTGCGACGTCATACGCCATGGCCCGGCGAGCCGCCAGTTCAGCCTCACCCCGACCACATAGCGGCGCGTTTCCGAAGACGACGCCGCAGGCCGCCAGCCGGCGGGCCCGCAGCCTCTCCCGCTAGGACCGGAACCTTGATTTTCGCGCGGGCGAGCCAACTGTTTGGGGACGCCGCGCGCGAGCGCCTGGGCCACCGCTGAACTCCGGACGCAACAATGGATCCCTACGACACGCTCGGCGTCTCCCGCGCCGCCAGTCAGGACGAGATCCGCAAGGCGTTCCGCACGCTTGCGAAAAAGCATCATCCGGACCTCAACCCCGGCGACAGAAAGGCGGAGGAGGCGTTCAAGGCGGCTTCCGCGGCGAACGAAATCCTGTCCGACCCCGAGAAGCGCGCCCGCTTCGACCGCGGCGAGATCGACGCCGCCGGCCAGGAGCGGCCGCCTGCGGGCGGCTACCGCGCCCATGCCGAGAGCGAGGCCGGACGACGCTACAGCCGCCGTGGGGCGGAGGGGCCGGGCTGGAGCGAGGACGACTTCGACTTCGACGACATCTTCGGCCAGGCGTTCCGCGAGCAGCGCCGCGCCCGCGCCGAGGCGAGGATGCGCGGGCCGGACGAGCGTTACGCGCTCTCGGTCGCGTTCCTCGACGCGGTCAACGGCGCGACGCGGCGGCTGACGCTGCCGGATGGCGGCGTGCTCGACGTTCGGATCCCCGCCGGCGTGGAGGACGGCCAGACGCTGCGCCTCAGGGGCAAGGGCGGGGAGGGCTGGAACGGCGGCCCCGCCGGCGACGCGCTGATCGAGATTTCGGTCGAACCTCACCCGATCTTCACGCGCGACGGATCCGACATCCGCATGACCCTCGACGTGGGCCTCGAAGAGGCGGTTCTCGGCGGCCATGTCGAGGCCGCGACGCCCGGCGGGACCGTGCGGCTGCGCGTGCCGGCCGGTTCCGACAGCGGCTCCGAGCTCAGGCTTCGCGGGCGCGGCGTCGCGGCGCGCGGATCCGCCTCCGCCGGCGACCTCTACGTCACGCTGCGGGTGAAGATCGGCAAGCCCGACGCCGCGCTCGAGAGCTTCCTGCGGAGCTGGGAGCCGGGCGCGGGCGCCGGGGCGGATGCGAGGTCAGGCTCATGATCAGGATCGAGACGCTTGTCGCCCGCTTTCCCGCGCTCGAACGGGCCGACGTGGAGCGCTGGGTCGCGATGGAATGGGTGCGCGCCGAACGCGACGCGGACGTCTACCTGTTCCGAGAGATCGACGTCGCCCGCGTCGAGCTCATCCTGCAGCTGCGCGATGACATGGACGTCAACGAGGACGCGCTGCCGGTGGTGCTGTCGCTGATCGACCAGCTCTACGCCGCGCGGCGACGGATGCGGGAGCTCGACGAGGCCCTGGCGACGGCCCCGGAGTCCGTCCGGCGCGAGATCGCGGACCGTCTCGCCGGGCGGAGCGGAGCCGCGACCCTATAAGGCCGACGGCGCCCATCCCGCGCGCGCCCGCGCCGGAAGCCGCGCCTCGATCGTCAGCGCCGCTGTTCCCGAAGCGCGGCTGAGAGGACCGGCCGGCTACCCCTGCGCGCCGGCCAGCGGGTTCGGCGTCGCGGCGGAGACGCGCTTCAGCGTGTTGGCGTCGTGATGGTCGAAGGGCTGGTCACGGCCTTTGACCGTAAGCTGGCTCGCGGCGAGATAGCTCCAGCTGCCGTCGTCGTGGAACGTGATGTCGAGCCGGTAGCTGTCGGTGCGGAAAGCCTGCTCCAGAAAGTCGTTCGAGCAGATGCCGTAGTCGGTCTGGCCGCGTTTCGCCGAGACCGAGATCGTCATGTCGTCGGGCCCAGCGCGGCCGGAGGCGAGCAGCGCCTGCCCGCGCGGGATCGTCACGCTCTGCAGGATCAGCCCGGTCGCCGGCTCCCACAGCCAGTAGCCGACCTGATCGTGGAACGTGATCTTCTCGTCCGGCGTGTTGATGTGGATGTGGTAGCGCAGGCCATAGAAAAGCTGCGGCCCGTTGGTCTGGGCGTCGATCGGGTCCATCCGGACATGCTCGATGAAGACCTTGCGCTCCGGGCCGCCCGCCTTCGGGTTGACGTCGACGCCCTTGTCCGCCCGCCAGACGCCCGCGAGCCGCCTCAGCGGGCCGAGATGGCCAAGCGTGTCGGGCGAAACGTCGGGCTCGGAAAAGATGTCCTCGGGAATGCGCAGCATCGCGTCGTCTCCGATCACGCGGGTCATCGCCGCTGGCCTGCGCCCGCAAGCGAGACGATCGTCTCCTTGGCGCGCCCTATCACTGCGCGGACGCTCCCGGATCAGGCGTCCGCCGAAATGCAAAGCCCGTCCGTCATTCGCGGTCGGCGGCGTCCCCCGACGTTCCGCGCCTCCAATAGGATGCCACGAGGTGTCTTTCCTTGGGAACCTTGAGCTCTTTTCGGACAACGCCGCGGATGGACTTGAACGTCTCGAACTCGCAGGCGGCCCAATAGAACGCTGCGTCGGCTTCGCCGAGGGGAACGCGCTTGAGAACTTCTTCGCGCAGGCTCGGCGCGCCCTCGTCGCGAAAGAGCCAGACCAGTTCGACGCCGTCCGGTTTGCGGATCGGCTGGCGTTCGGAGGCTCCCGCCACCTCCAGGATCGCGACGCCCCGCGTGTTTCGTGGCGAGCTCTCGAGGATGCGTGAGATCGCAGGGAGGGCTGTCTCGTCGCCGGCGAGCAAGATGCGCTCGGCGGTCGGGACGCCGCCGCCGCCGGGGCCCATAAGTCCGATGACGTCGCCGGGCGTCGTCGCGACCGCCCAGCGCGCGCCGGGGCCTGGATCGTCGTGAAGCACGAAGTCGATGTCGATCGTCCCTGCGGCGCGGTCGAAGCGTCGGATCGTATAGGTCCGGCGCAGCGGCGCGTCGTCGCCCTGCGGCCAGCGTATCAGCCCGTCGGGTCCGACCGTCGGCGCTTGAATCGGAGCGCCAGGCCTTGAAGGCATGAGCAGCTTGAGATGCAGCGCCTCGTCGGTCATGAAGCGCTCGATACCCTCGCCGGTCAGGGTGACGCGGCGCATGTGCGGCGTGACGTCCTCGGCCGAGACCACCGAGGCGACGCGGTAGTTGGGCGGGGTCGTCATGTCGCCCCCGTCGCCCGACCACCGGATCTGCAGGGCTTCGTCGCCCGAAAATTCGACGACATGCGAGGCGATGCCAAACCGCAACAGATAGAGCGACTCCATGTCGGCCGTCTCGGCCCGCACATGCAGTCCGCCGCCGCGCGGATCGAGCCGCGCCCGGCCCTGCGGCCATGTCAGGGTCCAGGCCGCCCCGTCGCGGCCGACGGTTGCGCCGTGCTCGACGAGGTGCTCGCAAACCGCCGAAACCACGAACTCGGGATCGTCGAGCGGGATTTCGGTTTCCGAGACGAGCTTGCTCACGGCGGCTCCATGGGAGTAGGCGGACCGTCCGCCGAGGAGGGCGACGCCGCACGCGTCGCGCCGCTCGCCCACCCCGGCGCCCCGCGTCTGACGGGCGAATTGTGCGGACGGACCTTACGCCCGCCCGTTTCGCCAAGTCACGCGCCAGAGCCACGCCGAAAACTCTCGGACGAGGGCCGGCGTGGGGGCGCGGAACCTCCCCCCGCCGACGAGGGCGTGGAGCGCGCCCCCAACGCGCCGTGCTCTGCTCCCGTCCATGCCGCGGCGCCAGTTGGAGACGATCAGGCGCTCGTTGTTCGGCCGTCCCCACAGCCTGCGCCCCGGCTCAAGCGCCTGTCGGGGCTGATTTCGAATTAGGCGTCCGACGCTCATTTCAGCGCCGACGCGACGCAGTTCTTGGACCGGGCAATCAAAAATAGGACCGAATGGTCTGAATTGCTGACGGCTGCCGATAAGCGGCGGTATTTGGCATGCGCTATGCAAAGGGAGCCCCGAACCAATCAGAGGGCCCCGCCATGACGCTGCTTCATGTCCCCGTGATCGACCTCACTCCCTATCGGGAGGGCTCCATGGAAGGAAAGGCGAGGGTTGCGGCCGAAGTCGGCCAGGCCTGCCGGGACATCGGCTTTCTGGTTGTTTCGGGCCACGGCGTTCCCGAAGAACTCATCAAACAGACCTACGACGTCTCGAAAGAGTTCTTCGCGCTGGCGCATGGCGAGAAGGTCAAGGCCGACCGTCCTGCTCCCGACCAGGTCCGCGGCTACAGCGCGGTCGGCGGCGAGGGCCTGTCCTACAGCCTCGACGAGCCGACGCCGCCGGACATCAAGGAGTCGCTCTCGATCGGCCCGGTCGACGTTCCCGCGGGGGACCCGTACTTCACGAGCGCCGAGGCCGGCCCCCATTTCGCGCCGAACGTCTGGCCGGAGAAGCCCGCCGAGCTGAAGCCGGTCTGGGAGCAGTATTTCCGCGAGGTCGACCGGCTCGCCACCGACATGATGCGCATCTTCGCGCTCGCGCTCGACCTCGACGAAAACTACTTCGACGGCACGATCGACAAGAACATCTCGATGATGCGGGTGCTGCGCTATCCGCGCCAGACCGAGCGGCCGCTGGCCAACCAGCTGCGCGCCGGGGCCCATTCCGACTACGGCTCGATGACCATCCTGCGCAAGGAGCTGTCCGACGGCAGCCTGCAGGTGAAGAATCTCGCGGGCGAGTGGGTCAGCGTTCCGGTCGTCGAGGGCTCGTTCATCATCAACATCGGCGACCTGATGCAGCAGTGGACCAACGACCTCTGGCGCTCGACGGTCCATCGCGTCGTCAACCCGGACCTCGACTCTCCGGAAAACGTCGACCGCATGTCGATCGTGTTCTTCCACCAGCCGAATTTCGACGCCGTGGTCGAGTGCCTGCCGAGCTGTCAGAGCCCCGAAAACCCGCCGAAATACGGTCCGATCTCTTCCGGCGACCATCTGCGCAGCAAGTTCGTCAAGCAGACGACGTTCGGCCAGGGCGACAAGGCGGCCTGAGCGAGGCGCGCCACGATGCTGTCCTACGTCAACATCTTCGCACAGGACGTGGAGAAGCTTTCGGGCTTCTACCGCGACGTCTTCGGCTTCGAGGAGATCGAGGAGATCCGCTCCCCGATCTTCGTCGGGCTGCGCACGGGTCAGAGCAACCTCGGCTTCAACGCCCCGGACGCCTACGACCTGCTTCAGCTGTCGGAGTTCAAGGACCCGACGGGGGTCAACTTCCTGCTCAACTTCGACGTCGAAAGCGTCGGGGACGTCGACCGCATGACGCCGCTCGCCGTCGGGCTCGGCGCCCGGCTGATCAAGCCGCCCTACAAGACCTACTACAACTGGTACCAGTCGGTGCTACTGGACCCGGAAGAAAACGTCTTCCGCATCAACAAGATGCTCTGATCACAACGCAACGGCCGGCGCGGCCGGCGACGGGGGTTGGCATGTCTAGAATCCGCATTTGCGCGCTCGTGGCGCTCGCCATCGGGGCCGCGACGCCCACGGTCGCGCAGGACGTCTTCAAGGTCGAGGGAGCGCCAAAGGTCGCCGTCGTGCTGTTCGGGCCGAAGAACGACGGCGGCTGGAGCCAGGCCTTCGAGGAGGCGCGGCCGAGCCTCGAGAAGGTGATGGGCGCGACCATCCCGGTGGTCGACAAGGTGCCGGAGGACGCGGCCTCCATCACGCCGCCGGTCGAGCGCTTCATCCAGCGCGGCCACAACGTGATTATCGGGACGGCCTTCGGTTATTCCGACACCTTCAAGAAACTGTCGGAAAAGCATCCCAAGGTCGCGTTCCTCAACGCCTCCGGCATCACCAACGGGCCGAACCTCGAATCCTTCTACGGCCGGACCTACCAGAGCCAGTATCTCTGCGGCATGGTGGCGGGCGCGGTCTCGAAGACAGGCAAGCTCGGCTTCGTGGCGGCGAACCCGCTGCCGGTCGTCAACTGGACGATCAACGCCTACGAGCTCGGCGCGAAGAAGATGAACCCGAACGCCACCGTGACGGTGGTGTTCACCGGAGCCTGGAACAATCCGGTGAGGGAGCGCGCCGCCGCGGCCGCCCTGATCGACCAAGGCGCCGACGTCATCGGCCAGCACGTCGACACGCCCACGCCTCAGATCGTCGCTCAGGAGCGCGGCGTCTTTGGCACCGGCCATCACCGCGACCTCTCGGAGTTCGCGCCCAAGGCGACCCAGTGCTCTTCGATCTGGACCTGGGCGAAGTTCCTGGGGCCGGAGCTCGAAGCCATCAAGGCCGGAAACTGGAAGCCGCAGCCCTATGGCGCCTTCCCCGGCATCAAGGAGGGCGGAACGGACGTCGCCTGCTGCGGCTCGGCGGTCTCGGCCGAGGCCAAGGAGAAGATCATGGCGGCCCGCCAGGCGATCATCGACGGCGATCCGATCTTCGTCGGCCCGCTGAAGGATCGCGACGGCAAGGAGCGCCTCGCGGCCGGCGCCAAGATCGACGACGCGGGTCTCTGGAAGATGGACTGGTTCGTCGAAGGGGTCGTGGCGCAACAATGACGTCTCGCCGCTCGACCACGGGACCGTCGCGATGACGGTCCCGTCCCTGGCCCTCAAGGGCGTCGACAAGTCCTTCGACGGATTTCCCGCGCTGAAGGACGCCTCGTTCTCGGTCGCTTCGGGCGAGGTGCACGCGCTGCTCGGCGAGAACGGCGCGGGCAAGTCGACGCTGATGAACGTCGCATGCGGGCTTTACGCCCCGGACGCCGGGGAAGTGCTGATCGACGGCGCGCCCGCGAACCTCTCCGGCCCTCGGCAGGCGGCGGAGCTCGGCGTTGGCATGGTGCACCAGCATTTCAAGCTGGTGCGGCCGTTCTCGATCGTCGACAACGTCGTCCTCCAGGCGCGCGGCGCGGGGCGCGGCTTCCGCTACCGCGCTTCCGTCGAGGCGGCGGCGGAAGCGATCCGGGCGCAAGGCGCGGCGCTCGGCTTCGCGATCGACCCGCACGCCCGCGTCGACGCTCTTTCGGTCGCCGAGCAGCAACGGGTCGAGATCGTCCGCGCGCTGGTCGCGGGCGCCCGCATCCTGATCCTCGACGAGCCGACCGCGGTGCTCGCGGCGCCGGACGCCGAGCGGCTGCTCGAGACGCTCCGCGAACTCGCCGCGCGCGGGACCGCGATCGTGCTCATCACCCACAAGCTCGCCGACGTCAGGCGCTTCGCTGACCGGGTGACGGTGATGCGCGGCGGCCGAACCGTCGCGACCGTCGACCCGGCGAAGACGGAGACCGCGGAGCTCACCCGCCTCACGGTCGGCGACGCGCCGCTCTCGGCGGTCGGCCGCGCGTCGGCTTCAGGACGGCGGCGCTTCGAGACGATCGACCTCACATGCCTACGGCGCGACGGGGCGCCCGCGGTCGACGGCGTGACCTTTCATGTGCGCGCGGGCGAGATCTATGGGCTCGCGGGCGTCAGCGGCAACGGCCAGAGCGAACTCGCCGAAGTGCTGATGGGCCTGCGCCGGGTCGATCGCGGCGCGATCCAGTTCGAGGACGCCGGGCAGCCGGTCGAGGCCGCGTCTCCCTCGTGCCTCAGAGGCTACGGCGCGGCCTTCATCCCGGCCGACCGCTACTCCTACGCGCTCGCCGGCGGCCTTTCGGTCGCGGACAACTATGCGATCGGGCGCGTGCGCCGTGGCGACTACGGACCGATCGGATGGACCCGGCGCGGGACGATACGCTCCGACGCCGCGGCTGCGGTCGAAGCCTTTGACGTTCAGGGCGTGCGGAGCCTTGACCAGAAGGCGGCGCTGCTTTCCGGCGGCAACGCCCAGAAGCTTGTGATCGCCCGGGAGTTCAGCGGCGACCCCAAGATCGTCGTGGCCCAGAGCCCGAGCCGCGGCCTCGACGCGCGGGCCTCGGCCGCTGTCCACGGCCGGCTCGCCGAGGCCCGCGACCGGGGCGCCGCGGTGCTGCTCGTCAGCGAAGACCTCGACGAGGTGACCGCGCTCGCAGACCGCATCGGCGTCATGTCGGGCGGCAGGCTGGTCGCGGAGTTCGAGGCGCCGTTCGACCGGCAGGCCATCGGCCGCGCCATGGTCGACCACTCGGCGCCGGCGCATGACGAGGCGGCGGCGACATGAGCGATCGGGCCATCGAACCTGTCGCCGCCGCCCCTGCCGCCGAACGCAAATTCCGCCTCGGACGCCTCAACGTCGAGGTGCGGCGCGAGGCGGGCGCGGCATGGCGGGCCTTCCTGACCGCGGCGTCGGTCGCGCTCGGCCTCGGTCTGTCGGCGGCGATTCTGGTCGCCGCGGGCGTGCCCGCCCAAAACCTGGTCGACGAGCTACTGGTCCAGACGCTTTTCGACGGCCAGAACCTCCACGCCGTCCTGTTCCAGGCGGCGCCGCTGATGCTCCTTGGCCTCGCCGCCCTGATGGCCTTCCGGGTGCGGTTCTGGAATCTCGGCCTCGAGGGCCAGATGATCTTCGGCGGGATCGGCGCGACCGCGGTCTCGCTCGCCGGGCTCGGACCCGAAAGCCTCCGCCTGCCGATGATGGGACTCGCCGCCGTCCTGTTCGGGATCGCCTGGACGAGCCTGCCGCTGTTCCTGAAGCTCAAGGTCGGGGTGAACGAGATCATCTCGACCCTGCTCTTGAACTACGTGGCCATGAACCTGCTTTTCCACCTGCTTTACGGCGCGTGGAAGGACCCGAAGGACGGCTTTCCGCATTCGCCCGCCTACGCGCCTTTCGAGACGCTGCCGACGGTCGCCTTCGACCTCAGCGCCGCGCTCGTCGTGGCGCTCGCCGCCGTCGCGGTCTGCGGCTATCTCGTCGCCCGCAGCCGGGCCGCGATCTACATGCGCTTCGTCGAGGCGAGCCCGAGCGCCGCGCGGGCGCTCGGCGTTCCGGTCGCCGGCGTGACGATCTTCGCCGTGCTGCTTTCCGGCGTGCTGGCGTCGCTCGCCGGCTTCGTCATCGTCGCCGGGCAGGAAGGACGGCTGACCCAGTCGTTCTTCCACGGATACGGCGTATCCGGCGTGCTGATCGCCTTCCTCGCCCGCAGCAATCCGCTGGCGGCCGCGATCGTCGCGATCCTGATGGCGACGCTCTACGTCGCCGGCCAGAACCTGCAGGTGTTCTACTCGATCCCCGGCGCGATGGTGCAGCTCATCCAGGCGCTGGTGGTGATCTGCGTCGCGGCCTCCGACTTCCTCGTCCGCCATCGCCTGCGCTGGATCCGGTGAAGCCATGCTGATCGACTTTCTGATCTCCTGGGTCGCCAACACGCCCGGCTTCGCCGCGCCTTACGCGCTCGCCGCCCTCGGGCTGATCGTGAGCGAGCGCGCGGGCGTCCTCAGCCTCGGGGCCGAAGGCTTCATGCTGGTCGGCGCGGTGATCGGCGTCGGCGTGATCCTGTCCTTCGGCATGCCGCCGCTGCCCGCCATGGCCGCGGCCATGGGCGCGGCCGCCCTCGTCAGCGCGCTGTTCGCCGCGCTCGTCGTCTGGCTCAAGGTCAACCAGGTGATCGCCGGACTCGTCATGGTGTTCTTCTGCCAGGGCGCGACCAGCCTGATCGGCTCGCAGTTCGGCTGGACCAATCGGCCGTTCACGGGCCTGCCCAAGATCGACCTAGGGCCGCTCGCGAACCTGCCCGTCCTTGGCCCGATCCTCGCGGCGCAGGACGTCGTGATCTACGCGACGCCCGCGATCTTCCTCGGGGTCGCCTATGTGCTGTTCCGCACCCATACGGGCCTGCGGCTGCGCGCCGTCGGCGAAAGCCCGGAGGCCGCCGACGCCGCCGGCGTCGACGTCTCGGGCGTCCGCTTCTTCGCGGTGATGGCGGGCGCGTCGCTGATCGGCCTCGCGGGCGCCTACATATCGGTGGGCAGCGCCAAGATCTGGGTCGAGGACATGACTTCGGGCCGCGGCTGGATCGCCGTGGCGCTCGTGATCTTCGCCCGCTGGAGTCCCTGGCGTGCGCTCGCCGGAGCGATCCTCTTCGGCGCGATTGAGGCTTTGGTGCCGAAACTCGCTGCGGCAGGCGTCCGCCTGCCGCAGTACCTGATGCTGATGACCCCCTATCTCGCGACGCTCGGCGTGATGATCTGGATCGCCGTCGCCCGTCGCGGCGCGGCGCCGGACGAGCCGGGAGCGCTCGGCGTGCCGCATGTCCGCGAAGAGCGGCGGTGAGGAGTTGTTCGATGGACGCCTTCGTCTACGGCGAGAAGCGCACTTTGCCGGCGGCTTTCAATGAGTTCACGACCCGGGAGGCGACCGCCGCGATCTCGATCGACCTCCATCAGGGGCATCTCTCGGCCGATCCTGATTGCCCCTGTCCCGCGCCGAGGGCGCGCGAGGTGGTGGACGGGGTGAACGCCTTCCATGCCGAGGCGCGCCGGCTCGGCGTGCCGGTGATTCATGTGCGAAGCGAGCTCCGCCCCGGCGGCGTCGACGACGTGAAGGGGACGCCGTCCGCCTGGCGCATGACCTTCCCGCTCTATGTCGGCGAGATTCCCAACGCCGACGCCCATGCGCTCACGGGCAGCCGCTGGACCGAATTCGTCACTGAGGTCGCGGAGGGCGACCATATCGTCTCGGGCAAGAAGCGGCTCTCGGCCTTCTACCCGACCGATCTCGACTTCCTCCTGCGCAACATGGGCGTGAAGCGCGTGGTCCTGACCGGCTGCATGGCGGATTGCTGCGTGCTGAACACCGCCTTCGACGCGAGCAATCTCGGCTACCGCGTCACGGTGCTGTCGGATCTCGTGCGCGGCACGGACGCCGCGCTCGAGGCCGCGGCGCTCGCCATGGTCTCCCTCCATCTCGGCGTCGTGACGACGAGCGCGGACCTCGTCGCCGAGTGGAAGCGCCAGGGCTCCCTTTCATCACGGACTTGATCCGGGATAGCGGCGGCCGCTTTCGCTGACGCGGTCGTCCTAGGGACGTCAGGCGGCGCCTTTCGAAGGCTTCGCTTCCACGCCAGTCGAGAGCGCGCCGAGGATCACGCGCAGCACGTTTTCGGTCGCCTCCCGGAAGAAGAGCTCGTCGTCGAGCGTGCGGCCCGAGATGGCGGCGATCTGCGCGGAAAAGTCGGCGTAGTGCTGGGTCGTGGCCCAGATGGCGTAGATCAGATGGTGGGGGTCGACCGACGCGATCTTGCCGTCCTCGCTCCACCGCCGGATGACCGCGGCCTTGCGGTCGACCAGCGTCTTGAGGGAGGTCCTCAGTTCGTCCCCGATCATCGGAGCGCCCTGAACGATCTCGAGGCAGAACAGGCGCGAGGAGCGCGGGTCGGCGCGCGACATCTCCATCTTGAGCCGGACATAGTCGCCGATCGCCTGGATCGGGTCCGCCTCGGGGTCGAGGGCGTCAAGCGGCGCCAGCCAGTCGGAGAGCAGGCGCTTCAGCACGCCGACATAGATCTCCTCTTTGGAGGAAAAGTAATAGAATAGGTTGGTTTTCGAGACGTCGGCGGCTTCCGCGATCTGTTCGGTGCTGACGCCGTGCAGTCCCGATTGCGAAAACAAGCTCAGCGCCGCGTCAAGGATCACGGCCTTGCGGGCGAGAAAACGCCGTTGCTGCCGGGACGTCTCCGGCCCCGCGGCCGATTCATTGTCGATGATCTCGGCGCGAGGCTTCAGCCGTCTTGCCGGCGACGGCTTCGAGTTCGCGTTTTCAGACGTCACTTGACCACTCCACCATCATGGCGACCGGCGCGCCATGATCGCGTCGCCGGCTTGGCGACCTCGCCCCTGTCATAACGAAAAGCGGTGATTTGGATAACCCGGGGACGCCGCCCGCCATTTTTCAAGACGCGGCTCGGCGCGCTGACGGTGGAAATCTGGCGGCCGCCGGGGCCAGAGACGCCGACGATGTCGCCGCCGCGCCTCTCTAATCTCCACGGACAGTTGGGCCGCCTCCGGAATTGACCATGCTCTGATCTTTGGCCCGGTCAGGACGCGGCCTTGCGGTCTAATCTGCTACCGCTCGTTCCCGAAAAACTTCCGCCTCAGAGCCTCCAACTCGCCCGCCTCCTGCAGCGCGAGGATCTGAAGCGTGATGCTGTGGCTGAGAGCATCGCCGTGGCGAAAGCCGAAGCCGTATTTGTCCGGATGGAAGATCGGTCCGACAACCGAGACCGGCGGCGTCGGGTTGCTGTGGGCGTAATGCTCCAGCACCGGCGCGTCGCCCACGATCGCCTCCGTCTGGCCGGACGTCAGTCCCTGGACCGCGCCGCCGATGTCGTCATAGGGCGTGGTCGAAAGGCGCAATTCGTTTGAATAGTTTTCCGCGACGCTGCCGCCGAGCACGCCGACGCTGCGCCCGGGAAGGTCGGCGAGGGAGTTGATCTGGTGCGTGAGCGTCAGCGCCGTCATGACGCTTGTCACCGACGAGGTGACGTAGGCGATCACGGCCACGCCGCACACCATCCAAACGCCGCCGGAAATCCGGCCGATCCAGCCAAGGGCGTTCGCTCGCGTCACCCTGCCTGACGTGGCGACGGACATGACCTCGTAGAACCCTTCGGCGAGGCCTTCGTGCCAGCTTCGTGGAAAGCTCTTGTCGAAGCGCCGGTAAAACGCCGCCAGCACGATCGTGGCGACGAATATGAGGAAGACGAGCCAGGCCATGGCGCGGAGGTGCCCGGCCTTTTCCAGCCCTCCCAGGACTTGCCAGAAACCGGAGCCCTGATCGTCGGCGATCATGATCCGGAGGCCGGCGTCATACCAGGGCTGAGAGAATGTGATGCGCTCGACGCGATCCCTGGTGATCGTCAGATTGGAGACGGCCGCAGCGACTTCGCCACGTTCGGTCGCCGCGATCAGGGCTTCGAAGGTCGGATACTCGCGATAGGAGTAGGCGAGCCCGAGCGGCCTCGCCGTCGCCTCCCAGAGCTCGATCGCCATGCCGGAATAGCGCGCGCCATCCTTGACGACGAAAGGCGGGCTCACATGGACGCCGACCGCCAGCGGCTGCAACGGAGTGGTTTCATTCTGGGCCTGCGCCGACACGGATCCCGAGGCCATAGCCAGGATCGCGCATAAAAGCGTGATCATGGGGAAATTCCATTTCATCATTTCATCCCGAACCCTGGCTTCCTCCCCGCTTCTAGATGATTTTTCGACTTTCGGTTTTGTCGAATCCGGCGAAGAAGGCGAAGAGACCACAGGTGATCGCCGCGAAGATCGGTAATCCGTGCGGAGAAATCTCCATCGCCATTCCGCCGATCAGCGGGCCGGCGAGCGCGCCGAACCCCCAGGCGACCGACAGCAGCGCATAGACGCTGACCAGTTCGCCGCCCTTATAGCGATCGCCGAGAACGGCGATGGTGGTCGTGTAGATGCCGACGAACGCGCCGCCCCAGACGAACAGCAGCGGATAGGCCAACCAGGCGTGCGCCAGCGCGGCGGGCCAGGCGACGGCGCCTGCCGCCGAGATCGTGGCCAGGACGACGACAAGAAGGCGCCGGTTCATCCTGTCGCCCAGCCAGCCGATGGGAAGCTGGAGCAGGATCGATCCGCAGAGCAATATCGTGAGCAGGAAGGTCGCCGACTGTTCCGGCCAGCCAAGAGCGATCGCGTAAAGCGGAAGCAGGCTGAGCCCCGCCGATTCCAGCGCTGCGTTCAGCGCCGCGGCGGCGACCGCCACGGGAACGAGCCGCAGGAATCGCCATGGGCCTTCGTTCGCCGCGCTTTCGGGGAGCGCTTCCTCAGGTCGTCCCACCTGGAGAACCAGACAGGCGGCGAGCGCGAGCGCCGCCCCGATAACGAAGGCGAGAGCCTCTTCGCGTCCGACGAGCGTGAGGATCGCAGGTCCGAGCGCGGTGCCGGCCGACAGGGCGGTGACATAGATCGCGACCGTCCTGCCCCGGTTCGTTTCACTGGTGATCTGGTTCAACCAGGCTTCGGAGACGACGAACATGGTTTCGGAGGCCGCCCCCAGCACCACGCGGAGAGGGAACCACAGCCAGAGCAACGGGACCGCTGGGAAGATCGCGAATAGGCCGCCGGCAAGGAGCAATGCGCCCTTGGCCAGCCGGCCGAAACCGAGACGCTTCAGCAGCGCCGGCAGGGCCGGGGCGACCAGCAGAACGCCGATCGCGTACATGGCGCTGTTGGCGCCGATCAGGGTTTCCGAATAGCCGGCGTCAGAAAGCTCCAGCGCGATCAGCGGCGCGCTTAGGCCGTAGGTCAGGCCGAACGTGGCCGCCGTGAGGATCACGACCGCCGTTGTCCTTGCCTGCCCGGTCAAACTGCGGCCCTTTCGCCTTCATTCCGCTCCTGCTCGTGAACCAGCGCCCGTCTCGAGCGAAACGCCTCGCCGATCCGCGTTCTCCAGCGTCGCTCGCCGTGCTCCACGACCTGATTAAGCAGCCGCGCGTAATCCAGCACCAGCCCCGGCGTCCAGGTCATCGCCTCCGCGCGCCCGCGCACGATGCGCATCAGCCAGAAGTGCGGATCGCTGAGGATTCGGAAGAGGTCGCGCCACAGGCTGCCGGTATGGCCCGTGCCTTCGGTCGCGGCGTCAAGAGCCTGGATGACGGTGGTCGAGCAGTTGCGCGCGGTGAGATTGTAGGTTTTGTCTCTCGAATAGGCGTCCCAGAAGGTCCGCAGCGCCTGCGGGTTGAAGCGGCGGAAGGTGATCTTCTGGTCCGGCATGCACCAGGCCGCGGCCTCGAGCGCCAGGGACTCGTTGAAACGTCCGGGCACGTCGTTTTCGGGACCCGCCGAGAGCAGCGCGCGGAAATCGTCCGGGCTGTGATCCATGTCGTTCGCCGGGTAGTGGCTGACATAAAGTTCGCCGGGCATTTCCAGCGCGGAGTGGCCGGTGGAAATGACGCCGTCCTTGTCGACGGCGGCGACATACCGGTCGATCAGCAGGCGGCGCTCCGGATCCTTCACCGAGCCGACGGCGGTCCAGACGTAAACGTTGAGGATCCTGTCGCCGTCCGCGACGATCGCGCCGTCTCCAACGATCGGGTGAACTTTGGCGCCCTGCCAGTTGCGCGCCGCGTAAAGCGGAAGGGATCGGATCGACGCGCCGTCCGGCAGCCGCCGCAACGGCGACGCCATGCGCACGAGCTCATAACCGGAGGTCAGAAGAAGGAGCGCGAAGCAGAACGGCACAGTAAACAAATGCGGCACAGGCCACGCGAACAGGATCATCAGCGCGAGGCAGATCTCGATCGCCCCGGCGACGATCCCGACCCGCCAGCGGGGGCTGTGCACCACATAGGCCGAACCGATGCGGAACAGGCCGTCCACCAGGAATGCGGCTCCGAATACGATCGCCGCGCCGATGTTGTTGTCCCATGGCACGTTGAACACCAGGAAAGCGGCGAACAGAAAGGCGGCGCCACGCAGCGCGTCGATCCAATATCTGCGCAGCCCCACCGATGCGGCGGTTATGATCTCCACGGCCCCTTCGACCACGAGAAGAAGCGCAAGCGTGTCGAGGAAAAAGACGAGCGCCCCGTCGCTCAGATCGAACAAGATCAGGGCGCCGAGCAGCATCCAGACAATTCCGGCCGCCATCAGCAGCCGCCACATGGGCTTCAGCGCCCGGGCGCCGAGAAGAAGAAAGAGCAGCCTGATCATGACATCAACCGGCCGGCTTCCGGCTGCGCGAAGCCACGCGCTCTCACGCCGTCCTCAATGACATCGGCCAGTTTCATGCCCTTGACGACCCCGTCGCCGAGAGCGTCCGCGCGGCTCGTCGAAATCGCAGCCCAAGCAAACTCGTTCACGGAAATACCAATCATGATTCAAGCAGAAATGGCCGAACGAGATCGGTCGTCGCAGAAACGGTTGTGGGAGGACGTCTCGGCTCGGATCAGTTCGCCGGCGGAATCGGGCAGCTCGTGTCGCCCTCTTCACATTTGAGATAATTCTTGAAGTCCTGGATGCGGTTTTCCGTCAGCCTGCTCAGACAAATCGGGTAGGTCATGCCGGCGGCGCTGCCGCCGCCAGAGGCCTGCAGGTTACATTCGGCGTCGCGGAAAGCGACCCAGGCGCGCTGCGCGACGACAAGGCTTTTCTTGGTGTCGGGATCATCAGAAAGCCTTCGTTCTATCTCCTTGTAGAGTTTGTTCAGCTCGGAATCGGTTTTCTTGAACGCATTTCCATAGCATTCATTGAGCTTCGCCTGGCTGTCCGCGTTGCTACATTCGTCAGCAATCGCATATGACACAAAAGCCATCGCCGTGGCGCCGAGAACGACAGCAAGAATTGCGCCTGAGAACCTCATTTTTCTTCTCTCCGGCCCGCATCTCACGGGCTTCATGACTTCTGTTCCGTTTGAGGCTTTTCCTCGATCAGGGCGCAGCGGAGCGTGATGGGCGACCGCACGTCCGCCAGCTTCCCGTCGAAGAAGTCACAGGCCAGTATATTGTCCGGCCCGCCTTTCCGCGCCGAATAGACATTGATGTTGAGCAGGATGGGGCCTGTGATCCATTTCAGCCGGTCCGTGCGCAACTTGGAGCCCGAAACATGGGCCGTCCCCGGCTTTCCGGGAATTTCGACCTGTTCGCTCCCGAGATCGATCTCTCCGATCTCGCCGGCATGTTTCCGCGCCGACGGCAGCGGCTCCGCCGAGTAGGACGCGCCGACGACGATCCCCTCGGAGGCGGCCGCGAGCGCGGAGGCCGCCTTCTTCGACAACGTGACGTTGACGTCGAAGGCGACCGGCTCGGCGGCGATCGCCAGCCCTGAGGGCGCGATGAACACGACGCTCAGGACGATCGACGCTGCAAACCGTCTTGTCGCGTTGGCCATCCGCTTATCCCCGTTCATCGCCTGATCCTGTGATCTGCCGATTAAAAACGAACGCCCGGCGATGTCGAGGCGCGCAGGCCTGACATGGTAAATGTCGTTTCGCGGCCGAGCGGCACGCGACAATGCAGGCCGCCGATCCAGGCGCTGGTGATTGACTCATCGATGCGTTTCACTAGGAAATAATTGGCCTGCCTCAGCGCGGCGCAGCCATTGACGATCAGAAAGCCGTCCAGGAGCCGCCGATCGACGGAATGACGCCCTACAGAATCTATAGCGCATTGGCAGCTCTCGGGCTCAAACCAAAAAACTGTTTAAAGCAATGTGAAGAAAGTGACGCAGGACAGGTATCTGCGGACATCCGACTTGAGAGGGTATCTCCATGCACCGTGTAAGCCTTGCCGTGGCCCTGGCGTTAGGCGCGCTTTGGTTCGCGCCCGAGGCGCAAGCGCAGTCGACCGTCGAATGCCGCTCCCGGAACTACCAGTATGACGAGTGCTATGCCGGCCCTCTGAAGCAACCTCAGCTCATTCATCAGATTTCTAGCAGCTCGTGCATCCTGAACCGGACTTGGGGTTACAACCCCAAAAGCAAATACATCTGGGTCGCGCAAGGCTGCGCCGGCGTCTTCGCCGACGTCGGCGGTTATCATTATGGCCGCGGTGACGGCTTCGATCCCCACGCCCGCATGTACAACGATCGCGGCAATGACGTTGGAGCCGTCGTGGGCGGCGTCGTCTTGGACGCGATCCTCGGCGGGATAGCGTCCGGCGACCACAAGAAGCACCATCACACGACCAGCAACTACCGCGATGACGGCGGCTATAACGGATGCCACGGGCTTGGATGCACGGTCGACAACCCTGACGACAACGACCGGAGCATCGATCCCAGGCCGCAATTCGACAAGGATGGCAATCCGAACTTCGACACGCATGGCAACTATCAGGGCTGCCACGGCGCGGGATGCCTCGTCGACAATCCGGACGACAAAAGCGACGCCGATTCTGGGGATCCAGATTGAGCGGGACGCGCCCCCGAAAACGGGAGCCAAGAATGCGACGTCACGTTTCGCACGAAACTCTAGTCGAACGACGCGAGCTACTTCTTGCCGAGACCGGCGCTCTGCGAGCTCGATCAGCTCGCAACCCTTTAAAGCAAGGCCTTCGAAACAGACGCGCCGAGCGTGTATTTGGGGTCGACCATGTTGCCGACCCGGAGCTTGCCGGCCTGCGTCAGCAGCATATAGGCCTCGAGCTCGTCGAAGCCGTAGTCGGCCGCCATCCAGCGCACGAGCTCGCGATAGGCGATGCGGGCGGCGTCCTCCATGGGCCGGCTGCAGCCGATCGTCATGATCGCGTTTTCGGTCTCGAGCCGCGGCCAGCGGAACCTCCAGTTCTTGATCAGGTCGATCTGGATGGTGGTCACGGTCGGATGCTCGATGGCGAATCCGCAGAGCTCGCCGTCGCCCTGCGTGGCGTGGCAGTCGCCGAGATAGAGCAGGCCGCCGGGCGCATGCACCGGCAGGTAGATCACGGCGCCCGGCCCGACGTCCGGGAGGTCCATGTTGCCGCCGTAGTAGTCGGGGACGAGCGAGGAGATCGCCTCGATCTCGGGCGAGGTCCCGATCGTGCCGATGAAGGGCTCATAGGGCAGCGCGATCCTGTCGTTCCAGACCACGCCCCTTTCGGGCGTCACCTCGAGCTTCTTGACGATCTCGGGCAGCGGCGCATTGAGCATGGCCGTGTCGTTGGTGCCGACGAGCGCGCCGAATTCCGGCATGATGCAGGTCGTCCCGACGGGCTGGGGGCCGCGCGGAACGATCTTCTGGATGTAGACCGCCAGGCAGTCGCCCTTCTCCGCGCCGTTGACGAAGATCGGGCCGTTCTGGGGGTTGAGGAACGGGAAGTTCAGGATCGCGCTCGGGCTGTCGGTCTCATGCTTGATCTGGCCCTCCATGGCGTCGTGCGTCTCGGCCGAGACCACCGCGCCCGGATCGACCCGCAGGACCGGTTCGGCGTAGGGGCCGTAGACGTAGTGGTACTTGCCCTGAATCTCCTCGGTGATCGCGTAGGACTGGCCGGGCCGCCCCTTCGCTTCGCCGCGCGCCGCCATGATCGAGTGTTCGAGCCAGCTCATAGTGCCGTTCTCCTGAAGGCGCGGCGGCCGGCCTCGATGGCGGCCGCCGGTCCCGAAAAAATGCGCGAAGGCGCCGCCCCGTCAGATGGGCGGGCGTCGGTTGACGCCGTCGTCGGACTGTCGAAACGTCAGCGTCGGGCGGGCGCCAGCTCGTCCGGCGCGTCCCGGGAGGTTCCGGTCGGCGCTGACCGGCAGGCGAGTTGCTGTTCGCAGTAGTCCTCGAGGCTGAGGCGGCTGCGCATGCTGTCCCGGCGCAGGATGGCGTAGGCCTCGTCGTCATCGACGCCATGCTGCTCCATGATGCGCACGATGGTCTTGATCACGAGACGACGCCTGCGGCGGCGGTCCTGATGGTCGTGGAGCTCGTCGGTCAGCGCCTTGCGCTGCAGGTATTGGTTCACGCCGAGGAACAGCGTGGTGTAGACCGCCCCGGCGTAGACGGGCTTGCGCAGGAACGCCGTCGCGCCCTGCGCCATCAGCCCCTTCAGCCGGCTCGGCGCCTCGACGCCGACGAGGCCCACGACCGCCGCCGGCGGCAGCCCGTTCCGGATGGCGCCCGGACCGAGCACGCCCTCGAGGTCGCCGTCGACGAACAGCACGTCGCGCTCGAAGCTGAACGTCGACGCGTCGACCGAGGCCTCCGGCGGACCGGGACGCTCGACCACGAGGCCGAGCTTGGCGAGGACCGACGCCAACGTGTCCACGCCGCCGTCTCCGGAAGCGAAGATCACCGCCCGCATGCCGCGGAAGTTCTGGACCTGCGTCTGTGTCATCAGCTCACCACTCGCAGTCGGGAGGCGGGCGAGCCCCAGGCCTCCGTCGCCGAGAACCGGACGAGATAGGGGTCCGGGCGGATGGGCGCGGGCTCCTGTCGGATCACGTCGAACGAGGCGTCCGCGCGGGAACGCCCGATGCGCGGGGTGAGGCAGAGATGCATGGTTTCGGCGTCGACGCTGACCTCGCCCTGAGGCGCTGCGAGGCGCTGGTCGGCGAGCGCGCGGCGCACCGCGCCGATCTCGTCGCCGCCCGCGCCCGACATGGCGGCCGCGAGCAGCTTGACCGCGATGTAGGAGGCCTCCGCGTCCGCCGACGCCCAGGGCTTGTCCGGATAGGCCTTCGCGTAGCTCTCGACGAAGGCCCGGCTCTCAGGCGTCTGCAGGGAGGAGAAGTAGACGCTTGAGCTGATGTGGCCGTCCATCGCGCCGTCGCCGATGTCGACGAGGTCCAGCTCGTTCAGGTTGCAGCTCGCGACCGGCATGACGGCCGGCTGGTCGATGCCGCGGGCCACGCACGTCTCGCGCAGCCGGCGGATGAACGAATAGCCGCTCACGCCGATCAGCGAGGAGAACACGAAGCTCGGCCGCGCCAGGATGATCGCTTCGATGGTCTTAGCGAAATCGGTCTCGCCGACCGGCAGATAGCGTTCGGCGAGAACGGTCCCGCCGCGCGCGGTCACCATCTCGCGCAGGATCCGGTTGTTCTCCCAGGCCCAGATGTAGTTCGAGCCGACGCAGAAGGCGCGATCGCCATAGGACGACATCAGGAAGTCGATCAGCGGCAGGATGTGCTGGTTCGGGGCGGCGCCCGTGTAGACAACGTTGTCGGAGCTCTCGAAGCCCTCGTAATGCGACGGGTACCAGAGCATTCCATCATATTTCTCGAAGGCCGGGATCACCTCCTTGCGGCTCGACGAGGTGTAGCAGCCGACGACTTGCTTGATCCCCGACGACAGCAGCTGGGAGCTTAGCGCGGCATATCGCGAGAGATCGCCGCCGGGGTTCACGACCACCGGATCGAGACGGACCTCGCCGGCCGCGTTGACCTCGGATACGGCGAGCAGAGCGCCGTTCAGCATGGGTTCGGCGACCGAGCTGTAGGGCCCGGTCGAGGAGAACATCAGGCCGATGCGGAAAGTGTCTGTCGTCATCGGACCGCCGAACGAAAAAAGCCCTCGAGCCATAGGCTTGAGGGCGTCGCTGCCTGCGCGGAGATGTGTCCGCGCCGTGATGTTCATCGAAGTGCCTGACGCTCAATTGGGCATCTTTGCCCAGCGCCTATCTCTTAGGCTTGAACGAGCCGCGCCTCTTGTCAAGCGGAGATCCATCCTGAACGGGTTCAGCAGGCGAGTAGAATTCGCGCGGTCATCGATCAAAAATTGTGCTTGACTGTCAATTGGGCGCAGGTCAACCTTTGGCCACGCGTCGGGCAGTGCTGCCCATGTAGACGCAAGTCACGCGCATCCACAGGAATTCGGCACAGTCGCCCGCAGCAGGATGCTGACGGGCTTTTTTGCGTTACGCCGCTGACGGCTGCTTCGCGAAGGGGCCTTGCATCTTCGACTTTACTCGCCTGCGACGAGCGCCGCGGAAGCGCGGCCTGACGTGCGGGCCAGGTTCACTCGAGGCGCCGGCTCCAGGAGCTACGCCCAGCGATCGCGGAGGCCACAGCGTGAAGGTCCAGCATTATCTCGGGGGCATCGAGAATCTCGGCCCCGTCGACGTCGAAAAGCGCGTCTTCGTCGAGCCGTGGGAGGCGCAGCTCTTCGCCGTCCATACGACGATGATGGGCACGGGAATCTGGGCGTGGCCTGACCTCAGGGTATTGGCCGAGTCCATGAATCCGCTCGATTACTTCAAGTATCGCTACTACATCAAATGGCTCGGCGGAATGTGCAAGTTTCTGGTTTCCAGAAACTACATCTCCGAGAAGGAGCTCGAAGCCAAGACCAAATACTACCTCGAGAACCCCGACGCTCCGCAGCCCAATGCGGGCGACAACGACGTCACCGGCCGCGTCATCGAGTATTTCTACACCGGCGCGAATCCTTATCGCGACGTCGCCGTGAACCCGGTCTTCAAGGTCGGCGACACGGTGCGGGTCAAGGACATGCCGCCGGCGGTCCACACCAGGCTTCCGGGCTACCTGCGCAACAAGACCGGCGTCGTCGAGACCGTCTACAAGGGCGCATATCTCTACGCAGACAATGTCCCGACTGACGGGATCTGCACGGCGCAGCCGGTCTACCTCGTGAAGTTCAAGACGCGCGATCTCTGGGACGACATCCCGGACAAGGGCGACGTTCTCTACAACGACTGCTTCGAGGTCTACCTCGAGGCGGTGTGACCCCCGATCTTCTTCCAGCTTCATGACGAATAACGGCGGCGAGCCCGCTTAGATAAGGCGAGTTCTATGAGCGACGATCACGATCACGAACATCATCACCACCTGCGCGAGAGCGAGACCTATTACGCCGCGCGCACCAAGGCTCTGGAGTCCCTGTTCCGCGAGAAGGGCCTGATCGGCACCGACACGGTCGACCGCGTCATCAACTTCTTCGAGCACGAGATGGGGCCGTTCAACGGCGCCAAGGTCGTGGCCAAGGCCTGGACCGACCCGGCCTTCAAGGGCCGCCTCCTCGCCGACGCCAACAAGGCGATCGCCGAGCTCGGCATGCGCGACGGCATCGAGGGCGAGAACCTCAAGGTCGTCGAGAATACGCCCGGCACCCACAATGTCGTCTGCTGCACGCTGTGCTCCTGCTGGCCGTGGCCGCTGCTTGGGCTGCCGCCCTACTGGTTCAAGGACCCGGTGTTCCGGGCCCGCGTCGTCCGCGAGCCGCGCGGCGTGCTGTCGGACTTCGGCGTGACCCTGCCGGACGAGTCTAAGATCGAGATCTGGGATTCGAGCGCGCAGGTTCGCTACTTCGTGATCCCCGAGCGCCCCGCCGGCACCGAAGGTTGGGACGAAGAGAAGCTCGCGGCGCTCGTCTCCACCGAGGCCATGCAGGGCCTCGGCCTGGCGACGGCCTGAGGAGGCGCGGACGATGGACGCCTATGTCGACGACCTCACCGGCCGCGAAGCCATCCCGCGCAACTGCGAGAGCCTGAAGTTCGACGAGCCCTGGCAGGGCCGCGCCTTCGGCATGGTTCTCGCGCTCGCGGAGGCGAAGTCCTACCCCTACGAGGACTTCCGCAAGAGCCTGATCAGCACGATCGGCGAGTGGGACAAGACCCACGAGCCGGGCGACGAAACCTGGAGCTACTACGAGCAGTGGCTCGCAGCCTTCGAGAAGCTCGCGCTCGAAAAGGGACTGATCAACCCGGAGGAGCTCGACCGGCGCACGGAAGAGTTCCTGCACCGCACCCGCGACGAGGTCATCTGACCTCCTCGTAGGCGCTTCCAAACCGACGTTCCGCCGACCGACGCGCGAAACCCTGCGCGCCGGCAGGGGAAGTCTTGTCCTCACGCGTCTCGAAAGGCGCAACCATGATCATCCCTCTCGCCATCAGCGTGGGACTGCTCGGAGGCATCTGCACCTGGGCGTTCCTCGCCACCAACGCCTTCCTGATCTGGGCGGCGTTCGCGGCATGGGCCTGCTTCTACCATTGCGGCGGCGACGCCGCGGCCTTCCGGACCACCGTCGTCTCCAACGCCTTCGGGGTGCTGGTGGCCTGGAGCGCGGGGCTCGCGCTTGCGCTCGTCGCTCCGGGACCCGCCCTCGGCGCGGTGATCGTGGCGATCTCGATCGTCGCCTACATCCTCGCCGCCCACATTCCGGCCTTCTCGTCGATCCCGGCGGTCACCTACGGCTACGCCTGCACCTTCTCGTTCCTGACGCAGAACGCGGACGCCTTCACGCCCGCCGCCATGCTGTCCGCCTCGGGCCGTAACGCGCTCCTGATCGTGCCGTTCTCGATGATCATCGGGGCGTGCTTCGCCTTCGCCTCGGCCAAGCTCGCGGCCTGGATCCACACGCTCGCGCCCAAGGCGTCCGTCAGCGCCTCCTGAACCTGCGCATGCCGCCGCGCGGCAAGGCCGCGCGGCGTCTTCTCCAACGTCGAACTCGGGAGTTCCAGATGATCAACCCAGCCTTCGCCACCTCTGCGCTGACCCCGGCGCGCGCCGAACCGATCCCGGTCTCGGCGATCCTTCCCTGGGCCGTCTTCGGCGGCCTGATGCTCCTTCTCACCGTCTACTTCGTGGGCGCAGAGGAAGGCGCGACCTCGCTGATCGGGAGCTCCGTCGTGCATGAGTTCGTGCATGACGGCCGCCACCTGCTCGGCTTCCCCTGCCACTGACGGAGGGCGAGATGGTCGGCAACCTTCTGCTGAGGGGCATGATGGTCGGCGTGCTCGCCGGCCTTCTCGCCTTCGGCTTCGCGACAACCTTCGGCGAGCCCTGGGTTGAGTACGCCATCGCGTTCGAGGAAAGCGCGAGCCGTGCCTCGGGGGCCCACGGCGAGGCGGAAGAACCGGAAATCGTAAGCCGGGCCACGCAGGCGGGCGTCGGCCTCTTCGCCGGCCTCGTGGTCTACGGCGCCGCGATCGGCGGCCTGTTGGCGCTCGCCTTCGCCTTCGCCAACGGCCGGCTCGGGCGTTTGAGCCCGCGCTCTGTCGCGGCCCTGATCGCGACGCTCGGCTTCGTCGCGGTCGTCGTCGTCCCGCAGCTCAAATATCCGGCCAACCCGCCGGCCGTCGGCAGCGCGGACACAATAGTCGCCCGAACCGAGCTGTTCTTCGCCATGATGGCGTTCTCGATCGCCTTGATGGCGGCGGTCGTCATGCTCGCAAGGCGCTTTGCCGAACGCGTCGGCGGCTGGAACGCGGCGACGGTCGCGGGCCTCGTCTATGTCGGGGTGGTCGCGGTCATGTTCGCGGGCCTGCCGGACATCGAGGAGATCCCCGCCTCGTTCTCGCCGGCCGCGCTCTGGAACTTCCGGATCGCGTCGATCGGCGTGCAGGCCGTGCTCTGGGCCTCGATCGGGCTGATGTTCGGCGCCCTCGCCGAACGGGCGTCCCGAAAGCAAGGCGCGCTGCGCCACGCGGCCGGCGCGGCCGCGTTCCGATGACGGGACGCGCCGGCCGGTCTCCGCGGCCCGGGCGCCTCGCGTGGGCCGCGGCCGTCGTCGCGCTGGCCTCCGTCTCGGGCGCCGCCTCCGCGCATTCCGGCGGTCCGGTCGACGGCGCGAACGCGGGCCTGCCGATCCCGCAGATTTCTCATGGCGAGATGGCGCTCGTCGACGAGCGGCTCGGCGAGATCGTCGCGCTCGCGAAGCGCCAGGCCGCCACCGACGGGTCGGTTCGCCGGCTCTACAATCACTACGGCGTCCAATTCGCCTACTGCCTCTGGGGTCTCGCGCCCGGAGGGGTCACGCGCGAGGGCAGCCCGTTCAACCCGTGCGCCCACGCCTATCTCGCGGCCGCCAAGCAGTTGCTCGTCGTCATGAGCCGCGAGCCGGCGAGCGCAGGCCCCGCGCTCGCGATCATCGACCGGCTCGAGACGCGGCGACGCGCGACGCCGGAGGCCGGCGCAATCTGCTCGTCGAGCGCGCAGACGTTCAACACGGCGGCGGTCGTCCGGCCGCGCCTGACCGAGATCGTCCGGGACCCGGCGTCCGCCGCCATCGGGTTCGCGGCGACGGGGCTCCTCGCGGGCGGCGGGCTTGCGGCCGGGTCGCTGCGCCGACGTTCGCGGACGCGCCGTCCTGCGGCCGACTGACGGCGGGACGGCTCGATGACGCATCGCCTGGAGATGATCTGTGCGATGCGATCGCGGCGGCCCGTCTTTCCGGGCGGCGCCGAGCCGGACGACGCCGGGGACGGCGCGCGCCGGAACCTCCCGGCGTCGACGCTCAGCGGCGACAGGTTCTGGTGCGGGCCTGAACCGATGACGCGCCGCACCGCCGCGGGGCTCGGCCTCGACGTCGAGGTCCGATCCGAGCTCGCCGAAATCGATTTTGGATCATGGCGCGGACGCACGCTGGAGGATGTCTCTCGTTCGGACCCGGAGGGCTTCCGGAGCTGGGTCGCCGAGCCGTCTGAGGCGCCCCATGGGGGAGAGTCGATCGAAGCCCTGTTGGCGCGCGTCGGCGGATGGCTTTCCTCTTGCGCGGCCCTGACCGGTCGGACCGTCGCGGTCGCGCCGGCCATGGTGGTCAAGGCCTGCATGCTCCATGTGATCGCAGCGCCGGCGACGTCTTACGCCCGGATCGACCTCGAGCCCCTGAGCATGGTTGTCTTTGTAAGTGATGGCGACCGCTGGAATCTCCGAGCGATCGGCGATCGGCGATGAAGGCCGAAACTGAATACGTCAGCCCTTTGGCGGAAGGAGCCCCACCGCGCCCAGACGCCGGCCGCCGATTTTTTTACTTAGCCGCTAAAGGCCAGGTCTTCGATGTGCGCAACCGCAGCTAATTCAAGGCCGGCGAGTTCGTCGTGCTTAACCCGCTTCGGGCCGATCAGGATCATCAGGCCCTCGATCTGCGCGGTGATGAGCGCCGCCCGAAGTTCTCGGCTTTCGCGATTGATGTCCGGCCGTACGCGCTCGATCATGCCCGAGATCCAGGTTCGCATCCGCGCGTAGAACGCTCCCAGCATTTTGGACACGGGCGGAGAGTGATTGGCCATCGCCCACATCTCCATGAGGAGGGTGACGGTCCGCTCCCGCTTGTTCTCCTCGATCATAAACTGGATCGAGAATCGGAAGATCTCACGGTCACTTTTGAGCCGCGAGGGCACACGCTTTTTAAGGCGCTGGTCCCAGCGATCGAAAATAAACTCCGCAAGATCGACCATTAGATCGTCCTTTGACGGATAGTAGTAGTTGACGTTTCCCACCGCGATGCCGACCCGCTTTGCGATGTTCCGATAGGACAGGTTCGCGAAGCCTTCGGCCACCACGATATCCTTCGCGGCCTCCAGGATTGCGGCGGTGCGGCCGGCTCCCTTCAGGGTTGAGCGTTTTACGGCCGGCGGCAGGACGTCCATATGGCCTCCTCGTAGCGGGCGCGACCCTGAGGGACGCGAAGCCCCCAGTACGACCGTACGAGAATTTTGGCTAGGCCTTGAAGGCCTAGCTTAGCGACCCTCACGTCGCCGCTGGACATTTGGTCTGTACGGGCGTCCAATTGCTGCGGCGCACCCAATGCACGCGGCGGCGCCCAGCTTTTTTGCCAGGCAGCGTCCTAATCTGCACATCATTTAAGCGATCTAGGACGGCCGTACTATTTACGGTTTTGGGCTCCTTGGTATCGTTCCAGGCAATCGTCCCGCCGTCGCCGATGGGCGGCGTTCGCAACGTCCGGAACGACGGAGCCAGCCATGAACGCTGAGATGGATACGAGGATCGTGCGCGGCGCTTGCCCCCACGACTGCCCCGACACATGCGCATTCGAGTATCACGTGAAGGGCGGAAAGCTGGTCGAGGTGACCGGCGACAAGAACCACCCGATGACGCAGGGCCGCCTCTGCGTGAAGCTCAAGGACTTCGCCGGCCACCACTACAATCCCGACCGGATTCTGACGCCGCTGAAGCGCGTCGGTCCGAAGGGGTCGCGGCAGTTTGAGCCGATCAGCTGGACCGAGGCGCTCGACACGATCCGGGACAGATGGAACGCCATCATCGCCGAATACGGCGCGCAGGCGATCATGCCACACGCCTATCTCGGGCATCAGGGCACCCTGAACGGCCTCACCGCCGGCGACGCCTTCTTCAACCGGCTCGGCTCGACGGTCGCCGAGAAGACCTACTGCGAAAGCGGCTCGTCGACGGCCTGGGTCATGACGGTCGGCCCGTCCGGTGGGCTCGACATCGAAAGCTTCGTCCACGCGAAGTACATCATCGTCTGGGGCATGAACATGACCTCGACGAACATCCACGGCTGGCCCTTCATCGTGAAGGCGCAGGAGGCCGGCGCGAAGGTGGTGGTCATCGATCCGGTCAAGACGCGCACCGCGAAGGCCGCCGACTGGCACGTCCAGATCAAGCCCGGAACCGACGGCGCGCTCGCGCTCGGCATGATGAACGTCATCATCGCCGAGGATCTCGTCGACCATGACTATGTCGAGAAATACACGCTCGGCTACGAGGAGCTGAAGGAGCGCGCGGCGCTCTATCCGCCGGAGCGCGTCTCCGAGATCACCGGCATCCCGGCGGCCGACATCATCACGCTCGCCCGTGAATACGCCACGACCCCGCCAGCCGCGATCCGCGAGGGCGTCGCGATCGAGCGCAGCCGGGGCGGCGGCCAGGCCATCCGCGCCATCACCTGTCTCCCGGCCCTGATCGGCGCATGGCGGCATGTCGGGGGCGGCGCGATGGAAATGCCGATCTGGGAGTTCCCGACCAACTTCGACCGGATCTGCCGCCCGGATTGGATCCGGCCGGGAACGCGTGTCGTCAATGAGCTCGACCTCGGCGCCGCGCTCACCGGCGAGCTGCAGCTCGATCCGCCGATCAAGTCTCTGTTCGTCTACAACTCAAACCCGATGAGCCAGGCGCCGGCCCAGGCGAAGATCGCCCGGGGCCTCGAGCGCGAGGACCTGTTCACGGTGGTCAGCGAGCTCTTCATCACAGACACGGCGAAATACGCCGACATCATCCTGCCGGCGGCGATGCAAGGGGAGCAGCTCGACATCATGGTGACCTGGGGTCACCTGTACATCAGCCTCAACCAGCCTGCGATCTCCCCCCCGCCGGAGTGCGTGCCGAATGTCGAGATGTTCCGACGCCTCGCCAAGACCATGGGCTTCAATGACGACTACTGGGACCGCTCTGACTGGGAGATGCTCCAGGACTTCTACGACTGGGAGTCCCCCGCGCTCCAGGGCATCACGCTCGATACGCTGAAGGAGACCGGCTGGGCGCGCATCAACGTGGGGCTGCCGCACGAGCGAAAGCCGCACGCGGAAGGCAACTTCAAGACGCCGTCCGGCAAATGCGAGTTGAGGTCGAGCGTGACGGAGAACTTCGTCGTGCCGGTCTGGCGCTCGATGTACGAGGGCATGCAGCCGGCCGAACCGATCGACCCGCTCCCGGACTATGTGCCGGGCTACGAGTCGCGGGAGACCAATCCCGAGCTTGCCAAGCGTTTCCCGCTCTCGATCGTCTCGCCGAAGGCCCACGCCTTCCTGAACTCGCAATACGCCAACGAGAAGCCGAAGCAGAAGCGGCAGGGAGAGCAGACTGTCTTCATGCACCCTGACGATGCGGCCGCTCGGCGGATCGAGACGGGCGCCCTGGTCCGCGTCTTCAACGACCGCGGCCACTTCGACGGCCGCGCCGAGATCGTCGACGCTCTCATGCCCGGCCTCGTCATGGCGAATCTCGGTCATTGGCCGAGCTTCACGAGCTCCGGCACGGCCGTGAACGCGATCAGCTCCGACGCCCACTGCGGAATGGGAATGGCCGGCAGCTATTCCGACAACCTCGTCGAAGTCGAGCATGTCGCTGCGTGATTGCAGCCCCAGCGCGGCGTCCTTCCGGGGCGCTGCGCCCTCTTTCCCAGCACCACTGGTCGCGTTCGAGGGGTTCAAGATGACTCACGTCGTCACCGCAAACTGCCAGGCTTGCCGCTTCACCGATTGCGTCACGGTCTGCCCGGTCGCCTGTTTCCATGGCGATGACGAACGCCTCTACATCGACCCCGACGTCTGCGTGGACTGCAGCGCCTGCATTCCGGCCTGTCCCGTGGGCGCCATCAAGGAGGAGTTCGACCTCTCCGATGACGAGGAGCAGTGGATCAGGATCAACGCCGCGCGCGCTCCCGACTTGCCGATCATCCGAGCAAAACAGTCCCCGCTGCCGACGGCGGAAGCTCGCCGCAGCGAGCTGGGCCTGAATTGAGGACCTGACATGGCGGGAACCGCCGCGCGCAAAGTCGCCGTCGTCGGCAGCGGGCCCAGCGGCTTCTATGCCGCAGAGGCGCTGCTCGAAGCCGGCGCCGAGGTCGACGTGATCGAGCGTCTGCCGACGCCGTTCGGCCTGGTTCGGTTCGGCGTCGCGCCCGACCATCCGAAGCTCAAATCCGTCTGCCGGAACTTCACCCAGATCGCCGGTCACGAGCGCTTCGCCTTCTTCGGCAACGTGGCGCTCGGCAGGGACGTGACGATCGACGAGCTCCGGGGCTTCTACGACGCCGTGGTGATCGCGAGCGGCGCGTCCGCGGACCGCAAACTTGGAGTGCCCGGCGAAGACCTTTCCGGAAGCTGGTCGGCGACCGAATTCGTTTCCTGGTACAACGGCCATCCGGACTTTCGGGACCGGACCTTCGATCTCTCGTGCGAGGCCGCGGTGATCCTCGGCCATGGCAACGTCGCGATCGACGTCTGCCGGATCTTGTCGAAGTCCGTCGACGAACTCCGCCAGACCGATATCTGCGAGCATGCGCTTGAGGCGCTCGGCGAGAGCCGGATCCGCGAGGTGCATCTCGTCGGCCGGCGCGGCCCGGCGCAGGCGAAATGGACGGCCAAGGAACTGCGTGAGATCGGCATGCTGGCCGAAGCCGATGTCGTGCTCGACGAGTGCGATCTCGTCATCGGCTCGACCTGCCAAGCCGAGCTTGCTGATCCGCGCGGCGTCGCCGCGGCGCAGAGCGTAAAGATCCTGCGCACCTTCCAGGGACGCCCGCGCGAGCGCGCCAAGGCGGTGCATCTCCACTTCAACCTGAGCCCGCGGGCCCTCGAGGGAGGCGGCTGCGTCGAGCGCGCGCTGTTCGATCGATGCCGCCTTTCGGGCGGGGCCTTCGCGCAAGTCGCCCAACCGACCGGGGAGACCGTGTCGCTCGAAGCGGGCGCCGTGTTCAGGAGCGTGGGCTACAAGGGCGTCGCGACCGACGGCGTGCCGTTCGACGCCCGGTCCGGGACGATTCCACACGAGCGCGGACGTGTCATGGATGGCGGCGCGCCGGCGCACGGACTTTACGTGGCGGGATGGATCAAGCGCGGCCCCTCGGGAGTGATCGGCGTCAATCGTGCTTGCAGCCTCGAAACCGTCGAGTCGATGCTGGCGGACTTTGCCGATCGGCCGGCGAAAGCGCCCGGTCGCGTAGCGTTGCGGACGTCGCTCGCAGCGCGCGGCGTGCGGCACGTCGACTTCATCTCCTGGTCAAGGATCGATGCGGCGGAGGTCGAGGCCGGAGCGGCCCTGGGGAAGCCTCGGGAGAAGTTCACATCGGTGGACAAGATGCTGGCCACCGCCTTTGCGGGTGCGGGGTCTGCTCCGCAGTACTGCTGTACGTGATGGCTCTCCGCTGACTTGGCAGTCAGCCCCGCGGAGGCCTCCGATCGAGCGAAGCGCGCCTCGGCTATTTTCCGCCTGCGAAGACCACACGCGCTCCGTAGCGTTCAAGTTCCGGGATCTTTTCGCATTTCTCGTCGACGTCGGTCACGAGCGTCCATTGGGAAGGCAGAGGCGCCCAGGCCGAGCAGTTGGCGCGGCCGATCTTGGTCGCGTCGGCGAGCACCACGGTCTCGCGCGCCTGCGCCATCATCAGCGACTTCAGCGCCACCTGCTCGAGGCTCGCCTCGCAAAGGCCTCGGCCCGCCACCACGCCGTCGGCGCTCATGAACACGCGGTCGGCCGTCAGCCGGCGCATCGCCTCGACCGCAAGCGGGCCGACGGTCCCCATGCTGGTCGCCCGCAGCGCGCCGCCGAGCGCGATGATCTCCACGCTGGCCTCGTCGGCGAGAAGCGGCAGCACCGCAAGATTGTTGGTCACGATCGTCAGCTTGCGGCCACGCAGCCGCTCCGCGAGGGCGACGACCGTCGAGCCCGCGTCGAGGATCAGGGTGTCGCCGTCCTCGACGAGCGCCGCCGCGGCCTTGGCGATCGCGCGCTTGGCGGCGTTGTTGACCGAGAAGCGCTCGCCGAGCGTCGTCTCGGGCTGATGGTTCGCGAGGATCGCGCCGCCATAGGTGCGGCGCACCGCGTTGTCGCGGGACAGCCGCTGCAGGTCCCGGCGCACTGTCGAGGCCGAGACGCCGAAGCGCGCCGCGAGGTCCTCGACGTCGGCCTCGCCGGCGCGCAGCGCCTCCAGGAGCTGCGCGCGGCGTTCTCGGCTACGGATCACCTCGGCGCCTCCAGATTGCGTGGGCCGGAGAAACTGCCCGCTCCACGCTCTCTTGGCTATCGCCTCGAACGTCGCGGCACCGTCAGGCCGCGCGCTTCGGCGCGAGGTCGACCGCCTGCCGGAGCGCCTCGATCATCGAGCCGTCGTCCGCGATCCCCTTGCCAGCGATGTCGAAGGCGGTGCCGTGGTCGACGGACGTGCGGATGACGGGCAGCCCGACGGTGATGTTCACCCCGGCCTCGAGCCCCAGCACCTTGATCGGCCCGTGGCCCTGGTCGTGATACATGGCCACCACCATGTCGTAGTCGCCGCGCCCCGCGAGGAAGAACAGCGTGTCGGCCGGCAGCGGCCCGCGAACGTCCCAGCCCTTGGCCTTGCACGCTTCGACTGCCGGCGTGATCTTCTCCGCCTCTTCGCCGCGGCCGAACAAGCCATTCTCGCCGGCGTGGGGGTTGATGGCGCAGACGCCGATCTTCGGATTCTCGATCCCGGCCTTCACCAGCACGTCGCGACCGCGCGCGATGACGCGCTCCACAAGCCCGGGCTCGATCTTCGCGATCGCGTCCAGCAGGCCGATATGGGTCGTCACATGGATGACGCGGAGCTTAGGCGACACCAGCATCATGGAGACCTCCGGCGTGCCGGTGAGGTGCGCGAGCAGCTCGGTGTGGCCCGGATACTTGTGGCCCGCGGCGTGCAGCGCCTCCTTGGACAGCGGCGCGGTGCAGATCGCCTGCGCGCCGCCGGCCTCGACCACCTGCACGGCCTTCTCGATGTAGCGGTAGGCGGCCTCGCCCGAGATCGGCGACATCTCGCCGAAGGGATGGTTCGCCGGCACGAGCTTCAGGTCGAGGCACTGGACGGTTCCGGGCGCGAAGCGGGCGTCGTGGGCGTCCTCGACGGCCTCCACGTGCAGCGACGAGCCCACGATCTCGCCCGCCAGCCGAAGCCGTTCGGCGTCGCCGACGACGAGCGGCTCGCACATGGCCTGGACTTGCCTGTGCGCCAGCGCCTTCATGATGATCTCCGGCCCGATGCCGGACGGATCTCCCATGGTGATCGCGATCGTCGGGCGGCTCATGCGAAGGATCCCTTCTGACGGACGGCGCGAAGAGCGCGCGCGATGCGGATGAGGCTCTGGTCGTCGCCGAAGGCTCCGGCCTTGGTGGCGACCGGCACGGAAAGCGCGCCCATGGAAAGCCCGAGCGAGACGCCCGGCTCGACCTCGTCGACGAGCCGGATGCCCTGGACGCCGAAGCGCGAGAGCAGCGCCGCGGCGGTCTCGCCGCCGGTCGCCGCGAAGCCGCTCATGACGGCGGCGGCGGGCTGGAGCGCGTCGGCGAGGCCGGAGGCGAGCCGCGGGCCGAGCCGCATGTCGAGCGCGTCGCCGATCGTGATCTCGACCAGCACGTCCTCGCCCGCCCGGAGTGTTTCGGAAACGCGGCGGCCGAGCGCTGCGCGGCCTTCCATGTCTTCGAGCAGCAGCTCGGGATCGGCTGGGATATGGGCGACAAGCCCTTCGTCGCGCAGCGCCGCTGCGCCCCTGCGCGAGGTCGCGGCGAGCGAGCCGACGACGATGAGCGCGCCGGCCTCCGAGGCGTCCACCGCCGGCGGTTCTGCGGCGGGCTTCGCCTGGACGGCGGCGAGCGCATGCGCGAGACCGGCGGAGCCGATGAAGAAGGTTCCGGGCGCGGCCGGCAGGCTCGCCTCGGCGATCCGCGCGAGGTCCTCGTCGATCTCGGCGTCGCAAACTGCGATAGCGCCTGTCGCCGCGAGGCGCGCGAAAGCGGCTCTCAGCCCGTCGAGCGGACCGCGGATCTCGGCGAGCCCGACCCTTTTGGACGTCACCCCGGCGCTAGCCAGGACCTCGACGAGGTCGGCGCTCTCATAGGTATGGTCCCGCCGCCAGAGCTCGGTCGCCTCGAGCGCTTCGCCCGCGACCCGCACCCGGCCGTCGATCGTCGTGCGGCCGACGCCCGGGAAGGCCGGCGCGAACACGCCGAAAGGCTGTACGCCTGCGTTCCGCAGATGCGCGATCGCCGCCGCGGTCTCGGCGGCCGGCTGGCCGCGCAGCGTTGAATCGATCTTCTTGAAGAGCGTGCGGCCAGGTTCGAGCAGGGCCTCGAGCGCTTCGGCGTGGCGTGCGGCGGCGGCCTCGGCCGTCATGTTGCGGCTGTCGGCGTCGTAGGAGAACGCCTCCGGTCGCTCGGCCGCGACCGGGGCGACGCCCCAGCCGACGGCCGCCGCCCGTCCGCGCTTGGCGAAGGCGATCGCGCAGTCGGCCGCCCCCGTCAGGTCGTCGGCGAGGATGAGCCAGCGCCCATCCATGTCAGCGGCCGGGCGTCGGAGCGGTGGGAACGGGGTCGGCCGGCGCGGCGGCCTCCGTCGCCTCGCCCTCGACTCCGTCGGGATCTTCGGGGCGGCCGAAGACGCGCGCGGTCCAGGCGGTCGCGATCGGGACGAGGATCGCGGTCACGACCACGCAGGCCGCGACCAGCACCGTCGCATGCGTCGCGGCCTCGGCGTAGGCCGGGTTCGCCGACGCCACGATCGCGGGCACCGCAGCCGCGTTGCCGGCGGTTGAGGCTGCGGCGACGCCCGCGACGCCGGTGCCGCCCGTCAGGCGGTCGGCGAAGAACAGCGGAACGCCCGTCACCACCACGACGCCGACGCCCATGGCGAGGCCGAGCAGGCCCGCCTGCCAGACCTTCGACAGATCAAGCCCCGCGCCGAGCGCGAAGGCGAAGAACGGGATCATCACCGGCACCGCCTTCGACAGGAAGGCGCGCATCTCGCGGTCGAGATTGCCGATGATCATGCCGACGACGAGCGGCAGGATCGCGCCGACCATGGTCTGCCAGGGAAAGGCCGAAAGCCCCGCGACGCCCAGCGTGATCATGGTGAAGAACGGGCCGCTCTCGAGCGACATGATGGTGTAGGCGCCCACGTCGCGCGGGCGGCCGTACTGGCCCATCAGCGCCATGTAGAGGCCGCCGTTCGTGTCGTTCATGGCGGCGACGATCGCGAGCGTGGAAAGCCCGGCGAACATGCCGGCCGAAACCGGAGCCTCGCCGAGGAACTGGCCGAACACCACGCCGAGCACCACCGCGATGCCGACCTTGGTCACGAGCAGCGTGCCGCCCTTCTTCACGATGTAGGGGGTGGCGCGGAAGTCGATCGAGGCGCCCATGCAGACGTAGAACACCGCGAGGATCGTGAGCGCGCCGGAGAACAGCGCGCCTGTGAACGACCCGAAGAACTTGGGCGTGCCTGGAAAGAAGGTCGCGATCAACGCGCCCAGGAGCAGCGGCACCACCATCATGCCGCCGGGCACGCGTTCGATCGCCCGCTTGATCGGCACCTGCATGTCAGCCTCCCTGTCTGCGCGTTTCGCGCATGTTTTGTCTGGCGTTGCAGGCCGAACGCGCACGGACGGCCCAGTCTTACTGCGTGATCGCCCAAAATGCGCAGATCGTCAATTCTTATGCGCGCTTTGCGCAGGAAAGGTTTGACAGCGCAAGATCTCCCCGCCATCCTAGTGACCATAGCGAGCATAAGTTCGCATTCCGAACATACGAGCGCCGCTAAGGCGCCGGGCCATGGGAGGACGAGATGAGCGAAAGCGTTGACGTCGACGCGCGCCCCGCAGCGGCCGGCCGATCGGCGGCGTCCGGCGATGCGAAGAACTTCGTCGGCAGCGTCGCCAAGACGTTCGCGGTCCTGAGCGCCTTCGGCCCCGACGCCGCCGAGCTGACAGGCGCCGAGATCGCGAAGCGCGCCGGGCTTGACCGCGGAGCGGCGTTCCGCTTCGCCCACACGCTGGCGGCGCTCGGCTATCTCGCGCCGGTCGCGGGCACGCGGAAGTTTCGCCTGACGCTCAAATGCCTGGAGCTCGGCTTCACGGCGCTCAGCCAGCGCGACCTGCCGTTCCACGCCCGCCCGCTGCTCGCGGACGTCGTGCCGTCGGTCTCCGACAGCGCCTCGTTCGGCGCGTTGCACGAGGGCGACGTGGTCTATCTTGCGCGGATTGAGCAGTCTGGCCCGCAGCCGGTCAGCCGTCGCCCGGGCAGCCGCACCGGCGCCTACGCCGCGGCGCTCGGCCACGCAATCCTCGCCCATCTGCCGCGGGATGCGCAGATCGCGCATCTCGACGCCGCCCCGCGCGTGAAATTGTCGGAGCGGACGCTGATCGACCTCGACGCGCTGACGACTCGCCTGGACGAGGTGCGGGCGCGCGGCTTCGCGGTCTCGGACGGCGAGAACGCCTATGGGCTGCGCACCGTCGCCGCCCCCGTCTTCGACGCCGAGGGTCTCGCGGTCGCTGGCGTTAGCCTCACGATCCGCGCCGAGCGCATGAGCGTCGATGATTTCGTAGATGTCGCCGCGCCCCATGCAATCCGCATCGCAGGCGCGCTCTCGGACGCCGCGCGCCTGTCTCTCGGCGCGATCGCGGTCCCGCCCGCCGGAGGATGGTCATGACGTCGCTCGTCGCCCCGATCGAGCTCCTGCGCCCGGCGCGGATAGACTTCGGCCCCGGCACGCTCGGCGGCCTAAGGGCCTACGTGGCCGAGAGGGGCTACACGCGCCCGCTCGTCGTCGCCGATCCCTTCAACGCCGCCCGCGTCGACCTGCTCGGCTTGCGCGGCGACGTCGCGGTCTTCGGAGAGGTGAAGCCCGAGCCCGATGCGCCGAACCTCGACAAGGCGCTCGCGCTCGCGGCCGAAGCCCGCCCCGACGTCGTGATCGGCTTCGGCGGCGGCAGCGCCATGGACCTCGCCAAGCTCGTGGCCGTGCTGCCCGGCTCGGGCCAGACGCTCAAGGATGTCGTCGGGCCGGAGAAAGTGTCGGGCCGCACCGTGGGGCTCATCCAGATCCCGACCACGTCCGGCACCGGCTCCGAAGGCGGAACCCGCTCGCTCGTCACCGACCCCGAGACTAAGAACAAGCTTGCGGTTCAGAGCCGGCACATGCTTGCGGACCTCGCGATCGTCGACCCGGACCTCACCATGACGGTTCCGCCCTCCGTCACCGCGGCGACCGGCGTCGACGCCATGGCGCATTGCGTCGAGGCCTTCACCTCCAAGAAGGCGCATCCGGTCATCGACCTCTACGCGCTCGAAGGCGCGCGCCTCGTCGGCCGCTATCTCGCCCGCGCGGTCGCCGACGGAGCGGACCGCGAGGCGCGCGTCGGGCTGTCGCTCGCCTCGCTCTATGGCGGCTTCTGCCTCGGGCCGGTGAACACGACCGCGGGCCATGCGGTCGCCTATCCGCTTGGCACGCGGCACCACGTCGCCCACGGCCTCGCCTGCGCGCTGATCTTCCCGCACACGCTCGCCTTCAACGCGCCGGCGGTTCCTGAGAAGACCGGTCTGGTCCTCGAGGCGCTTGGCCTGAAGGGCGCGACGGCTCCCGACGCCGCTTTCGCGGGCGCCTACCGGTTCTGCGCGGATCTCGGGGTCGAGATGCGGCTGTCCGCGCTCGGCGTGCCGGACGGCGACTTCGGAACCATGGCGACGGAGGCCCACGCCATCCGCCGGCTGCTCGACAACAACCCTCGCGACATGAGCCGCGACGACATCCTCGCGATCTACGCCAAGGCCGCCTGAGAAGCGGCCGTCGTCACGATGCGGCCGGACGGCCGCCAACCAAAACTGGAGGACGCCCGATGCTGAAATCCCTGCTGGTCGCGGGCCTCGCGCTCGCGACGCCGCTCTCGCTCGCCCTGAGTTCGTCCGCGCAGGCGGCCGAGGGCGACTGGCCGAAGAAGCCCATCACGCTGCTGGTGCCGTTCACCGCCGGCGGCACCGCCGACATCTTCGCCCGCATGATCGGCGACCACCTGAACAGGGTCACCGGCCAGCCGATCGTGGCGGAGAACGTCGGCGGCGGCGGCGGCACGCTGGCGCTTGGCCGGCTCGCGCGCTCCGACGCGGACGGCTCGGTGATCGCGATCGCCTCGACCTCGAACCTCTCCATCCATCCGACGCTGCTGAAGGACCGGATCCAGTACCAGACGCTGCGCGACCTCGCGCCCATCACCCAGATCTCGCTCGTGCCGAACCTCCTGGTGGTGAATCCGGAGCGCATCAAGGCCCGCACCGTCCAGGAACTCATCGACCACCTCAAGGCCAATCCTGAAAAGGTCGCGTTCGGCTCGTCGGGCGTGGGCACCACGCAGCATCTCGCCGGCGAGCTGTTCATGCAGCGCACCGGCACGAAGATGACGCATGTCGCCTACAAGGGTTCGAGCCAGATGATGCCGGACCTGATCGCCGGCCAGATCGACATCGCCTTCGACAACGCGCCGCTGCTCTGGCCGCACATCAAGTCGGGCAAACTGATCGCGCTCGGGACCGCGACCGCCGAGCGCCTCAAGGTCGCCCCAGACCTGCCGGCCGTCGCCGAGACGGTGCCGGGCTTCCAGGCCGTCGCCTGGCACGGTTTCCTCGCGCCGGTGAAGACCCCGAAGCCGCTGATCGAGGCCTACGCCAAGGAGATCAACGCCTTCATGGAGCGACCCGAGACGCAGAAGCGCTTCGAGGAGCTCGGCGTGCTGCCGATGCGCACGTCGCCGGAGGCCTTCGCGAAGCTGATCGGCGACGAGGCCGGGCAGTGGAGCAAGGTCATCGAGACCGCCGGCGTGAAGCCCGAATGACGTCGGACGCCTGAGCTACGGCCGTCGTCCCGGCTAAAGCGCCGGGATGACGGTCTTCCTCCCCTGAGCCCGCAATCCTTCCGAGAGTTCCATGACCGCCTGCGAAACCTTCGTCGCCCTCGTGACCTGCTTCGACGACGCCGAGGAGATCGACTTCCGCGCGACCCGTGCGCAGGTGCGCCGGCAGGTCGAGGCGGGCAACAACATCATGTGCGCCGGCACCAATGGCGACTTCACCGCGCTCACCTTCGAGGAAAAGGTGAGGCTGACCGAAGAGGTCGTGGAAGAGGCCGGCGGCCAGGCGCGCGTCATCGTCAACGCGGGCATGCCGGCGACCTACGAGACGGTGAAGCTCGCGCGGGAGTTCGACCGCATCGGCGTCGACGGGATCGCGGTCATCACTCCGTTCTTCATCGAATGCACGCAGGACGGACTGATCCGGCACTTCTCGACGGTCGCCGACGCCGTGAAGACGCCGATCTACCTCTACGACATCCCGGCCCGCACCCAGAACCACATCGAGCCGGAGACCGCGCGCGTCCTCGCCCGCCACGGCAACATCGCGGGCATCAAGGACAGCGGCGGCCAGCAGGCGACACTCGAGGCCTATCTCGGCGTCTCCAAGACGGAAGGCTCGTTCGACGTCTATTCGGGCCCGGATTCGCTCGTGCTCTGGGCGTTCCAGAACGGCGCCAAGGGCTGCATCTCCGGCCTCGGCAACGTGATGCCCAAGGTGCTGGCGGAGATCGCCGAAGGCTACAACGCCGGCGACCTGCCCAAGGCCGAGGCCGCGCAGGCGAAGTTCACCGCCTTCCGCACCGACCTCTACAAGCTCGGCTACCCGCCGGCGCTCGTGAAGCGCTCGCTCTACCTGATGGACGCTTCCGTCGGCGCGAGCCGCCAGCCGGCGCTGCCGCCGAGCCCCGAGCAGGACGAGAAGATCGCCGCCCTGCTGAAGATTCATGGCCTCGTCTGAGGAGCGCCCGATGACCGTCGTCGCCACCACGTCGCCCGGCTTCGGCCGCTACGGAGCCGTTCCGGACAAGCTCGCGCAGAAGGGCTGGACCCTCCTCCGCTGCGTCGACATGACGAAGCCGGATGGGGGCCTCTCGGAGCATCTCGCAGACGTCGATTTCCTGGTCGCGGGCCTCGTCAGGGTGACCGAGGAGACGCTTGCCGCCGCGCCGAAGCTCAAGGCGGTTTTGAAGCACGGCGTCGGGGTCGACAGCATCGACGTCGCGGCCTGCACGGCGCGCGGCGTTCCGGTGCTCAACACGCCGGGCGCGAACGCGGCCGCGGTCGCGGAGCTCGCGATCGGCATGATGTTCTCCTTCGCGCGCAACATTCCGGCGGGCCATCAGGGCATCGTCGCCGGGGGCTGGAACCGCGTCGTCGGCAGCGAGATCGGCGGCAAGACGCTCGGCATCGTGGGCCTTGGCGCGATCGGCCGGTCGCTCGCGCTGAAAGCCATCGGCCTCGGCATGAAAGTCGTGGCGTCGGACCTCTATCCGGACCGAGGCTTCGCGGAGAAGCACGGCGTCGATATCGTGGAGCTCGACGAGCTCCTGAAGCGTTCCGACTACGTCTCGCTCCACGTCTTCGGCGGGGCGGACAACGCCGCGCTGATCAACGCCGAGCGCCTCGCGCTCATGAAGCCGACCGCGTGCCTGCTCAATCTTGCGCGCGGCGAGGTCGTGGATCTCGACGCGCTCGACGCGGCGCTCAGCGCGGGGAAACTCGCGGGCGCCGGGATCGACGCCTATCCGGTCGAGCCGCCGGACGTCTCCCACCCGATCTTCCGTCAGCCGCGCGTCGTCTTCACGCCGCACACCGGCGCGGACACGGTCGAGTCGGTCGAACGCGTGGGGCTGATGAACATCGAGGACATCGAGACGCTGCTCGCCGGCGGCCGCCCGGCCCGGGTGCTGAACCCGCAGGTGTTCGAGCGGGCGGGAGCGCCGGCGTGACCGCGCCCCGTTTCCGCGCCGAGGACCTGGTCGCATACGCCGAGGCGTTGTTTTCGGCCGCCGGTCTCGAGTCCGACAAGGCGAAGGCGGTGGCGGCCTATCTGGTCGAGGCCGACCTGATGGGCCACACCACCCACGGCCTCGCGCTCGCGGGCTGGTATCTCGACGCCATCGCGGACGGCGTGATGACCAAGGCCGGGGCGCCGGACGTGGTCTCGGACCGCGGAGCGGCGGTCTGCTGGCGCGGGCGGCGCCTGCCGGGCGCATGGCTGACGGCTGAGGCGGTGAAGCTCGGCTGCGAGCGCGCGAAGACCCACGGCGCGGCCACGATCGTCATCGGCGACAGCCACCACATCGGCTGCCTGGCGGCCTATCTGCCGATCGCGACGAGCCAAGGTTTGATGGTCACGATCGCGAGCTCCAGTCCGTCCGGCGCGCAGGTCGCGCCGTTCGGCGGGCTGAAGGGGCTCTACACGCCCGATCCTGTCGCGCACGGGATTCCGACGCCGGGCGACCCGATCCTGATCGACATCTCGGCCTCGATCACCACCGTCAACATGAGCCAGCGGCTTATCAAGGCGGGCGAACAGTTCCCGCATGACTGGCTGATGGACAAGGACGGCAAGCCGTCGCGCGACCCGAAGGTCATGCAGGAGGGCGGCACGCTGCTGCCGACCGGCGGCCTCGACCACGGCCAGAAGGGCTATGGCATGGCGCTCCACGTCGAGGCGGTGACGCAGGGCTTGGCGGGTTACGGCCGGGCCGACGCGCCGAAAGGCACCAACGCGGCGGTGACCGTGCAGGTCTACGATCCCGAGGCTTTCGGCGGTCGGGACGGGTTCCTGCGCCAGACCGGCTGGCTCGCGGACGCCTGCCGCTCCAACCCGCCGCGGCCGGGCGTCAACGCGGTGCGGCTGCCGGGAGAGGCGGCGCTGAAGCGTAAGCGCGAGGCGCTCGCGAACGGCGCCGCGATCCACGATGGCGTCCTGGCCTCGCTGGAGCCGCACGCCGCCCGTCTCGGCGTTCATCCGCCGACCGCGATCTGAGACGCTTGACGCTTCGCTCAATGGTCGTTTCAGGAGATCCGCCGATGATCGGTCGCCACCCTATCGCGGTCTGACAGGCCCACGTCTCCGAACGCTCGAACTCGCCGCCAGCGCGCCGCTTGACGGCGACAAGCGTTGCAGCCACGCGGCTTCTTAGTGCCACGAGAGCAGGATCAAAGCGGATCATCTGAAGGCCGCGTCAAGGTCCGTGGCAGCTTGTGCCGCCGCTGACGTTGGAGGGTTGAAACGTCGCGTCGAACGTCGAAAGCAGACATCGGCTGATATTTCTCTTGGCGCCTCTTCCAGCGTAGGCGGGGGCGCCGGCTTTGCTGCGGTCAAAGCTCGAGTCGCCCGGAAAGCGCCAAAGCGTCGTCGACCTCGACGCCCAGATAGCGGTCTGTGCTGTCGAGCTTCCCATGGCCTAGGAGCAACCGCGCGCTCACGGGTGACCGGCCTTCTTGTAGATCAGCGACACCTTCCTTCGGCGCAGGCGAGGCGGCCCTCAACTTGATCATACGTCCATCACCGTTCGGCGACGCCCCAAGACGGGACAGCGCGTGCGCGCCCGACAACAGACGTCGGGCCGTCGCGCCACGGCGTCGAGGCATTCGACGTCACCAAGATCGCAAGATAATATCGGATAGGGATGCTGTGAAAGAAAAAAGGCGTAGAATGAATCATTCCGATATGCTTGGCCGAAGTATAGCTGACCCGATCGTCGAATCGTACTTGGCCGATCACGAAAAGCTGGACCCTATCGATTTCCGCGCAAATGCGGAGATTGGATTTTTCGGCGGCTTCGATAGCGGTTTCAGCCTGCAGGTGGAAAGCCTTTCCGCATACAGCGCAGAATTCGAAGAGGTACGGTCACGGCGCCTGCCGGACGACGAGGAGAGGATCGTCTCTCGGCTGTCCTTTACCGGGCTGGACGCCATGAGGGCCGTGCAGCGTTCCTATATGTCGGCGCTGCCATTCGATCTGACGTTTGGAGACAGCAGCGAGGTCGTGGCCGAGAAGCTCGGGGCGGGTCCGTTTCGGAAAGGCAAGAGCAGCACGCTGCCGGAATACTCGGCCGAACGCTTCGAGCATTCCCATGCCGTCGGCGATATGGTGGTGATCGCGAAATATGACGCGGACCTGCGGCTGATGGCGGTCTATCTGATGCAGGCCGACCGCGCCATGCTCAAGGCCAAGCGCCGGAAGGCGTCCTTTCCCAAGCATAAGATCGCGCCCGGCAGTATCGATAAAGTAGAAGCATTGCGGGACAAAATTCCGACGCCACGTTGGCGGGAATCGATGGCCCGGGGAGACGGGCTATTCAACGAGGCCGACATCGCCGCGGCTGAAACGGCGCTGAATGTGTTCGTCGACACGGTGAAGGCCGCGACCAGCCAGCGGGATGCGCAGGCCATCTGGGCGGCGGTCAAGGATATCGTTCTTGCGATCAATGAGATCAACGACAGGAGCGGGATGATCGAAACCCTGGAGCGCGACGAACTTGGCGTCCTGATTGACGCGGTGGTGAGGGCGTCAGGCTTCATCCTTCCCGATGATGAGGATGTCACCGCGCAATGGCGTGAGTGGTGACGGGAGCCGACGGACTCTCCCAACCGAACGCCGCCTGATCGGCTGCCGCGATGATCTTGATGGTCCTCAAGAATAACCCCCGAACGACTCTGAAGAGAAAGTTTTTCAGAACCGAAATAATCTTACATCCTATACGGGGCCATTTAGAAGGTGCGTGAAACGAGAAAACTCGCCTTAATCCGGTGGACAGGGAAAAACAGCGGCCAGCCCCTCGATCACCAATGTCGACGCTCTTTCTTTAAGGCGCTCAGGCGTGACGCTCCGAAGATGCGTGTATACGCGGTCTGTAAGCTCATGGGGGAGGACCGATCCGGCGCCACACCACGCGGTCCCGCTGGTGGCGTCCGCCACTCCGGCTATGTAAGCGTTACCGCGGGCCGCCGACGTGATCCGGCCAGCCTCACTCTGCAGGGCGCCGTCATCGAGCTTCCCTTCGAGCGCCTTGATCAGCTCCGTCCCGGTGATCATCCAGTCGGGGGCCGCATCGTCGCCCGGTTCTGCCGATGCGACATTGGTGGCCAAGACCATCGACAGCATCGCCGCGGGAAGAGGCGCCAAAAATCCCCACATCGCTGTCCACTCCGTTGATCAGGCCGTCCACCGACGAGAACAGATTCGGGCGGTCGCCCAAACACGGCCGATGGCGGCCGATCTCGAAGGGATTGCTCGTGAGGAGACGCCCGGAAGCGGGTTTCTCAAACGTTTGCAAAGGGTCACGAGCGGGCGTTCGGCTATGAGCTTTCGCGCCGACTTGAGCGGAGGCTCTGATCTCGTATTCGCAGAGGATCAGAGGCGCTGGGCCATCCGAGACTTTCCCGCGCTCGTAGGTTCCATGAGGTAGCTGCGTGATCCTGCATACGATCAAGGTCGCTGGGACCACTTTCCTACTTTCTACGGCTGACTTCGTTAGCTGATTTTGACCCGTAGCAGTCACGCGTTCCGTCCGCTTTCAAGCCGATCCTTTGCCGCTCTGCGGGCGACAAGACGCCTACGGACGAACTGCCCCAGAATCCGAGGTTTCCGCGTCTTCGATCCGCGCACGACCACGAAGAGCTGGTCGTCGCGCAAAGGCCACGGCAGCGCTTTGGCCTCGACCCATGGGCCCTAATCCAGGTCCCGAATGCAGAAGTCCTGCACAATCTCGTCGCCAATCAGGTGTTCGGCGACGATGCGGTCGAGCGCCTGAGGGTCGAGGCGACCGTACCAAACGCCGTCCGGATGGACGGTCATCACCGGGCCGAGATTACACGGAAACTGACACGAGCTTCGCGCACAAAGCACCCGACGCGGTCCCCGCACTAAGCCGTGCTCGCGCCTCATCAGATCCCTGAGCCTCTGGTAGAGTGGCTCAGCGCCGCGGTGAAGGCAGCGCGCGCCGGTGCAGAAGAATATCTGCCGGCCGTGTCGTGGAATCTCCGACCAGCCGGGCTTGCCCATGCTTGGCGCCGCTCCGCCGACATCCGCCGCGTCGGCGCTTTCGAGCGATCTTGCCGCAAGGTCCGCCAGGTCGACGAAACACTCCACCGCCGCCGCGATCGTCACCCGGGGCGCGGTCGAGCGTTCCGACCTCCAAGCGCTCAGCGCGCCGGGCAACCACGTCGCGATGCTGGGATCCGTCGGGATCATGCAGGGCACCACGACGGCTTCCGCGATCCCGCTGTCCGCCAGCCGGCCGAGAACCTCCGGGAGAGACGGGCCGCTGAGGTCGGCGAAAGCACAGGCGACCTGCCGTGAAGGGGCGCCGGCGCGCAGACGGTCCACGATCCCCTGAAGCCGCTGACGGCTGTCGAAGGACGCGCGGCCGTAGAGGATCACCGCCCGGTCAGGCGCCTCGGTGACAACGTCAGCCATCATACGCTCCTCGTCCGCCCGGCGATGTCCGGCGGCGTCCGCTCCGCGCGTTCCTCGCCGCAAGGGCGCCGCGTCGTTTGTCCGGCTCGCCGGCCGGCGGGCTGATCCTTCGGAGGAGATCGCAAGCCCCCGCTTGGAAAGGACGCCGCGAGGTCGCGATCACCCAGTTCTGGTAGGACGTATCCAGGGGAGCAGGTGGCGACGGACGCGGAGACGGCGGCGAACCGCCCTCTGCGCGTCGAAGCAGAGCGCCCTGTAGAAACTCCGCGCCGGTCAGTCCCACGCCAGAGCGCCGCCGTTCTGGTATTCGATGACGCGGGTCTCGAAGAAGTTTTTCTCCTTCTTGAGATCCATCGCCTCCGACATCCAGGGGAACGGATTCTCGACCGCCTCGAACGCCGGCGACAGGCCGAGCTGAGCGCAGCGGCGGTTGGCGATGAAGCGCATGTACTGCTCGCTCGACGCGGCGTTCAGCCCAAGGAAGCCGTTCGGCATGGTGTCGCGCCCATAGGCCGCCTCCAGATCGGCCGCCTCGCGCAGCATCCTGCGCACCTCGTCCTGGAACGCCGCCGTCCACAGATGCGGGTTCTCCGCCTTGATCTGGTTGATGACGTCGACGCCGAAATTCAGGTGAATGCTCTCGTCGCGCAGGATGTACTGGTACTGCTCGGCGATGCCGACCATCTTGTTGCGCCGGCCGAGCGACAGGATCTGGGCGAAGCCCGTATAGAACCACATACCTTCGAACACGACGTAGAAGGCGACGAGATCGCGCAGGAACGCGGTGTCGGCCGCGGGCGTGCCGGTGCGGAAGTCCGGATCGTCGAGATGCTGGGTGTGCTTCAGCGCCCAGGCGGCCTTGTCGGTGATCGACGGCACCTCGCGGTACATGTTGAAGAGCTCGCCCTCGTCGAGGCCGAGGCTCTCCACGATGTATTGGAACGTGTGGGTGTGGACCGCTTCCTCGAAGGCCTGCCGCAGGAGGTATTGGCGGCATTCCGGATTGGTGAGGTGGCGGTAGATCGCCAGCACGATGTTGTTGGCGACGAGGCTCTCCGACGCCGCGAAGAAGCCGAGGTTCCGCTTGACCATGCGGCGCTCGTCCTCGGTCAGCCCGTCGCGCGACTTCCAGAGCGCGATGTCGGCCTGCATCGAGACTTCCGTGGGCATCCAGTGGTTGTTGCAGCCCGCGAGGTACTTCTCCCATGCCCACTTGTACTTGAGCGGCAGAAGCTGGTTCACGTCGGCGCGGCAGTTGATCATCCGCTTCTCGTCGACCGAGACGCGGCCGCCCGAGCGGTCGATCGCGCCGAGGCCGGTCGGATCGGCGGCGATCTGAGGGAGCGGGATAGTGCGTGCGGGTGTGGCGGAGGGTTCGGACCAGTCGAGCATCACGGACGTCCTTGAGACGGGAATTGAATGGTTGGGGCGACGCCAGCGCCGGAGCGGCTGGCTGCGGTGCTCGGCCGCCTACTGGCAGGCCTCGCAGGTGGGGTCGTCCATCGAGCAGACCGTCCCTTCCGGGACCATGATCGGCTGCGCCGCGACGCTCGACGACGTTACGGCGTTGAGCCGACCGTCGACGCCCTTGAGCGTGGATTTCTCCACATGCGTCGCCGAGCGGGAGCGCAGGTAGTAGGTCGTCTTGAGACCCCGCCTCCACGCCAGCCGATAGAGCGCGTCGAGCGCCTTGCCCGAGGGGCTCGCGATGTAGAGGTTGAGCGACTGCGCCTGGTCGATCCACTTCTGGCGACGCGACGCCGCCTCGATCAGCCATGAGGCGTCGATCTCGAAGGCCGTGGCGTAGAGCGCCTTGAGGTCGTCGGGCGCGCGGTCGATCGCCGAGAGGCTTCCGTCGAAGTATTTGAGGTCCGAGACCATCACCTCGTCCCAGAGGCCTCGCGCCTTCAGGTCATGGACGAGCCGCGCGTTCACCACCGTGAAGTCGCCGGACATGTTCGATTTGACGAAGAGGTTCTGGTAGGCGGGCTCGATCGACTGCGACACGCCGCAGATGTTCGAGATGGTCGCGGTCGGCGCGATCGCCATGCAGTTCGAGTTGCGCATGCCGATGGTCTTCACCCGCTCGCGCAAGCCCTCCCAGTCGAGCGTCGCCGAGCGGTTCATCTCGAGGCCGCCGCGGGCGTCGGCGAGCAGCTCGATCGAGTCGATCGGCAGGATCCCCTTCGACCAGAGCGAGCCCTCGAAGCTCGGGTAGCGGCCGCGCTCGGCGGCGAGATCGACCGAGGCCGAGATCGCGTGGAAGCTCAGCGCCTCCATGCTCTCGTCGGCGAACGTCACCGCGCCCTCGGAGGCGTAAGGAATGCGCAGCGTCTGCAGCGCGTCCTGGAAGCCCATGATCCCGAGGCCGACCGGGCGGTGGCGCAGGTTCGAGCGGCGCGCCTCGGGGATCGTGTAGAAATTGATGTCGACGACGTTGTCGAGCATCCGCATCGCGGTCGCGACCGTCCGGGCTAGCTTCGCCACGTCGAGGCCGTCCGGCGTCACATGCGCCACGAGGTTGACCGAGCCCAGATTGCAGACCGCGACCTCGTCGTCTGAGGTGTTGAGCGTGATCTCGGTGCAGAGGTTCGAGGAGTGCACCACGCCGACATGGCCCTGAGGCGAGCGGATGTTGCAGGGGTCCTTGAACGTGATCCAGGGGTGGCCGGTCTCGAACAGCATGGTGAGCATGCGCCGCCACAGGTCGAGCGCCCGCATGGTCTTGTATACCTTGAGCTCGCCGCGCGCGGCCTTGGCCTCGTAGGCCTCGTAGGCGGCCTTGAACGCCGGGCCGTAGAGGTCGTGCAGGTCCGGAGTCTCATCGGGCGAGAACAGGGTCCACTGGCCGTCCACCTCGACGCGCTCGAGGAAGAGGTCCGGCACCCAGTTCGCGGTGTTCATGTCGTGGGTGCGGCGGCGGTCGTCGCCGGTGTTCTTCCGGAGGTCGAGGAACTCCTCGATGTCGACGTGCCACGTCTCGAGATAGGCACAGACCGCACCCTTGCGCTTGCCGCCCTGGTTGACCGCGATCGCGGTGTCGTTCGCCACTTTCAGGAACGGCACGACGCCCTGGCTCTCGCCATTGGTGCCCTTGATGTGCGCGCCGAGGCCGCGGACACGGCTCCAGTCGTTGCCGAGGCCGCCGGAATACTTGGCCAGCAGCGCGTTATCCTTCACGCCCTTGAAGATGCCGTCGAGGTCGTCGGCGATCGTGGTCAGGAAGCAGGACGAGAGCTGCGGCCGCGTCGTGCCGGAGTTGAACAGGGTCGGGGTCGAGGCCATGAAGTCGAAGCTCGACAGCAGGCCGTAGAACTCGATCGCGCGCGCCTCGCGATCAATCTCGCGAAGCGAAAGGCCCATGGCGACGCGCATGAAGAAGGCCTGCGGCAGTTCGATGCGCTTGCCCTTGGTGTGCAGAAAATAACGGTCGTACAGCGTCTGGAGGCCGAGGAACTGGAAGTCGAGGTCGCGCTCGGGCTTCAGCGCGGCGGCGAGCCGGGCGAGGTCGAATCGCTCGAGCTCGGCGTCGATCAGGCCGGCAACGACGCCCGCCTTGATGAAGGCCGGGAAGTAGTCGGGGTACGCCTCGGCCATGTCGGCCTGCGTGGCCGAGATCGCGCGGCCATGGACAGCCGACATTCCCTCGGTCCGCAGCATGTCGAGCAGCAGCCGGGCGCTGACATAGGCGTAGTTCGGCTCGGTCTCGACCAAGGTGCGGGCCGCCATCACGGGCGCCTGCTGAAGCTCGGTCGGCGAGACGCCGTCGTAGAGGTTGCGGCGCGTCTCGGCCGCGACGGTCTCGGCGGAGACGCCCTCCAGGCCTTCGCAGGCCTCGGCGATGATCAGCGCGAGGCGGCGTTCGTCGAGCGGGACAAGCGAGCCGTCGGCGTGCCGCACGTTGAGCGTCAGCGTCTCGGGCTTCGCCTTGCTCTTCGCCGCTTTCGCGCGCCGCTCCTCGGCGCGGGCCTCGCGGTAGAGCACGTAGGCGCGGGCGACCTTCTGGTGGCCGCCGCGCATCAGCGCGAGCTCGACCTGGTCCTGGATGTCCTCGATGTGGAGCGCGCGGTCGGCGTCGGCGCGCCGGGTGAGCGTCGCGACCACGTCCCCGGTCAGCTCCTCGACGGCTTCGTGGACCCGTCGCGAGGCGGCGGCCCCGGAGCCCTCGACGGCCAGAAACGCCTTGGTGACCGCGACCGCGATCTTGGAGCCGTCGAACGGCGTGACCGAACCGTTGCGGCGGATGACGTGGAACGCGGGCGCGGCGGCCTTTTCGGGCCGCTCGGCGTCGGTAAAGATCGGCGCGCCGGACGCGGCGCGATCCTGGGAGATGGAGAGAGACATCGGCTTCAGACCCCGAAAACCTGTTGGGGACGAGGCCAAGCGGACGCGAGAGGTCTTGAGGGATCCCGACGTGCGGGACGGCCGACCGCAAGCGATCCACCGGGACACCCCGCCCGAGGACGTTCTCATGCTGTCGGGGCAGGTCTCCTGGCTCGCGGGTCAGCGCCGTCGGTCCTGTCTTCCCGAGGCTCTCGCCCCAGTGATTTCAAATGGACCTTGGCTCGCCGCTTACAGTTGCGGGGGCAGCGCCGGCATCACCCGAAGGCTCACCGGCTTCCCTCTTAGCTCCCCCGCAACAGCGGAGGAGAACCTCGACACCATATGTAGCCGCTCGTTAACCTCTCCCGTCAACATGTAGTTCAAGCTATCCACAATGCAGCGCAGCCGCGGATGCGGCTCCGTCTCCGGCGTTAACCTCTCGTTCGTCGTGGTCTTCATCCACGCCATACGCACGCGCAGCCCGTAATGGCCGCTCAGCCCGACGCGTAGGGCGCGACGGTGCGGCTCGCCTCGTCGATGGCAAGCTTCCGGCCGAGCGGCGGAAAGGCACGCTGCGGGCACGCCGGCCTTTCGCAGACCTTGCACCCCGCCCCGATCGGCGTGGCCGCGTCGGGATCGGAGAGGTCGAGCCCCTTCGAATAGACGAGCCGGTCGGCGTGGCGGAGATCGCATCCAAGGCCGATCGCGAAGGTTTTGCGGATCGCGCCATAGCCCCCTGAACTTCGCCCGACGGTGCGGGCGATCCAGAGATAGGTCCTTCCGTCCGGCATGCGCGCGATCTGCGTCAGGATTCGTCCGGGTTGCGCGAACGCCTCGTAGACGTTCCAGAGTGGGCAGGCGCCGCCGACGCGCGAGAAATGGAAGTCCGTGGCGGACTGCCGCTTCGAGATGTTGCCGGCGCGATCAACACGCACGAACACGAAGGGCACGCCGCGCGCGTTCTGGCGCTGCAGCGTGCTGAGACGATGGCAGATCGTCTCGAACCCGACGCCGTAGCGCTCCGCTAACAGCTCGACGTCGTAACGCGCGGCCTCGGCCGCCTCCAGGAACGCGGCATAGGGCATGAGCACGGCGCCCGCGAAGTGATGCGCGAGCCCGATCCGCGCGAGCGCGTGCGTCTCGGGATCGCCCTTCGAGGCCTCCAACGCCAGCCGTTCGACGACATCTCCAAGTTCGAGATAGGCGAGTTGCGTCGCCATCTGGAACGCCTGCTGCCCCGGCCTGAGGCCGACCGTCAGGTGCAGGGCGTCGCCCGTCCGCCGGTAGAGCCGGCGGCGCTCGTCCTGAACGTCCGGGCCGCCGACGACGACGCGGACGCCGTGCCGCTCCTCCAGCAGCGCTGCCAAAGGCCCCGCGGCAGCGGCGCCAAGCGCGCCGCCGAATGCGATGGCGATCCGCTCGGCAGGCTCGTCGAGCTCCGCGAAATGGTTATGCCGCGCGTAGAAGAAGTCGCGCACCTGTTCATAGGGCGTCAGCGGCGCCAGCCCCGCCCCCTCGCCCCCCGGCAGAAGGCCCGCGGCGAGCGCTTCGGCCTGATCGACCGCCTGGCGGTAGCGCCGGTGGAGCGTGACGAGCGCGCGCCCGACCGCCGGCATGCTGGCCGCGAGTTCGCGGAGTTCGCTGACCGCGACCGTCTCCGTGATCGCGGGATCGGCGACGGCGTCCCGCAGGTCAGAGATCAGCCGAGCCTCGTCGTCCTCGGAGAACAGTTGCACGTCGACGCCGAAGACGGCGTTGAGCTTCAGCAGCACCGGCACCGTCAGCGGCCGCTGGTTGTTTTCGAGCTGGTTCAGATAGCTCGGCGAGAGTTCGAGCGCGCGGGCGAGCGCGACCTGCGTCATGCCCCGCTCCTCCCGCAGCCTCTTCAGCCGCACGCCCATGAAGGCTTTGCGCATTCGAACCTCACGTCCTTGTTCGCAAAATTTGCAAATTTGCTGCAAATCCTACGCTGATCTTCGCTTTTTCAGTCATTCCCTTGCGCATTTCGGTTGCGAATATTGCGTTCGTGACGACGGCGCAAGCGCGCCATTCGCGTGAGGAAGGATCCCATGTCCGTTTTTGAGAAGCTCGTCCCCAACACCCCCGCCGGCCGCTTCGACGGGATCGAGCGCCCCTATTCGCCGGCCGACGTGGAGCGCCTGCGTGGTTCACTTCAGGTCAACCACACCCTCGCGGTTTACGGCGCGAACCGGCTGTGGCGCATACTGAAGACGCAGCCCTACGTGCATTCGCTCGGAGCCGTCACCGGCAACCAGGCGATGCAGATGGTCCGCGCCGGGTTGAACGCGATCTACCTCTCCGGCTGGCAGGTCGCGGCCGACGCGAACGCCGCAGGCGCGATGTATCCCGACCAGAGCCTCTACCCCGCGAATTCCGGCCCGGAGCTGTGCCGGCGGATCAATCGCACGTTCCAGCGCGCCGATCAGATCGAACATTCCGAGGGCAAGAGCTCGGTCGACAGCTGGTTCGCCCCGATCGTGGCGGACGCGGAGGCCGGCTTCGGCGGCCCGCTCAATTCGTTCGAGATCATGAAGGCCTATATCGAGGCCGGCGCAGCGGGCGTCCATTTCGAGGACCAGCTCGCGTCCGAGAAGAAGTGCGGCCATCTCGGCGGCAAGGTGCTGATCCCGACCCAGGCGCACATCCGCAACCTCGTGGCGGCGCGCCTCGCCGCCGACGTGCTCGGCGTTCCGACGCTCGTCATGGCGCGCACCGACGCGGAGTCGGCGAAGCTCATCACCTCGGACGTCGACGAGCGCGACCGCCCGTTCATCGAAAAGGGCGAGCGCACGCCGGAGGGCTTCTACCGCTACAAATGCGGCGTCGAAGCCTGCATCCAGCGCGGCCTCGATTACGCGCCCTACGCGGATCTATTGTGGTGGGAGACCTCGAAGCCGAACCTCGAGGAGGCCCGGCTGTTCGCCGAAGCGATCCACGCCAAGTTCCCGGGCAAGCTGCTGTCCTACAACTGCTCGCCGTCGTTTAACTGGGAGCGGAACCTCGACCGCGACACGATCGCGAGCTTCCAGCGCGAACTCGGCGCCATGGGCTACAAGTTCCAGTTCGTGACGCTCGCCGGCTTCCACCAGCTCAACCACGGCATGTTCGAGCTCGCCCGGCGCTACGCCGACCGCGGCATGGCGGCCTATTCCGAGCTGCAGAACGCCGAGTTCGCCTCAGAGGCGAACGGCTACACCGCGACGCGCCACCAGCGCGAGGTCGGCACCGGCTATTTCGACGCCGTCTCGATGGCGATCACGGGCGGCGCCTCCTCGACCACGGCGATGGACCACTCGACCGAGACCGAGCAGTTCGAAGGCGGGGTCCGCGTTCAGGAGGCCGCGGAATGAGCGTCGATACGGTCGATTTCCTCGCGCCGACCGCCGTAGGTCCGACCCCTCCCGGTGAGTTCCGGAAGATCCGCCCCGTCGACGAGACCGAACAGGACCGGGCGCTCCGCCGTGTGGCGGACTCCGTCCATCGGCTCAACCTCGCGATCGTCAAGGCGGTCGAGTCCGGCCTCTCGGTCGAGCTCACCAGGGTGTCCCGCTACCATAACGGGACCGGAAGCTGGGGCGACCAGATGGTCCCCATGGTCCGCGAGGCGCCTCGCGACGGCCGCTAGGTTCCCGCGAACGACACGACAGCCGCCGGCCCATAGGCCGGCGGTCTTCGGCGCCTGGCCGGCGCACGCATCAAACCCGACCGCATTCGAAGTGGAGGAGACGCAAGATGGTCCTATCCCTCACTGAAGCCGCGCGCCCCGCGCCCAAGAAATCCGTCGCTCTGTCCGGCGTCGTCGCCGGCCGAACCGCCCTGTCGAGCGTCGGCGGGGCGGAACTCCGGTACCGCGGCTACGACGTCGTCGACCTCGCGACCGCCTGCGAGTTCGAGGAGGTCGCGCATCTGCTGATCTATGGCGCGCTGCCGACTGCCGCCGAGCTCGCCGACTACAAGGCGAGGCTGAAGGCCGCGCGCGGCCTGCCCGAAGCGGTGCGTCGCGCGCTCGAATCCCTTCCTGCGTCCGCCCATCCGATGGATGTGCTGCGCAGCGGCGTCTCGGCGCTCGGCTGCGTGCTGCCGGAGCCGCTGCGCTCCAACCCGCGCGGCGCGACCGACGTGGCAGACAAGCTGCTCGCCAGCATGGGCTCGATGCTGACCTATTGGCGCCATTTCGCCTTCGGCGGGCGCCGCATCGAGGTCGAGACCGACGACGACAGCATCGGCGGCCACTTCCTTCACACCCTCCGGCGCTCGACGCCATCACGCTCGGAGGTCGACGCCATGCACGCCTCCTTCGTGGTGTACGCCGAACACGAGTTCAACGCCTCGACCTTCACGGCGCGCTCGATCGCCGGCACCGGCGCCGACCTCTATTCCTGCGTCGCGGGAGCGATCGGCGCGCTCGGCGGACCGAAGCATGGCGGCGCGAACGAACAGGCCTTCATCGAGATGTGCCGCTACGTCAGCGAGGACGAAGCCGAAGTCCGCGTCCGCGAGCGCATCGCCCGGAAGGACGTCGTCATGGGCTTCGGCCACCCTGTCTATGTAGCCGGCGATCCGCGCAACCTCGTAATCAAGGAGGTGGCCGCGCGGCTTGTGCGGGAAGGCTCGCCGTCGCGGCTGTTCGACGTTGCCGAGCGCATCGAGGCCGTCATGGCCGACGCCAAGCAGATGTTTCCGAACGTCGACTGGTACAGCGCGCTGGTCTACCACCTGCTCGGCACGCCGCAGTCCATGTTCACGGCCCTCTTCGCGATGGCGCGGACCGCCGGCTGGTGCGCGCATGTGATCGAGCAGCGCGCGGACAACAAGATCATCCGCCCCGCCGCCGAATACATCGGGCCGGGTCAGCGCGCCTTCGTGCCGATCGCCGGACGCAGCCCCGCGGCGGCCGAGGCGCGCGCCGCATGAGCGAGACGCCTCCGACGCGCGCGAAGCTTGCGTTCACCCACGCCGCCGCCCTGCGCGCGCTCGCCGCGGCCGCCGCCAGGGCCGACGAGATCGGCGTCCCGCATAACGTATCGATCGTGGACGACGGCGGCAATCTGCTCGCCTTCGTGCGCACCGACGGCGCGAAGCTGCTGTCGCGTGAGACGTCGCTCTCCAAGGCGATCGCAGCCGCGTCACACCGCCAACCCATCAGGCGGCTCGACCCGGCGCTGGAGACGCGGCTCGCCATCGCCTCCGGAGGCCGGCTGACCAACCTCGCGGGCGGACTGCCGATCCTGTTCGGCGGGGAGTGCGTCGGAGGGGTAGGCGTGGGCTCGGGCACGCCGGAGCAGGACGTCGACGTCGCTCGCGCCGTTCTGGGCGGCGCTGGGAGCCGACCTCCCTGAATGCGTCACTTAATGGCGCGACGGGCGCGGCTCGCGCGGGCCGGCTTTCCCTTCGCCTTTCTTCTGATTGTGACCTCATCGAGGGACCACTAGCTTCCAATTCCCCTCCGGCTCCGGTCGGGGGCGTCGATCGCGCCGGTGCTTCGCAAGGAGCTTAATAGGGAACGCGGTGAGGGCGGCATGGCCGCCCGATTCCGAGGCTGTCCCTGCAACTGTAAGCGGCGAGTTCGATGCGCGTTGGGGATGGGCCCGTGGCCCATTTTCCAGCCACTGGCGCAGGTCTCCGTTCGGAGGAACTGCCCGGGAAGGCCAGCGCATCGAACGATGACCCGCGAGCCAGGAGACCTGCCGGCGCTTGATCGCTCTTGCCGAGGCCCAGGGGGTGGCCTGGGCGCGGCTTTGTCCGTCTGAGCGATACGCGGTGTGGCAGGGGTCGCATCGGTTCGTCCTGACGGGTCGTGAGCGCGAGACCGTCGAGACGCGCCGACCGTTCGACGGTATCCCCTGTTGAGCTCGTAGCGCTCGGGGACGCAACATGAGTTTCATCGGTCGGTTGCCGCTGGCGATCGCGTTCGCAGCGAGCATCGGGCTGGTCGGCCCGGCGTCCGGCCAGTCTTCGGACGACGACGGCGGCGCGACGCAACTCGAGACCATCACAGTCTTCGGCTCCGAGCCCGACCTGAAGGATGTCCTGTCTCCGGGCGAGGTCTCGGTCGTCTACCCGGACGACGTGAAGGGCGAGCACAAGGCCCTTCCGGATCTGCTCGACCAGATTCCCGGCGTCTATGCGCGGCGCGTCGCGGGCACCGGCCAGTACACTACGTCGCGGGTCTCGGCGGCGCGCAGGTCGGCGGCACCTATAATAATGCGGCCTCGCGGCTGCAGCGGATCGCCTACGGCGCTGCGAACCTGACGACCGCCCCCGTAACGAACGTGTTCACTCCGAGCGCGAGCAACCCTTACGAAGTCCGTGACATCAGCTTCAAGAGCTCGACCGCCTACGTGCTTCTCGGCGCCTACGACAGCAGTTGGCAGATGAAGGGCAAGCTGGTCAGCACCACCAACTTCACCACCCTCACGACTGTCGACGACTTCACCGCGGGTGCGCCGGGCTACTTCTGGGCGGCCCAGTACACGCCCGACAACGACCGGATCTGGCTCGCGCGCGGAAACCAGATCCGCGTCTACACGGCCGCGAGCCCGGCGACGCCGCGACGCTGACCCTAACGGCGGGCAGCCTGATCTCCCTCGGCGAAACCTACGACAACATCAACGACTTCTCCTATGTCGGCGCGACGGGAGCGGCGACCGCAATCCGCGGTTATCGGTCGCCGACGCAGGTGTCGCTAAGCAACCTGCCGCAGCTTGGCGACGATCTCTTCAGGGGCGTGCCTCTTCATTGGCATCCTGCTGTCCTCCATATGGCCAAAAGCCATACCTCAGGGAGGACCACTTCTCAGGGGCAGATCAACTGCCGCGCGGCAATCGCCATCGTCGCAATGATCATCCGATCGCGAGGCCTGTCCGACGCGTAACCCCTCTCATCATTGTATTAATTCTAAAATACTGAACTTGCTATATTTTTTACTTCTGTCCAGAACGATGGCTGTCGTCGTGCGGCCGTTATGAGGCTTACGGTGCCGTCGCCGCCGGGTGCTCCATGCCGAACTCGTCCTTGAACGCGATTTATCTGAACCGAAGAGGTCTTTTGATCGGCTCGATATTTCGCGTCGTCCGCGATGCGCAGACAGCAGAGGACATCGCGCAGGAAAGCTACCTGCGCGTCGCGCAGGCCATCCGCGAGAATCCCGTCGAGCACGTTCAGGCGTTTCTGTTTCAGACGGCGCGGAACCTCGCGCTTGATCACGCCCGTCGGCAAGCCGCCCGAAGGCTCGTCGAGGTGGATCCGGACAGCGTCGAGTCTCGGCTCGTCATGTCGCCCGCGCCGCCGGCCGACCAGACGCTGATTGACCGCGAAAGGCTGGCGGCGCTGGAGGCCGTGCTCGGGCGCCTGCCGGAGCGGGCGCGCCGCGTCTTCACGCTGAGTCGTCTGGAGGGCTGGTCCTATCCGCGCATCGGCGAAGCTTTGGGGGTGTCGCCAAATACCGTCTACAACGACATGAAGCTCGCAATGAGCGCGTGCATTGACGCCATCGAGAGGTTCGATCGCCGCTAGCGAGCGAGGATCGACGATTGTGATGTTCTTCGTCGCGGATCGTCTGGACTATAAGGCCTCGCACGACAGCGGACGGCGACATTGTTTCGAGAGACTGCAGGCGACCATAATCAGTCTCCAGATGACGTGCGCGACGAAGCGCTCGCCTGGTTTCTGAAGATCCAGGCTCAGGGAGAGGAGGCTGAGGTCGTCCGCGCGTTCAACGCATGGTGCGGGGCTGATCCGGCGCACGCCGCGGCCTTCGCCGCCATCGCCGAGCTCTGGAGCTCGCCCGAGATCGGCGGCGCGGCGCTGCGCTTTCGCAAACCGCCTCCTGCGCGCGCGCCCGTAAACCGCCGTCTCGTCGTCGCCGCTGCGGCGTCCTTCGCCGCGGTCGCTGGACTGAGCGCACTCCGGGCGCCGGAATTGCTGATCCAGATCGAGGCGGACCACGTTTCCGGAACCGGCGAGCGCAGCCGCGTGGCGCTGTCCGACGGATCCCTCATGACGCTCGATGCAGCTTCCGCTGTGGCGCTCGATTTCTCGGGCGACAGGCGTTCGGTGCGCCTGCTGAAAGGCGCCGCCTTTTTCGATGTCCGGGCCGACCCATCGCGGCCCTTCCGCGTCGAGAGCGCTTTCGGCCTGGTGGAGGTGATCGGCACCGCCTTTGAAGTCCGGCGCGAGGGAAGCGCCGATCAGATCACTCTCGTTCGAGGCCGGGTGGACGTCGAACGACTGGCCGCGCCATCCGAGCGGCGTGCGCTCCAGCCCGGACAGGCGGTCGAGGTGACGCGAAGCGCCTTGTCCTCGCCCCGAACCGTCGACTCAGCGCGCACGGTCGCTTGGATGGAGGGCTGGCTCAGCTTCCGGGACAGGACGTTCGGCGAGATCGTCGACCGGCTGCGCGCCTATCGCGAAGGCCGCATCGTGATGCTCGGGAGCGGCGTGGCGCACGTCCGCGTGAGCGGTGATTACCGCCTGGATCAACCGGACGTGGCGCTCCGTTCGCTTGCCGCCGCGGCGGGGGCGACCCTTATCGATCTGCCGGGCGGGATCGCGCTGCTCCGCTGAGCGTCAAACGCATCAGAAAAATTTGTGAGGCTGCGACGCCTCGTTCGTCTCAGCGCATGGGGAGGGTGATCGCGACGGCGCGACCAGCCTTTCGCGAGCGGGGATGTTCATGCGGAACGGACTTAAGAAGCGTCGGGGCGTCGCGGGCGGACTGGCGCTTGCGCTGCTGTGCTCGGCGGCGCACGGGCAGGCAGCTCAACCCAAAGCAGCGGCTTCCGAAAGTCGCTCGATCACTTTCTTCATTCCTGCGCAACCGCTTCAGTCCGCTCTCGATACCTTCGTGCGCGCGACCGGCTGGCAGATTGGCTACCCCGCCAACCTCCCCAATGGAATGGTTTCCAAGCCGGTCGCAGGCGTCATGAAGCCGGGCGAAGCTCTGCGTCGCCTCTTAGAAGGCGCAGGCGTCGATTTAAGGCGCACTGATCCTCAGGCCGTCACGCTCGTGCGTCTCGACCGGACCTCCGAGGCCGACGACAGCGTGACGATCGCGTTGGAGCCGATCGACGTCTTAGGCGCGGGCGAGAACGCCCGCGGTCCGGTGAACGGGATCGTCGCCAAGCGCACGGCGAGCGCGACCAAGACCGACACGCCGATCCTCGAGGCGCCTCAGTCGATCTCTGTTGTCGGCCGCACGCAGATGGAGCGGCAGGGCGCGACCAGCGTCACCGAAGTGCTGCGCTACGTGCCGGGCGTCGTGGTCGAGACCTACGGTCCCGATCCGAAGGGCTTCGATTGGGTCTATCTGCGCGGCTTCAACGCGCAGTCCACGAGCGATTTCCGCGACGGTCTGCGGCAGTCGTCCGTCAGCTACAGTTTCTTCCGCACCGAGCCCTACGCGCTGGAGCGCGTCGAGGTGCTGCGCGGGCCGTCCTCAGCGCTGTACGGCCAGAGCGACGCCGGCGGCCTCATCAACAAGGTGAGCAAGCGCCCGACCGACGATCCGCATTACCAGATCGAAGGCCAAGCCGGCTCCTACGATCGCTTCCAGGGCGCGGTCGACGTCGGCGGCCCCGTCGACGCCGACGGCAAGCTGCTCTACCGGGTCATTGCCGTGGCCAGGAAGTCCGACACCCAGTTCGAATATCCGACCGGCGACGAGCGTAAAGACGACCGGCTCTACCTCGCCCCGTCCTTCACCTGGAAGCCGAACGATCAGACCAAGCTCACCGTCTACGGCGAGGCCCTGCGCGACCGTTCCGGCGGCAGCGCGCTCTATGCGCGGGCACCCGGCTCTCGCTGGCTACCGACGGGCGACCCGAACTTCGACGGCTTCAAGCAGGACCAGCAGCAGATCGGCTACGAGTTCGAGCACGCCTTCAACGACGTCTGGACCGTGCGCCAAAACAGCCGCTTCGGCCACACCGAAACCCTGCTCGACGTGACGCAGGGCTACTGGGCTTCGGACTTCGGCGTCATCGCCAGACGCAATCGCACATTCGACGAAGACATGGCCGCCTTCGCGTCGGACACGCAGGCGGAAGCAAAGTTCTCGACCGGACCGGTCAACCACACGGTCCTCTTCGGCGTCGACAACAACTACGTCGACGCCGACGTCCGCGGGTGGCAGACGGCCTGGGGCTCGACCATCCTGATCCCGTCGAACCCGATCTACGGCGTGGACATGCCGGATCCGCGCAAGCTCGGAACCAGCTTCCAGAACTACCGTCAAAAGCTGACGCAGGTCGGTTTCTACGGGCAGGACCAGATCAAGTGGGACAACTGGGTCCTGACGCTCGGCGGTCGCTACGACCATCTCGAGGTCGATACGCATGACCGGCTGGCGGCCGACGACTACAAGCGCAAGGACGGCAAGTTCTCGGGCCGGGTTGGCCTGACTTACGTGACGCCGTTCGGCCTCGCGCCCTATGTGTCCTATTCCGAAGCCTTCGTTCCGCAGCTGGGCCTCACTCAGGGTGGCGGGACGCTCAAACCTTCGGCCAGCTGGCAGTACGAGGCGGGCGTCAAGTTCGAGCCGCAGGGCTGGAACGCTCTCTTCACCGCCGCTGTCTTCGACCTCACCAAGACCAACGCTACCGTCTATCAGAACGGTTTCCCGGTTCCGATGGGCGAGACCAACTCGCAGGGGTTTGAGCTCGAGGCCAAGGTCAGCCTGAACCAGGGCCTCGATTTCATCGGCTCCTACACCTATGCGGACGTCGATGTGAAAAAGGGCGCCTATCCCGGCAAGCGGCCCATGCTGGTCCCGGCCCACACGGCGTCCGGCTGGCTGAACTACACGTTCCAGGACGGCGCCTTGCAGGGCGTCAGCCTCGGGGGCGGCGCGCGCTTCGTCGGCAAGACCTATGGCGACGCTCAGAACACGGTGAAGGTCGACAGTTGGACTGTGTTCGACGCCGGCCTGAGCTACAGGTGGCGCAATGCCACCTTCGCGCTCAACGCCGTCAACCTGTCCGACAAGAAGTACTTCACCACCTGCGAAAGCGATGCGGCCTGTTATCAGGGCCAGCGCCGAACTGTGATCGGCCGGGTGCGCGTCGATTTCTGAGGCGACGACACGGCGCTACGCGCTCTCGCTGATTGCCGGGGGCACGCTGCTCGCGGCGACGGCCGCGCGGGCGGAGCCGGCCCCGTCGCGCGTCGCCGCGATCGCTTGGCTCGGCGCCGAGCACGCGCTGGCGCTCGGCGTGACGCCGGTCGGCGTCGCGGACGTCGGTTACTTTCGGATCCGCGTGGCCACGCCGCCTTTGCCGGACACCGTCGCCGATCTCGGACCGTTCTGGGAGCCGAGCCTCGAGCGGCTGATCGCGCTGAAGCCGGATCTGATCCTGATGGATTCTTGGTCCGCGCTGGACCGCCGGACGTTCGAGCGCGTCGCCCCTGTCCTGCCGATCCCGGCATATCCGCCGGAAGCGTCGGGTTGGGCCTTTGCGGCGGGCCTCCTGAGAGATCTTAGCCTCCGCCTCGGCCGGGAGGATTTGGGCAGACTCTTGTTGAGCGAAGCCGAAAAGCGAATGGAGGCGCTGCGCGCGCGAGCCGCCGCCGTTGGCGCGCCGCCGGTTTACGTGGCGCTGCTGTCGCAGACCGGACGCAACGCGACCCTGTACGGCGGCTCCGCGCTGGTCGGCGGCGCACTGGAGCGGCTCGGCCTTCCCAATGCGTGGCGTGGCCGGTTCTCCCACTCGGGGACCGCCGTCGTCGGCCTCGACGCGCTCGCAGGCGAGAACGAGGCGGTCGTTCTGGCCGTCGATCTGGAAAACGCGAGCGGCTCTTTCGCGCGGGCCACGGCAGCAAACGCCCTGTGGCGCAGCCTGCCTGCGGTCCGGAAGGGCCGCATCGCGCGGCTCGGCGGGTTTTATCCCTATGGAGGCCTCGCGTCTCTGCTTCGCTTCGCGGATCAGGCCGTCGCGGCCGTGGAAGCCGCCCATGGCTAGCATGCGGGGACGACGGCTTCCGATCGCTCTTCTCGTTCTGTCGGCCATTCTGGGGCTGGTGATTTTCCTCGCGCGGTCGGACGCCGCCCTGCCGGCGGCGCTCTGGCTCGACGCCCTGCGCGAGCCGTCTCCCGACGACTTCAGGCAGGCGGTCTTCGGTCTCGCCGTCGCGCCGCGCGCAGCCGTCGCACTGATCGCGGGGGCCGCGCTCGGTCTTGGCGGCGCGCTTTGTCAGCAAGCGCTTCGCAATCCGCTTGCGGAGCCTTCCGTGCTCGGCGTCAGCGCCGGCGCTCAGCTAGGCCTTGTTTTCGCGACGCTCTACGCGCCGGGCCTTCTTGTCTTCGGAGCTGAGATTCCCGCGTTGGCGGGGGCGGCGCTCGCCGTCGGATTTGCGCTGCTCGTCGCGGCGCGGCGGCGCGCGGCGCCCGTCGCGGTGACGCTCGGCGGCCTGATCTTCGGTCTTTACTGCACGAGTCTCACGGCGCTCGTCATAATCTTTCATCGCGACCACCTCAGCGACCTGTTGCTGTGGCAGTCGGGCGCGCTCGATCAGACGGGCTGGAGCGTGGCCGCTCGTCTCGCGGCGCGGCTCGCATGCGCCGCGGCTCTCGCATCGCTCCTCGCTCGATCGCTGAGCCTGCTCGATCTGTCGGACGAGACCGCGCGAGGCGCGGGCCTGCCCGTCGCGGCTGTCCGGATCATGGCCTTCACGCTGGCCGCCGCCCTCGCGGCGAGCGTGACGGCAGCGGTCGGCGTCATCGGCTTCGTGGGGCTCGCCGCGCCTCATGTCGCGGCCCTCATGGGCGCGCGACGGCTCACGCCGCGACTGATTTCCAGCGCCGCCGTCGGCGCCGTCCTGCTGTTCACGACCGACCAAATCTTGCAGGCGACGCCGGGCCTCGGCTTCGTTCCGACCGGGGCGGCGACCACATTTCTTGGCGCGCCTCTGCTGCTTTGGCTGATGCGACGACTGAAGTCGTCCGGCGGGGGAGCCGCGATGGCAGACGACGTCACTCGGCGGCGATGGTCGACGGGCCAACTCGCGTCGGCGTTGCCGATGCTCGCATTCGTTGCGCTCTGCGCCCTTTTCATCGTCCGTTCGGAGTCCGGTTGGCAGTTTGCGGCTCTCGCAGGCGACCTCGCGTTTGATCTGCGGTGGCCGCGCGTCATGGGGGCGTGCGCCGCCGGCGCGCTCGCGGGGTTGTCGGGCTTCGTGCTGCAGACGCTGTTCCGGAATCCGATGGCCAGTCCCGAAATACTGGGCGTCGCGCAAGGCGCCAGCGTCGGCCTGATGACAATCGCGGTGGTGGCTCCCACCGCGGCCGGACTCGTTCCACCGCTCGCCGCCGCCGGCGGCGCCGCCGTCGCGCTCGGGCTGCTCGCTCTGGTTAGCCGGGGCGGCGCAGCCTCGCCGAATCACATCCTGCTCGCCGGCGCGGCGCTCGGCGCGTTCCTCTCGGGGGTCGCCACGCTGCTGCTCATGCTGTCCGGCCCAAGAGCGATCGCGCTGCTCAACTGGATGTCGGGCTCGACCTCTCTCGTCACGTCGACAAGCGCCTTGATCGCGCTCGGCGCGGCCGTCATCGCGCTTTCGCTCTGCGTCCTCGCCCAACGCGACCTCGCGCTGCTCAGCCTGGGCGACACCACGGCCTCCGCCGGAGGCCTGCCTCCTCAACGGACGCGAGCCTTGCTGTTCGGGCTCGCGGCCTTCGCGGCAGGCGTCTCGACCATGATCGTCGGGCCGCTGAGCTTCATAGGGCTGATCGCGCCGCGGCTCGCCCGGCTCGCCGGCTTTCGGGCCGACGGGGCGGGAGCGTTCGCCACGGCGGTCGTGGGCGCCGCCCTGCTCACGGCGGCTGATTGGATCGGCCGAAACGTCGCCTATCCATGGCCGCTTCCCGCCGGCCTGGTCTCAGCCTTCATCGGCGCGCCGGCGGCGCTCGCCATGCTGGTCGTCCATAGATCGCCTCGACGTTTCCGATAATCGAGCGGGTGCAGGGACAGTAAGAGCGGGGCGACGCTCGTCAGGGCCCCGTCGCAGCCTGACGCCTCCAGAGCTTCGCAATCTGCGCGAAGCTGCGCCGAAGCGCGCGTCGCAACGCCTTCGGAGCTCACCGTCGCCGAGGCTGGCGTCAGCCTCGGCGAATGGGGCGTTCGTCGGGCTTCGACGCCCGGTCGGCTCCCACAAAGACCCGAATTGGCGCCTGCAGTCTGGAACGTTTCGAACAGCTGAGCGCTTTAGTCCAGTTGGCTCGTTGGAGAGCGACGGCTTCGCTCGGCTGACGAGCCATGGCTGTCTGACGCCGCCGGCACGACGTTTACAGAAATGAGGCGGCCAACATGGCGGACGCAGAAACCACCAAGAACACGATCTCGGCGACGCACCTTGGCACCGGCGGCGAACTTCATCAGACCGCGTCAAGCCCCGGCGCCCGGATCACCACCAATCACGGCGCGCCGATCAGCGACAACCAGAATTCGCTGAAGGCGGGCGGCCGCGGTCCCACGCTGCTCGAGGACTTCGTTCTCCGCGAGAAGATCCAGCATTTCGATCATGAGCGGATCCCCGAGCGCATCGTCCATGCGCGGGGCTCAGCCGCCCACGGTTTCTTCGAATTGACGGAGTCGCTCGCAGACGTCACGACCGCCAAAATCCTCACCGAAATCGGCAAGAAGACTGAGGTCTTCACGCGCTTCTCGACCGTCGCCGGCGGCGCAGGGTCAGTCGACACGCCGCGCGACGTGCGTGGCTTCGCTGTAAAGTTCTATACCAGAGAAGGCAACTGGGACCTCGTCGGCAACAACATCCCGGTGTTCTTCATCCAGGACGCGATCAAGTTCCCGGACCTGATCCATTCGGTGAAGATGGAGGCCGACAGCGGCTATCCGCAGGCGGCGTCCGCCCACGACACCTTCTGGGACTTCATCAGCCTGATGCCAGAATCGACCCACATGATCATGTGGGCGATGTCGGACCGCGCGATCCCGCGTTCGCTTCGCATGATCGAGGGGTTCGGCGTCAACACCTTCCGCCTGCTGAACGCGGACGGCGTCGCGACTCTCGTGAAGTTCCACTGGCGGCCCAAGCTTGGCGCGCAGTCCACCTGCTGGGACGAGGCGGTCAAGATCGCCGGCGCCGACCCGGATTACCACCGGCGCGACCTTTACGAGGCGATCTCGGACGGCGCGTTTCCCGAATGGGAGTTCGGCGTCCAGCTCTTCACCCAGGAGGAGGCCGACGCACTTCCGTTCGACATCCTCGACGCGACCAAGATCATCCCCGAAGAGGTCGCGCCGATCCGCGTGATCGGCCGGATGGTGCTGAACCGAAACCCCGACAACTTCTTCGCCGAGACGGAGCAGGTCGCGTTCCTGCCGACCAACATCCCGCCTGGCATCGACGTGTCGGAGGACCCGCTGCTGCAGGGCCGGCTGTTCTCCTACCAGGACACCCAGCTCTCGCGCCTCGGCACGGTCAACTTCCACCAGATCCCGATCAACCAGGCGAAGGGCTGCCCGTTCCAGAACTTCCAGCGCGACGGGCAGATGCAGACGAGCGTTCCAAAGGGCCGGGCGAACTACGAGCCGAACAGCCTGTCCGAGGCCGGCGAAGACGGCGGTCCGCGTGCCGCCCCCAAGGGCGGCTTCCGGACGACGGCCGTCCCGTTCGAGGGTACCAAGGCGCGGATTCGGTCCGAGACCTTCGCCGACCATTACAGCCAGGCGCGGCTGTTCTTCCGGTCGCAGACGAAGCCGGAGCAGGCGCATCTGGCGAGCGCGCTGGTGTTCGAGCTTTCGAAGGTGTCGCTCGAGCATGTGCGGCTGCGCGTGCTCGCCAACCTGCAGAACGTCGACGAGGATCTCGCGACGCGCGTCGCCGCCGGGCTCGACATGGACCTGCCGGAGAAGGCGAAAGCCGCCGTCGAGCCGATCGACCTCGATCCGTCGCCTGCGCTTCGCATCGTCGGCAAGTACCCGGAGACGCTTCGCGGCCGCGCGCTGGGGTTGCTCGTCACCGACGGGGCCAACGGCGCGATCGTGGACGCGCTCAAGGCGGCGGCCGCGTCCGAAGACGCGAAGGTCAAGATCGTCGCGCTCAAGGTCGGCGGCGTGACGCTGAAGGACGGTCGGAAGCTGAAGGCCGACGCTCAGTTGCAGGGCGCCCCCTCGGTCATCTTCGACGCGGTCGCGGTCGTGGCCTCCGAAGCGGGCTGCGCCGAACTTCTGAGGGAAGGCGCGGCGATCGACTTCGTCAAGGACGCCTTCGGCCACCTGAAGGCGATCGGGCATACGAAGGAGGCGCAGCCTCTGCTCGACAAGGCCGGAGTCGAGCCCGACGCGGGCGTGGTCGATCTTGGAAGTGGCGCGGAGGCGTTCCTCAAGCCTGCGCGCACCCGTCAGTGGGACCGCGAACCGAAGGTGCGCATCCTCGCCTGAACATGGCCGCAACCGCAGTGCGGCCATCCTGACCTCCGGCGGCGCAAGTCGGCGGGCGCGGGCGAACCTCCGTCAACACCTGACCGATGAGCGGAGGACGCGGCGATGATGGGCGCGCGGCAGGTCGATCAGGCGGTGCTGTTCTACGAGTTCTCTTTCGAGTATCCAAGACCCGAGCCGGCGGCATACGGAGAAGTCAGAAGCCTTGCCGCTGCGGCCGCTGCGCTAGCGGCTTCTGACCCATTGCGGGCGTTCCGAACAGCCGCTCGAAGGAAGGACGGCACTGAAATCCAAATCCAGTGCTTCGTAGCTGAGCACGAGAGGGCCTAATGCAACAGTTCCGGAAGCCGGTAGAAGAGCCGCCGGATCGACGGCCAGCCGGCCGCGACGAACACCTCGAGCGTGTCCACCAAGGCGGTTCGGCGCTGCGGATCGTCGAAGATTTCCTTGTGGTCAGCAAGGAAGCGTCCGACCAACTTCACCATCAAGTCGGAGGCCAGGTGCTCGAACTGGTAGCCGGTTTCCTGCCCGCCCTGCAGGACGGCGGCGGCGATCAGGTCGAAGACACCAGCTGGATCGGCCTCGACCATGTTCTCGAGGAGCTGGATCAGATAGTAGACGGTGTGAGGCCCTCCATGCTGACCGATCTGGCGCAGGATTGGCGCTGTGTCGTGGAGGAAGATCGCCGCATTCTCGGGGCTAAGCGGCGCAGGATTGTTGTCGCCGTGCCGGAAGGCGCCGGAGCTGAAATAAAGCTGCTGGCAGGCCGTATCGATGATCTGGACCACTTGTTGGGCGAGCGCCGTCTCCGCCCCGCTTGGGTTGGGTAGGGTCTTGTAGTGGTCAAGAGTTTGCCCCGCCTGCGTAACGGCTTGGCCGAGCAGGGTAATCGCTTGCGGCCTTTGGAGCGCGAAGTGCGGCTCGTCACTGGGGCGCAAGCCGGCCGTGAACACTGGGCGCAGCCATTGGATGCCGTCACGGACCTCTTTGGCGTGATCAGCCGTGTTGTCGAACCAAGCGCGGACATGTGTCGCGGCGTCCTCGAAGCCGAACCGGAACCATAGCTGCAGGGACCGCTCGACCAAGTGATGCCGTATGGTCTTGTTGCGCGGGTCGCTTGCGGGGAAGCGCGCGACCATGGGGAGGACCAGGTCGGCCACCTCGCGGGCCGCCCCGTGCCAGACAAGCCGGCCCAATGTATTGGAGATGAAAGTATCGAGCACGCTTCGGTTAGCGTCCGCTTGGACAACCTGCGCCGCGCGGCGCCAGAAACCAGCCCGATCGATGTCCCAGATGCGGACGAGGTGCACGGCCGTGTTCATCCGGACGGCGGGATGGGGGTCGGTCAACATACGATCGATCAGGGCCTCAAGGTCCGGATAGACCTCCGGCCGCTTGAGGCAAAGGTCGAGCGCCGCCTCGGCCGCTTCCAGTCGGGCTGAAGGCGAGCCCCAGGAGGAAAACTCCTCGAACTTCGCCTCGGTCTCCTCATTGACCTCGGGATTGCCGAGCCGGCTGGCATCCTCGATCCAGCCGACGAGCTGACTGAGCGTGTTCGGCCCGGTGTCCAGGCCGATGTGGTCGCTCTTGACCAACTTGTGCAGCCCCTGGGCGAACGAACCTTCGGCGCGATGGAGCAGGCCTCGGTCGGGAATGGCTTCAGCGTTCAGGCGATTTCGCAGTTCGCCCAAGGCGCCAAGCGCGGCGTCGAGATCCTCGACCGGCTCATTGTCGCCGACTTCCAGGCGAAGCTTCTCGCGCACGACATCCAGATCGGCGATCGCGTCGCGGACGGCTGGATCGTCCCTCGTATCCTGTTCTAGCCATCGATAGTCATCGCCGGCCTCGACATAGGCCGAGCTGATCCTGAAGAGCCGGTGGTTCGTGGTCCCGGCTTCGGGAGCGGCGGCCAGGACCCCGCGCGCCTCTTCGGTGGCTAGGCGCTCCGCGCCGATCGTTCCGAAAAGCCGGCGAAGGAAGCCCTCCTTGGCCGTCTCCGGATGGACATATTCGTCGAAGGGACGGGCGAGCAGGTCGAGCTCCAGCGCGCGGCGCTTCGGCTCCGGGAGTTGGTCGTATTGGGCGGCCAGAAGATCGATGGCGTCCTTGCTCGTATCTGATGCGAGTAAAAACTCGGGCCGGGCCGCATAGGGTCGAAGGCGCTCTGCCAAGGTGCCGCCCCGGGCGGCGGCGGCCATGAAGAGCCTGGACCAAAGCACCGCCAGCCGACAGCGCGGGACCGCGTGCTCCACCCCGGCAAGCACCGCGGCCTCCTCGCCGGCCTCCAGCCAGGTCAGAAATTGCGAGAGGAGTTCGTCAGCGTCGTGCCCGTATTCGGGATGGGGCTCGTGGGCCCAGATGTGGCTGTAGTCGGGCTGCAGGCAGACGGCGGCGCCGTCCACGGTGAAATTGAGCTCCTCCAGGTCTTCCGACCGCGGGTGTGCTCTTGCGACGTAGCCCTCGACCGATTGCATCAGCGCGACGGTCGCCTCGACCGGCGATGCCGCCAGAAAGCCCTTTCAGCCACGACCTGTCGGCAGGGCGATCCGTTCTATGCGCCGGCGACACGGCGGCGC
>NZ_JBHUER010000008.1:0-103756 GCF_042681025.1 Methylopila henanensis
TCGACGGCGACGGCCGCGGCGGTCTCCGCAATGGCCTCCGCCGTCTCGGCGTCGATCCCGGCGGCCTCGACGTCCTCTTCGGCGAGCGCCGCGACGACCGTCTCCGGCTCGGGCTCGTCGGAGGCGACCGGGTCGACAAGAGCCGGCTCGGAGGCCGCGGCGTCGAACACCGGCGTGTCGGCCACGGGCTCGGGAGCGCTTTCCCCGGCCTCGTCCGCTTCGACGGCGTCGGGCGCGGTCTCGGCGAGGCCGGCCTCCGTGGAGAGGTCGGCGTCCGCGACATCGGGCGCCGCGGTTTCGACCGTCTCGGCGACGTCCGGCTCCACGGCGGCCTCGGCCGCAGGGGCCTCGGCCCCGACGGGCGCGGGCGGCGCGATCGGCTCCGCCGGCTTCGGACGGCGCTCCATGCGGTAGCCGAGCGAGCGCAGGATGGTGGCGAAGTCCTCGCCGGAGCAGCCCGCGAGCGAAGTCATCGCGACGGTGACGGTGAAGCCGTTGCCCTCGAAGGCGCCGGCCGGCGGCGTGCCCGTCTGGCCGGGCTTCCAGGCGATGGCCGGGCGGATCAGGTCGGCGAGCCGCTCCAGGATGTCGACGCGGATCGCCCGCTCGCCGCAGACGCGGTAGCCGAGCGCGCGGTAGACGCCCTTGTCGATCTCCTTGTCGACCGGGATCGAGGTCCGGCCGGAGGCGGCGAGATGGGCGACGTCGTCGACCTTGGCGTCGGCGTCCTTGCCGTGGGCGAGCGCCCAGAGCTGGGCGGCGAGCGCGCGCGCCGCCGGCTTCATCAGCGCCGGCAGATAGATATGGTGCGCGCCGAAGCGCACGCCGTGCTTGCGCAGGCTCGAGCGCGAGTCCTGATCGAGCCCCTTGACCTCGTCGGCCACGCGGGCGCGGTCGAGCACGCCGAGCTCCTCGACGAGCTGGAACGCGACGCCGCGCGCGACGCCGGTGACGTCCTCGGCCTGCTCCAGCGCCGACAGCGGCCCGAGCAGCTTCGCCACATGGCCGCGGATCCACTGGTCCATCCGCTTGTCGACCTGCTCGCGGGCGGCGCCGGCGAGCAGGTCGTCGGCGAGCACGCGGATGCGCGGGCTGAGCGCCTTGTCGCCCTTGGCCAGCTTTCCGACCAGTTCGCCCTGCCAGCGCACGGCCCCGTCGGCGGCCAGCACGATGTCGCCGTCGCCGGCGTTGGCGAAGCGGTTCGCCCTGGCCTCGATCTCGCCGGTCAGCGCCTTCGCGGCCGCGGCCCTGAGCGCCTTGCCCTCGACGCTGTCGGCGGATGAATCCGGCGCGAACTGGAAGCCCGCGAGCCGCCCGACGTGATGACCTTCGACGGTCACGCCGCCATCCTTCGTGATTTCAGCCTCGAGCATGTCCTTTTCCCTGAGGCGGCGCATGAGGACGCTGGTGCGGCGATCGACGAAACGCTGGGCGAGCCGCTCGTGCAGCGCGTCCGACAGTTTGTCCTCGACGCCGCGCGTCACTCCTTGCCAGTGAACCGGGTCGTCCAGCCAATCGGCGCGATTGGCGACGAACGTCCAGGTCCTGATATGCGCGATGCGCGCGGATAGCGTGTCGATGTCCCCGTCGGCGCGGTCGGTCAAGGCGACGTGCCGCGCGAACCAGTCGGTCGGGACCTTACCCGGCCGGCTCAGAAAACCATAGAGCTCCGAGAGAAGTTCCGTGTGCTGGGCCGGGGCGATTTTGCGGTAGTCCGGAACCTGGCAGACGTCCCACAGCAGCGACACCGCCTTCGCGCCGCGCGCGGCGTCGCGCACCAGCGGGTCGCGGGCGAGATGAGCGAGCGCGCGGACGTCGTCGGCGTCGGGCGCGCGGGTGAGGCCCGCCTCCGCCGGCGGGCGCGACAGGCTGTCGAGCAGGGCGCCGACGGAGGCGAAGTCGAGCCGCGCGTTCCGCCACTGCAGCACCTTCACCGCGTCGAAGCTGTGCCCCTCCAGCCGCTCCACCAGCTCCGGCTCGAACGGCGGGCAGCGCCCGGTGGTGCCGAACGTGCCGTCGCGCAGGTGGCGGCCGGCGCGGCCGGCGATCTGGGCGATCTCGGAGGGGTTCAGCCGCCGGAACTGATGGCCGTCGAACTTGCGGTCGCCGGCGAAGGCGACGTGGTCGACGTCGAGATTGAGGCCCATGCCGATGGCGTCGGTCGCGATCAGGTAGTCGACGTCGCCGGCCTGGTACATCGCGACCTGCGCGTTGCGCGTCCGCGGGCTGAGCGCGCCGAGCACCACCGCGGCGCCGCCGCGCTGGCGCCGGATCAGCTCGGCGATCGCGTAGACCTCCTCGGCGGAGAAGGCGACGATGGCGCTGCGCGGCGGCAGGCGGGTCAGCTTGCGTTCGCCGGCGAACATGAGCTGGCTGAGCCGCGGCCGTCCGACAACATGCGCGCCGGGCAGCAGCTTCTCCACCAGCGGCTTCATGGTGGCCGCGCCGAGCGCGAGCGTCTCGTAGCGGCCGCGCCGGTTCAGCAGCCGGTCGGTGAAGACGTGGCCGCGGTCGAGATCGGCGCAGAGCTGGATCTCATCGATCGCGACGAAATCCACGTCGAGGTCGCGCGGCATGGCCTCGACGGTCGAGACCCAGTAGCGCGCTCCGAGCGGCTTGATCTTCTCCTCGCCGGTGACGAGCGCGACCTTCTCCGCCCCGACCCTCTCCACAAGCCGCTGGTAGACCTCGCGCGCCAGCAGCCGGAGCGGCAGGCCGATCAGGCCGGAGCCGTGCGCCGCCATCCGCTCGATGGCGAGATGGGTCTTGCCGGTGTTGGTGGGGCCGAGCACCGCGGTGACGCCGCGGCCGCGCATGGGGGCCAGGATGTCGGAAGCGGGCGCCGGCGCGAGATCAGCGACGTCGGTCATTCACCCTTCCTTAGCATCCCGACGCGGCCGGATGCACGCGGCGCGAGTCTTTCGCGAACCCGCGAAACCGGAACGAGTCCGGAACGAAGGCGGGTCGAATCGGCGACCCGGTTGCGATTCCCGATTCGTTCCAAGCACTTGGCGCGACTCGCGAAATCCCGGGACGGGGGAAACGCCCCCACAACCCGGGAGGCAGGCCTGCGGCGGGACAAAGACCGGGCGACCCCGCAACGGGCGACGGCGGCGCGTGGAATCCGCCGGTCAGAGGTCGGCGCCCACCTTCTTGTCCTTGTCGCCGGGCCGGACGACGACGAAGGAGCTGGCCGCGATCACGGCCGTGCCGACCTCGGTCCGGACCGAGATCTTCCAAGGCAGCAGCGCGCGGGTCCCGGCGACCGGGGCCAGCCAGACCTCCATGTCCTTGTTGCTTTCCATGAAGGCCACCTGCTTCCGGCCGGGGCGATGGCCGGAGATCGCCTTGTAGCTCGCCTTGCAGACGATGGCCTGGCCTTCGTACTGGCCGGGCGCCGAGGAGCCGCCCTTGACGGTCTCGGTGCGGTCGTAGCGCAACGTGACGTCGAAGCGCTGTCGGCCGTCGAACACCGGCAGCGTGCGGTTGCAGGACGACGACGCCAGCGTATCGCCCGCCCCCGCGACCGGCATCATCAGGGCGCTCACGGGATCCAGCACGCCGCGCTTGTCGCTGTCGGAGACCGGGACGATCCCCTCGGTCCGCGCCGGCGGCTCGACCAGCATCGAGCGGATGGCGCCGGCGGCGAGCGCGAAGCGGATCACCTGGCCCTTCTCGCCCGAGCGGGTGTTGATGGCGTAGGCGGCCGGCGTCACCGTCGCGTCGCGCAGCGCGCCCCGTGCGGTCGCCGCTCCGCGCCCGCCGGTGAGGAAGCGCGCGAGCCCCGTCATGCGGGCGCTGACGTTGAGGTCGTAGCTCTGGTCCTGAATGCCGGCCTGCATCGAGGCGGTGCCGATGCTGAAGCCGGCGAGCGTGAGGTCGTAGCGGGCGCGCACCCGCGTCTCGGCGGCGGAAGCGGCCTGCGCGGAGGCGGCGACGGCGAGCGCGATCGCGCTGAGGCGGACAAGGAATCGGACGGCCACGAGCAACCCTTGCGACGACGTCGGAACGGACGACGCGCGGCGCGTCGAAGAATCACGGCGACGGCCACGCGCCAAACGGCTCTAAGATGCTAGATCATATTCGGCCTTTTGTGAGGCCTAGCGCCCAAGACCTCGCCTCGCCGACGTTCCACGCGCCCGTTCCGCTGTGCCGCGGCGCAATTCTTGACGGGCTGCCGCCCCGCCGTTATAGGACCGCCTTCTCTTTCAGGCACGCGGAGCGCGCGCCCGGGCGGCGCGCCGCCCGAAGCGCCGCTCGAACGCGCGGGTCGAAACGTCACCTTCAGGAGCTGAGCCCATGTCGCGGCGCTGCGAACTGACCGGCAAGGCCGTCCTTACGGGCCACAAGGTCAGCCACTCGAACCACAAGACCAAGCGGACGTTCCGTCCGAACCTGCTGCGCGTGTCGCTGCTGTCCGAGACGCTCGGCCAGTCGGTGCGGCTCCGGGTCTCGGCCCACGCGCTGCGCTCGGTGGAGCACCGCGGCGGCCTCGACGCGTTCCTCGCGAAGGCTTCCGAGCTCGAGCTGAGCCAGGGCGCGCGCGACCTCAAGCGCAAGATCGCCAAGGCCGGCCAGCAGGCCGAGCAGGCGCAGGCCTCCTGATCCCTCTCGTCCGAAACGACACGCCGTGACGCGCGAGCCGCTCACGGCGGGCGGACTGGCGTTTCCCGTCGCCGCGATGGCCCTGGTCGTCGCGGCGTCGAACGTTCTGGTGCAGCATCCGGTCGACGCCCTCGGCCTCGGCGACAAGCTGACCTGGGGCGCCTTCACCTATCCGCTCGCCTTCCTCGTGACCGACCTGACCAACCGTCGCTTCGGCCCCTCCGCCGCGCGGCGCGTGGTCTATTGCGGTTTCGCGCTCGCGGTCGCGCTGTCGATCTGGCTCGCCACGCCGCGGATCGCGCTCGCCTCGGGCTCGGCGTTCCTCGTCGGGCAGTTGCTCGACGTGGCGGTGTTCTCGAAGCTGCGCCGCCTGGCCTGGTGGCGCGCCCCGCTCGCGGCGGGCCTCATCGGCTCCGCGGTCGACACCGGACTGTTCTTCTCGCTCGCCTTCGCGGGCGACCCCGCGATGTCGGAGCCGGTCGCGCTGTTCGGCCTCGCGCAGACGCCGCTGTGGGCGAGCCTCGCGACCTACGACTTCGTGGTGAAGGTCGCCGGCGCGTTCTTGCTGCTCGCCCCTTACGGCGCGCTGATTAACGTGATCCGCCCTTACGAGCAGACCGCCGCCGGCTGACCGACGGCGGCTCGCTCCGCGCTCCGTCCTTACAGACTCCAGCCTGTGAACGGCGTCTCCGCGACCGGCGTCAGCGGCGGCTCGCCGGCGGCGTAGGCCTCGAGATTGGCGACGACGAGATCGGCCATCGCGCGGCGCGTCGCGACCGAGGCCGAGCCCACATGCGGCAGCAGCACCGCGTTGGGCAGCGCGATCAGCTCCTGCGGCACGTGCGGCTCCTGCGCGAACACGTCGAGGCCGGCGGCGAGAATCACGCCGTCGCGCAGCGCCGCGATCAGGGCGGGCTCGTCCACCACGGAGCCGCGGGCGACGTTGATCAGAACCCCGTCCGGACCAAGCGCCTGGAAGACCTCGGCGTTGATGACGCCTCTGGTCTCGGCGCCGCCTGGAAGAATCGCGATCAGCGTGTCGACGTCGCGCGCCATCGCCACGAGATCGGGATAGTGGCGATAGGCGAGGTCCGGCTGCGGCCTTCGGCTGTGGTAGACGACCGGCAGATCGAAGGCGTCGAGCCGGCGCGCGATGGCGCGGCCGATGCGGCCCATGCCGATCACGCCGACGGTGCGGCCGCGCAGGCTCGAGGTCAGCCGGTAAGGCCCCTCCCCGCTCCAGCGACCCTCGCGCAGCCAGCGCTCCGCGCAGGCGAACTCACGCACGGTCGCGATCAGCAGGCCGAGCGCGGTGTCCGCGACCTCCTCGTTCAGGACGTCGGGCGTGTTGGTCACCACGATCCCGCGCCGGGCGGCGAAGGCCGCGTCGACGCTGTCGTAGCCGACGCCGAAATGCGACACGATCCTGACCCGCGGCAGCCGCTCCAGCAGGTCGGCGTCGACGGGGCGCTTTCCGAACGAGGCGATCGCCTCCGCGTCGCCCGCTCCGTCCGCCAGCAGGGCGTCGAGCGACGGCGCCTCCCACAGGCGGCGCAGGTCGAAGACGCGTTCGAGCGTCTCCAGCGCCTCGTCGGGCGGACGCCCTGTGGCGATCAGCATGGGACGGGACATTGGCGGCCTCCTCGCGGCGCGGACGTCATGGCGCCTTTCCTGCTCTGCGCCAATAAGCGCGTCGCGCGCCGCGATCCAGCCCCCTATCCTCGGATAGAGAATGTCGGCGCATTCGTAGAAGCACGTAATGCTCCGTCATAAAACTGGAATAATCTTTCGCTTAAGGCCACGGTCGGCGTGACGTCACGAACAATCCGGAAGTGATCGCGCTCAAGTTGAAGTCCCATTCCGGGACGGAGCATCACATCCGTGGACGTTCGCACAGCCTTTCTGGACTTGCATCGGGGACGGGTTCTGGGCAGAGATTGGGCATGAACCTGTGATACTTCGCTGAGCGGCCGCCGTCGCCCTTCGGGCAGGCGAAAGGCGGGGCGGGGACGTTCGCAGACGCATCGGGGTGTGGATGGCAAATCAAGTCGAAACGATCAACGAGTCCGTCAAAATCGCGCACGCCGCCGGCGCGAAGGCCAATGTCGTCGTGTTCGGCGGACTGGTGAAGAAGTCCGGCTACAGCGTTCCGGACTTCGAACTCGTCGATGAGATCGCTTCGCTGCCCTACAACGCGATCTTCCTGAAGGACAGCACGCGGCGCTGGTACAATCTCGGCGTCAAGGGCGTGTCCGACAACTTCGAGGGCACGACCGCCTATATCGAGGAGCTGATCGAGGACAAGTTCGGCGACGACGACCTGCCGCTGGTCACCATCGGCGCCTCGATGGGCGGCTACGCCGCGGTCGGCATCGGCGAGCAGCTCGGCGCCCGGTTCGCGCTCTCGATCGCGCCGCAGACGGTGATCTCGCTCGAGGCCCGCGGCCGGTTGGGCGACAGCCGCTGGAAGGCCGACTTCGAGTTCTTCAAGCCGCGCTGCGCCGATCTCCGCTACATCCTCAAGGGCCGCATCGAGAAGCTGAAGATCGTGGTCGGGACGGAGAACGTGGCGGACATCATCCAGGCCTCGAATCTCGCCGGCGCGCGCGGCGTCTCGATCGACTTCGTGAAGGGCGCCGACCACGACGTGCTACGCGCCTGGAGCGATAAGGGCGACCTCGCCCGCGTCATCGCCGACTACATCGAGGACGGGCTGAAGGGCGACCACGAGCTGGAAGCCCCGGAGACCGACGGCGCCGGCCTCGTGGACGCGCAGCCGACCACCGAAGCCGAAGCCCTGGAGCCCGCGCGCAGCTGATCCGCGCGACGCCTGCGACCTGTTCCCTATAGCGGCGCGGCCCCCGCCTGCGCCAAGCTTCGCCCGCATCCCGCAGACGGGGTCCGGACGGGAGCGTCGCACGATGGGGTTCATTCGCATGCTGGGCGCGGCGGCGCTCGCGGTCCTGATCGCGGCGCCCGGGGTCGCCCAACCGCTCGACGACGCCCGGATGCGCGCGGCGGACAGCGACCCCGCCAACTGGCTGCTCCACGGGCGCGACTACGGCGCGCGGCGATTCTCCCCGCTCGACGAGGTGAACGCCGGCACGGTGAAGCGGCTGGTCCCGAAATGGATCTACCAAACCGGCTACGCCGCCACCTTCCAGACGACGCCGCTCGTCGCGGACGGCGTGATGTACCTGTCCGCCCCCTTCTCCCACGTCATCGCCATCGACGCCGCGACCGGGCGCGAGCGCTGGCGCTACGAGCACAAGGCCCGCACGAAAAAGCTCTGTTGCGGCCCCGGCAACCGCGGCGTCGCGCTCGGCTACGGCAAGGTGTTCGTCGCGACCGTCGACGCGCGTCTCGTCGCGCTCGACCAGGCGTCCGGCAAGCCGCTCTGGGACGTCGCGCTGGTGGAGGACGCCGGCGCGCCGGCCCCGACCGAGGACGCGCTGGCGCTCAACGCCGCCGACGCCGCCAAGACCGTGTCCGGCTCGACCGGCGTCGGCGCCTCCGCGGCGCCGCTGGTCTATGACGGCAAGGTGGTCGTCGGCATCACCGGCGTTGGCTACGGCCTCCATCTCGACAGCGACCGCCCCGGCGCGCCCCTCGGCGCCGTGGTCGGCGTCGCCGGCCGCTACGGCCGGCCCGGCTTCCTCGCCGCCTTCGACGCCGCGACCGGCGCGCGCGTCTGGTCGTTCGACAGCACGGTGAAGGACTGGGAAGGCGCGTTCGTCGAGACCACCGCCTACGGCGCGAAGCTTCCACGCGACATCGCGGCGGAGAAGGCTTCGGCGCCCGAGCATCGCGACGCGTGGCGCTACGGCGGCGGCTCGATCTGGCACGCCCCGGCCTACGACCCGGAGCGCGGCCTGCTGTTCCTCGGCGTCGGCAACCCCTCCCCTCAGGCCGCGAGCGAAAGCCGGCCCGGCGACAACCTCCACACCTCGTCGCTGGTGGCGCTCGACGCGAAGACCGGGCGGCTGGTCTGGGCCTACCAGCAGGTGCCCCACGACCTCTGGGGCTACGACGTGGCGAGCCCACCGTCGCTGTTCGACGTCGAGCTCGACGGGCGCCGGGTCGCGGCGGTCGGCCAGGCGAGCAAGCTCGGCTGGTACTTCGTCCACGACCGCGAAACGGGCCGGCTGCTGTTCAAGTCCGAGCCTTACATCCCCCAGTCCAACATGTTCCAGGCCCCGACGCCGGAGGGCGTGGTGATCGCGCCGGGCGTCGGCGGCGGGGTCAACTGGTCGCCGGCCTCCGTCGATCCGGCGCGCGGCGTGGGCTATGTCGCGGCGATGCACTGGCCGGCCCGCTACAGCGTCCGGACGCTGCCGGCGCAGGGCGACAAGCCGGAACTGCGATACTTCGCGATCGAGCCTGAGAAGGAGGGCATGTACGGGCTGGTGAGCGCGATCGACCTCGCGCGCGGCGGCAAGCTCCTGTGGACCCGCAAGGTCGCCGAACCGCTGATCGGCGGCGTGCTCGCCACCGCCGGCGGCCTCGTCTTCACCGGCGAGGGCGGCGGCGATCTGATGGCGCTCGACGCCCGGACGGGCGACCCGCTCTGGCGTTTCAATTGCGGCGCCGGCGTCAACGCCCCGCCCATGACCTACGCCGTCGACGGCCGGCAATATGTGGCGGTCGCGGCCGGCGGCAGCCAGATCTGGGGCTTCCGTCAGGGCGGCGCCGTGATCGGCTTCGGTCTAGCCGACGCGCCCTAGCGAAGCTCCGCGGCGAGGCGGCTCCTGAACAGGTCGCCCTCTTCCACCCGACCACGCTCGACCTCGGCCGCGATCGCCACGACGTCCGCCTCTCCGAGCGCGCGCCCCACGATCTGCAGGCCGACCGGCATGCCGTCCGACGCCAGCCCAGCGCGGACCGAAGCCGCCGGCTGGCCCGTCAGGTTGAAGGGATAGGTGTAGAACACCCAGCTCACCAGCGTGCGGTCGGTCAGTCCCTCGGGCACGTCGACGCCCGCCGGCACGCTCGCCTTGGGCAGCGTCGGCGACAGCAGCGCGTCGTAGCGCTCGAAGAAGCGGCGCATCTGGTCCCGCAACGCATAGCGACGAAAGACCTTGTCGTAGTAGTCGCGCATCTCCTGCGCGAGCGCGGCCTCGAGCACGACGGCGACGGCCGGATCGAGCAGCTCGCGCTTGGTCTCGACCACGGTCCGGAGCCGCGTGCCGACGCCGGCGTAGAACTCGGCCATCCACAGGTCTTCCGGGTCGGCGTCGAACACCCGCTCGACCTCCTCGACGATGGCGCCGGCGTCAGCGAGCCGCTTCGCCGCCGCCTCCGCGATGGCCACGACCTCTGCGTCCGGCCGGGCGTATCCGAGCGTGGGGCTCCACGCGATCCTCAGCCCCTCCACGCCCCGGCCAACCGCGCCCAGCACGTCCGGGACAGGCCCCGCGACCGCGAACGGATCGCGCGGATCGTAGCCGGCGACCGCCGAGAACAGCAGCGCCGCGTCCCCGATCGAGCGCGCCATCGGCCCGACATGGGCGAGCGTCGGCGTCGCCGAGGTCGGCCACACGGCGACGCGCCCGAACTGGCCCTTGAGCCCGGAAAGCCCCGTCAGGGCGCAGGGGATTCGGATCGACCCGCCGCCGTCGGTGCCGAGCGCGAACGGCGTGATCCCGGCCGCGACCGACGCCGCGGCGCCGGCGCTCGAGCCGCCGGGGGTCTTGCTCAGATCCCAGGGATGCCGCGTGATTCCGGTGAGCGGGCTGTCGCCGACCGGCTTGCAGCCGAACTCGGACGTCGTGGTCTTGCCAATCAGGATCGCGCCGGCGGCCCTGGCGCGCTCGACCGCGGGAGCGTCGACCTCCGCCACGTTGTCGGCGGTCGCGCGGGATCCTGAGGCGTAACGCTGCCCCTTCACCGCCATCAGGTCCTTGGCGGAGAACGGCAGTCCGTGCAGCAGGCCGAGCTCGTCGCCGCGCATCACCGCGGCTTCCGCCTCACGGGCGGCCGCCAGCGCCTCGTCCTCCATCAGCAGGAAGAAGGCGTTGAGCGTCCCTTGCGTCGCCGCCGCTCGGTTAAGCGACCGCCGGGTCAGCTCCACGGGCGAGACGGCTCTGGTTGCCACCAGCCGCGCGAGCTCGGTCGCGCTCATGAAGTCGAAGTCGGCGGACATGGGCGGCTCTCCGGGTGAACCAGCGGGGGTCGTCGGCGGGACGGGACCGCCTCGCACGAGCCCCCTAACGCCGGGCGTCCACGGCTTGACGGCGGCGCCCCCGCCGAAACAAGCCGCGGACGCCCGGCAGGCGGCCGGCGAAGCCGGCGCGCAGGGGCGTCAGTTCACGATGGCGAAGGCGCGGACCGGCGAGCCCGAGCCGCCCTTGAACTTGATCGGCGCGCCGAAGAATTGGAACTCCCCGGCGCCGACCAGCTCTTCGAGGTTGACGAGCCACTCCCAGTGGCTGACGCCGAGATCGCGGCAAAGCCGGTGCTGGGCGAAGATGTTGTCCGTCGGCTTGTCGGTCGACGGCCCCTCGACGCCATGCATCTTGGAGCCGCGGTCGTAGAGCCACTGGGTGGCCTCCACCGTTAGAAGCGGGTTCTTCCAGACCGAGTCCAGGCTCGGATAGTTGCGGGCGTGGAAGCCGGTGCAGAGCAGCACGATGTGGCCGTCGACCTTGACGCCGCACTTTTCCTCGGCCGCCTCCATGTCGGCGACGGTGATGTCGCCGAGGTCGGGAATGTGGCGGAGGTCGAAGCAGAGCGCCTTGCCCATGAACATCTCAAGCGGCATCTCGTCGATCGGCGCGCCGTTCGGGTTCACGTGCTTGTAGGCGTCCACGTGGGTTCCGACGTGGTCGAGCATGGCGATGAAGTTGGTCTGGAACGTCATCGCGTCGCCGGGCACGCCGAGGTCGAAGGCCTTGGAGCTTTCGTGGCTGAGATGGGTGGTGATGACCGGCCGCTGGAACAGCTTGTGGGCCGGCATGTTGTCTTCGACGGTCAGGCTGAGATCGACGACGCGGGACATGGGTACGCTCCTTGGGGTGGTGTTCGATCGCGGCGGCGCGGGCTAATGCGCCTTGCCGAGGAAGGCGGCCATCACCTCCGGGTCGCGCGCGAGCTCCTGGGAGGGACCCTCCTTCGCGACGATTCCGTTGGAGATGACGTAGGCGTGGTCGGCGATGGCGAGCGCGCGGGCGGCGAGCTGCTCGACCAGCAGGATGGTGAGCCCCTGGCGGTTGAGATCGCGCAGCACGCCGATGAGCTGGTCGACGATCTTCGGCGCGAGGCCGAGCGACAGCTCGTCGATCACGAACAGTTCCGGCTCCGCCATCAGGCCGCGGGCGATCGCGAGCATCTGCTGCTCGCCGCCGGACATGCTGCCCGCGAGCTGGCCCAGACGCTCCCGAAGCCTCGGAAACATCTCCAGCACCCGCTCGCGGGTCTGGCGCGCGCGCTCGCCCTTGAGGCCGCCGTGGACATAGGCGCCGAGGGTCAGGTTGTCGTCGACCGTCTGGTCGGGGAACAGCAGCCGGCCCTCCGGCGCCATCACGAGGCCGCGGCGGACCTTGGCGTCGGCGGTCAGGCGCGTCGTGTCCTCGCCCCGGAACAGCACCTCGCCGCGGCTCGGCCGCACGAGGCCGGTCGCGCCGCGCACCAGCGACGACTTGCCGGCGCCGTTCGCGCCGATGACCGCCACGAGCTGCCCGCGCTTCACGGTCATGGACACGTCGCGCACGGCGACCGCCGCGCCATAGCGGATCTCGAGATTCCTGATCTCGAGCAGGGTCTCGTTCGGCGTCGCGGGGGCGCTCACGACGCCGCCTCCGCGAATTCGCCATGGGCGACGGGCGTGCCGAAATAGGCCTCGATCACCCGCGGGTCGTTCTGGACGACGCCGGGGCGGTCGCTCGCGATCACCTGGCCGTAGTCGAGCACCGTCACCGTGTCGGCGACCGCCATGATCAGGTCGACATGGTGCTCGATCAGCAGCACCGAGACGCCCGAGGCTGCGATCTTGCGGATCATCGTCGCGAGGTCGTCTATCTCCTGGGTGGTCAGGCCGGCGGCCGGCTCGTCCAGCAGCAGCAGGCGCGGCCGGGCGGCGAGCGCGCGGGCGATCTCGAGCCGGCGCTGCAAGCCGAACGGCAGGTAGCGGGCGGCCTCGTTGGCGTGCTCCGTCAGGCCGACGAAGGCGAGCAGGCCGACCGCCGCCGCGCGCAGGGCCCGCTCCTCGCGGCGCTGCCGCGGGGTGCGCAGCAGGGCGTCGGCCAGTCCGTAGCTGAGCCTGGTCTGCCCGCCGACCATGACGTTCTCGATCACCGTGAGGTCGCCGAACAGTTCGGTGTTCTGGAAGGTGCGGGCGAGGCCGAGCTTCGCGATCTCGTGCTGGCGCTTGCCCGTCAGGTCCTCGCCGTCGATCCCGAACGAGCCCGACGTCGGCCGGTAGACGCCGGAGATCGCGTTGACGAAGGTGGACTTGCCGGCGCCGTTCGGCCCGATCAGCGCGTGGACCTCGCCGCCCTTCACCCGGACATTGGCGGCCGAGAGCGCGGTAAGGCCGCCGAACCGGACCGTCAGGTCGTCCGTGACGAGCTCGGCGGTGGCTCCGCGGGCGGCGGGCGCGAGCTCGGCCTGCGCCGAAGCGATCTCCGCCTCGGAAAGCCCGCGCGCCGGGGGCCTCAGCCGCTTCAGCACGAAGCCGGCCGTTCCGAGCACGCCGCGCGGCAGCACGAACATCACGATCAGCAGCAGCGCGCCGTAGGCGAACTTTTGCCAGAGCTGGAACTCCTGCAGGTACTCCGGCAGGTAGGTCAGCGTGAACGCGCCGAGCACCGGGCCGAAGGTCGTCGCCGCGCCGCCGAGGATCACCATCAGCAGGAAGCGGACGCTGTCGGAGAAGGTGAAGATGTCCGGCGAGATGTACTGGTTCAGGAAGCTGTAGAACACGCCGGCGACGCCCGCCGTCACCGCCGCCGCCACGAAGGCGAGGATGCGCATCGCGGTGGCGTTGATCCCGAGCGAGCGCGCCGCGATCTCGCTCTGGGAGACGGCGAGCATGGCGCGGCCGTAGGCCGAGTTCTTGAGATTGTGGGCGGCGAGCGTGGCGAGCAGCAGCGTCACCGCCAGCACGCCGTAGAAGCCGTAGCCGGAGAGCTCGTAGCCGAGCACGTTCGGCATGGGCACGCCGCTGAGGCCGGTCGTGCCGCCGGTGAGCGACGACCACTCGATCGCGACGTTCTCGACGATGATGCCGAAGGCGATGGTGACGACCGCGAGATAGACGCCGCGCACCCGGACCGTCGGATAGGCGAGCGCGACGCCGGCGACGCCGGCGACCACCGCGGCGCCGATTGAGGCCGTGATCAGGTCCGCGCCGAGACGGACCGCGAGGATCGCCCCCGTATAGGAGCCGAGCGCGAACAGGCCGGCCTGGCCGAGCGAGACGAGACCGGTGAGGCCGACCAGCACGTTGAGGCCGACCGCGATCAGGCCGTAGATCAGGAACAGCATGAACAGGCGGAGCTCGTACTCGTTCTCCGCGGTGAGCGGCACGGCGACGAGCAGTCCCGCGAGGGCGATGAAGCCGAGGAGGTGCAGCCGGCTCATACCTTCACCGTCTCGCGCTTGCCGAACAGGCCCTGCGGGAAGGCGAGCAGCACCGCGATCATCACGCTGAAGGCGACGATCTCGCGGGCGGCGGTCGAGATGTAGCCCTCGACGAACTTCTCCAGCACGCCGAAGGCGAGGCCGGCGACGAGCACGCCGGGCGCGCTCGTGATGCCGCCGATGATCGCGACCGCGAAGCCCTTGAGGCCGATCAGCACGCCCATGGTGGCGGAGGCCTGGATGACGGGAGCGACAAGCACCCCCGCCCCGGCGCCGAGCACCGCGGCGAGCCCGAAGGACAGCGCGACGATGCGGTTGACGTTGATCCCCATCAGGGCGGCCGCGCGCTTGTCATGGGCGACGGCCCGCATCGCGCGGCCGACCAGCGTGCGTTTCTGGGCGAGGCCGAGGCCGAGGGTGAGCAGCACCGCGACCGCCGGGATCAGCAGCTCCTGCGGATAGACGCCGGCGCCGAAGACGCTGATCGGCCGTTCCACGCCCGGCGAGGGCAGCGCCCGCGAGAAGCCGCCGAACTGCATGGTGGCGAGGCTCTCCGCCATGATGCCGATCGCGATCGTCGCGAGCATCCAGCCGATCGAGTTGGCCTCCGCCGTGAACGGCCGCACCGCGATCCGCTCGAGCGCGACGCCGAAGACAGCGCCGGCGAGGATCGACAGCGAACAGGCCAGCCAGACCGGCATCCCGGCGTCGACGCCGAGCACGGCGAGGACCGCGCCGATCATCAGCGTGTCGCCATGGGCGAAGTTCACCGCCTTCGCCGTCGACCACATGATGTGGAAGCCAAGCGCGACGAGCGCGTAGACGCCGCCGATGGCGAGGCCGGACAGCGTGTATTGCAGGACTGTGGTCATGGGCTGGGATGCTCTGCGGCGGAAGTCGCGGACGGCTCCGGGGTGGGAGCCGCCCGCGCCGTTCGGCTCCGACGGTTAGGACGACGGTCCGAAGGGTGCGTAGGACGGCGGCCGCGCGGACGGGCGGCCCGCCGTCCGGCGTCAGTTGGTCTTGCCGTAGGGCGTCTGCTCGATCGGCAGCAGCTTGCCGTCCTGCCAGGCGGTCAGCTTGTAGTACTTGGGCAGGATGGCGTCCTGACGCTCAGGATCGGAGTCGTCGAAGGCGGGATCGTAGTTCGCGACGAGGCCTTCCATCCGCACCTGATAGAGCGCCTCGCGGACCTTGGCCCAGTCGTAGGCGCCGGCCTTCTCGATCGCCTGCGCGATGATGTAGACGGCGTCGTAGGCGTTGCCGACGCCCGAGCTCATCTTGATGTCCTGCGGGTCCTTGAGGCCGTACTTCGCGGAGATCTTGTCCCAGAGCGCCTTCTTCTTCGGGTCCATCTCGCCCATGAAGGTGTAGGTCTGGACGACCTGGACGCCGTTCGCGAGCGGGCCGGCGAGTTCGCCGAGATTGCCGGCGATGCCCCAGGCGCCGATGATCGTCGGCTTGTAGCCGACCTTGTCCATCGAGCGCAGGATCTGGTTGCCCTCGCGGTCGAGCGCCCAGAACAGCACGACGTCGGCGCCGGCGTCGCGCGCGCGGATCGCCTGGGGCGTCATGTCCTGGTCGTTCCAGTTGAAGGTCTCGGTCGCGACCAGCTCCTTGCCGGCGGCCTTCATCGCCGCCTGCACGTCCGGCAGCGCGCCGTTGCCCCAGCCGGTGTTCTCGTAGAAGAACGCGACCTTGCCGGTCTTGGACTGCGCCATCGCCTTCTCGACGAGGAAGCGGGCGACCCATTTGTCCTTGGCGGAGACGCGGAACATGTAGTTCGGCGACCGGCCGTTCTCGATCGCCTTGGTGTTGGCCGCGAGCACGCCGACGAAGGGAATGCCGATCGCGTTCACGGGCTCGGCCTGCGCGACCGACACGGTGGAGTGGTAGCCGCCGAGGATCGCGACGCATTTGTCGGCGAGCGCGATGCGGCGGGTGTTGTCGACGCCGCGCGGCGGCGCGCCGGCGTCGTCGTACTGGATCAGCTTCAGCGGCTGGCCCAGCACGCCGCCCTTGGCGTTGATTTCCTCGATCGCGGTCTCGGCGCCCATCTTGATCGCCGCCCCGCCGAAGGCCGCAGGACCAGTCGTCGCGACCGAGTTTCCAATACAGGGCGCCTTCTGCGCCAGCGCAGCCGTGGGAGAGAGCGCGATTCCCGCAAGCGCCAGCCAGCGAAACGCATGCGATAATCTAGACGACGTCATGGTGTCTCTCTCCGAGATCATACCGCGCTGCGGCCGAGGGGTGCGCATATCTTCGCGCCGCGTCGAAGGCTGACGGAGACGCGCCCCGCGATCAAAGACGGTTTTCCGATGAGAGCTATCGGCCTGTCCTATGACTTAAAGTTTGCGCAGACCATTAGGCCGCAGAAGATCAAATAAAGCATTGATTATAAATAATTTTTGTCAGGACAAAATCCATAATATATGCATATGATATAATTCTAGGCAGGCGTCGAAAAACGTCGCCGTGCAGGCTGGCTGTCTCAATCGTGAGGATCGTCCCCTATGGATCTGCGGCAGCTCCGCTACTTCGTGCAGATCGCCGAGAGCGGAAACTTCTCCCGCGCGGCGGAGGTGCTGCGCGTCGCCCAGCCCTCGCTCAGCCAGCAGATCCGCAATCTGGAGGAAGAGCTCGGCGTCGAGCTTCTGATCCGGCACGCGCGCGGAGTGACGCCGACCGAGCTCGGCCAGCGGTTCTGCGAGCGCGCGCGCCGCATTCTCGAAGAGGCCGACGGCGCGAAGGCCGACCTGCGCTCGCTCGCGGAAAGCCCCGCCGGCCGCGTCTCGGTGGGCCTGCCGACCTCCGCCGCCCGCGGGCTGGCGCCCCATCTCTATCAGGCCTTCGCGAAGCGCCTGCCGAACGTCCGGCTGCATGTGGTCGAGGCGATGAGCGGCTATCTCGACGAGCTCATCCAGGCCGGACGCCTCGACGTCGCGCTGCTCTACGACCACAAGGCGTTCGAGAACGTCGCCTGGACGGAGATGATGGTCGAGGAGCTGTTCTTGTTCGTGCCCAGGGGGCATGCGCTGGCCGCCCGCGGCGAGATCGCGTTCGCCCGGCTGTTCGACCTGCCGCTGGTGCTGCCCGGCCGGCCCAACGTGCTGCGGACCGTGATCGAGCAGCTCGCCGCCCGCAACGACCTGACGCCGCGCGCGATCGACTGCGACAGCCTGCCGGCGATCGCAAGCATGGTGCGCTCCGGCGACTTCGTCGGGGTCATGCCGCGTTTCGCCTTCGCCGACGAGATCGAGCGCGGCGAGCTCGAGACCGTGCGCATCGTCGATCCCACGCCGTCGTGGCGGCTGTCGGTCGTGGTGTCGAAGCGCACGCTCAACCTCCGGATCGCCGACTTGACCGCGCGGCTGATGGCGGATGTGATCGCCGATCTCGTCCGCCAGGGCGCCTGGCCCGCGAAGCTGACCACGCTCGACCGCCAGACCGCCTCGAAGCGGAGGACGGGGTGACCGCGGAGCCTTAGGAAGCCGTCCCGCCCTGACAAAAAGGGCGCCCGCCCGAACATAGGGTTCGGACGGGCGCCATCGCGCAAGCAGGGCCGGGCGTCAGCCCACCGTCGCCCACCCGACGCCGTAGCCGGTGGCGGCGTCGTAAGGCCGGACGATCTCTTCCAGCATGATCCGCGTCGGGGCCTCGGAACGCCCGCCGGCAGCGTCGAGCCAGAAGTCGGGCTCAGCGTCCGGGCCGATCCTGACCGGAAGCTGGCCGGTCATGCCGGTGACGCACCACTCCTTGGGACGGTCGCGGCGCGGGGTGTGGCGGCGGGTGATGTCGAAATCGCCCCTATCGACGAAATCGTCCAACTCCTCGAACGTCGCGTCTTCCGGCGCCGTGAGCCCTAGCTCCGCCATGCTCTCGACGCTGCCGGAAAAGCCGTCGCGCACGCGACGCTCGTAGCCTGGCGAGCTTTCACGCGGCCATTCCACGCGCGCCGCCTCCCCTTCGCCCGAGAAGACAGCGTGGGCGGGAATGTCCAGGCCGCGACGAGCCGCCTCCTCCTTCGCCCCCGAGAACGCCTCGCGCGTCACCACCTCCGGCGCGGATTCGACCTGCTCCGGCCAGCTCACGACCGTGACCTTGCGGGTCGCGGGCCGTCCCCATTCGTCGCGGACGTAGCGGCCGCGCCATTCCAGATCGTCGGCGTTGCCGAGGACGGACGGATTGACCGAGACCACGCCGAGGATGAAGCGCGCGTCGTCTCCTGCCCGCCCTTTCCGCACCTTCCGCGTTCCCGGCTCGCGCACGACGATGTCGCCGGGCTCGAGCGCTTGTCCGGGCGTCGCCAGCTCCCGCATCTCTGCGTAGTCGGCGCCCATCGTCGACGTGCCGCCGGAGAAACGCCCGATGCCGTCGATCGAGCCGATCCGCCACTTCATGTTTTTCGACGAGGCGCCGTCGGAGGTGATCGCGGTCGGCGAATAGCCGCCGCCGATGCTGTAGGTGCTGACGCTTTCGGTGTTGCGGGAGCCCACCAGCGTCATGAACGTGCCGTTGGAATGGGAGGTCTGGGACGAGATCACGCCCGCGCCGCGCACATTGTCGACGAGCACGGAGCCGCCGTTGGTCTTGGCTCCGCCGCCGGCGCTGGACGACAGGGTTCCAAGCAGGAAGTGCATGTCGCGGTCGGAGCCCGCCGACGTCAGCCGTCCATTGTAGGACGCCAGCACCACGCCCCAGTGACAATTGTAGATGGAGCTGCCGCCAGAGGCGATCATCGCGCTCGCCAGCGTCTTGTCGGCTCCTGAGGCGTTCGGTCGGATGAAAAAGTCCGACGACGCGATCACAGCCGTGGAATCAGCGTTGATCTTGCCGCTGTTGCGGCACGAATAGACGCCGGCTCCCGACCCGTCGACGATGATCTGCTTGATGATCTGGAAATTGGTCGTGCCGACGACGGAATCCGCGCGCGAGCCGATGATGACGTTGTTTGATCCGCTGCGGATGTCGCCGGCCATAGAGCCGAGGATCGTGTTGTAGAAACAGTCCTTCGGGTCTTCGTCCGTGTCGCCGTTGAAGGACGAGATCGCGATTTCCTCCGTGCTGCCGGACGGCGAGAACGGCCCGTCTTCGCCGGCGAGCACGAGTCCCCAACGATCTTTCCGCCTAAGGCCGTCGGCGTCCGGATCTCGGTCGTTCACGCCCTGAAAACCGAACGTGCGGCTGAGCAAAGACGATGCGATGAGCGACGTCTGCCCGTTAGCCTCCACGAAGCGGCAGGCCGTCGCCGTCGAGTTGAAGTCGCCAGATAGGTCCGAGACGCTTATGCCGCCCATGAAATTGTTGGTTCCACGGGCCCAGATCCGCGAGACGCCGGCCGCGACGACCCTGGCTCCCTCGTTGACGACCTCGACCTTGCTCCGGTCGGCGCCGATCAGGATCGCGCTTCCTTTGGTCGACCGCTGCGCACCGGTCGACTGCTCACCGCTGATGATGGCGTGAGTCGTGTCGCCCATGGGATAGTCCACGCCGCCGACACGGAAATAGCCGTGGTAGTAGGCCGGCAACGACCAACGGTTGCCCGTGTAATCGGGCAGCGCGTCCACGAGATAGGTCCGGCCGCACAGGTTGATCCAGCGATCCCCTCCGTCCGCTGTGGCTCTGCTCACCGCCGCAGTGTCGTTGGTCATGCCGTCGCCCGCAGCGCCATAGTCCAGAAGCGTCGCAAGCTCGCTTATCCGCTGGCGCAGGGGGCGCGCCTCGACCCCTCGGCCGCGGACCGCCTCGGCGCCGTAGGCCGGGGCGGACATCATGGCGCGGGTGCCCGTTCCGGACCCGCCGACGCCGCAAAACGCGCCGAGCTGCGGCGACCATGCGATCGCGCGCCAGTCGAAATCGCTGGCCGCGGGCCGCGCCGTCCACACGATCCCGTCCGGCGACGTCATCACCCGGTTGCCCGTTCCGGTGTTGGCGAGAGCGGCGAACAGGCCGATGTCGTCGGACCACTCCACGCCGAGCCAGGCGTTGTCCGCGGCGCTCGCGCGCGCCGTCCAGACGACGCCGTCGGGCGACGTCATCACCCGGTTTCCGGCGCCGCTGGACGCGACCGCCGCGAACAGGCCGATGCCCTGCGCCCATGCGATGGACTGCCAGGCATTATCGACGGCCGAGCTGCGCGACGTCCATGTGAGGCCGTTCGGAGACGTCATGACGCGGTTGCCCGTCCCCGTGGCCGCGACCGCGGCGAACAGTCCGAGCCCCGGCGACCAGACGACCGAACGCCAGTCCTGCGCGGGCGCCGTCGGGCTGACAGCGCTCCACGTGATCCCGTTCGACGAGGTCATCACACGCGCCCCGGAAGACCCGACCGCGACGAACCTGCCGGCCTGCGTCGACCAGCAGACGCTGCGCCACGTCTCCGCGGGCGCGCTGCGCGCCGTCCAGTCGACGCCGTTCGGCGAAGTCATGACCCGCGTGCCCGCGCCTGACAGGGCGACGGCTGCGAACAGGCCGAGCTCCGGCGACCAGGTGACCGAACACCAGCTGTCATCGGCCGGACTCGAGCGAGTGGTCCAGACGAAGCCGTTGGGCGACGTCATGACGCGATTGCCGGAACCCGTCTGCGAAACCGCGCAGAACAGTCCGAGCTGCGGCGACCAGGCGACGCTGAGCCAGGTGTTGTTCGCGGACGTGGAGGACAGCGACCAAGGGCCATCCTCGACGGCTCGACGCCAAAAGGTTTTGAGTGTCATTGTGTCACCTGTTTGTTTATATTCCTACCATCAGATCGCATGATCTCTCTCTCGGCCCCAAGCGGAGCGAGATTTTGTGCTTTGGACCTGGGATCTGACCGCTCTTTCCCTTGAACCTGAACGGAACCGCCGGACTTCGCCCGACGCCGATCTTTGGGAATTAAAACCTAGAACATATAAGGAACAAACGCAAGCGGCTTTCGCCGCCGACGAACTAGGGAACGTCGGTCGTCGCGCCGTTGGCTGTCTGTCGCTAGCGGACGTTTGGAAGCGTCAGGCCGGTGGATTCGGCCCGGCGACGCGCGTCTGACGCTTGTCGCGATTGTGCGGGAACGCCAACGACGGTAAGGCCATGCCCTTTCCGCCAAGCTCCGCCGAAAGCGCCGCCTCGTGACCACCTCCGCCGACGCCCCGAAGAACTCTCCCGCCCGCGTGCTGTTCGCCAGTCTCGTGGGCACGACGATCGAGTTCTTCGACTTCTACATCTACGCGACCGCCGCCGTGCTGGTGTTCCCGAAGCTGTTCTTCCCGTCGAGCGATCCGTCCTCGGCGATGCTGCAGTCGTTCGCGACCTTCGCGATCGCCTTCTTCGCGCGGCCGGTCGGCGCGGCGGTGTTCGGGCATTTCGGCGACCGCGTCGGCCGCAAGGCGACGCTCGTCGCGGCCCTGATGCTTATGGGCTTCTCGACGGTCGCGATCGGGCTGCTGCCGACCTACGCGCAGATCGGCGTCGCGGCTCCGCTGCTGCTCGCCCTCTTCCGGCTCGGACAGGGTCTCGGTCTTGGCGGCGAATGGGGCGGCGCGGTGCTGCTCGCGACCGAGAACGCGCCGAAGGGCAAGGAGGCCTGGTACGGCATGTTCCCGCAGCTCGGCGCGCCGATCGGTTTCATCTGCTCCGCGCTCAGCTTCCTCGTGCTGTCCTGGACGCTGACCGACGAGCAGTTCTTCGCCTGGGGCTGGCGCATCCCCTTCGTCGCGAGCGCGCTGCTCGTGATCGTCGGGCTCTATGTCCGGCTCAAGATCACCGAAACGCCGGCCTTCCGCGCCGCGCTGGAACGGCATGAGCGCGTGCGGGTGCCGTTCGCGGCGGTGATGAGGGATCATACCGGGCTGCTCGCGCTCGGCACGCTTGGCGCGACCGCGACCTTCACGGTGTTCTACCTGATGACGGTGTTCGCGCTGAGCTGGGGCACCGGCGTGCTGAACTACACCCGCGGCGAATTCCTGCCGCTGCAAATGCTGGGCATGGTGGTGTTCGGCCTCACGATCCCGTTCTCCGCCCGCATCGCCGACCGGGTCGGCCGCGAGCGCGCGCTGATCTGGGCGACGATCGGAATTTTCCTGTTCGGCTTCCTGTTCCAGCCGCTGTTCGGCGCCGGCGACGTGGTCAGCGTCGCGCTGTTCCTGATGCTCGGCCTCGGCCTGATGGGCTGCACCTACGGCCCGCTCAGCGCGGCGCTGGCGGAGCTGTTCCCGACCGCGGTGCGCTACACCGGCGCGTCGCTGACCTTCAATCTCGCCGGCATCCTCGGCGCCTCGCCTGCGCCCTATGTCGCGACCTACCTCGCCAAGGCCTACGGCCTCGCGGCCGTCGGCTGGTATCTGTCGGCGATGGCGGTGCTGACGGCGATAGCGCTCGTCGCCGTGGCCCGGCGTCGGGAGACGCCGGCGCTCGCGGTCTGAGGACGCGGGACGGCGGCGGAGCTTACTCCGCCGCCTGCGCCATCTGGCGGCGCGGCAGGTCGAGCTTCTCCCACACCGCGTCCAGCGCGCGGGCGAGCTTCGCGATCAGCGCGTCGTCGTGGAACGGCGTCGGCGTGATCCGCAGCCGCTCCGTGCCGCGGGGCACGGTCGGATAGTTGATCGGCTGGATGTAGATGCCGTGGTCGGTCAGCAGCGCGTCGGAGGCGGCCTTCGCCATCTCCGGACAGCCGACGAACACCGGCACGATGTGGGTCTCGGAATCCATCACCGGCAGGCCGCGGTCGGCGAGCGCGGCCTTGGTGCGGGCGGCCTGCGCCTGATGGCGCTCGCGCTCGGTCTGCGAGGCCTTGAGATGTGCGACCGAAGCGCGGGCGGCGGCCGCGATCGCCGGCGGCATCGCGGTGGTGAAGATGAAGCCCGGCGCGTAGGAGCGCACGGCGTCCACCAGCGAACGCGTGCCGGCGATGTAGCCGCCGATGACGCCGAAGGCCTTGGCGAGCGTACCCTCGATCACGTCGACGCGGTGCATCACGCCCTCGCGCTCGGCGATGCCGGCGCCGCGGGGGCCGTACATGCCCACCGCATGGACCTCGTCGAGATAGGTCATCGCGCCGTAGCGCTCGGCGAGGTCGCAGAACGCCTTGATCGGCGCCACGTCCCCGTCCATCGAGTAGACGCTCTCGAACGCGATGAGCTTCGGGCGCGCCGGGTCGGCCTCCTTGAGCATGCGCTCGAGGTCGGCGACGTCGTTGTGCCGGAAGATCTTCTTTTCGCAGCCCGAGCCGCGCACGCCCGCGATCATCGAGGCGTGGTTCAGCTCGTCGGAGAGGATGAGGCAGTCCGGCAGCAGCCGGGCGATGGTCGAGATGCCGGCCTCGTTGGAGACGTAGCCGGAGGAGAACACCAGCGCCGCCTCCTTGCCGTGCAGGTCCGCGAGCTCGCGCTCGAGCAGGACCAGCGGATGGTTGGTGCCGGCGATGTTGCGGGTGCCGCCCGCGCCCGCGCCCACGCGCTCGGCGGTCTCCGTCATCGCGCGGATGACGGACGGGTGCTGGCCCATGCCGAGGTAGTCGTTGGAGCACCACATGACCACGTCGCGCGCGCCGTCCGGCGCGTGCCACGTCGCGTGCGGGAACGACCCGGCGCGGCGTTCGAGATCGGCGAAAACGCGGTAGCGCTTCTCGAGGTGAAGCTGCTCGACCGCATTGCGGAAGACGTCGTCGTACTTCATCGGCCTCTCTTTTCGCCGACACGTCATAATCATTCTAGTGCGGAATGTCGCGGGTCGAACATCACGAAGCGACAGAACGCCGCGTGATAATTCGTCAGGGGCGGGTGATCGCCTCGACGGGAGCGTCGTCGGCGGCGTGGGACGACGTCCATCGCCGGGCGCTGGCGCGGGCCACCAGCACGACAGGGGCGAGGCCGGTGAGAACGATGGCGATCGCGGCTACCGCGCCGCTCTCGTAGGTGCCGCGGGAGGCTTCCGCGTAGACGTGCGTGGCGAGCGTTTCGAAGTTGAACGGCCGCAGCAGCAGGGTGGCCGACAGCTCCTTCATGCAGTCCACGAAGACCAGCAATGCGGCGGCGCCGAGGGCGGGACCGGCGAGCGGGACGTGGATGCGGCGCACGACGCCGCCCGGCCGTTCGCCGAGATTGCGCGCGGCGTGGTCGAGCGTCGTCGGGATCTTGGCGAGTCCCGCCTCGACGCCGCCGGCGGGTATGGCGAGGAACCGTACCACATAGGCGTAGATCAGCGCGGCTCCCGAGCCGGACAGCAGCAGCCCGGTCGAGACGCCGAGAAACTCGCGCGCCGCGCCGTCGAGCATGTTGTCGAAGGCCGCGAGCGGCGTCAGCAGGCCGACCGCGAGCACCGTGCCCGGCATGGCGTAGCCGACGCTCGCGGCGCGCAGGGTGAAGCGCGCGGGGCCGCCGCGCCCGATTCGCACGGCGTAGGCCACGACGAAGCCGAGCGTCACCGCGATCACGGTCGCGACCGACGCGAACAGCACCGTGTTCAGGGTCTCTTGCAGGATCTGCGGCGGCAGGCCGAACTCCGCGATCCGACGCCAGGCCTCGCGCAGCAGATAGGCGAAGGGGGCGACGAAGCCGGCGAGGATCGGCAGCGCGCAGGCGATCACGCAGGCCGCCTGCCCCAGCGCGCCGGGCGTGCGCCGCGCCGCGCCGCGAACGCCGCGCGCGCCGGAGGACACGGTCTGCCGGCGCCGCGCCCAGCGCTCGAGGGCGACCAGCAGCACCACGATCGCGAGCATCGCCAGCGCGATCTGCGCCGCGCCCTCCACGCTCGATCGGTTCACCCATGTCGTATAGATCGACACCGTCAGGGTGCGGACGCCGAGGAACTCGGCCGCGCCGATGTCGTTCAGCGCCTCCATCAGCGCCAGCGAGACGCCGACCGCGATCGCCGGCCGCGCGAGCGGCAGCGCGACCACGAAGAACGTCCGCAGGCCTCCGGCGCCGAGCGTGCGCGCCACCTCCAGCACCGTCGCCGACTGCATCAGGAACATCGAGCGGGCGGTGAGGTAGACGTAGGGGTAGAGCACGGATCCCAGCAGGAAGACGCATCCGCCCATGGAGCGGATCTCCGGGAACCAGAGGTCGCGCGGGTTCTGGACGCCGAGCGCGCTCCGCAGCGCGGTCTGCACGGGGCCGATCGGGTGCAGGATGTCGAGATAGGCGAAGGCCGCGATGTAGGTCGGGATCGCGAGCGGCAGCAGCAGCGCCCAGTCGAACATGGCGCGGCCGGGAAAACGGTAGGCCGAGACGATCCAGGCGGTCCCGACTCCGACCACGGCGACCACGGCGCCGACGCCGGCGAGCAGGGTCGCGGATTCGATCAGCGCCCGCGGCAGGACGGTCGCGATCAGATGCGGCCACAGATCGCCCGAGCCGCGCAGGGCGAGCCCGACAAGGCCCGCCACCGGCGCGAGCGTCAGGGCCGCGACGACGGCGCTGGCCGTGAGCCAGCGCCGTCCGTCACGGGGGGCGGCGGCGACGCGCGCGTCGCCGCCATGCGTCGCGACGGTCATCGCCGCGTCGGCTCCGGAATCAGTCGTTGAAGCCGACCTCGTCGACCAGCGCGGCCGCGGCCTTGCGGTTCTTTGCGATCTCGACCAGCGGATGGTCGTCGGGCTTGAACGTCCCGAACGCCTCGACGATCGGGTCGGTCTTGGCGCCCGCCTTCACCGGGTACTCGTAGTTCGTCTCGGCGAACAGCTTCTGACCCTCGTCCGTCACCAGGAACTCCAGCAGCTTCACGGCCTCGTCGCGGTTCGGCGCGTTCTTGGCGACCACCGCGCCGGCGACGTTGGCGTGCGTGCCGCCGCTCTTGGCGAAGGTCGGCAGGATGACGTTGATCGAGTCGGCCCAGGTCTTCTGCTCGGCGCCGCCTTTGCCGGAGCGCATCAGGCCGACATAGTAGGAGTTGCCGACCGCGAGGTCACAGGTTCCGGCGAGGATGTCCTTGGCGCCTTCGCGGTCGCCGCCGCTCGGCTTGCGGGCGAGATTGGCCTTGAGGCCGGTGAGCCAGGCCTTGGCTCCGTCCTTGCCGTCCTTGTCGATCACGGCCGCGATCAGCGACGTGTTGTAGGGGTGCTGGCCCGAGCGGATGCAGATCTTGCCCTTCCACTTCGGGTCGGCGAGCTCCTCGTAGGTCAGCGCCTTCAGATCCGGCAGCCGGTCCTTCGAGGCGTAGACGACGCGGGCGCGCATGCTGGTCGCGAACCAGCGGCCCTCGGGGTCGCGGAACGCCGGCGGGATCGCGGTTTCGAGCGCCGCGGACTTGACCGGCTGGGCGAGCCCCTTGTCGACGAGGTCGATGAGGTTGCCGTAGTCGACGACCATCAGGATGTCGGCGGGCGAAGCGGCACCCTCGGCGGCCACGCGCTCCGCGAGGCCCTCCTTGATGAAGATCGCGTTGACCTTGGTCCCGGTCTCTTTGGTGTAGGCGTCGAGCATGGGCTGGATCAGCCCCGGCTCGCGCGTGGTGTAGATGTTCACTTCGGCGGCGAGCGCAGGCGTCGCGGCGCCGAACAGCGCGCAGGCGGCGGCGAGACGGGAGAAAAGACGAGCTGTCATGACGGCGTTCCCGATATGCGGCGCTCCGCCCTCCGAGGCGAGGTCGTTTGTTTCGCCGCCATGCGGTCGTAGGCCCGGCTCTACAAACGGTCAATCAGCTTCGCCAACCTGTCATAAGGATTGAATTAGAACAGTTATAATATAAACGTCACTCTCGTCTCCGGCGTTTCACGCGGCGGCGGGCGACCTGTTATAGCGTCGCCCTGGACCGACCCATCGCATCACGCCTTTCCGCATAAGGACGCCCGCCATGCGCCTCATCGTTGCAGGAACCTCCGGCCGCATGGGCCGCGCGTTGGTGCGTGCGATCGGCGAGACGGAGGGCGTCGAGCTGGCCGGCGCGCTCGAGCGCGCTGGCTCCGAGCATCTCGGCCGCGACGCCGGCGAGCTCGCGGGTGTGGGGCCGCTCGGGATCGCCGTGACGGACGACGCGCTGCCGCTCGTCGCAGCGGCGGACGGCGTCCTCGATTTCACGGCGCCCGAGGCGAGCGTCGCCCTGTCGGAACTCGCCGCGCAGGCGCGCATCGTGCACGTCATCGGCACGACAGGCTTCTCGACGGCGCAGATCGCGCGGCTCGACGCCGCGGCCCGGCACGGCGTCATCGTGCGCTCGGGCAACATGAGCCTCGGCGTCAACCTGCTTGCGGCGCTGGTGCGGCAGGCGGCGCGCGCGCTGGGGCCCGAATGGGACGTCGAGATCGTCGAGATGCATCACCGGCTGAAGGTGGACGCGCCGTCCGGCACCGCCCTGCTGCTCGGCCAGGCCGCCGCGGAAGGCCGGGAGATCGCCCTCGCCGAAAGCGCAGTTCGCGTGCGGGACGGCCACACCGGCCCCCGCGTCGAAGGGACCATCGGCTTCGCGACGCTGCGCGGCGGCACCGTCGTCGGCGACCATTCGGTGATTCTCGCAGGCCCCGGCGAGCGCGTCGAACTCGGGCACCGGGCCGAGGACCGCATGATCTTCGCCCGCGGCGCCGTGAAGGCGGCCCTCTGGGGCTTCCGGCGCAAGCCCGGCCATTACGGCATGGCCGACGTGCTGGGTCTTCAGCCCGCCTGAAAGCGACGCAAAGCTTCGTGCAAAGGCCGTGCGGCTAGGCTAAGGATCGCGCGGCGCCACCACAGCTCGCCGATCCGACCGCCCCTTCCGCCGGAGCAGCCGCATGCAACGTCGCCTCGTCCTCGTCCGCCATGGCCAGAGCGAGTGGAACCTCAAGAACCTCTTCACAGGTTGGAAGGATCCCGGACTGACGGAAAAGGGCGTCGAGGAAGCGAAGGCCGCCGGGGCGCGCCTCAAGGCGCAGGACATCAAGTTCGACGTCGCCTTCACCTCGAAGCTGCAGCGCGCCCAGCGCACCAACGACCTGATCCTGGCCGAGCTCGGCCAGCGCGTCCCGGTGATCGAGGACGCGGCGCTCAACGAGCGCGACTACGGCGAACTCACCGGCCTGAACAAGGACGACGCCCGCAAGACCTGGGGCGAGCAGAAGGTGCTGATGTGGCGCCGATCCTACGAGGTGCCCCCGCCCGGCGGCGAGTCGCTGCGCGACACGGTCGCCCGCGCGCTGCCGTACTTCGTGCGCGAGATATTGCCGCGCGTGCTGAACGGCGAGCAGACGCTCGTCACCGCGCACGGCAATTCGCTGCGCGCGCTGATCATGGTGCTGGAGCGCCTGACGCCCGAGGCGCTGCTGCGCCGCGAGCTGTTCACCGCTGCTCCCATCATCTACGACGTCAACGCGGATTCGACGATCGCCGCGATCAAGGATCTCGCCGGCTGACCGGCCAGCGTTCCGGCAATCGCCGCGGACGCGTTCAGTCATGAAGAAATGATTGGCCGCGCCGCCAAAGCGCGCCATCATTTCGGGCCATGGCGACGTGGTCGACGCGGAACGGCGGTCGGGCGCAGCGTGGGTTTCGCGCAGCGCTGATCGTGCTCGGCCTCGCCACGACCACGTTCTCGTCGGCGTCCGCCGCCGAGGACGCGCCGGCGATCCCGACCCCCGCCCCCTCCGACGACGCTCCTGCGGCCCGGGGCGCGGCGGAAACCCAGGCGCAGGGCGGCCAGCTCGAGCCCTGCGCGGGCGTCGATCTGGTCAAGGCGCTTCAGGCGAGCGATCCGGCCGGCTTCGCGGCGTTCGAGGACGCCGCCCGCAACGTCGTCAACGGACAGGGGCTGCTCTGGCGCATCGAGCGGCCGGGCGGACGGCCGTCCTACCTGTTCGGCACGATGCATTCGACCGACGCGCAGGCCAAGGATTTCGACGAGCTGGTCATCCGCGCGCTCGCCCGCTCCCATGTGGTCGCGATCGAGCTGCCGGGCGCGAGCACCCGTCGCGTCGCCGGCGAGCTTCGCCGCCTCGTCGCGAACCGATCCTACCGCCCGACCGGCGGCGCGCTGCGGCTGCTGCCCGAGCATGTGCGGCCCGACGTCGAGCGGCGCATCGCGCAGGCTGGTATCCCGCCGGGCGTCGCGAACCAGCTCCAGCCCTGGTATCTCGCGCTCGCCCTGTCGCGCTCGACCTGCGCCGCGGCGCCCAACGGCTCGGACACAGAAACCGCGGACGGCCGCATCGAGCGCCTCGCCCATGAGCAGGGATCGGACGTGGTCGCGCTGGAGACCCCGCTGGAGCAGGTCGAGGCGCTGGCCTCGGTGCCGGACGGCGTCGCCGTGCGCATGCTAAAGGACGCGGCCGAACGCGGCATGAAGCCTGAGGACGTGGAGAGCACGATCACCGGGCTCTACCGGACGCGGCGCATCGGCTACCTGCTCGCGATGCGGGGCCCGACCTGGGCCGGCGTGTTCGACGTCGACGGCTACGCCGATTTCCTGTCGGCCTTCATCACCCGCCGCAACGCCTCGATGCTCGATCGCGCGCTGCCGATCCTGTCGCGCGGCGAAGCCTTCCTCGCGGTCGGCGCCCTGCACCTGCCGGGGCCGAGCGGCCTCGTGGAGATGATCCGCCGCTCCGGCTATCTGGTGACGCGCATCTGGTGAGGCTCAGGCGACGGCGCCGTCCTCCGCCGGGCCGTCGCCGCGCCGCTTCGCGGTCTCCCAGCCCAGCATCGCGCGCTTGCGGGTCAGGCCCCAGTGGTAGCCGGTCAGCGCGCCGTCGCGGCCGATCACCCGGTGGCAGGGCACGACGAAGGAGATCGGGTTCTTCCCCACCGCCGCGCCCACCGCGCGCGCGGCCTTCGGGCGGCCGATGGTCTGCGCGATGTCGCCATAGGTGGTGGCGCAGCCGAGCGGCACGCTCAGCAGCGTCCGCCACACCGTCACCTCGAAGTCGGTGCCGATCAGCACCACCCGCAGCGGGCGGTCCGGGCTCCAGCAGGCGGGGTCGAACGCCTGCGCCGCATAAGGTCCGATCGCGGCGTCGTCGCGCACGAAGCTCGCCGCCGGCCAGCGCCGCGCGAGATCGCGATAGGCCTCCTGCACGCCGCCCGCCTGGTCGGCGAAGCCGATGCCGCACAGCCCGCGGTCGGTCGCGGTGAGCACGGCGACGCCGAACGGCGAAGGCGCGACGCCCCAGCGGATGACGAGCCCGGCGCCGCCGGTCTTGAAGTCGCCCGGCGACATCGCCTCGTGGGTGACGAACAGGTCGTGCAGCCGTCCGGGCCCCGACAGGCCGAGCTCGTAGGAGGCGTCGAGCAGATTGACGTCGTCGCGGCGCAGCAGGTCGCGGGCCCGGTCGAGCGTCACCGCCTGCAGGAAGGCTTTCGGCGACAACCCGCACCAGCGGCGGAACACGTGATGCAGATGCGACGGCGACAGGCCGACGACGTCCGCGACCTCCTCCACCGTCGGCTGCGAGCGGAAGCGGGTGGTCAGATGTTCGAGCGCGCGCCGGATCACGTCATAATCCGAGGCCGTCGCGGCGGGTTCGGGCGTGAAGGCCACGGGGACGTCGCCGAGGGGCGATGAAGGGGCGTCGAACATGTCCGGCCTCCGGTCGAGATGCGGTTCGCCGCCACCATGGCGGCGGGGCGGCCGGGCGGACACCCGAAACCGACGGTCGCGGGTCACCGTTCGGCGGCGGGCGAGAGCGCGCCGCGCCGGGCCTTGGCGAGCGCGGCCCCGAAGGCGTCCGCGAACTCGGCGCGTTCGCCCGGCGACAGCGCGCGTCCTACGTCGAGCGACGCCTGCCGTTCCCGGATCGCGACGCGGGTCATGCCGAAATCCTCGTCGGTCTCGGTCTCGAGCCGCACCCACAGCGGGTTGAACCGCCACACGCTCTCCACGCCGCGCGCCGTGATCCGGCGCACGACCAGCTCGACATAGGTGAGGACGACGCGCTCGCAGGCGCGCGCCTGCGCGAAGCTCGCCCGGAGCGCGAGCCAGAGCAGCAACGCGTCGAGCCCGAAGAAGCCGACCACCGGCCAGGCCCCGACGAGGAAGAACGGCACGCTGACGATCGTCGAGAGCACGGCGAAGCCGCCGACCAGGATCGCCGCGCCGCGCGATCCGAGCGAACGGTGCGGGGTGATCACCGCGGCGAACACCTCGGCGTCGGCCGCGTCCAGGGGTCTCGCGCTCAGCGCTCTGGCGTCCTCGCCCATGGCTTCAGTATAACCGGCCCATGCCGCCCCGCCAGACCTCCGCCCGCGCCTCCGCGCCGAAACCCGCCACCGCGCGCAAGGCCGCCACGAAAGCGCCCGCGCGCCGGAACGCGGCCGCGCCAGACCGGCTGCCGCCGGCGGTGGTCGAGGAGATGTTCCGCCGCTTCCACGCCCGCGATCCGGAGCCGAAAGGGGAGCTGGAGCACGTCGATCCCTACACGCTGCTGGTGGCGGTCGTGCTCTCGGCGCAGGCGACCGACGTCGGCGTCAACAAGGCGACGCGCCGCCTCTACGCCGAGGCCGCGACGCCGGAGGCGATGGTCGCGCTCGGCGAGGAGCGCGTGCGCGAGCACATCCGGACGATCGGCCTCTACCGCACCAAGGCGAAGAACGTCATCGCGCTGTCGGAGCGGCTGATCGCGGAGCATGGCGGCGCGGTGCCGCCTTCGCGGGCCGCGCTGGAACTGCTGCCGGGCGTCGGCCGCAAGACCGCGAACGTGGTGCTGAACATCGCCTTCGGCGAGCCGACGATCGCGGTCGACACCCATCTGTTCCGGGTCGGCAACCGCACCCGGCTCGCGCCCGGCAAGACGCCGCTCGAGGTCGAACTCGGGCTTGAGGCCGTGGTGCCGGACGCCTACCGGCGGCACGCCCATCACTGGCTGATCCTGCATGGGCGATACGTCTGCAAGGCGCGCAAGCCGGACTGTCCGTCCTGCCTGATCGCGGACCTCTGCCCGTTCGAGCCCAAGACCACGGCCGCGCCGGCTGCCTGAGTAGGCCGCCGGCCGGCCGCGCCGTCAGTGGGCGGCGGCCTTGGCTCCCGCCTCGGCCCCGGCTGCGGCGCCGCGCTTCTCGGCCACCTCCTTCGCGCGGTGCTCCTCGGTGTCCTCGCCCTCGGGGTTCGGGGCGTGGCTGTCGCCCTCGCTTCCGTGCGCCTTGTCGGTCAGCCAATCGGAGAGCGCGAGGAACACGCCGGAGAGCACGAACACCGCGTGCACCACGGTCATCCAGTAGATGTCGCGGTCGCTGGTCGAGCCGAGATCCATGAACGACTTCAGCAACTGGATCGCCGAGATCGCGACGATCGAGGCGATCAGCTTCATCTTGAGGCCGGAGAAGTCGACCTTGCCCATCCATTCCGGGCGGACGCTCTGGTCCTTCAGGTCCATGCGCGAGACGAAGTTCTCGTAACCCGAGAAGATCACCAGCAGCACGAGGTTCGCGGTGAGCGACAGGTCGATCAGCGACAGCGCGCCGAGGATGACCTGGCTTTCGGTCGCGTGCAGCACGCCTTCGGCGAAATGCAGAAGTTCCTGCAGGAACTTCACCAGAAGCACCACGAGCCCGACGACCAGCCCCACATAGAAGGGCGCCATCAGCCAGCGGCTGGCGAACAGTCCACGCTCCAGCGTCCGTGCGATCATCGTCTTCCCAAGCCCCGGCGGCCTGCGCGCCGCGTCCTCCGACCCTCTCCGCAGGCCATGGCATGGACCTGGCGGACCGGCAAGCGTCCCGATCGGGGCCGGGCGTTAGGTCGCGCCGCGGGCCGTCACGGCTCGACGCCGACCCGCCGCCGCGGCCGCCGGCCGATGAGCATCAGCAGCACGCCGACGACGATGAGCGGCGCGAAGGTCGGCGACGCGAGGATCGAGGACAGGACCGGATTTTCGAGCGTCGGGACGCCCAGCTCCGCGACGAAGCGCTTCACGCTCTCGAGCGTGTCGGGCGAGAACTGCGCCCAGGACTGGGCCGTCGGCGTCAGCGACAGGACCCCGGCCGCGATCGAGCGCGCGCCGTCGACCACCAGGGCGACGAAACCCGCGGCGAGGACGAGGAAGCCGAGCAGGCGAAGAAGAAATCGAATCATAGGCGTCGTCGAGCTTCCCGTTGGCGCGACGCGGGGACGTCGCGTTCGCGGGAGAAGATGGGCCGGGAAGCGCTCCGGGACAATGCGCGTTCCGAGCTTTGTCCCAGGGCGATCCCGCTGTCCGCCGGCCGGCGACGCGACGGAAGCTCTCACCCGCTAGCTCGCGCTTGTCACCGCGCCGTCCGCTTGATAAGCCCTCGCCCTCGCGGGAGGGGTGGCCGAGTGGTTGAAGGCGCACGCCTGGAAAGTGTGTATGCGGGCAACCGTATCGCGGGTTCGAATCCCGCCCCCTCCGCCAGTCCTGCCTTCAAGGTATTGAAGTGACTGCGATTTGCAGAAGACCTTGATTTTTAGCCCACAAATTACCCCACATTCACTTTAGACGCTAACGGATGCTGGTACGCCGTATCGGACATCCGGGCGCTCCTGATTCTCTATAAATACGAGATCGGGGCCGCCGCTCAGATCGGCACGACAAGCTCATAGCCAAACGCCCCCTTCTGACCCTGGCTGTGTGAAAACCCGCGTGGTGGCAGGATACCTCATCTGCTTCGGGGGATCGGATGGGTCGCTTCATCGAGGGCGTGGATCGCAGCCAGACGACGCTGTTTCCGGACCGGTTGGACGACTGGATCGACGACGACAATCCGGTCCGCGTGATCAACGCCTTCGCGGACGCTCTCGATCTCGGCGAGCTTGGGTTCGATGGCGTGACGCCGGAGGCGACTGGCCGTCCGGCGTATCATCCGTCGGTTCTGCTCAAGCTCTACATCTACGGCTACCTGAACCGGGTGCAGTCGAGCCGGCGGCTGGAGCGTGAGGCTGGCCGGAACGTCGAGGTGATGTGGCTGACGGGCCGGCTCGTTCCGGACCACAAGACGATCGCGGACTTCCGTAAGGACAACGGCCAGGCGCTCCGCAAGGTCTGCGCGCGGTTCGTGCGCTGTGCCGCGAGATGGGTCTGTTGGCGGCGGTGAGCGTCGCGATCGACGGCAGCAAGTTCAAGGCGTGACAACCGGGATCGGAACTTCACCCGTGCCAAGACGGAGCGGCGAAAGGCTCAGATCGAGGAGAGCGTCGTGCGCTACCTGGAGCAACTCGACACAGCCGACCGGCAGGAGCCGTCGGCGGTCCTGGCGACCAAGACTTCGCGGCTGAAGGACAAGATCGCGAAGCTGCAAGGCGAGGCGCGCCGGCTTGCCTAGCTTGAGACGCAGATGCTGGCGGCGCCCGATCGGCAGATATCGACCACCGATCCCGACGCGCGCTCGATGGCGACGAGCGGCCGCGGCTCCGGCGTCGTCGGCTACAACGTTCAAGTCGCGGTCGAGATCGAGCATCATCTGATTGTCGCCCACGAGGTGACCAACGTCGGATCGGACCGCTCGCAACTCGCCGCCATCGCTCGTCAGGCGAAGGCCGTCCTACAGACGGATCGGCTCGAGGCCGTCGCCGACCGGGGCTACTTCAACGGCGAGCAGATCCTGGCCTGCGAGCAGGCGGGGATTGCCGTGACGCTGCCGAAGCCGATGACGTCCGGAGCCAAGGCCGCAGGGCGGGCTGACCTTACGCCGCTACTGGACGATGGCGTGCCATGGCTGCCTTATCAAGGCGCGCTGCACCCCGGCCAAGGAGCGACGGATCACGCGCTGGGAGCACGAGCATGTGCTCGAGGCCGTCCAGCGCCGGCTGGACGCGAACCCGAACGCCATGCGCCAGCGCCGCGAGACGGTCGAGCACCCGTTCGGCACGATGAAGGCGCGGATGGGCGCGACCCACTTCCTGATGAAGACGCTGCCGCGGGTCGCCGGCGAGATGGCGCTGCACGTGCTCGCCTACAATCTGACCCGTGTCCTCAACATCGTAGGCGTCAAGCCGATGATCGCAGCGATCCGGGCCTAAGCGAGCCGATGGGCCCGTTCAGGCAGGCTGACAAACCGACTGGTGACCCTGACGCCGGTTGTAGTGTCAAAAAAGAGCCCGCCTGGGCCAAACCCGATGGCCTTGGACGCCCGCCGCTGGACGCCTCCCAGCACCGAGCGTTTTTACACGATCAAGACCCTTTGCGGACCGTCGGAAGGTCGGCTTCTAGGCCCCTCTAGACCTGCCCCGATCAAGTGCACTGCTTGCCTCGCTGAACTCATGTCACGCGCAGGTCTCGAACGAGCCATCCAGTGCCGATCAATGCGATCTTCTAAGCCTCTGTGATGTGATCGGCGACGACAGCAAGGCAGAGCAGGGATCTGGGCCGCGTGATACCCACGAAGAGGTTCATTAGCTGCGGCGGTATCGATGTAGCCGTCCTGGCGACCGATGTGCCGGAAAGCGGGCCGAGCGCCTCCTTCAGGTCGTACAGCTTGTTCTTGGAAGACGTCAGCACGAGCGTCGCATCGTGGGTCTCTCCCTTGACCCCGGCGATCGTGTTGAGGTCGATCGCGACCGATCGGCCATCGCCGAGATGCTCGTAGTGACGTGAGCCCCTGAAACTCCGCCACAGATGGCTAGAGTCCGGACCCAAGGGGGGACGGATGGATGAAGAAGTCACGGTTCACGGAAGAGCAGATCATCGCGATCCTACGGGAGCAGGAGGCGGGGGTGGCGACCGCAGAGGTCTGCCGGAAGCACGGCGTCAGCTCGGCGACGTTTTACAAATGGAAGTCCAAGTTCGGAGGCCTCGACGTCTCGGACGCGCGGCGTCTCAAGGGGCTCGAGGACGAGAACGGTCGGCTGAAGCGGATGCTGGCGGACGCGATGCTCGACAACGAGGCGCTGAAGGATCTTTTGGGAAAAATGGTGACGCCCGCAGCTCGACGGGAGACTGTGGCGTATCTCGCCGAGGCCTTCGATATGCGCGAGCGGCGGGCGTGCCGGGTGGTCGGCGTAGATCGGACGAGCGTGCGCTATCAGGGTTCGCGTCCCGACGACGCCGTCCTGCGCGGTCGGCTGAAGGAGCTGGCGGCGGAGCGCCGGCGCTTCGGCTACCGGCGACTGCACGTGCTGCTTCGACGGGAGGGGCACGTGGTCAACCGCAAGCGCGTGCAGCGGCTCTATCGCGAGGAGAAGCTGGCGGCGCGCCGTCGCGGCGGTCCCAAGCGGGCGATGGGAACGCGTCGGCCGATCGAGACGCCCATCAGGGCGAACCAGCGCTTGAGCCGGACTTCCTGTCGGACCAGCTCACGGACGGCCGCCGCTTCCGCATCTTCGCCGTGGTCGATGACTGCACGCGGGAGTGCCTGGCGCTCGCCGCCGACACCTCGCTGTCCGGCCTGCGGGTCGCCCGCGAGCTCGACGACATCGTGCGCCGGCGCGGCCGGCCGACGACGATCGTCAGCGACAACGGCACGGAGTTCACGTCGAACGCGATCCTCGGCTGGGCGGACGAGACCGGCGTCGGCTGGCATTACATCGCGCCGGGCGAGCCCCAGCAGAACGGCTTCATCGAGAGCTTCAACGGTCGGCTGCGCGACGAGCTTCTGAACGAGACGCTGTTCCGCTCGTTGCCGCACGCCCGCGCCGTGCTCGAAGCCTGGCCGCGCGACTACAACGAACAACGACCGCACTCGAAGCTCGGCTGGATTACGCCTCGGGCCTACGCCAGCGCCATCCTCGAGACCGCCGGCCGAAGCGCTGCGCAACCTGACAGCTCCACGCTTCGGCCTCTTGAAACCGCCATCGACGACGGCTCAGATCACGACAGGACTCTCGCTTCCGCTGGATGAAAAACGGGGTCACGTCACGTGCGCCGTCGCGTCCACGTCCATGCGACGCATGCATCATCAGAAACACCATCCCCGACAATGGCCGGTCGGGCGCGCCCTTGAACACATAACCCTCGGAGCCTTCGGCCCGCTTCGCGTCCGCAAGGATTTCGAAGCAACGGGCGCTCAACGGCACGCGGTGCGGCCGGCCCGCCTTCATGCGCTACGCCGGAATGGTCCAAACCTTCGCGGCCTGGTCGACCTCGCTCCACGTCGCGCCGAGAACCTCTCCGGTGCGAGCCGCGGTCAAAATCAGAAACTCGAAGGCGAGCTTGGTCCTCACAGTGGCGTTCTGCATACGCAAGGCTTTGACGAAGGCCGGCGTTTGGCCATACGGCAGCGCTTTATGGTGACCAGACTTCTTGGGCTGCTTCGGCAGGCCGCGGTCGACGCCAAGCACCGGATTCTCGCCGCTGCGATGCCCCGCGGTCTTCGCCCAGTCCAGGATGACCTTGAGCCGCTGCCGGACGCGACGCGCGGTTTCGGGCTTCGTCAGCCAGATCGGGCTCAACACCGTAAGGATGTCGGGCGTCTCGATCGAGTTCACCAGCCGATCGCCGATCAGAGGTATGGCGTAGGTCCGCAGCGTGTTGATCCATTGCGCCGCGTGCTTGTCGTTGCGCCATCCGGGAGTGTGGTCGGCATGAACCTGCTCGACCGCTTCCGCGAACGTCGGAACCGCGACCTTCTCGGATTTGCGGGCTTGGATCGGATCGCCGCCTTCGCGCGCGATCTTCCGGTGACGAACCGCCAACTCTCGGGCCTCGGCGAGGCTCACCAGCGAAGCGCTCCCGAGCCCCATGTCGCGGCGCCGGCCCTGCGCAACCGTTCGGAGCAGCCAACGCTTGGAGCCAGACGGATCCACGACCAGATAGAGCCCATTGCCGTCGGCGTAGCGCCCTGGCTCCTTGAGCGCCCTCACACCCAACGCCGTCAGCGCCTTGTCGGGGTGCCGTCCCTTCCGCTTCATGCCGCCATCCGCCGAACTTAGTCACCCCACATTTTAGCCCACATCGTATGTTGGCTTGCAATAGATGTCGATGGATTCGACCGGACGAACGATCCGCGTACATCGCCTCAAATTCCAACGAAATGAACAACGCTGGATCTCAACAAATTATGCGGACACGGACGCCCCTCCGCCAGTCTTCATTTCAAGTAATTACTTACGTGTTTTTGGAACGCTGACAGGCGTTGACGCGCCATGTCGGACGTCGGAGAGCGATCCCGTCGCTGCCGGGTCTGGGAAGAAATGCGATCCGCCCCGCGTAGACGGCGTCGTCGTTAACGGGAGTCCGCTTTCGCGGCTGATGCCGCCGCGCAGCATTGCTGCGGATGCGAATTTTCGCCGGTGCGAACCTGGCGCAAAGCGCTTCAAACGTTTGTCGCCGGACGGCCTTCGCCGATCGTTTCTGGGTCTGGTCTTAAAACGAGCGCGGCCAACCGGTTTCATTCTTCCGATGAATCAAACGTTCAAAACGCGCGACAAGCATTCAAGACGAAGCTGATCGCCCCCGGCACGTTCCTCTCGAAACAGCGACGGCGTTCGTGGCCGCGCGTTCAGGGGAACCCACATGTCCGTCACCGCCACGCCGACGCCCGGCTCGCTCCTCGTCTCGCCGACCGACCACGCGCTGGTGCTGATCGACTTCCAGTCGCAGATGTCGTTTGCGACGAAGTCGATCGACGCCGTCACGCTGCGAAACAACGCCGCCCTGATCAGCCATGCGGCGAAGGGCTTCGGCGTGCCGACGATCCTGACCACGGTCGCCGAGAAGAGCTTCTCGGGCCCGATGTTCTCCGAGATCACCGACGCCTTCCCGGGCCAGAAGCTACTGGACCGCACCTCGATGAACACCTGGGAGGACGCGGCCGTCATCGACGAGGTCAACCGCATCGGCAAGCGGCGGCTGGTGTTCGCGGGCCTCTGGACGTCGGTCTGCATCGTCGGCCCGACGCTCTCGGCGATCGACCAGGGGTTCGAGGCCTATGTCATCGCCGACGCCTGCGGCGACGTCTCGGACGAGGCGCATGAGCGCGCCATGGAGCGCATGATCCAGGCGGGCGTGCGCCCCATGACCTCGCTCCAGTACATCCTCGAGCTCCAGCGCGACTGGGCCCGCGCCGAGACCTACGACTTCACCACCGGCGTCGCGAAGAAGTACGGCGGCGCCTACGGGCTCGGGGTCATCTACGCCAAGACGATGTTCGGCGCTTCCGAAGGCGGCCACTGACGGTCCCGCCGGGCGCGCGCCGATGAAGATGTATCTGCTCTCGGCCGGCGCCGGCCTTCTGGTCGGCGTCGTCTACAGCCTGCTGCATGTCCGCTCGCCCGCGCCGCCCCTGGTGGCGCTGGTCGGCCTGCTCGGCATCCTTGTCGGCGAGCAGATCGTGCCGGTCGGCCAGAAGCTGGTCGCCGGCCTCAGCCCGGCGGTCGCCTGGGCCGAGGCGAAATGCGGCGCGCATCTCTTCGGCGCGCTGCCCGGCCGCCATTCCGACGCTTCCCCGCCGCCGACCGACGGAGCCGGCTCATGAGCCCGACGCGCCGCGAGGCGAGCCTTGGGGCGGCCGCCGCCGCGCTCGCCGCGGGCCTCACCTCGCCATCGCGGGCCGCGCCCGCCGGAGGGACGACAATGACCGACGCGACGACCGCCGACCTCATCATCATCAAGGGTCTCGTCACGACGCTCGACCGGTCCGCGCCCGAAGCGGAAACCTTCGCGATCAAGGACGGCCGCTTCCTTGCGGTCGGCCGCGAGAACGAGGTGATGGCGCATCGCGGGCCGCAGACGAAGGTCGTGGACCTCAACGGCCGGCGCGTGCTGCCGGGGTTGATCGACAACCACCTGCATCTCATCCGCGGCGGGCTCAACTTCAACATGGAGCTGCGCTGGGACGGCGTGCCGTCGCTGAAGGACGCCATGGACATGCTGCGCGCGCAGGTCGCGATCACGCCGCCGCCGCAATGGGTGCGGGTCGTGGGCGGCTTCACCGAGAACCAGTTCGCCGAGAAGCGCCTGCCGACCATCGAGGAGCTGAACCAGGCCGCGCCCGAGACGCCGGTGTTCATCCTCCACCTCTACGACCGCGCGCTGCTGAACGGCGCGGCGCTCAGGGCGGTCGGCTACGGCAAGGACACGCCGAACCCGCCCGGCGGCGAGATCACCCGCGACGCGGGCGGAAACCCGACCGGCCTGCTGATCGCGAAGCCCAACGCCACCCTCCTCTACGCGACGCTGTCCAAGGGACCGAAGCTGCCCTTCGAGTATCAGGTCAACTCGACGCGCCACTTCATGCGCGACCTGAACCGACTCGGCCTCACCGGCGCGATCGACGCCGGCGGCGGCTCCCAGAACTACCCTGACGACTATGCGGTCATCCAGAAGCTCGCCGACGAAGGCCAGCTCACCATCCGCCTCGCCTACAATCTGTTCACGCAGAAGCCGAAGCAGGAGAAGGAGGACTTCGTCCGCTGGACGCAAACCTCGAAGTACAAGCAGGGCGACGACTACTTCCGCCACAACGGCGCGGGCGAGATGCTGGTCTTCTCCGCAGCCGACTTCGAGGATTTTCGCCAGCCGCGCCCCGACATGCCGGCCGAGATGGAGGGCGACCTCGAGGGCGTCGTCCGGGTGCTGGCCGAGAACCGCTGGCCGTGGCGGCTGCACGCCACCTATGACGAAACCATCTCGCGCGCGCTCGACGTGTTCGAGAAGGTCGACCAGGATATCCCGCTCAAGGGCCTCAACTGGTTTTTCGATCATGCCGAGACGATCTCGGAGCGCTCGATCGACCGGGTGGCGGCGCTCGGCGGCGGCGTCGCGGTGCAGCACCGCATGGCCTATCAGGGCGAATACTTCGTCGAGCGCTACGGCGCGGGCGCGGCCGAGGAGACGCCGCCCTTCGCGCGGATGCTGGAGAAGGGCGTGAAAGTCTCGGCCGGGACCGACGCCACCCGCGTCGCCTCCTACAACCCTTGGGTCTCGCTGTCCTGGCTCGTCACCGGCCGGACGGTCGGGGGCCTGGCTCTCTATCCCTCCCGCGCCCGGCTCGACCGTGAGACGGCGCTCAGGATGTGGACTGAGAACGTCACCTGGTTCTCGAACGAGGAAGGCAGGAAGGGCCGCATCGCGCCCGGGATGCTCGCCGACTTCATCGTGCCGGACCGCGACTACTTCGCCTGCGCCCCCGACGAGATCTCCTCGATCACCTCGGACCTCACGGTGGTCGGCGGCAGGGTCGTCTACGCCAAGGCCGACTTCGAGAAACTCGACGAGACCGAGTTTCCGCCCGCCATGCCCGACTGGTCGCCGGTCCGCGCCTATGGCGGCTACGGCGCCTGGAAGGCCGAGGCGAAGAAGGACGCCGCGCTGCGCCTTCAGTCGACGGCCTGCGCTTGCGCCAACGCCTGCGGCGTGCACGGCCACGCCCATGCGCGGGCGGCGTCCGGCCGTTTGCCGGTCGCCGATCTCAAGACTTTCTGGGGCGCGCTCGGTTGCGCATGCTGGGCGGTGTGACCGCCATCCAACGCGAGGACAAAGACATGCCTTTCGTCACGACGTCCGACGGCGTCGAGATTTTCTACAAGGACTGGGGTCCGAAGGAGGCGCAGCCGATCGTGTTCCACCACGGTTGGCCGCTGTCCTCTGACGACTGGGACGCGCAGCTGCTGTTCTTCCTGTCGCAGGGCTACCGCGTCGTCGCCCACGACCGCCGGGGCCACGGCCGCTCGGCGCAGGTCTGGGACGGCCACGACATGGACCACTACGCCGCCGACGCCGCCGCCGTCGTCCAGCATCTCGACCTGAGGAACGCCGTCCACATCGGCCATTCCACCGGCGGCGGCGAGGTGGCGCGCTACGTCGCCAAGCACGGCGAGCCGCAGGGCCGCGTCGCCAAGGCGGTTCTGGTCAGCGCGGTGCCGCCGCTGATGCTCAAGACCGACGCCAATCCCGGCGGCCTGCCGATCGAGGTATTCGACGGCTTCCGCCAGGCGACCGCGGGCAACCGCGCCCAGTTCTTCCTCGACGTGCCGAGCGGGCCCTTCTACGGCTTCAACCGGCCGGGCGCGAAGGTCGACCAGGGCGTGATCAACAACTGGTGGCGGCAGGGCATGACGGGCTCGGCCAAGGCGCACTACGACGGCATCAAGGCGTTCTCGGAGACCGACCAGACCGAGGACCTGAAGGCGATCAGCGTGCCGACGCTGGTGCTGCACGGCGAGGACGACCAGATCGTCCCGATCAACGCCAGCGCCCGGCTTTCGGCTCCGCTGCTGAAGAACGGGACGCTCAAGACCTATCCCGGCTTCGGCCACGGCATGCTGACCGTCAACGCCGACGTCCTCAACGCAGACCTCCTCGCCTTCGTGAAGAGCTAGACCAGAGAGCCCCCAGCCGTCATGCCCGCCTTGGCGGGCATCCACGACGTCCTTCTGCTTCGCTCGACGTCGAAGTCGTGGATACCCGCGCGAAGGCGCGGGCATGACGGTCGGCGGAGACCGAGAGATATCTCGCCATGACCACGCCCCCCGCTTCGAACGCCTTCGCGCCGCTGCGCCGCCCGCTGTTCGCCGTGCTGTGGGGCGCGACCGTGGTCGGGAACGTCGGCTCCTTCATGCGCGACGTCGCGAGCGCCTGGCTCGTGACCGACCTCGCGGCCTCGCCGGCGGCCGTGGCGCTGGTGCAGGCGGCCGCCACGCTGCCGATCTTCCTGCTGGCGATCCCGGCGGGCGTGCTCTCCGACATCCTCGACCGCCGCAAGCTCCTGATCGCCATCCAGGTGCTGCTGGGCCTGACGAGCCTTACGCTCGCGATCCTCGCGGCCTCCGGCGGCCTCACGGTCTCCTCCCTCGTCGCGCTCACCTTCGTCGGCGGCGTCGGCGCGGCGCTGATGGGGCCGACCTGGCAGTCGATCGTCCCCGAACTCGTGCCGCGCGGAGAGCTACGCGACGCCGTCGCGCTGAACTCGCTCGGCATCAACATCGCGCGCTCGATCGGACCTGCGGCCGGCGGCATCCTGTTGGGAGCAATGGGCGCTGCGGCGACCTATGGCGTCGACGTCGTCTCCTACCTCCTCGTCATCGCGGCTCTGGTGTGGTGGCCGCGGCCGAAGGCGGCCGACGACGCGCTCGCCGAACGTTTCTCGGGCGCGTTCCGGGCGGGCCTCCGCTACGCCAAGGCGAGCCGCGAGCTTCACCGCGTGTTGTTCCACGCCGCCGTGTTCTTCGCCTGCGCCAGCGCCGTCTGGGCCTTGCTGCCGCTGATCGCGCGCGGGCTGCTGGAAGGGACCGCGAGCTTCTACGGCCTGCTGCTCGGCGCGGTCGGCCTCGGCGCGATCCTCGGCGCGCTGGTCATGCCGAAGCTGCGCGCGCGGCTCGGGACCGACGGCCTGCTGCTGTTCGCCGCCATCGTCGCCGCGCTCGTCATGGCCGGTCTTTCCTTCGCGCCTCCGAAGCCCGTCGCGCTCGCCGGCCTGCTGCTTCTCGGCGTCGCCTGGATCGTCGCGCTGACGACGCTGAACGGCGCCGCTCAGGCGATCCTGCCGAACTGGGTCCGCGGTCGCGGGCTGGCGGTCTACCTTACGGTCTTCAACGGCGCGATGACCGGCGGCAGCCTGCTCTGGGGCCTCGTCGCGCACCATCTCGGCGTCGCCGCGACGCTGCTCGTCGCGGCCGCCTGCCTCGCCGCCGCAGGCCTGCTGCTGCGCCGCCGCACGCTGCCGAAGGGCGAAACGGACCTTACGCCTTCCAACCACTGGCCGGAGCCGCTGACCGCCGAACCGGTCGAACACGACCGCGGGCCGGTGATGATCCAGATCGAATACCGGGTCCGCCGCGAGGATCGCGAGAACTTCCTCAAGGCCATCGCCCGCCTTGGCGACGAGCGGCGGCGCGACGGCGCCTATGCCTGCGGCGTGACGGAGGACGCCGAGGATCCCGAAAAGATCGTCGAGTGGTTCATGGTCGAAAGCTGGGCCGAACACCTTCGCCAGCACAAGCGCGTCTCCCACGCCGACGCGGACCTGCAGCAGGCGACCCGGCGCTTCCATGTCGGGCCGGAGGCTCCGGTCGTGCGCCACCTGCTTGGCCTCGACCTGAAGACCTCCACGGGAGGGTGACGGAGCCATGCTCCGCTCCCTCCGGACGGCCGCCGCGGCGTCGATCGTCGGCGCGGCCACGGCCGTCCCGGCAGGCGCCGAGCCTCCGTCCTTCTCGAACAATCGGGCGGACGAGAACTGGGGCGCGCTCCGGGAGCCCGCCAACCGCACGGGCGCGGCGTGGGAGGCGCTCAAGTTCATGCCCCTCGACACCGCGGGCGGCAGCTTCCTGACGATCGGCGCGGACCTCCGGCTGCGGTTTGAGAGCTACGCCGACAACTTCGACGCCGCGAAGCCCAACGAGACCTACGGCTGGTCGCGCGTCATGCCCTACGCGGACCTCCGTCTCGGACCGAACCTCCGCTTCTTCGGTCAGATGCTGGGCGCCTGGACCGACCGCAGCGCGCTGACCAAGGGACCGGTGGACGAGACCGGGGTCGAGCTGCTGCAAGGTTTTGCGGAGGCGAGCGCGCCGGTCGGATCAGGCGAACTTTCGGTCCGCGGAGGCAGGCAGATGGTCGCTTATGGCTCGGAGCGTCTCATCGGCCTGCGCTTCGGGCCGAACGTGCCCCTGTCGTTCGACGGCGCGCGGGCGCGGCTGGAACTCGGCGGCTGGACCGCCGACGCCTTCGCCTATCGCCCCGTCGAGAACGCGCTCGGGGACTTCGACGATCGGTCAGACCGCACCCGCAAGGTCTACGGTCTCTACGCGACCCGCGCCTTGCCGGAGCTCGCGCCGAAGTCGGGCCTCGACCTCTACTGGATCGGCTACGGGCGCGAGGATGCGCGCTTCGACAGTAGCGTCGGGAACGAGCGCCGCCACACCTTCGGCGCCCGGTTCTTTGGGTCGCTAGACGACTGGAGCTGGAACCACGAGGCGATGCTGCAGCTCGGGACTTTTGGCGACGAGAAGATCCTGGCCTGGTCGGTGGCGACGGACACGCGCTACACCTTTTCCGCAGTGCCCCTTCAGCCGTTCGTCGAACTCAAGGCAAACGTCATCAGCGGCGACGGCGGGCCGGGCGGCCGCCTGGGCACGTTCAATGCGCTGTTCCCCAAGGGCAAGTACTTCGGCGAGATCGGGCTGATCGGCCCGGCCAACCTCGTGAACCTGCATCCCGCCATCGGGGTGTCGCTCGGGTCTGGTTGGTCGCTGACTGGCGCGGCCGTCTTCTACTGGCGGCAGTCGCTCGACGACGGCGTCTACGGCAACCCCGGAAACCTCATCCGGCCGTCCGGCGGAAGCCGGGCGCGCTACGTCGGGACGCAGGCCGAGGTCGTGCTGGGCTGGGAGGCGACGCCGAACGTGACGCTCGAGACGTCCTACGCGCTTTTCGAACCCGGTCGCTTCCTGAGCGAAACCGGGCCCGGGAAGACCGTCCACTTCGTGGGCGGGGAGATCCAGTTCCGATACTGAGGCCGAGAAAGCGAGACCTTGGCGAGCGCGGGCCCGCAGGCGCGCCTGACGACAGTGGCCCGGCTACTTGGCCGCCGTCTCGGCCGGCTCCGGGGTCGCCCACGGGGCTTTCGCCAGCCGACGCGCGAGGAACTCGATCAGCGCCGTCACCCGCGGGGGACGCAGCGACCCGGGCGGGGTCACGACGTTCAGCGCGATCGGCGGCGGGCGCCAGTCGCACATCACCGCCTCCAGCCTCCCCGCCGCTATGTCCCGCCAGACGATGAACTCGGGCTGCACCGCGAGCCCGAGCCCGGCCATCAGGCTCGGCGTCAACGCGTCGGCGTTGTTGGCGCGCATGGGTCCGGACGGCGTGACGGCGGCCTCCTCGCCGTCCTCGCGCAGGAACCGCCAGCGGTCGCGCGAGGCGAGGTAGGAGTAGCCGAGGCATGCGTGGCCGGCGAGGTCGCGCGGATGGGACGGCCGGCCCCTCCGCTCGAAATAGGCGGGCGCGCCGACCAGCACCCGATTCACCCGGCAGAGCCTCCGCACCTTCAGCCGCGAGTCCGACAGGCTCGCGATCCGAAGCGCGAGGTCGAAGCCGCCCTCGATCAGATCGACGGTGTGGTCGCTGAGCTCCATGTCGACCGAAACGTCCGGATAGGCGGCGAAGAACTCCGGCAGCAGCGGCGCGACATGCGCCAGGCCGAACGACATCGGCGTCGCGAGCCGCACGACGCCGCGGGGCGAGGCCGACTGGGCGATGGCCTCGGCCTCCGCCTCCTCGCCCGCGCCAAGGATCCGCTCGGCGTTCGGGACCGCGGCGCGGCCGGCCTCGGTGAGCGACAGGCGGCGCGTGGTGCGGTGAAACAGGGGCGTCCCGATGCGCGCCTCCAGCCTCGCCACGGCCTTCGAGACCGTAGCCTTGGAGAGGTTGAGGTCGGCCGCCGCCCGGCTGAGGGAGCCGCGGGCCGCGACGCGGGCGAAGATCGCCCAGGCCTCGAAGTCGGGAAGCGTCGCCATTGGTCCATTCCCCGAAACAGTGATTTTCGATTGTTTCCGTTTAATATCTCAGCCTGGCGCGTACTTTCGTTCAAGCGAAATCGGCGTCCCGAGGTCGGGGCCATCGAACGGAGTCCTCGCCATGAGCGGCGCAGCCCTTCGCCACGTCACCGCGATCAGCGGGCCCGCGCGCCGGGGGCGGGTCGGCGTCGGCGAGACCGACCTGATCGGGCTTGAGGCGGCGGTCACGCCGGGCGCGGCCCTGCTGTCCCCCCGGAGCGAGGTTCTCGAGAACGGCACGCCGCGCGTCTTCCGCCGGCTCGCCGGGGGCGTGTTCGGCGAGGCCGATGTCCAGGTCGCAGAGGACTGGCTCAAGGGCAGGAAAAGCAGGGGCGAAGAGGCCGCCGCGTCATGACGCGGCGGCCAGGCACGAGCGACTTCCGGCGCCCCGGCGGGCTCACGCCCGAACAACGCCGGATCGCCTTTCAGGAGCTGGGCGCCGGCGGCGAGCCGAAACGGACCGTCGCGGAGGTCGCCACGCTTTGCGGCCTCTCCCGCGGCCACTTCATCCGCGCCTTCCGCATGTCGGTGGGCGAAACCCCGTATCGGTGGTCGCGCCGGCTGCGCATAGAGGCCGCCCAGGCCGCGTTGCTGAACTCGGACGCCGCCATCGCGGACATCGCCGCCCAGTGCGGCTTCGCGGACCAGAGCCATCTCACCCGGGTCTTCTCCGCGGAAGTCGGGGTGAGCCCGGCCGCCCTCAGAAAAACGCTCGGGACCGGGACGCCTGCCCGCAGGTCGCCCCTCAAGCCCCCGCGGGAGACGCCGTCCCCGTCGCGCCCGGAGGAGTGACGCTCGCCTGGCGCGCGATTCCTCCAAGCCTTGAGCCTGAGGTCGTCCGGCATGCGACGCTTGACGAACCTGCGCCGATCGCGCGGCCTCCGCTCCTCGCGCGCCGTTGAACGGCGGCGCGGAACGCCGGACGCCCCTGGCCGTTGCCCTTGAGATCCCCAGACGAACAGCGTCCGGGGAAGCCTTCAGGGAGGAGCGGACAGGATGGCGCGCGACGGCCATATCGAGACCTATGACGGGCCCGCCGGCGGCTGGGGCTCGGCCAGATCGGTCGGCCGGGCGCTCGTCCATGACGGGGCGCCGCTCAGGAGCGGCGCGGCGCTCTGGAGGCAGAACAAGCCCGGCGGCTTCGCCTGCGTCAGCTGCGCGTGGTCGAAGCCGCGCGACCCGCATGCGTTCGAATTCTGCGAGAACGGCGCGAAGGCGACCGGATGGGAACTGACGTCGAAGACGATCGGGGCCGATTTCTTCGCGCGCCATACGCTGACCGAGCTCGAAGGCTGGTCGGACTTCGAGCTCGAGGATCAGGGCCGGCTGACCGAGCCGCTAAAATATGATCCGGCGAGCGACACCTATCAGCCGATCGCCTGGGAAAGGGCGTTCGAGGAGATCGGCGCGGCGCTGAAGGCGACCGATCCGAAGCGAGCGGCCTTCTACGCGTCAGGCCGGGCCTCGCTCGAAACCTCCTACATGTACCAGCTGCTGGCGCGCGCCCACGGCGCCAACAACCTGCCGGACAGCTCCAACATGTGCCACGAGAGCACGTCGGTGGCCCTGCCCGAGAGCATCGGCGTGCCGGTCGGGACCGTGTTCCTCGAGGATTTCGAGCACGCCGACCTGATCTTCTTCTTCGGCCAGAACGTCGGATCGAACGCGCCGCGCATGCTGCATCCGCTGCAGGACGCGGCGAAGCGCGGCGTGCCGATCATCACGTTCAACCCGCTCAAGGAGCGCGGGCTCGAGCGCTTCACCAATCCGCAGGCGCCGACCGAGATGCTGACCGGGGCCGAGACCCGCATCTCGACGCAGTACCATCAGGTGAAGGCGGGCGGCGACCTCGCCGCGCTGTTCGGCCTGTGCAAGGCGCTGATCGCGATCGACGACGCTGCGGCGCCCGGGGCGAAGGTGATCGACCACGCCTTCATCGCCGAGCACTGCCACGGCTACGACGCTTTCGCCGACGCCTGCCGCGGGAAGGACTGGGCTGAGCTCGAACGCTGTTCGGGCCTGACGCGCGAGGCGATCGAAACCGCGGCGGAGGCCTATTCCAGGTCCAGCGCCGCGATCGGCGTCTACGGCATGGGGCTGACCCAGCACTGGTCCGGCGTCGACAACGTCCAGATGCTCATGAACCTGCTGCTGATGAAGGGCAATGTCGGCCGTCCCGGCGCCGGCATATGTCCGGTGCGCGGCCACTCGAACGTGCAGGGCCAGCGCACCGTCGGGATCACCGAGAAGGCCAGCCTCGCGCCGCTCGACAGGCTGAAGGAGCTCTACGGCTTCGAGCCGCCGCGCGAGGACGGCATGGCGACCGTCGACGTCTGCAAGGGGATCATCGACGGCGAGGTCGAGGCGTTCGTTTCGCTCGGCGGCAATTTCCTCCGAGCGACCCCCGAGACCGCGCGGATGGAGGACGGCTGGCGCAAGCTGAAGCTGTCGGTCCAGATCGCCACCAAGCTGAACCGCAGCCACGTGGTCCACGGCCGAGCGGCCTACCTGCTGCCGTGCCTCGGCCGCATCGAGATCGACCGGCAGGCGGGCGGGCCGCAGATCGTTTCGATCGAGGACTCGACCTCGCATTTCCACGCCTCGCACGGGTTCGCCGAGCCCTGCGCGACGACGCTGCTGTCGGAACCCGCGATCGTCGCCGGCGTCGCCAAGGCGACGCTGCCGGCCAATCCGTTGATCGACTGGGACGGCTGGACGGCAGACTACGCCCGTGTCCGCGACGCCATCGAGGCGACCTATCCCCAGGTGTTTCCGCGCTTCAACGAGCGCATCGAGACGCCCGGCGGGTTTCCAAAGCCGATCGCGGCCCGCGAGCGCGAATGGAACACGCCGACGGGCAAGGCCAGTTTCATTTTCCCCGACAGCCTCGACGAAAATCCCGACATGCCGGCGCCGCAGCCGGACGCGCTGCGGCTGATCACGTTGCGGTCGAACGACCAGTTCAACACGACCGTCTACGGTTTCGACGACCGCTTCCGCGGCGTCGAAGGCACGCGGATGGTGGTCTTCATGCATGCGAACGACATCGCCCGGCTCTCGCTCGCGGACGGCCAGACCGTGGCGATGCGCACCGTGGCCGACGATTTCGAACGCGAGGTCGAAGGCTTCCGGATCGTGGCCTACGACATTCCGGAAGGCTGCGTCGGCGCCTACTATCCGGAGTGCAACCCTTTGATCCCTCTCTGGCACCACGCGAGGGGGTCCAAGGTTCCGGCGGCCAAGTCGGTGCCCGTCCTGATGCGGCCGTGCGGGTAGACGACCGCGGGTTCCTGCGGCGCGGCGGGGACTGATCTTCGGACCGCCGGGCGAACGAAAGCTGCGCCGCATCGTTGGACTCCTGACACAAGGAGCACGCGATGAAGCATTTTCCCGTTCCGCCCTTCCCGAAACAGCCGCAGTCCTTCCCCGGCCTCACGGAGAAGATGGACCCCCGTCCTGACCACGGCGAGACGAGCTACAAGGGCTCCGGCAAGCTTCAGGGCAAGAAGGCGATCATCACCGGCGGGGACAGCGGCATCGGCCTCGCGGTGGCGATCGCTTTCGCGCGCGAGGGCGCCGATCTGCTCGTCGTCCATCTGCCGAGCGAGGGGGACGACGGCGCGACCTGCCGCCGGCACATCGAGGAGGCCGGGCGCAAGGCGGTGATGGCGCCGGGCGACCTCAGCGACGCCCGCTTTCGCGAAGAGGTGATCGAGCGCGCCGCATCGGAGCTCGGCGGCGTGGACATCCTGGTCAACAACGCCGCCTACCAGCGGCCATTCCAGTCGATCGACGAGGTGACGCTCGAGGAATGGACGAAGACGTTCGACGTCAACGTCCACGCCACGTTCCACCTGACGCAGCTCGCGACGCGCCGGATGAAGCCGGGCTCCGCGATCATCAACACGGCGTCGGTCAACTCGAAGGACCCCTCGCCCCAGCTGCTGCCCTACGCCGCCACGAAAGGCGCGATCGCGAATCTCACGGTCGGCCTCGCCCAGCTGCTCGCCGAGAAGGGCATTCGGGTGAACGCGGTGCTGCCGGGACCGATCTGGACGCCGTTCATTCCGGCCGGCATGCCGCCCGAGGCGGTCGAGACCTTCGGAGCAAAGACGCCGTTCGGACGTCCTGGCCAGCCGGCGGAGCTCGCCTCGGCCTATGTGATGCTGGCGTCCGACGAGGCGAGCTACACATCCGGCGCCTTACTGACGATCGCCGGCGGGCAGGCCGTCGTCTGACGGACCGCCCAGCGCCATTGGGCAAGGCGGAGCTGAGCGAACGCGCTTCAGCCGTTCTTCTGGAGCGCGTCACTCGCCCGGGTCGAAGCCGAGCCAGCGGGCGATCTTCCTCGGCAGGATCAGGACGACGCCGGTGACGAAGAAGGCGGCGAGCATGAAGCGCCAGTCCGCGAGGGCGCACGCGACGCCGAGCGCGGCTGTCGCCCACACGGCGGCGGCCGTCGTCAGCCCCCTTATGGCGCTGTCGTTCGGCAGCTTCAGCACCGCGCCGGCGCCGATGAAGCCGATGCCCGTCAGAACGCCCTGAAGGATGCCCTGCACCACGCGGCTGAAGGCGTCGGGGTTGTCGCGTAGCTCGGCAGGCTGAAGAGCGGCGAGCGACACCACCGCCGCGCCGACGGCGACGAGGCCCAACGTGCGCATTCCCATCGGCTTCTGCTTGAGATCGCGATTGAGCCCGATGGCGATGCCGCAGCCCGCGGCCGCGAGCAGCCGCAGGCAGGATTCGAGCAGATAGGCGTCGGACGTCTCGGTCAGCATGTCGGCTCCATGCCGTGGCGCGGCGTCCGGCCTGGCTCGCGAGGAGCCTGACGCGGCGGCGAACAGCCCGCGCGGCTCGCCGTCGTGGACGTGTCCGGACAACGCCTCCGGCCGTCGATGGTTCTGGCGGACAGGTGGCCGCGCCGTCCGGCGGGAACAAAAAAGGCGCGCCGCCGGTTGGGGAGTGATCGGGAGGGCGCGCGATGGCGATGAAGGCGTTCTGGAAGGGTTATCTGAAGCTCTCGCTCGTCACCTGCCCGGTGGCGATGACGCCGGCCACCTCGGAGAGCGAGCGGATCCGCTTCCATACGCTCAACCGCAAGACCGGCAATCGCGTCGTCAGCGAGTATGTCGACAGCGTCACCGGGAAGCCGGTCGCCAGCGACGACGAGGTCAAGGGTTACGAGCGCGGCGAGAACGACCACGTCATGCTCGAGGACGACGAGCTCGACGCCGTCGCGCTCGAGACGACCCACACGATCGATATCGAGATGTTCTGCCCGCGCAATAGCGTCGGCTGGATCTGGTACGACAAGCCTCACTATCTCGCGCCGAACGACAAGGTGGGCGCGGAAGCCTTCGCCGTCATCCGGGAGGCGATGGCGGCGACCGACGTGGTCGGTATTTCGCGGCTGGTGCTCTATCGCCGCGAACGCGCCGTGCTGCTCGAGCCGCGCGACAGGGGCATCGTGCTGTGGACGCTCCGCTACGGCGACGAGGTCCGCGACGCGGCCGACTATTTCGGCGGTATCAAGCAGGCCAAGCCGGACCCCAAGCTGATGCGGCTGGTGGGCTCGCTGATCGACGAGCGGACGAAGAGCTGGTCCGCCGACATGGTTGACGACCCCGTCCAGGCGCGCCTGCTGGACCTCATCAAGTCGAAGAAAAAGAAGGGCGCGAAGAAGGTCGCCAAGCCCAAGGCCGAACCGCAGGCCGAGACCGGGAACGTCATCAACATCATGGACGCGCTGCGGAAGAGCATCGCGTCGTCGAAGGAAAAAGCGAAGCCGCGCTAGCCGGCGCGCCGCCGCTTCGTCTTCGCGCCGTCCGGGATCGGCGCCGCGGCCTTCCGGAAATTTTCCCAGGGGTCGGAGGCCATCGCGGCGAGCCGCGCCGGCATGTTGTCGACCGTGAACTGCGCGGGGCCGACGCCGGGGCCGAGCTCGTCCCAGCTCAACGGGGCCGAGACGGCGGCGCCGGGCCTCGCGCGGGTCGAATAGGGCGCGACCGCCGTCGCGCCGCGGCCATTGCGCAGGTAGTCGACCAGGATCTTTCCGCGGCGCTTCGCCTTGCTGACGGTCGCGACGTAGCGGGACGGATCGTCGAAGGACATGGCGTCCGCGATCGCCTTGGCGAAGGCCTTGGCGTCGGGCCATTGGGCTTTCGGCTTCACCGGCGCGACGACGTGGAGCCCCTTGCCTCCGGACGTCTTGACGAAGGCGGTCAGCCCGGCGGCTTCCAGCCTTTGCTTCACCTCCAGCGCGGCGTCGATCACCGCCGGCCATTCGACGCCCTCGCCGGGATCGAGGTCCATGATGATCATGTCAGGCTTTTCGAGCGCCTTCATCGAGGAGCCCCAGGGGTGGATCTCCAGGACCCCGCCCTGGACGAGGCCGAGCAGCCCCTCCCGGCTGTCGATCGTCAGGACTGGCTCGTCGTCGGTCGGATCGGTAGACAGCCCGATGTGCTTGTTCATGCCTTTCCAGCCGTGCTTCTGGAAGAAGCATTGCTCGGCGACGCCGCCAGGGCACCGCAGCAGCGAAAGCGGCCGGCCGACGACGAACGGCGCGATCTTCGGCCAGACCTCCATGTAGTAGTCGGCGAGCCCCTGCTTGGTGACGCCGGTCTCGGGCCAGTAGAGGCGATCCGGGTGCGTGAGCTTCACGGAAGGCGCCGCGACCGCCTCGGGCGCCCCGTCGCTCTGCGTCTCGCGCCGCACCTCGCCAGCCGGCTTGTCCTCGCGCAGGCCGCGGAACGCCGCGTGCCTCAGGTGATGATCGCCGGTCCAGGCCCGGAATTCGATCTCGGCGACAAGCTCGGGCTTCACAAACCGGACGCCGCGCGCCTCGTCCGCCGTCAGCTTTCCGGCGAAGGGAGAGCGCTTCGCCTCCAGCGGCTGGAGCTTGGCGAACAGGTCCGCCGCAACCTTCGCGGAAAAACCCGTCCCCACCCGTCCGACATAGACGAGCCGTCCGTCTTCGTAGGCGCCCAGCGCGAGCGAGCCGATCGCGCTCGACGCCGTGCTCGACGGCATGTAACCGCCGATCACGAACTCCTGCCTGTGCGCGCATTTCGACTTCACCCAGCCGCGCCCCCGGCCCGAGACATATGTCCCGTCGCGGATCTTGGAGACCACGCCTTCGAGGCTGAGCCGGCACGCGTGCTCCAGCACCAGCCCGCCGTTCTCGTCGAAATGCTCGCTGAAACGGATGACGGGGTCGGCGCCGGCGATCAGCCTGGCGAGTGCCTCCTTGCGGTCGAGCAGCCCGCAGCCGGTCAGATCGTGGCCGTCGAGGTGGAGCAGGTCGAAGACGAAGAAGACGAAGCCGTCGCTCCGGCCCTCGCTCAATGCCTCCTGCAGCGCGGAGAAGTCCGACGCGCCGGCCGCGTTCTCGACGACGAGCTCGCCGTCGATCAGCGCATCCCGCGCGGGGAGCGCTTTCAGGGCCTCGACGACGGGCTTTCCGAACCTCTTCGTCCAGTCCAGCCCGCTGCGGGTCAGCAGCCTGACGCGGCCGGCCTCGACGCGGGCGAGCAGCCTGTAACCGTCGAACTTGATCTCATGAATCCATCGGGCGCCCGCCGGCGCCTTCGCCGCCAAAGTCGCGAGCGCCGGCGGCACGAAGTCGGGCAGCGGCCCGGGCTTCGCCTTCGCCGGAAGGGCTGCGGCGACCGCGGCGTCGCGCGCCTTCGGGGAGCGTGACGCCGCCCGCTTCGTCGCGGTCGCAGACGATCGCTTCTCAATCCGGCCGGTCTTCGACGACCACCCGGGCGCCTCGCCTGCGATCTCCTCGACGAGCCGACCCGTCTTCACCGACTCCGGACGCTCTTCGAGGATGTCGGGATCCGAGGCGCCGCGCGCGGCCGCGTCATCCCCCTTGATCAGCAGCCAGTTTTCGCGGGTCTCGCCGCGCCGGTCGGCCATCCGCACGAGACGCCAGCGGCCTGTGAGCTTTTCGCCGTGAAGCTCGAACTCGATATGGCCCTTCTTGAAGCCGTGCGCCGCGTCGCCGATCGGCGACCAGCGGCCGCGGTCCCACAGCACGACCGTCCCGCCGCCGTATTCGCCCTTGGGGATCGTTCCCTCGAAGGTCCCGTACTCGATCGGATGATCCTCGGTCCGAACCGCCAGGCGCTTTTCGCCCGAAACGAGGCTCGGTCCCTTAGTGACGGCCCAGCTCTTCAGGACGCCGTCCATCTCCAGCCGCAGGTCGTAATGCAGCCGCCGGGCGGCGTGCTTCTGGATCAGGTAGCCGTCACCGGTTCCGAGCGCGTCGTCGGACCCGGCCGGCTCGGACGTCTTCTTGAAGTCGCGCTTGCGCCGGTAGACGTCGAGCGCCATCGCTCAGCTCGCCTTCCGCCGCTCGGTCTGTCCGCCGCTCCGGGAGGCGGCCGTCGCCTTCTTCGTCTTGGCGGAACCCTTCGCCGCCGCCGACGCCTTCTTCGAAGCGCCCCCGGACGCGCCGGCGCTCTGGCGCAGCGCCTCCATGAGGTCGGTGACCTTCGCCGGCGCCTTCGGCTTGCGCGGCGTGATCTTTCTGCCCTCGATCTTGGCCTTCACAAGCTCGGCGAGGGCCGCCTCGTAGCGGTCGTCGAACGCGGTCGGATCAAACGCGCCGCGCTTGGTGTCGATGATGTGCCTGGCGAGATCCAGCATCTCGCCCTGTATCTTGGTCTTCGGCACGTCGCTGAACGCGTCGGCGGACGAGCGGACCTCGTAGTCGAAGTTGAGCGTCGTGCCGACGAGGCCGACATCATGCGGGCGGATGAGGACCGTGCGCTCGCGCCGGAACAGCACCGTCCGCGCCAGCGCGGCGACCTTCTTCTTCCGCATCCCCTCGCGGATCAGCTCGAACGCTTCGTGGGCGGTTGGGTCCGAAGGCGCGAGATAGTAGGGCTTGTCGAAATAGACGTCGTCGACGCCGTCGCACGGGATGAAGGCGTCGATCTCGAGCGTCTTGTCGCTCTCCGGCGTCGCGGCGGCGACTTCGTCGGGCTCCAGGACGACATAGTCGCCCGACGAGGTCTCATAGCCCTTGACCTGATCGTCGCGCTCGACCGGCCGGCCGGTGTCCGCGTCGACATACTGCCGGCGCACGCGGTTGCCGGTCTCGCGGTTGAGGGTATGAAACGCGATCCGGTCCGAGGTCGACGCCGCGGTGTACAGCGCGACCGGGCAGACGACCTCGCCGACCTTCAGGAAGCCCTTCCAGTTCGCTCGTGGCGCCACGTCCGCAACCTCCCGCCGACGACTCGAAACGCCAGCCGCGGCTCCCGGTTCCGAGTGACGCCTTCGGGCCGAGCGGAAGCTGCGCCCGGATCGTCGCGTCAGCGGCGGAGCGCATGGCGCGTGCTGCGAAAGTCGGGCGGTCGAAGAACGCGCCCCGTCTATATGCCCTCTCCCGCGTCCACCGGACCGGAAACCTGAGGAGTTCGCCATGCATGTCACGATTGAGAACGCCGAGGCGGCCATCCGCGCGGCGATCGAGAAGGCCCGCGAGATCGACACCTTCATGTGCATAGCGATCGTGGACTCGGGCGCGGACCTCAAGGCGTTCCACCGCATGGACGACGCGTGGGTCGGCTCGATCGACATCGCGATCAAGAAGGCGAAGACGGCGGTGTTCTTCGGCATGCCGACCGGCGAGATCGGCAAGCTGTCGCAGCCGGGCGGCCCGCTCTACGGCATCGAGCATTCGAACGGCGGCCTGATCACCTTCCCCGGCGGCCTGCCGATCGTGGACAGCGAGGGCGTGATGGTCGGGGCCATCGGGGTGAGCGGCTCTTCGGTCGAGAACGACCACGCCGTCGCCACCGCGGGCGCGAAGGCGCTCGGCGCGTGGGAGCTTCCGGCCCATCCCTGGCGCACCTGACCGGCGGCGATCCCATTCCGCGCGATCGGCGGACCGACGCGCCCGCTGATCGTCGGAGCCGCCTCTGATAGGCGGCTGGTCAGAGCAGCCAGAACGCCAGCAGGCCGAGAGCGCCGGCCCAGATGACGAGCACCGCCGTCAGGCCCGCGACGCTGGCCGGGCGCCGTGGCGCGGCCGCCGCCCGCGCGCGAAACTCGGCGAGCAGTTCGTCCGGGATGAGCCGGATCGCCAGCATGATCCCGAGCGGGACGATGATCAGATCGTCGAGATACCCGAGCACCGGGATGACGTCGGGGATCAGGTCGACCGGCGACAGCGCGTAGGCCACGACCGCCAGCGCAACGACCTTGGCGGCGAGCGGCGTGCGCGGATCGCGACCGGCGATCCACAGCGCCGCGACGTCGCGCTTGACGGCGCGGGCCCACTGTTTCGCCCGCTCGAGCGTGCGGCTCATGCCGATGTCGTCCCATGCGGATTCGGTCATGCGGACTGTGGCCGCGAGCCGTTGAGAATAGGTGGACGAACCGGCGCCACGCCGGCCGCCACGCGCGGCGCAGGCCGGTCGAAACCGGGATCGATCCGCCCGAGCGCGCACGCGGCCTGGAGCCTCCAGCCGGCGCTGGCCCGCCTACGATTATCGTCTCATAGCCCTTGTATGCCAGATTGCTTTAAACACCGGGCGTCATCCGGAAAAAGAGCGACATGGCGAACATTCTGATCCTTGGGGCCTCCTACGGCTCCCTGCTGGCGACCAAGTTTCTCATGGCGGGACACGACGTCACGCTCGTCTGTCGCGAGAAGACGGCCGACCTCATCAACCGCGCCGGCACCGAAGTCCGCATCAAGCTCCGCGACGAGGCGGAGCACCGCGCCATCCATTCGCGCGACCTGCCGGGCAAGCTCGACGCGGCGCCGCCGCAGGCGATCGACGTCTCCAAGTACGATCTGGTCGGCCTTGCGATGCAGGAGCCGCAATACGCGAACCACACGATCCGCGTGCTGATGGTCAAGATCGCCGAGGCGAAGCTGCCCTGCCTGTCGATCATGAACATGCCGCCGCTGCCCTATCTCAAGCGCATTCCCGGGCTGGAGGGCATGAACTTCGAGGAGGCCTTCACCAACGCGCAGGTGTGGGAGCGCTTCGAGCCGGGCCTGATTTCGCTGTGCTCGCCGGACCCGCAGGCGTTCCGCCCGCCGGAGGAGGAGGCCAACGTCCTGCACGTGGGCCTGCCGACGAACTTCAAGGCGGCGACCTTCGAGGACGAGGCCCACAACCGGCTGCTCCGGCAGCTCGAGGCGGACATCGACGCGGTGCGGCTCGACGGCAAGGACGTGCCGGTGAAGCTCAAGGTTTTCGACTCGCTGTTCGTGCCGCTGGCCAAGTGGTCGATGCTGCTGACCGGCAACTACCGCTGCATCACGCTCGGCGAGCCGCGCTCGATCCGCGACGCGGTGCACAGCGACATCGCGCTGTCGCAGTCGATCTACGACCATGTGGACACGATCGCCCGGAAGCTCGGCGCCGATCCGGCGGACCAGGTGCCGTTCGAGAAATACGCCAAGGCGGCGGAAAGCCTGCTGAAGCCATCGTCGGCCGCGCGGGCTGTCGCCGGCGGCGCGCCCTTCATCGAGCGCGTGGACCTGCTGGTGAAGCTGATCGCGCACCAGCTCGACTTCCCCAACGCCGCGATCGACGACACCGTCCAGATCGTCGACCGGCGCCTGAACGAGAACCTCGCGTAAGTCGCGGAGGGGCTCGCCCATCGGGCGGGCCCCTTGAGCGACGCTGCGATCGGACCGCCAGCAAGGATAGGGGTGCGCTTTAGAGGTCGGTGACCTAGTCTGCCGCGTGATGACCAGCGCAGATGGCCGCCACCCCTACGACACGCTTCCCGACGACGCCTTCTGGCGGCTCGCGGTCGCTGCGAAAAGCCCGTTCGAACTGAACGCTATCTGGCGCCCGAAGGCGCCGCTCAGGCGCGACGCCATGGTCGCGACCGCGGGCTCTTGCTTCGCGCAGCACATCAGCCGCGCGCTGAAGCGCCGGGGCTTCGGCTGGCTCGACACGGAGCCGGCGCCGTTCGGCATGCCGCCGGACGTGGCGGAAAGCTTCGGCTACGGCGTGTTTAGCTTCCGCACCGGCAACATCTATTCGGCCGCCCTGCTGCGGCAGTGGCTGGGCTGGGCGGCGGGAGACGCGGCCCCCTCGGACGAGCTCTGGCGCGACGACGACGGGCGCTGGTTCGACCCCTTCCGGCCCGCGATCCAGCCCGGCGGGTTTTCGGACGCCGACGACGTCCGCGCCGCGCGCGCGACCACGCTGCGCGCCATACGCAGGGGCGTGTCGTCGGCCGACGTGTTCCTGTTCACGCTCGGGCTGACCGAATGCTGGCAGGACGCGGCGACCGGCGAGGTGTTTCCGCTGTGCCCCGGCGTCGCGGCCGGGCGCTTCGATCCGCAGCGCCACATCCTCCGCAATTTCGGCTTCGAGCGCATCCGCGACGATCTGCAGGCGGCGACCGCCGTGCTCAAGCGCCTGAACCCTGCGATCCGCGTGATCCTAACGGTCTCGCCCGTGCCGCTGATCGCGACGGTTTCGGGCGAACATGCGCTGGTCGCGAACACCTACACCAAGTCGACCCTGCGCGCGGTCGCCGGCGAACTCGCCGCCGGGGACCCGACCGTCGACTATTTCCCGTCCTACGAGATGGTGGCGACCTCGCCCATGCGGGGCATGTTCTACAACCCGAACATGCGCACCATCACGCCCGCAGGCGTCGCCTTCGTGATGGAGGCGTTCTTCGCCGAGCAGGGCGCGGCGCCTGCGGAGCCTTCACCCTCCGCGCCGCAGCCTCCCGCTCAGCCTACGGCCAACGACCTCGCCTGCGAGGAAGAGCTGCTGGATGCGCCCCAATGACGGCCGACCTGTTCCTGTTCGGCTGCTCCCATGCGGGGCGGCTGCAGAAGGGCGCGGAGGTGATCGGGCTGCGCGTCGCCGGCGGCGCGCTGATGCGTGGCCGCCTCTGGGACGAGGACGCCTTCGCCTTCGACCCGTCCCAAGGGCTGAGCTTCGCGGATCCGATGGCGCGCGCCCGGCTGAGCGCCGCGCTCGCGGCGGCCGGCGCGAGCCGGCTCGAGGACGTGCGCCTTCCGATCGTGACCACTCTCGGCTTCCAGCTCGACCTCGTCCAGGACGAGATCAGCCGCCGCCACACGCTGGCGCGGGACCCGGACGACGCGCGCGACTTCATCACGACGGAAGCGCTTAGCGCCATCGTCGCGGCGCGGCGGGAACCCCTGCTCGACCTGCTGGGCTGGCTTGCGGCCGGCGGGGCCACGGTTGTGCTGGTCGCGCCGCCCGCACGCCATCCCGACGCGCCCCTCGCCGCGGCGCTAGAGACGATCGTCGCAGGGGAAGCGGCGCGGCGCGGCGTCCGCATGATCTCGCCGCGGCCCTGGTCGACCGGGCCGGACGGCCGGCTGCGGCCCGAGTTCGAGGCGCGCAAGGATGGCGACACGGTCCACGGCAACGCCTATTTCGGCGCGCGCGCCATGGCGGAGGTCGCCGCGGCGCTTGGGCTTCCCGTGACGATCCCGGCGGAGAGCCTCGCCTCGGCGGACGCGTTCGACGCCTACGCCCAGCGCAGCCGTAGGCTCGCGGCGCGCGCGTTCGCGGGCTGAGCGGAAGGGACGAACCGGATCGGCGTCAGATGATCCGAGCCCATTTCAGCACCGCGAAAGTGCCGGCCCCCGTCGCCGCCATCAGCGCCATGGTCCAGATGAAGCCGTGCGCCGACCCCACGCCCGGCAGCCCGCCCACATTCATGCCGAACACGCCGGTGACGAGCGTCATCGGCAGGAACATGGCGGTGAAGATCGAGAGCACGTAGAGGTTCCGGTTGGTGATCTCGGCGAGCCGGCCGGCGCGCTCGTCCTGGAGCTGGCGCGCGCGCTCCTGAGCCAGCTCCAGATCGTGGCCGACGGCGTCCAAACGCGTCACGGCGTCGCGAAGGTCGCTCGCGTCCTCGGCGCTCGCCCACGCGGGAAGCCGCGCCAGCAGGCCGGCGAGCGCGATGCGCTGCGGCCCGAGATGACGCCGCAGGTGGGCGAACGTGCGCCGCGCCCGGCCGAGCGCGGCGCCGCCGTCCTTCACCCGGTCGGCGAGCACGTCCGCCTCGACGTCGTCGAGCTCCTCGATCGTCTCCAGCAGCGTGCCCGAGAAAGCGTCGGAGAGATGGTGCAGCAGCTCGACCAGCAGCGGCGCCGGGCGCCGCTCGCAGCGGTCGAGCTCGACCGAGCGGCGCAGACGGTCGACCGCGCGGAGCGCGTTGCGGCGGGCGGTGACGAAGCGGCGGTCGTCGAAGAACAGCCGCAGCGCGCCGATCCGGTTCGGGTCGTCGGCGAAATCGTGGTGCAGGTCGCCCAGCACGCCCATGACGCCGTGCGGCCCGGCTTCGATGCGGATGTGGCGGTCGGAGCCGAGCAGGATCTCGCGCGCGTCCTCCGGCAGAAGCTCGCAGGTCGCGAGCCACTGCTGCACGCGGGAGTCGGAGGCGTCGAGATGCAGCCAGACGAAGCCGTCGGGCGCGGCGAGCGCGGCGTCCACATCCTCCCACCGCAGGCGCGTCACCGCGCCGTCGCCCGCAGTGCGGACGCCGTAGATCAGGCGCTTGTCGTCGATGACCAGCATGTCGGCCTCCGCTGCGCCTCCGGGCGTTCGCTCGATCGATACTCCGGGACCGTTGACGATAGGGCGAACGCGTGAGGCTGCGTCAGCCGACGTCGAGCCGCAGCGCCCCGACGCCCTCGACCCGGCCCTCAAGCCGGTCGCCGCGCGCGACCGCGCCGACGCCGGACGGCGTGCCGGAGAAGATCAGGTCGCCCGGCGCAAGCTCGAAGTAGCGTGACAGATAGGCGATCATCTCCGGCACCTTCCAGATCATCTGGTCGAGGTCGCCGGTCTGCCGGCGGACGCCGTTGACGTCGAGGGTGATCGCCCCGCGGTCGGGGTGACCGATCTCGGCCGCGCGGGCGAGCGGCCCGCAGGGCGCGGCGTGGTCGAACGCCTTGCCGATCTCCCATGGCCGCTGCAGCTTCTTGGCCTCGGCCTGCAGGTCGCGGCGGGTGAAGTCGACGCCGACGCCGTAGCCGAAGACGAGATCGAGCGCATCCGCCACCGCGACGTCGCGCCCTCCCCTCTCCAGCGCCACCACCATCTCGATCTCGTGGTGCACGTCGGAGGTCTCGGGCGGATAGGGGAACGTCGCCCCGTCCGGCAGCAGCGCGTCCGGGGTCTTGAGGAAAAAGAACGGCGGCTCGCGATCCGGGTCGTGGCCCATCTCGACGGCGTGGGCGGCGTAGTTGCGGCCGATGCAGTAGACGCGGCGGGCGGGGAACAGCTCCGAGCGGCCGAGCACGGCGACGGCCGGCTGCGGAGGCGGCGTGAAGACGTAGGCGGACATGGCGGCTCCGGTCGCGGCGATGTGCTCAAGGCGCCCGGCCCGGCCTCATGCGGCTGGACCGGCACCCATGGGCGGTTCTAGAACTGGCCCCGCGAAAAAGCGAACAGGGTGCGGGACATCGTCATGGAGCTCACTGGTTCCCATCGCATTCCGGCGCCCCGCGAGGCGGTATGGGCCGGTCTGTGCGACCCCGAGGTCCTGCGCGCCAGCGTGCCCGGCTGCGAGAGCGTCGAGCGCTCGGGCGACGGACTGAGGGGGAAGGTCGCGGCCAAGATTGGGCCGGTCAAGGCGCTGTTCGACGGCGAGGTGAAGGTCGACGAACAGCGCCGGCCCGAAAGCTGCGTCCTGTCGGGTCAGGCGGCCGCGGGCGGAGCCGGCTTCGCCAAGGGCGGCGCCAAGATCGCGCTCGCCGAGGACGGCGACGTCACGGTCGCGACCTATTCGATCACGGCGGAGGTCGGCGGCAAGGTGGGGCAGCTCGGCTCGCGCCTCGTCGGCGGCGTGGCGCGGCAGCAGCTCGAGGCCTTCTTCGAAGCGTTCTCGCGCGAGATCGTCGCCCGTCCTCCGAGCGCGGAGACCGTGCCCTCGGTGTCGGAAGCGCCGCCGATCGCCCACGAGGAGCCGGACGAGCGCGACGCCGCGCCCCAGACGCTGGAGGCCCCGCCGCTCGCCTCGGGCGTCGCGGCCTTCGCCCCGCCCCCGGCGCAGCTCGCGCCGCAGCCGGCCGAGACGAAGCCGGAGTCCGCGAAGGAGCAGCGCGAGCCGGTGTCGGCGGGCGCCTCGGTCGGGCGCATCCTGCTGGTGGCGGCCGTGGTCATCGCGATTGGGATCGCGGTCTATCACTTCGTGATCGCCGCGCCCCCGCCTCCGGTCTGAGCCCATATCGCGAGGCGCCGCCCCGCCGGCTCCTCGCGAAACTGCCCTCTACCCGCACATTTTCCCGTCGCACGAGCCCATTTATGCGCCGTGACGCATTTTGTGGCGCGATGACGCTCGTCCCGAGTTGACAGGGGCCGCGCCCGACAGGACGCTGCCCCTCGGTCACGATGGCGTGAGCGCTCCGTGACCGCGCGAGAAGGCTCGTCATCCCGCATGGACGCGAGCGCGTCACGCGCCCGATCAATCGGCGCAACGGGGAACAGCGGCATGGCGCAGGACGGGAAAAGCGGCGTCACCTACCAGACGGTGGACGCCGGATATTTCGAGAAGCGCGGACTGACGCGCTACGCCGGCGTGGCGAGCCTCTGGGCGCTCGGCGTCGGCGCCGTCATCTCCGGGCATTTCTCGGGATGGAACTTCGGCTTCGCCACCGGCGGCTGGGGCGGGATGCTGGTCGCCGGGATGATCATCGCGGTGATGTATCTCGGCCTGACCTTCTCGATCGCCGAGATGTCGGCGGCGCTGCCGCACACCGGCGCGGCCTATTCCTTCGCCCGCACGGCCATGGGCCCCTGGGGCGGCTTCTTCACCGGCCTCTGCGAGAACGTCGAATATGTCATCACGCCGGCGGTCGTCGTCACCTTCATCACCGGCTACGTCAACGCGATCTTCGGCCTCGACCCGGCCTATTCTCCGCTGGTCTGGGTCGCGTTCTACGTGCTCTTCGTGGCGCTCAACGTGTTCGGCCTGGAGCTGTCGTTCAAGGTGACGATGGCGTTCACGCTGATTTCGCTCACGGTGCTGGTGTTCTTCTGGATCAGCGCCGTCCCGCATATGGACTTCTCGCGCTGGGCGCTCAACATCGCGGCCGGACCCGATGGCGCGCCGGTCGAGCTGCCGGAGGGCGGCGGCTCCTACTTCCCCTTCGGCCTGTCGGGCGTGCTGGCGACGCTGCCCTTCGCGGTGTGGCTGTTCCTCGCGATCGAGCAGCTTCCGCTCGCCGCCGAGGAGTCGGTCGATCCGGCCCGCGACATGCCGAAGGGCATCATGCTCGGCATCGCGACGCTGATCGTCTCGGCCTTCATGATCGTGCTGCTGAACCCGTCGGTCGCGGGCGTCGGCTCGTTCCACCTCGCCACCTCGCTTGAGCCGCTGCTCGACGGCTTCAAGGCGATCTACGGCGACGGCGGCGTGGTCCTGCTCGGCGTCGTGGCCCTCACCGGCCTGATCGCGAGCTTCCACACCATCCTCTACGCCCAGGGACGCCAGGTCTATTCGCTCTCGCGCGCCGGCTACTTCCCGCGCGGGCTGTCGGTGACGCACGCCTCCTACCGGACGCCCTACGTCGCCATGATCGTCGGCTCGATCGTCGGCCTCGGCGTGATGCTTATCATCTGGTTCGCGCTCGGCGCCGAGGCCGGCGGCGCCACCATCGGCAGCGTGCTGCTCAACATGGCGGTGTCGGGCGCGATGTTCTCCTACATCGCCCAGGCGGTCTCCTACATCCTGCTGCGGAAGAACGCCGCCCACATCAAGCGGCCGTTCAAGAGCCCGCTCGGCGTGCCCGGCGCGGTCGCCACCATCGTGATCGCCGTCGTCACGCTGTTCTATCAGGTGCAGGATCCGAACTTCACCAAGGGCGTGCTCTGGGTGCTGGTGTGGTTCGCGATCGCGACCGTCTACTTCGCGGTCTACGGCCGCCACAAGCTCGTGCTGTCGCCCGAGGAGGAGTTCGCGCTGTCCGGCGGCAAGGGCGAGTACAAGTCCCACTGAACCGACGCGGGCGGCCCGGCGCCCCCGGGCCGCCCGTGGAAGCGGACAGGCGAACAGCCGCGATTCGATCGGTCGAGACGGCGGCGGCGCGGCGGCGACCCACATGGGAAGCCTCTCGAAGATCGTGCTACGAGAGAGCGCCGCTTCCTGACAACGATCCCGGTTCTTTGCGGCGGTCGCCGCTTCGGCCGGGTTCATGGGTGTCCGCCATGACCGACCTCACCTGCATTTCCCCCATCGACGGCCGCGAAGTCGCCCGCCGGCCGATCGATCCGCCCGCCGTGGTGGCGGAGGCGGTGGCGGCTGCGAAACGCGCGCAGCAGGAGTGGGCCGGCGTGCCCCTCGCCGAACGCGGCGCGAAAATGCTCGCCTTCCTCGACGCGCTGCTCGGCCTGAACCAGCAGATCATCCCCGAACTCGCCCTCCAGATGGGCCGTCCCGTGCGGTACGGCGGCGAGATGCGCGGCGTCGAGGAGCGCGTCCGCCATTGCGTCGCGACCGCCGAGAAGGCGCTGGCCCCGGTCACGCCGGAGCCGAAGCCAGGGTTCCGCCGCATGATCAAGCGCACGCCGATCGGCGTCGTGCTCGTCATCGCGCCGTGGAACTACCCGTTCCTCACCGCCGTCAACGCCATCGTGCCCGCGCTGATCGCCGGCAACGCCGTGCTGCTGAAGCACGCCAACCAGACGCTGCTGGCCGGCGAGCGGCTGCAGGAGGCCATGGACAGGGCCGGTCTGCCGAAGGGCCTGTTCCGCAACCTCTATCTCGGCCATGACGAGACCTCGGACCTGATCCGTTCGGGCGTGATCGGCCACATCAACTTCACCGGCTCGGTCGGCGGCGGCCGGGCGATCGAGCGCGCCGCGGCCGGCACCTTCGCAAGCCTCGGCCTCGAGCTCGGCGGCAAGGACCCGGCTTACGTCCGCGAGGACGCCGACCTCGACTTCGCGATCGAGAACCTCGCCGACGGCGCGTTCTACAATTCCGGCCAGTGCTGCTGCGGGATCGAGCGCGTCTATGTGCACGAGCGCCATTACGACCGCTTCGTCGCGGGCGTGGTGGAGCTCGCGGCGCAGTACCGGCTCGGCGATCCGCTCGACGACGCCACCACGCTCGGGCCGATGTCCGCGACCCGCTTCGCCGAAAACGTCCGCGCCCAGATCGCGGAGGCGATCGCCCGCGGCGCCAAGGCGCATCTCGACCCGCGCGCCTTCCCCGCGGACAGGGAGGGAACGCCCTATCTCGCCCCGCAGGTGCTCACGAACGTCGACCACTCCATGAGCGTGATGATGGAGGAGAGCTTCGGCCCCGTGGTCGGGATCATGAAGGTGTCCGGCGACGAGGAGGCGCTCAGGCTGATGAACGACAGCCCCTACGGCCTCACCGCGTCGATCTGGACCCGGGATATCGACCTCGCCGAGGCGCTCGGCGATCGGATCGAGACCGGCACGGTGTTCATGAACCGCTGCGACTATCTCGATCCCGCGCTCGCCTGGACCGGCGTCAAGGACACCGGCCGCGGCGCCAGCCTGTCCGAGATCGGCTTCCACATGATGACGCGGCCGAAGAGCTACCACCTGCGCGAGGCGACGTAAGCCCGAACGCGCGCTCGACCGTCATGCCCGCGTCTTCGCGGGCGTCCACGAAGTCCCCCAATCGTCGTGCTCTACGCCCAAGTCGTGGATACCCGGGACCAGTCCCGGGCATGACGGAGCGGATGTCGCTTCCGCCGCAAGCTTCCGGTGCCTCATGACCAGCCCCTTCACCGCCGCCTGGAACTACCCGACCCGCGTGCTCGTCGGCCCCGGCCGCGTCGCGGAGCTCGGCGACGCCTGCGCGCAAGCCGGCGTCGCCCGGCCGCTGCTGGTGACGGACCCCGGCCTGATGAGCACGCCGCTTGTCGGCCACGCCCTCGCGGCGCTCGAGGCGGCGGGGCGGCCGGCGACCGTGTTCTCTGAGGTGAAGGGCAACCCGACCGACGCCAATGTGGAGGCTGGGGTCGCGGCCTACCGTGCGGCGGGCGCGGACGGCGTCGTCGCCTTCGGCGGCGGCTCCGGGCTCGACGTCGGCAAGCTGGTCGCCTTCATGGCCGGCCAGACCCGGCCGATCTGGGACTTCGAGGACGTCGGCGACTGGTGGACCCGCGCCGACGCCGCGGCGATCGCGCCGATCGTGGCGGTCCCGACCACCGCCGGCACCGGCTCGGAGGTCGGCCGCGCCGCGGTCGTCACCAACGAGGGCGCCCACGAGAAGAAGATCATCTTCCACCCGAAGATGCAGCCGGCGGTCGTCATCCTCGATCCGGAGCTCACGGTCGGCCTGCCGCCGAAGCTCACGGCCTGGACCGGCTTCGACGCCCTCGCCCACTGTCTGGAGGCCTTTTCCGCCCCGGGCTTCCACCCGATGGCGGACGGCGTCGCCGTCAACGGCGCGCGGCTGATCAAGCGCTACCTCCCGCGCGCCGTCGTCGACGGCGGCGACATCGAGGCCCGCGTCAACATGCTCGCCGCCGCCAGCATGGGCGCGACCGCGTTCCAGAAGGGGCTCGGCGCGATCCACGCGCTGTCGCATCCGGTCGGCGCGCTTTACGACACCCATCACGGCCTGACCAACGGCGTGGTGATGCCCTACGTGCTGCTGGCGAACCGCCCCGCGATCGAGGAGCGCTTCACCCATCTCGCGCGCTCGTTCGAGATCGACGGCGGCTTCGACGGATTCATCGACTGGGTGCTGCGCTTTCGGGAGGAGCTCTACGTGCCGCATACGCTCGCCGAACTCGGCGTCGACGAGGACCGCATCGACGAGATGGCGGAGAAGGCCGAACGCGATCCCTCGACCGGCGGCAATCCCCTGCCCTTCAAGGCGGCGGACTTCGCGAGGCTCTACCGCGCCGCGATCCGCGGCGACCTCGACGCGGCGCGGGCGTGACGCGCATGCGCCCGCTCCGCCTCCTCGTCGTCGAAGGCAACCCGAAGGCCATGCGCGAGCGGCACGCCGCCGTCTCCGGCCAGACGCCAAGCGCCTTCTACAGCGACGTCCTCACGCAACTCACGGCGGCCGAGAAGCTCGAGGCCACGATCGACGTCTGCTATCCGGCCGACGAGGGCGCGAACCTGCCGGACGGCGCAGGCGTCGGGTCCTATGACGGCGCCGTCATCACGGGGTCGGGGCTCAACCTCTGGAAGGCGGAGCGGGAATCGCTCGTGCAGGTGGATTTCGCCCGCACGATCTACGACGCCGGCGTGCCGTTCTTCGGCTCATGCTGGGGCCTGCAGGTGGCCGCGGCCGCGGCCGGCGGCGAGGTGAAGCTCAACCGCCGCGGCCGCGAGATCGGCATCGCCCGATCGATCCATCTCACCGACGCCGGCCGCGACCATGCGCTGCACGCCGGACGCGCGCAGGTGTTCGACGCGCCCGCGATCCATTCCGACGAGGTCGCGGCCGTGCCGCCGGGCGCCACCGTCACCGCGGTCAACGACCTCTGCGCGGTGCAGGCGGCCGAGATCCGGCACGGCGACGGCGTGTTCTGGGGCGTCCAGTTCCACCCGGAATACACGTTCGCGGAGCTCGGCGGCATCCTGACCCGCTACACGCCGATCATGCTGGAGGAAGGCTTCTTCCGCGACAGCGCGGAGGCCGCGGCCTACATCGCCGACCTCGTCGCGCTCGACGCCGATCCCGCCCGCAAGGACGTCGCTTGGCGCCTCGGCGTCGCGCCCTCGGTGCTCGACCCGAAGATCCGCCGCACCGAGCTCATCAACTGGATCACCCGCCAAGTGCTGCCGGCGCTCAGCGCGCGCACGCGCGCCTGAGCCTCGGCCGCGTTCAGGGCTTCAACCGGTACCCCGTCCTGAAGATCCAGCGGATCGCCACCAGGCAGACCAGCAGGAACGCCAGCGTCATCGCGAGGCTGATCTCAACGTTGACGTCGGCCTTGCCGTAGAAGCTCCAGCGGAAGCCGCTGACGAGATACACGACCGGGTTGAACAGGCTGAGCGTGCGCCAGAACGGCGGCAGCATGTCGATCGAGTAGAAGCTGCCGCCGAGGAAGGTCAGCGGCGTGATGATGAGCAGCGGGATCACCTGAAGCTGCTCGAAGCCGTCCGCCCAGACGCCGATGATGAAGCCGAACAGCGAGAAGGTCAGCCCCGTCAGGACAAGGAAGCCCATCATCCAGAACGGATGCTGGATCGACAGCGGCGTGAACAGCGAGGCGGTCGCGAGGATGATCAGGCCGATGACGATCGACTTGGTCGCCGCCGCGCCGACATAGGCGATGACGATCTCGAGATAGGACACCGGCGCCGACAGCACCTCGTAGATCGTGCCGGCGAAGCGCGGGAAATAGATGCCGAACGACGCGTTCGCGACGCTCTGCGTCAGCAGCGACAGCATGATCAGGCCGGGCACGATGAACGCGCCGTAGGGTACGCCGTCGATCTCGTTCATGCGCTGGCCGATCGCCGCGCCGAAGACCACGAAGTAGAGCGAGGTCGACAGCACGGGCGAGATGACGCTCTGCATCACCGTCCGCAGCGCGCGCGCCATCTCAAAATTGTAGATCGCGGCGACCGCGCGCAGATTGACGCCTCCAGTCACGCCCGGCCTCCATTCACCAGACCTACGAAGATGTCCTCGAGCGACGACTGCGTCGTCCTGAGGTCGCGGAAATGGACGCCCGCCGCCGACAGTTCGGTCACGAGCGAGGCCACGTCCGCGCTTTCGCGCGTCGCGTCATAGACGTAGACGAGCTCCGAGCCGCCGGCCCGCAGCTCCAGCTTGTGGCGGCCGAGCGCCGCCGGAATCTCGGAAAGCGGCTCGCAGAGCTGGAGGATCAGCTCCTTGCGGCCGAGCTTCGCCATCAGCGCCGCCTTTTCCTCCACTAGGATCAGCTCGCCGCCGGTGATGACGCCGATGCGGTCAGCCATCTCCTCGGCTTCCTCGATGTAGTGGGTGGTGAGGATCACGGTGACGCCGGTCTCGCGCAGCTCGCGGATCAGCCGCCACATGTCGCGTCGGAGCTCCACGTCGACGCCCGCCGTCGGCTCGTCGAGGAAAAGAAGCCGCGGCTCGTGCGCCAGCGCCTTGGCGATCAGCACCCGGCGCTTCATGCCGCCGGACAGCGCCATGATGCGCTCGTCCCGCTTTTCCCACAGCGACAGATCGCGCAGCAGCTTTTCGAGGTAGGCGGGGTTCTTCGGCCTGCCGAACAGCCCGCGGCTGAACGCCACAGTGTCCCACACGCTTTCGAAACGATCCGTGGCAAGCTCCTGCGGCACGAGGCCGATCAGCGACCGCGCGGCGCGGTAGTCGCGCTCGATGTCGGCGCCGGCGACCGTCACCGTTCCGTCGGTCCGGTTCACCAGACCGCAGACGATCGAGATCAGCGTCGTCTTGCCGGCGCCGTTCGGGCCGAGCAGCGCGAAGATCTCTCCGGTCTCGATCGCGAGGTCGACATGCTTCAGCGCCTGGAACCCGGACGCATAGGTCTTGGACAGACCCGAAATCTCAAGAATGGGGGACATTGCTCAAATTCAGCCGGCGCTGGATGCGGCGTTGCGGTCCGTCAGACCGGGCGGGTCCGCAATCTAGTCACTTCCCTCCGCGGTATGAAGACGCCTGAACGCGGTTTTCCTGTTGCGCTGCGGCATGATGCGATTTCCCTATCGCGCAATCGCAATCAATGATGACCGACAAGACGATGCATGAATCCATATCGCCCGATTGGCGATACCGATAGTTTTCGGTCTTGGAAGTCTGTTTTTAATTGTTATGAATTGAGCGCATGGCCGCCATGTCGTCATAAGATATCAAATAAATCCGGCGCGTTTAGTTGCGCCGTAAGCGCCTCGCGGCTATCTCGGAACATGTTCACTGCCGCGATCGCGCGGCTTCGGCGATCTCACACGCACGGTCGAAGCACATGTCTCAGGCGGACGCGCCCCTCAAACGCTCCCACGCCGCCGGCGGCTGGGGAGCTCTTCGCAGCTGCGGAAAGCATTTGCTCAGGAGCGGGTCGGCGATCACCGGCGCGATGACGCTGCTGAAGGCCAATCAGGCCGACGGCTTCGACTGCCCGGGCTGCGCCTGGGGCGATCCGGAGCACGGCTCGTCGTTCGAATTCTGCGAGAACGGGGTGAAGGCGGTGTCGTGGGAGGCGACCGCCCGCCGCGCGACCCCCGCCTTCTTCGCCGGGCATACGGTGAGCGAACTGCGCGGCTGGACCGACTACGACCTCGAGAACGTCGGCCGCCTGACCGAGCCGATGCGCTACGATCCGGAGACGGACCGCTACGTCGCCGTCTCGTGGGACGAGGCGTTCAACGGGATCGCGGCGGAGCTCAACGCGCTCGAAAGCCCGGACGAGGCCGAGTTCTACACCTCCGGCCGCGCCTCCAACGAGGCCGCCTATCTCTACCAGCTGTTCGCGCGCGCCTACGGCACCAACAATTTCCCCGACTGCTCGAACATGTGCCACGAGGCGTCGGGCGTCGGGCTGACGCAGGCGATCGGCGTCGGCAAGGGCACGGTCACGCTCGAGGACTTCCACCACGCCGACGCGATCATCGTGATCGGCCAGAACCCCGGCACCAACCATCCGCGCATGCTGGGCGACCTGCGCAAGGCGTCGATGCGCGGCGCGCGCGTCGCGGTGCTGAACCCGATCCGCGAGCGCGGGCTCGAGCGCTTCGCCGATCCGCAGGACAAGATCGAGATGATCCGCGGCGGATCGACCTCGATCGCGACGCATTACTACCAGCCGAAGCTCGGCGGCGACATGGCGGCCATCCGAGGCGTCGCCAAGATCGTGTTCGCCCGCGACGACGCCGCGCGCGCCGCCGGCCGCCCGTCGCTGCTGGACGAGTCCTTCATCGCCGAGCACACCGTCGGGCTCGACGCGTGGCGCGCGGAAGTCGAGGCGACCTCCTGGGGCGCGATCGAGGACCAGTCGGGCCTCACCTATGACGAGATCGCGACGCTCGCCGACGTCTATCTCGGCGGCGAGCGCGTCATCGTCACCTGGGCGATGGGCGTGACCCAGCACAAGCACTCGGTCGCGACCGTGCGCGAGATCGCGAACCTGCTGTTCCTGCGCGGCCATGTCGGCCGCGAGGGCGCCGGCCTCTGCCCCGTGCGTGGCCATTCCAACGTGCAGGGCGACCGCACGGTCGGCATCAACGAGAACGCGCCGGAGTGGTTCCTGGCCGCCATGGAGCGTGAGTTCGGCTTCGCCGTTCCGCGCAAGCCGGGCCACAACGTGCTGCACGCCATCGGCGCCATGGTCGAGGGCCGCTCCAAGGCCTTCATCGGGCTCGGCGGCAACTTCCTGCGCGCGACCCCCGACACCGCCGTCGTCGAACAGGCGCTGCGGAACTGCCGTCTCACGGTCCAGATCGCGACCAAGCCGAACCTCGGCCATATGGCGGTGGGCAAAGTCGCCTACCTGCTGCCCTGCATGGGCCGCACCGAGATCGACCGCAACAGCGAGAAGAAGACCCAGATCGTCACCGTCGAGGACTCGATGTCGATGGTCCACGGCTCGGGCGGCATCAACAAGCCGGCCTCGCCGCATCTGAAGTCCGAGGTCGGCGTCATCTGCGGCATCGCGGCGGCGACGGTCGGCTCGGCCCATGTGGACTGGGCCGCCATGGCCCAGGACTACGACCTGATCCGCGACAGCATCGCCCGCACCATTCCGGGCTTCGACGACTACAACGTCCGCGTCCGCCAGCCGCGCGGCTTCCGGCTGCGCAACGCGGCGAGCGAGCGCGAATGGCTGACGCGGTCCGGCAGGGCCGAGTTCTCCGCTACGCCGCTGCCGGCCGAGATCGAGCACCAGAGCGCCCGCAAGCGTCCCGGCCAGTTCGTGCTGCAGACCGTCCGCAGCCACGACCAGTACAACACCACGATCTACGGCCTCGACGACCGCTACCGCGGCGTCTACGGCGAGCGCCGCGTGATCTTCATGAACCCGGACGACATCGCCGCCATGGGCTCGACGCCCAACGCGCGCGTCGACGTGGTAGGCGACGCCTCTGACGGCCGCGCGCGGCTCGCGGAGGACTTCCGGCTCGTCGCATACGACATCCCGCGCGGCTGCATCGCCGGCTACTATCCCGAGCTGAACGCGGTCGTGCCCTTCACCAAGGCCGGCGATCTCTCCGACACGCCGCTGTCGAAGTCCGTGCTGGTCTCGCTCGCGCCGCGCGCGGGGGAGGCCGCCTGATGGCCGCGGTCGCCGAGGACGAAACCGCCTTCATGGCGGCGGTCGAGGCCGTGGTGGAGGCCGCGCCGGGACTGACGCCGCTGCACGCCGGCGTGCTGACCGCGCTCGGCGCCGGCGTCGCCGCCGACAGCCGCTCCTTCGCCAAAGTCTTCGGGCTCGCCCACGCCCTCGTCCTGCGCGCGGTGTCCGACCTCGCCGACGAGCTCGGCCTTGTGTCGGTCGCCGCGCGCGACGCCCGCACCCAGCGCGCGAAGCTCGCGCTCACCGAGGCCGGCCGCCGGCTCGTGGCCGCCGCGCCTGCGCCCGGGCGGCAGGGTTAACCTTTCCTTAAAATTTACATCTCATTAAGGATTTCTCCCTATTCCCCGCCCCCTTCGGCTGAGCGAAGTTGCCCATGGCGACCTGGGGAATGGCGATGGCGATAGACAAGCTCACGGAGCTCTACGCGAACTCGGCGTATAGGCGCCGTGCCGCGCCCGACGTGCTCGGAGAAGCCCGCTCCATCGCCGCGACCGTCGTGCTCATGGCCGGCGCCGTGCTGAACCTCGCGGCCCCCTTCGCGATCGTCTGGATCGTCGTCGAGGCGGTCGGCTTCCGGTAGGCGCGTCAGTCTCGGCGTCCAGGCGCAGCCCCGGGGTTCAGGGATCAGGAACGCGTTCGCCCGAACTTCGTCCGCTTCTACGGCGACGCGCCGTCATGGCCCCGCCTGACAAGGCTTAGCGGATAAGGCGGCGCATCATCGGCCGCCCGGTCAGTTGCATCGAAACCTGAGCCGATCATCAGGGCGCGCGTCGGCCCGAGCGCGCCGCGCCGCCCGTCGTTCCATGCGATCGATCAACCGCCCGGCTTCCCCTTGATGAACGTCGAGGTTCGGAAGGCTATTTTGACGACGCCGTGGGCGCCGGGCGCCTAAAACTGCATCGTTACTCTTCATCCGACGCCAAACGCCCGCGATGCGATGCGTTTCTGCACGACAACGTGCAACACTGGCCCTTTTATCCCCGGCGGATCGGCCCGATGATCCACCGAGGCTAAGACGTCGCCACGGCGTTTCTCGCCTCAGGTCGCTCCGGCGCCATGACGGCGTCGTGTCGAAAGCGGATCGGGTCGCGATGTCATGATCTCTTTATTGTCGTCGACAAAGCTTCGAAAGGCGCTTGAACTCGCCGTCGGCCCGCTGCTTCTGATCGCCATCTGGTGGGTGGCGTTCAAGGGCGGCTACGTCAACAAGGATCTTCTTCCGTCGCCGTTCGAAACGATCGGCGAAACCGCGCGCAGGGTCGCGGCGGGCGAGCTGAACGAGGATTTCGGCCACACGCTGGCGCGCGTCGCCTACGCCATCGGGATCGCGGTGACCCTCGGGGTGCCGATGGGCATCGTGCTCGGCGCCAAGGCCGCGGTCTACCGCTCGGTCGAGTTCCTGATCGATTTCTTCCGGTCGACGCCCGCGACCGCGATGTTCCCGCTGTTCCTGCTGCTGTTCGGGCTCGGCGACGCCGCCAAGATCGCGGTGGCGGCTTTCGCAGCCTGGCTCGTCATCGTGTTCAACGTCGCCTACGGCGTGCTGAACGCGCGCCGGACGCGCATCCTCGCGGCGCAGTCCATGGGCGCGTCTTCGCTCCGGATCTTCCGCGACGTCATCTTCTTCGAGACGCTGCCGCAGACCTTCGTCGGCCTGCGCAACGCGGTGTCTATCGCGCTCGTGGTCATCATCGTCGCCGAGATGTTCATCGGGGCGACCGACGGGCTCGGGCACCGCATCATCGACGCCCAGATCTCCTACGAACTCGCCGACATGTACGGCTCGATCCTCGTCGCCGGCGCCATGGGCTACGGCCTCAACGTGCTGCTGCTCGTGCTCGAGCGCCGTCTGGTCCACTGGGCCGGGCGCTGAGCATGGCCGCGTCCCTTTCCTCGCCTTCCGAACCCGAAGGAACCGACCGCATGCGCCATCTCGCAACCGCCCTCGCCGCAGGCGTCGCCCTTTTCGCGTCGGCCGGCGCCGTCTCCGCCTGCGCCAGCATGGAGAAGGTCTCCGCCGCCTGGCTCCCGATCATGCAGACCACCGCCTACTACGTGGCGCTTGAGGAGAAGCTGTTCGAGAAGGCCTGCATCGAGATCGTCTCCAACAAGATGGAGTCGCCGAACCACATCATCGACGCGCTGGTCGCCGGCCGCGCCGACTTCGGCCCTCCCGGAGCCGCCGCCGGCATCGCGATGGTGGCCGAGCAGAAGTTCCCCGGCACCTTCAAGGTGTTCGGCCTGCAGGGCGGCGGCATCAAGGTCGACCGCATCAACGACGGGCTGATCGTCAAGCCGGACAGCACGATCGCGAGCTTCGCCGACCTCAAGGGCAAAACCCTCGGCCATCTGCCGGGCATCCAGTGGCGCACCATCACCCGCCATATGGTGCGCTCCGCGGGCCTCGATCCCGACAAGGACGTGAAGCTCGTCGACCTCGCGGTCGCGATGCAGGTGCCGGCGGTCGTCGGCGGCACCGCCGACGCGACGCTGTCGCTCGAGCCGGTCGGCTCGATCGCCGTCGCCTCCGGCAAGGCCAAGCGCGCCATGACCAATCCGGTCGAGGCCGTTATCGCCGACCCGTTCTATTCCGGCGCCTCGCTCATCACGACGAAGTTCCTGAAGGAGCGGCCGGCGGTCGCGCGCAAGGTGGTCGAGATCATCGACCAGGCGACGGACCTAGTGAACGCCGATTTCGCCAAGTACCGGACCGTGCTTCCGAAATACACCGCGATCCGCGCGGAGCAGCTGGAGCTTGTCGCGCAGCCCTATCTCCGCGGCTACAAGGACCTGAACGACGTCGACGCCGCCTCCTACCAGGCGCTGGTGGACGTCTTCGCCAAGGAAGGCGTGCTGCCCGCCTCCGTGGACGTGAAGACCAAGCTGCTGACCGCCGCCGATCTCGGCAGCTGAGTGACCCGGGAGTCCGCCTTGGGCCAGATCCACGCCTTGAGACCGACGGAGGGCCCGCCTGCGGAGACGGGCGCCGCCCCTGCCCCGCGCCGCGGCAAGCTGACGATCCGCGGTCTGTCGAAAAGCTTCAACGGAGCCGTCGTCTATGACGGCTTCGACCTCGATCTGCCGCTCGGCTCCTTCATCTCGATCTTCGGGCCGAACGGCTGCGGCAAGAGCACCCTGATCAACATGATCTCGGGACTCGCGCCGATGGACGCCGGCCAGGCGCTCTACGACGGGCGCACCATCGGCGAGACCAACATCTCCTATGTCTTCCAGAACTACCGGGAGGCGCTGTTTCCGTGGATCCGGGCGATCGACAACATCCATTACCCGCTCAAGGTGATGGGCGTGCCGAGGGCGGAGCGGAAGCGCCGGGTCGAGGCCCTGCTCGCCGAGTTCGACGTCAAGTTCGACCTCGCCGCCTACCCCTACACGCTATCCGGCGGCCAACAGCAGACGGTGTCGATCCTCCGCGCGCTGGTGACCGAGCCGGAGGTGCTGTTCCTCGACGAGCCGTTCTCCGCGCTCGACTATGAGATGACTCTGTTCATGCGCGAGCAGCTCCAGAAGATCTTCATGAAGCGCAGCATCACCACGCTGCTCGTGTCGCACGACCTCGAAGAGGCGATCCAGCTCGCCGACAAGCTGGTGCTGCTGAGCCGGCGGCCGACGCGCGTGGCGGAGATCGTCGACATCGCCCTGCCCTGGCCGCGCGACGGCGCCGCCACCACCAGCGAGGAGTTCACGGCGCTGAAGCGGCGCTGCCTCGACACGTTCTGGCGCGAGGTGAAAGCCGCGCCCGAGCCAAGCTGACCTCAGGCTGACGAAGGGCCGACGCGGCCCGCAAACATCTTACGGAGACCGATCCCATGACGAAGCGACGCTTTCGCGCCGCAGCGGTGCAGACGCTCGCGCGCCTCGGCGACTACGACCACAACATCGCGCTCGCGACCTCCTACGTCGAGGAAGCGGTGCGGCAGGGCTGCGAGCTCATCGTGTTCCCGGAATGCATGGACACGGGCTACCTGTTCGACTCGGCGGAGCACGCCCGCGACCTCGCGGAGACGGTGACGGACGGCCCGTTCGTGAAGGCGCTGTCCGCGCTCGCCGCGAAGCACGGCGTCTACATCGCGAGCGGCATCACGGAATGGGACCCGGCGAAGAACAAGATCTTCAACTCCGGCGTCATGTTCGGGCGCAAGGGCGAGCTCGCCTGCCACTACCACAAGCAGTTCCTCGCCACCCACGACCAGAACTGGTTCGCCTTCGGCGAGCGCGGCTGTCCCGTGGTCGACACGGATCTCGGCCGCATCGGCCTGCTGATCTGCTTCGACGGCCGCATCCCCGAAATCTTCCGCGCCATGACGCTGCAGGGCGCGGAGATCATCGTCGACATGGCGAACTTCTTCACCATGGACCAGGCCGACATGTGGGGCCCGGCCCGCGCCTATGAGAACGGCGTCTGGCTCGTCGCCGCCACCAAGGCCGGCCACGAGCGCTCGATCTACTACCCCGGCGGCAGCATGATCGTGGACCCGAAGGGCCGCGTCGCCGCCAAGGTCCCCTACGACACCCACGGCATGGCGGTTGCCGACGTCGATCCGGAGATGGCGGGCGACAAGTCGATCTACGCCGCGGACGACAAGATCGCGGGCCGCCGGCCGGAGACCTATGGCGCGCTTGCGCTGCCTTACGAGCAGACCCCGGTCTACGGGATCGCCGACCAGCCGCTGGTGCCGTCGCGCAGCGTCACCAAGGTGGCCGCCGTGCAGATGCATATGACGGCCGACGCGGCCAACGCCGACGCCGTGTTCGAGATGGTGGACCACACCGCGAAGCTCGGCGCCAAGGTGCTGGTCCTGCCGGAATACGCCTTCAGTCCGACCTGGCTGCCAAACGCCGAGGAGGCAGCGCTCCAGGCGGAGTCGACGCCTGCGATCCTCGCGCGGCTGGCGGGAATCGCGAAGCGCTACGGCTGCCTGATCGGGGCGCCGGTGGTGGAGCGGGAGGGCGACCGGCTCCATGCCACGACCGTCCTGATCGGACCCGACGGCGCGGAGATCGGGCGCTACCGCAAGACCCACCTCACCGCCGAGGAGCAGCGCTGGGCGACCGCCGGCGACGACTATCCGGTGTTCGACACGCCCTTCGGCCGCATCGGCGTGATGTCGGGCTTCGACGCCGTGTTCCCCGAGACCTCGCGCTGCCTCGGCGTCGGCGCCGCCGACATCGTGCTGTGGCCGGCTGCGCTGCGGGAGCCGTTCGAGCGCGAACTGCTCGCCGTGCCGCGGGCCGAGGACAACCGCGTCGCGCTCGCGCTGGCGAACCGGGTCGACAGCCCCTACCCCGGCGGCAGCATGGTGGTTCCGCCGACCGGCTTCCCGCTGTGGGACGTCAACGTGGTCGCCCCGCGCTCGCTCACGCTCGGCGCGGTCATGCCCCGCCATGTGGACCTCGCCGTCTGCCGCCAGAAGATGATGATCCCGAAGGTCGACATGTTCGCGAACCGCCTGACCGGCACTTACGCGCCGCTCGTCGCGGCCTGAAACCGGCAGGACAGGGGCCGATCCGGCGGCGGGGCGCGCCGCCGGATCGGTAGTGATCATGGCTTTCGCGACAGCTACAGTTCCGTCCTTCGCGACGAAGCACGGAGACCGCGTCATGGCGGCGGTGAAGGCGCAGCCCCGCTACGACTGGAACGACATCGTCTACTTCCTCGCCGTGGCGCGGCAGAAGAACCTGGCGCGCGCCGCGAAAGCGCTGAAGGTCGACCACACCACCGTCGGCCGCCGCATCCGCGAGCTCGAGCGCAGCCTCGGCGCCAGCCTGTTCAAGCGCAGCCGCACCGGCTTCACCCTGACCGAGACCGGCCTGCGCCTGCTGCAGCACGCGGAGGGCATGGAGAACCAGGCGAACGCCCTGACGGAGGCGGTCGGCGCGGGCGGCGACGCCGGCGGCGCCGTGCGCATCGCCACCATGGAAGGCATGGGCAGCCTCTACCTCACCACCTGCTTCGGCGCGTTCCGCAGGCAGTATCCCGGCATCCAGATCGAGCTGATCACCGACACGCGGACGCTCGACCTGACCCGCCGGGAAGCGGAGGTGTTCGTAAGCTTCAACCGGCCGGTCGGGCGGCGGCTCTCGACCCGCAAGATCGGCGAGTTCCGCGTCTCGCTCTATGCGGCCGAGGCCTATTTCGCGGATCGGCCGCGCCCGACCTCCGCCCGGGACCTCGACGAGCACGACTTCATCGACTTCATCGACGAGTACATCCATGTCCGCGAGAACCGCTGGCTGTCGGACATCTTCCGCCCGGCGCATGTGGGCTTCCGCAGCACGAGCCTGATCGCGCAATATGTCAGCGCGTCCTCCGGCCAGGGCATCGCGATGCTGCCGAGCTTCGTCGCGGCCCACAATCCGGCGCTGATCCCGGTGCTGCCGGAGTTGTCCACCGTGCGCGACGTCTGGCTGTCGGTGCACGAGGACCTCGTGCACATCGCGCGCATCAAGGCGGTGGCGGGCTTCCTCGAAAAGCGCCTCGCGGCCGACCGCGGCTTCCTGCTCGGCGAGACGGGAGCGCGCGGCTGAACGGTCGTCAGCCGAACGACGCCCGCACCAGGCCCTGAACGCGCGCGAACGCGGCTTCGGCGCCTGCGACCGCGCGCGCGGCCCCGTCCGCGTCGAGCGGGACAGCGTCGAGGGCGGCGGCGAAAACGCGCCAGTTGAGGCCGCGGCCGTCCGGCGCCGGAGCGAGGTGGCGGGCGCCGAACTCCGTGGACAGGCCGAGCTTCGCCGCCTCCTTCAGCAGGAACGCGGCGCCCAGGTTCGACCCTTCGGCGACGTAGAGCCAGCCCAGCGCCTCGGCGTCGTCGAACGGCGCGCCGGCCGGAAAGGCGGGGCCGTCGGACGGAGCGGAAGCCTCGACCCCAAGATCCGCGAGATCGTTTTCGATCGCAGACAGCCGGCTGCGCGCGGCGAGGTCCGGCAGCAGCCGGCCGAGGCCGGGATCGGCGTAGAGCGCCTCAATGTCGGCGTGGAAGGACTGCTGGACCGCGAGGAAACGGCCGTAGCGCGCGCGATCGGCGAAGGGGGCGCCGGCCATGATCGACCGGTCGAGCCGCTGATGGGCCGCCGTGGTCCGCTCCTTCAGACGGCGCGAGAGCCCGGCCTCTTCGACGGCGGGCTCGAGGGCGGCGTGCAGGCTCATAGATCGAGGTCCGTTGTTGGGCCGGCCGGGTCTGACGAAGACGGGCGGTGAGGTCGGCATGGCGCTCTGGCCGGCAAGGCCTGACGCCGAGGCGAGACGATCGAAATAGTGGCGATCGCTGGCATTCTCCAGAGGTTTACGGCCGGCGGCCATGCGACCGCCGGAGGCGACAGGCCGTTTCGTCTCGCCGGCGCCGTGTCGGTCGATCCCTGAACGCTCCACGTCCACGGGACGTTCGCTTCGGCGACGCAACGAGCAGGGCGCCCGCTAATCCTACGGCTCGTGCCTCGCCACGCCCGCGCCGCAGGGCTGACCGTCGAAGGTGAGGTTGGACGGCGAGGCGATAAGGCGCCAAAAGCTCGGAAAACGGCTGGAGCGCGCGAGCGCCCGGCCCTGAGCCGTTCCGAGGATCGCCATGCCCGCCTACCGCTCCCGCACGACCACCCATGGCCGCAACATGGCCGGCGCCCGCGGGCTTTGGCGCGCGACCGGCATGAAGGACAGCGACTTCGGCAAGCCGATCATCGCGGTGGTGAACTCGTTCACGCAGTTCGTGCCCGGCCACGTCCACCTCAAGGACCTCGGCCAGTTGGTCGCGCGCGAGATCGAGAAGGCCGGCGGTGTCGCGAAGGAGTTCAACACCATCGCGGTCGACGACGGCATCGCGATGGGCCACGACGGCATGCTCTACAGCCTGCCCTCGCGCGAGCTGATCGCCGACAGCGTCGAGTACATGGTCAACGCGCATTGCGCGGACGCCATGGTCTGCATCTCGAACTGCGACAAGATCACCCCCGGCATGCTGCTGGCGTCGCTCCGCCTCAACATCCCGACCGTCTTCGTCTCGGGCGGGCCGATGGAGGCGGGCAAGGTCGTCCTCAAGGGAAAGGAGGTCGCGCTCGACCTCGTCGACGCCATGGTCGCGGCCGCCGACGACCGTGTCGCCGAGGAGGACGTGGCGAAGATCGAGCGCTCGGCCTGCCCGACCTGCGGCTCCTGCTCCGGCATGTTCACCGCGAACTCGATGAACTGCCTGACCGAGGCGCTCGGCCTGTCGCTGCCGGGCAACGGCTCGACGCTCGCCACCCACGCCGACCGCGAGCGCCTGTTCGTGGAGGCCGGCCATCTGATCGTCGACATCGCGCGCCGCTGGTACGAGAACGACGACGACGGCGTGCTCCCGCGGAAGGTGGCGAGCTTCAAGGCGTTCGAGAACGCCATGAGCCTCGACATCGCCATGGGCGGCTCGACCAACACCGTGCTGCACCTTCTCGCGGCCTCCTATGAGGGCGAGGTCGGCTTCACGATGGAGGACATCGACCGGCTGTCCCGCAAGGTGCCGGTGCTGTGCAAGGTCGCGCCCGCGAAGTCGGACGTGCACATGGAGGACGTGCACCGCGCGGGCGGCGTGATGGGCATTCTCGGCGAGCTCGATCGCGCCGGCCTGCTGCACCGCGACCTGCCGACCGTGCACAGCGCCACCATCGGCGACGCGCTCGACCGCTGGGACGTCGCGGTCACGACAAGCGAGGCGGTGAAGACCTTCTACCGGGCGGCGCCGGGCGGCGTGCCGACGCAGGTCGCCTTCAGCCAGGATCGCAGGTGGGACGACGTCGACGTCGACCGGGAGCACGGCGTCATCCGCAGCGCGGCCCACGCCTTCAGTCAGGACGGCGGCCTCGCGGTGCTGACCGGCGACCTCGCGCTCGACGGCTGCATCGTGAAGACGGCCGGCGTCGACGAGTCGATCCTGACGTTCTCCGGCCCGGCCAAAGTGTTCGAGAGCCAGGACGACGCGGTGAGCGGCATCCTCACCGGCAAGGTGGTCGCGGGCGAGGTGGTCGTCATCCGCTACGAAGGCCCGCGCGGCGGCCCCGGCATGCAGGAGATGCTCTACCCCACGAGCTACCTGAAATCGAAGGGGCTCGGGAAGGCCTGCGCGCTCGTCACCGATGGCCGCTTCTCCGGCGGATCGTCGGGGCTCTCGATCGGCCACGTCTCGCCGGAAGCGGCGGAGGGCGGCCTGATCGCGCTGGTCGAGGACGGCGACATGGTGGAGATCGACATCCCCGGCCGCTCGATCCGGCTGGCGGTGGCGGCGGACGTGATCGCCGCCCGACGGGCCGCCGAGATCGCGCGCGGCGCCGACGCCTGGAAGCCGAAGGCGCGCAAGCGCAAGGTCTCCGCCGCGCTGAAGGCCTACGCCGCCTTCACCACCAGCGCCGCGCGCGGCGCCGTGCGCGACGTCGATCAGGCCCGCTGAGGCCCGGGCCCCGAGGGCGCGCCGTCAGTGCGGCCTTCGGGGCGGAACAGCAGACCGGCCTGAAGGCTGACCGCGATGCGGCCGGCCCTGGCGTCGAGTTCGGCCGCGACCTCCGGCGGGAAGCGCTCCGCCGCGGTCGCGCTCCACAGCGCGAGCCAGCGCGCGAACAGCGCAGGATCGAGCCGTTCGCGCAGCTTCAGATGCGCCGCGAACGGATTGCCCTTGTAGCGCCCGCTTCCCAGCATGACCGAAGACCAGAACGCGCCGAGCCGCTCCAGGTGCTCCGGCCAGTCTTCCACATGGCCTTCGAACAGCGGACCGAGCTCCGGGTCGCTCCGGACCTGGGCGTAGAACGCCTCGACCTGCCCCAGAAGCTCGGCTTCCGTCGGTTGACCGCTCATGGCCGCGCCGTAAAGATATATTCTCTGTACATCTTTTTTCGGCTTAGGTCGTCTGGTCTGAACATGCAAACGAAACGCGCGGGCGGGCGATCGCCATGCGCCTGACCCGCTACACGGATTACGCCATCCGCACGCTCGCCTATCTCGCGGCGCGGCCGGAGCGTCTGTCGTCGATCGCGGAGGTCGCCGCCGCCTACGGCGTTTCGCAGAACCATCTGATGAAGGTGGTCCACGAGCTCGCCAAGGCCGGCTACGTCGAGACGGTGCGCGGCCGTTCCGGCGGCATGCGGCTGGCGAAGCCCGCCGGAGCGATCACCGTCGGCGAGATCGTCCGTCTGACCGAGGACGGATTCGATCTCGTCGACTGCGGCTCGTGCGCGATCAACGGCGTCTGCGGCGTGAAAGGCGCGCTCGCGGAAGCCACGCGCGCCTTCCTCGGCGTGCTGGACCGTCATTCCTTCGAGACGCCCGGCGGCGGGGCCGCCCTGCGGATGGCGCTCGACCAGACGCCCCGCCTGAGCGCGGACTGCGCCGCGCAGGACGCCTGAGCCGATGCTGCGCTGAAAACCCGAGAAGACGCATTCATGCATCCCCTGCTGCGCCGTTTCCTCCCCGACATGCCCCGCTTCACCCCGCGCGAGCGCGCCGTGTCGGTGCTCGGCGCCTTCCTCGGCGTCGGCGCGACCGGCCTCGTGTCGACCGCCGCGGTCGGCGCGGGCGCCGCGCTGCCGGCGATGATCGCGCCGGTCGGCGCGTCGGCCGTGCTGCTGTTCGCGGTGCCGGCCAGCCCGCTGGCGCAGCCTTGGTCGATCATGGGCGGCAATCTGGTCTCGGCGATCATGGGCGTGGCGGCCGCGCAGGCGATCGGGTCTCCGCCGCTCGCGGCCGCGGTCGCCATCGGGCTCGCCATCGCGGCCATGATCACGCTCCGCTGCGTCCACCCGCCGAGCGGCGCGGTCGCCCTCACCGCGGTGCTCGGCGGAGCCCAGATCCACGACCTCGGCTTCGGCTTCGTGCTCTGGCCGGTGGCGGCGAATTCCGCGCTGCTGCTCGCTTCGGCCCTGGCGTTCAACCCGCTTGCGGGGCGAACCTATCCGAGCCGGCCGGCTGAGCCCCAGCCGCAGCGCGGCGCGGACGAGCCGGCGCCCTCGGCGCGGATCGGGATCACCCCCGACGATCTCGACGCCGCGCTCGCCGGCCTCGGCTATCCGCTCGACGTCGGGCGGGCCGACCTTGAGGCGGTGCTGCGCAGCGCGCAGCTCCACGCCTTCGGACGCCGCGCCACCCAGACCGTCTGCGCCGACGTGATGGCGCGAAACGTCGTCGCCGTGTCGCCCGGCATGTCGATCCGAGAAGCGCTGAAGCTCGCGCGCGAGCGCCGGCTGAAGGCGCTGCCGGTCACCGACGAGTCCGCCCGCGTGATCGGCGTGGTGACTCAGACCGACTTTCTCGAGAAGGCCACATGGAGCGGCCTTGGCCCGCATGTCGGCCTCAAGCGGCGGATCGCGCTGACGCTGACGCGGCTGCGCGCGCCCTCCTCCCGGATCGAGGACATCATGACCACGCAGGTCCGCTCGGTCCGCCCGGAGACCCCGATCGCGGACGTGGTCCCGCTGCTCTCCGACAACGGCCTGCACCACCTGCCCGTCGTCGACGGCGAGGGGCGGCTGGTCGGCCTCCTGTCCCAGACGGACGTCATCCTCGCCCTGCTCGCCGACAAGGCCGCCGCCGCGGCCTGAGGTTCAGGCGAAACCGGGCTGGTCGCGGATCAGGTCGGCGAGCCCGGGCTGCGGCCCGAGCGCCAGGATCTCCTCGACCATGTCGGCCTCCTTGTCGGACGGCAGGCTCGCCTTGAGGTCTTCGTCGGAGGCGGCGCGGCCGTGATAGGCGGCGACAACGCCCTCGACACCGGCGCGCCCGGCGCCCGCGCACAGGAACGGCAGGATCGTGGCATGCAGCCGCGTCGGCAGCGGCTTCAGCGCGACGCTCCTCCCGGCGAGCGCGAGCGCCTCCCCAGCGTCGACCGGATGGCGGTCGCCATAGAACACGCTCCAGCGGAGATTGGGCAGATCGGCCGGCGCCCGGACGTCGCCGAAGCGCTGCAGGTCGCGCAAGATCCGCCGGCGCCGGCCGGCGCGCTCCAGAAGGTTGTGGTAGCTCTTGAACCGGATCGCCTCGTTCGGCGGCCACAGCCGCGTCTGCGCGCCGAAGGCGAGCGCGGAGACCTGAACCTGCGGAAGGGCGCGCGCGAGTTCGCGGGAGACGAGCAGCGCGCCGAAGCCCGACTTGCTGCTGCCGATGGCGCAGACGGCCTGGAAGCCGTTCGCGGCCACGAAGCCGCGCAGCCCCTCGATCAGGCTGTCGACGAAGGTGGTGTAGTAGCTCACCCGCTGGTCGGCGACGTCCACCACCGGGCAGGGGAACGGCACGCTCCCCAGCGTGAGGCTGCGCCGCGACGACAGGTTGATCACGACGCCGATCCCGCGCCCGGGGCGCAGACCCAGCCTGTAGGTCTCGTTGATCAGACCGAACGCCGACGTGTCGAGGACGGGCTCTTCGCCTTCGGCCTGCCGTTCGCGGCTTCCGCGCATGCGCCCTCGGGTGTCAGCGCCGCCGATGCGGCCCGGCGGGTTCTTAGCGGCCGGGCGGACGGCGGCCAAGGGGGCCGCCGTCCGCCCATGAGGCGGCGGGCGTTCAGTCGTCCAGGCGCTCGTTCGAGATCGCGCCGGTCCTCGGATCGACGTCGAACTCCATCATTCGGCCGTCCTTGACGCCCTTGCCTTCCCAGCGGCCGTCGTCGGCCTCGAGTTCGGCGACGCTGGAATAGCCAGCGGCCTTCAGCTTCTGCGTGACCTGCTCCATGCTGATCCAGTCGGCGCCCGGCGTGTCGGCGAAGGCGGCGCCGATCGGCGCGACGGCGAGAGCGGCGGCGAGGACGAGCTTCGAAGCGATGGACATGGCTTTCTCCTGTGGCGTGATCGATGACGCCGGTTCTCGCAGCTTCCGCCCACGCCATCCTGACGGGCGTCGTCAGCGTTTCGTCAGCGAGGCCGTTCTAGGCTGCGCGGCCATGATCCGCCCGCTCGCCATCCTCGCCGCCGCCGCGCTCGCGCTTGGCGCCGCCCTGCCCGCCCTCGGCGACGACGATCAGGACGAGGCGCGCCGCGCGCTTGAGCGGGGCGAGATCCGCCCGCTGGAGGAGGTGCTGGCGGCCGCCCGCGCCCGCGTCCCCGGCGATGTCGTCAAGATCGAGCTCGACCGCGACGACGGCCTCTGGGTCTACGAGATCAAGATCCTGACGCCCTCGGGCGCGCGCCGCGAGGTGGAGATCGACGCGCGGTCGCTGCGGGTGCTGGAGGTCGACTGAGCCGTGCGCCTGCTCGTGGTCGAAGACGAACCGCAGATCGCGGCCGACCTGCGCGACGGGCTCGCCCAGGCGGGCTTCGTCGTGGACCTCGCCCGCGACGGCGAGACGGCGTGGTTCCAGGCCGACGTCGAGCCCTACGACGCCATGGTGCTCGACCTCGGCCTGCCGCGGCTCGACGGTCTTAGCGTGCTCAAGCGCCTGCGGGAGGGCGGCAGCCGGCTGCCGGTGCTGATCCTGACGGCGCGCGACGGCTGGCGCGAGCGGGTCGAGGGCATCAACGCCGGCGCCGACGACTACCTCGCCAAGCCTTTCCGCATGGAGGAGCTGGTGGCGCGGCTCCACGCCGTGCTGCGGCGCGCGGTCGGCGAGGCGTCGCCGGTGATGCGCGCCGGCGAGCTCGAGCTCGATCCCCGCGGACGCCAGGCCAGCCTCGCGGGACGCGCGCTCGCGCTCACGCCGCTCGAATTCCGCGCGCTCGTCCACCTCATGCGCCGGCGCGGCGTCGTGGTCTCCGCCGGCGAGCTGATCGAGCACGTCTACGACAGCGGCGCCGAACGCGAGACCAACGCCGTCGAGGCGCTGATGACCCGGCTGCGCCGCAAGCTCGGCGCGCCCCTGATCGAAACCCGCCGGGGCCACGGCTACCTCATCCCGGCGGACGACCGGTGACCGGACGGTCGCTGCGGCTCAGGCTCAGCCTAGCGGCGGCCGGACTGATCGCGCTCGCGCTGGTGCTCGGCGGGGCAGGCCTGTTCCTGATCTTCGACGCCGCGCTCGACCGGCGCACCGCCGACGAACTGGACCAGACCGCGCGCTTTCTGGCCGGACAGGTCGCCTTCGGCGCCGACGGCGCGATGACCCTGGAGCAGCGTCCGGCCGATCCACGCTACGCCGCGCCCTATGGCGGGCTCTACTGGCAGGTCGACGCCGCCGACGGACAGCGCCTGCGCTCGCGGTCGCTATGGGACAAGGCGCTCGACGCCGAGCCCCGTCCGGGCGGCGACGGCGCCGAACCGCAGACGCTTGACATCGCCGGGCCGGACGGCGGAACGCTGCTCGCGGTGGCGCGCGCGGTGCAGGTGTCGGAGCCCCGTCCCCAGGTCACGATCCTTGTCGGACTGGACCGGCGTCAGCTCGCTGCGAGCCGGACGGAGGTGATGCGCCTGCTGGCGCCGACGCTCGCCGCGCTCGCCGTGGCGCTGTCGCTCGCCATGGCGCTGTTCGTCCATCGCGCGCTGCTGCCGTTCCGCGCGCTGCGGGACGATCTCGGCGGCCTGCGCGAGGGTCGGACAACGACGCTGCCCGGCCGCTACGCCGACGAGGTGCAGCCGCTGGTCGACGACCTCAACGCGCTGCTGGACCAGCGCGCGCGGGCGCTGAAGCGCGCCGAGACGCAGGCGGCCGACATGGCGCACGGCCTGAAGACGCCGCTCGCGGTGCTTTCGGCGCTCGGCCGCCGGATCGCGCTACAAGCGCCGGCCGAGGCCGCCGAGATCGAGCGTCAGGCGGAAGCGATGTCGGCGCAGGTGACCCGCGCCCTCGCCCGCGCCCGCGCCACCGCCGCGGGGCTCGAACGTCGGGGCGCCGTGTCCGGCGTCTCGATCCGCCAGATCGCCGCCGCGCTCGATCGCCTGCCCGGCTCGGAGCGGCTCGACTGGCGGATCGAGACGCCGGACACGGTGGTCTTCCCGGCGTCGGAAGGCGAGCTGTTCGAGATCCTCGGCGCGCTCATGGACAACGCGCGCAAATGGGGCCGGCGCTCCATCGTGGTGTCGGCGCATGGAAACCGGGATACCGGCGCGATCACGGTCGCGGACGACGGACCCGGCATGCCGGCGGACGAACGGGCGCGGATCGGGCGCGGCGTACGCTGGGACGAGACGACGCCCGGAACCGGTTTCGGCCTCGCCATCGCCCGCGACCTCGCAGAGGCCGCCGGCGCTCGGCTGACGCTCGGCGTCTCCGAACTCGGCGGGCTGGAGGCGAAAGTGTCGTGGCCGGCGCCCGCCGCCGACTAGGACAGGGGCCGCAGCGGCAGGCTGATCTTCAGCGGCGGCCAGCCCATTTGCCGCGCGACCAGCACCCGGTGCGCGAAGGCGACGACGGGGGCCGCGATGCGGTGGCGGAGGCGCTGCCGCTTGCGGCCGAGCGCCCTGCGCCATTTGCCGTTCGCCACCACCACGTCGGCGACCGTCGGCCCGACGAAGGCCGCGCTCCAGTCGACGACCACCGCATGTCCGTCCGCATCCAGCATGATGTTGCTCGGCGCGAGGTCGCCATGGCACAGCCCCTCGCCGGCGAAGGCGGAGGGATCGCCCGCGATGCTGGCCAGCGCCGCTTCGGCGCGCCCGCCCGAACGCGCCGCCATCAGGGACGGCGGCGGCGACGGCACGCGGCGGAGCTGGATATGCAGGGACAGCAGCTCCCTCAGCGCCCGCGCGAGGCTGATGCGCCCGGTGCGGAGCGCGGTCTCGAAGGTCACGCCGTCGATGCGTTCGCCGACGATGCCATAACGGTCGCGGTAGGCGACGATCTCGTCGACGCGCCATGTGCGCACCCCGGCCGCCCAGGCGTGCCGCGTGATTTCGAACTCGGTCGTGGCGTCCGACAGGCTGGACGCCCGCGACAGGAACAGCTTCACGACGCGCCCGTCGGAGAGGGCGTAGACGCCAGCCTTGTAACCTTTGCCGACCGGCCGCACGATCTCGGCCTTCGCAAGAATTCGCATATGCCCTGCACGTTCCGTCGCCGCCGGCCACCGCACTGCGCCGACGAGACGTTCCTGTAGGCCGCCTTATTGCGACGGAACTGTGGCGGCGAGCGGCCGTGCGCTGATCCGGCCTAGGCGGGCGCGACCCGGATATCCGGCGCGGGCGGATCGAAATGCGCGTGGCGTATGGCCCGGACGAGACGGCGCGACATTTGCGCCGGCTCCTCAGACGAGGCGGGGCCGGCCGGCCCTCGACGCGAGGATGTGCTCGAAATCCTTCAGCGCCGCAGACGCCGTGGCGAGCGGCTCGGCCCCGCAGCCGATCGCCACGATCTCGCCCATGCCGTCCGTCTTGACCCGGATCGCCTTGGTCTTGCCGGGCAGGCGAGCGAGCGGATCCGTCAGCGGATAGGCTTCAACGCCGACGCCGCCCCGGAACGCGCCCGCCTCATCGCGCCAGAGACGGCCCACGAGCTTCGGAACGAGGCCGCCGTCCCGCCAGCCGGCGATCTGCTCCTCCGTGACGGTCTGGATGCCGCGGACCTCGAGATCGCCGATCGCCAGCTCCGCGCCGAGGCCGAAGCCGGCGAGGATCACCAGCTTGCGGGCCGTGTCCCAACCCTCGACGTCGTCACGCGGATCGCTTTCGGCGAAACCGCCGGCCTGCGCCTCGCGCAGCGCCGCCCCGAAGCCGACGCCGCGCGCCATCATGGCGTCGAGCAGATAGTTGGTGGTGGCGTTCAGCACGCCTTCGACGCCCAGGACCTCGCAGCCCAGAAGGTTGTGGTCGAGCAGGTCGATCGTCGGCAGCGCGGCGCCGGCCGCGCCGCTGACCTTGATCGTCGCGCCGGAGCGGCGAGCGAAGCCGCGCAGGCGGGCGCCGTCGCGGACCAGCGCGCCCTTGGAGATGACGATGGCGTCGCGCCCGCCCGACAGGGCCCGCTCCAGATAGGCGAGGCCCGGCCCGCCCATGCGATGGTCGCTCGGGCCGGCCTCGATCAGCACGTCGGCGCCGCTCGCCTCGATCACGTCCGGGCCCGACAGGCCCGGCTCCAGATCGCCAAAGCGCTCCGCCTCCAGACCGGCCGGATCGACCCGCCCCGCCCGCGACGCGCAGACGGCGACCAGCCGGACCTCGACGCCGTGGACGTCGCGGTAGCGAGCCCGCCGGTCGAGCAGAAGCCCGGCCGTCGCCCGCCCCACGGCCCCGAAGCCGGCGATGGCGACGCGGCAGAGCGCCATGCGGGCCCCTCCCCGTTACTTCGCGAACAGGTTTCCGATGTCGGCGAACGCCTTCATCTCGATGGCGTTGCCGCTCGGATCCCGGAAGAACATGGTGGCCTGCTCGCCCGGCTCGCCCTTGAAGCGGATGTAGGGCGCGATCACGAACTCGACCCCGGCCTTGGTCAGCCGGTCCGCAGCCTCCCGCCACTGGTCCATCGGCAGGACGACGCCGAAATGCCGGACCGGCACGCCGTGGCCGTCGACGGCGTTGGTCGCGGCGACGCCGGTCTCGTCCGGCGCGAGATGCGCCACGATCTGGTGGCCGTAGAAGTCGAAATCGATCCAGTCCGGCGAGCTGCGGCCCTCCGGGCACCCCAGCAGGCCGCCGTAGAAGGAGCGGGCGGCCGCAAGGTCGTCGACGGGGAAGGCGAGGTGGAAGGGGTGCAGCGCGGGCATGGCCTGGGTTCTCCGTTGCGGACGCGAACGCTTCTACACGGTCGGACTCATGACGAAAAACGCTTCTTTCTTTATCTAAGCCACACGAAACGTTATCAATCGGCATGATCCCCGAGCTTCGCACATTGCTGGCGGTCGCGCGCCACGGCACGTTCGCCGCCGCTGGCGACCGGGTCGGGCTGACCCAGGCCGCGGTCAGCGGCCACATGCGACGGCTGGAGGAGGCTCTCGGCTTCCCGCTGTTCGAGCGCACCGGCCGATCGGCCAGACTCAACGAGGCGGGCCTGCGCACGGTCAGGCGGGCGGAGGCGCTGATCGCCTCGTTCGAGGCGCTGGGCGAGCCCGAGCGGGACGACGCCTGGGAAGGCGCGCTGCGGGTCGGCGCCATCGCCTCGGTTCAGGGGACCCTGCTCGCGCGCGCGCTCGTCCCGTTCCGCCTCCGCTTCCCGCGCTGCCATATCCATGTGGGGCCGGACGTCTCCCTGCGGCTGATGGACCGCGTCGACGCGGGCGAGATCGACTTTGCGATCCTGATCCGCCCCTCCTTCGATCCGCCGCGCGATCTCGAATGGCTGCCGCTCGTGCACGAGGACTACGCCCTGATCGTTCCAGCGGACGTCGACGGCGACGACTGGCGCGCGATCCTGCCGGCGCATTCGTTCATCCGCTACGACCGCGCGTCGTTCGGCGGCCGGCAGGTGGAGCGGCTGCTCCGGAACGCGTCGGCGCGGCCGCGGGACTGGCTCGAGATCGACGAACTCGACGCCATGCTGGCGATGGTCGCGCTGGGGCTCGGCGTCGCCATCGCGCCGCTGTCGGAATCGCTGCTGCCGCTGCCGCCGGGCGTCCGCGCGGTGGCGCTCGGCCCCGACACGATCCGCCGCGAAATCGGCGTGCTGCGCCGCGCCGGCGAAAGCTCGCCCGCCGCCGCGGCGCTGGTGGAGGCGCTGCACGCGTCCCGTCGGGCGCCGTAGAGGCGCTGATCGTCACCGCGAGCCCCATGCAGAGGCCTGTGGCGCCTCCGCCGAACTCGGCGCGGATCGCTATCGCGACCGCTTCACATGGTCGACCAAGGCCCGAAGCTTCGGGGCGAGATTCCGGCGGTTGGGGAAATATAGGAAGAAGCCTGCGAAGGGCGGGCAATAGTCTTCGAGGAGCGGGACCAACTGGCCGGAGGCGACGTAGGGCCTGAAGGTCTCCTCCATGCCGAAGGTGATCCCTCCCCCGGCGCAGGCCGTGCGGATCATCAGCCACATGTCGTTGGTGGTGATCTCAGGATTGACGGCGACGTCGTACTCGCGCCCGTCCTCGCCGAACTCCCAGCGGTACGGCGCCGTCTCAGGCGCCGGACGCCAGCCGATGCAGCGGTGCCGCGCCAGCTCGGACGGATGCGACGGCGCGCCGAAGCGCTCGATATAGGCCGGCGCTGCGACCACCGTCTGGCGCTGCTCGCCCGACACCGGGATGGCGATCATGTCCTGGTCGATCACCTCGCCGAGCCGCACCCCGGCGTCGTAACCCTCCGCGACGATGTCGAACTCCTCATCTGTGACGGTCACGTCGATCTGCACCGCCGGATAGGCCTCCGCGAAGCCGGCCAGCAGCGGCCCCGAGATGAACCGCTCCGCGATCGAGGACACGGCCAGCCGCAGGAGGCCGCTTGGCGCGCTGTCGCGATCCGCTGCGGCGTCCAGGGCGACGCCGACCTCGGCGATCGCCGGCGCGACGCGCTGGAACAGCCGCTCGCCGGCCTCGGTCAGGCTGACGCTGCGCGTCGTCCGCTGGACCAGCGCGACGCCGAGGCGGTCCTCGAGCCGACGAAGGGTCTGGCTGACAGCCGGCCGCGTCACGCCGAGACGCTCGGCGGCCGCGCGGAAGCTCCGCGTCTCCGCGACGGCCAGGAAGACGGAGAGTCCGGCGAGATCGACAGCCATTGGTAAGGTGAGGTTACCGGCTTAGTCACGATTGGGCAAATTGTCCGCTCCGTCGGCCATCTCTAGTTCTCGTTCAACGACGCCCCCGCTCGCTTCGCGGAAGTCCCTCGGTTCAGCCGCGGAGCGTCGTGGGTCGTCCCGCCTGACGTCGAAGGAGAACGAGATGCGTATCCGCCTGTCGCTCATCGCCGCCGGAACACTGGCGCTCGCATCCCCCGTCGCGGCGCAGGCGCAATCGGCGCCCGTCGCCCAGTGCGCCGTCTCGGGCGCGAGCTCGGCTCCGGAGCTGCACAAGGAGTGGATCCTCGTCGGGTGGGACAAGCCGGTCGCCGGCCAGTCCTGGGATTTCCGCGAGAAGCTTGGGAAATACTACGACTGGGAGGCCAAAGACGTCGTGCTCTATGACGACATGGCTCCCGACCACCGCATCGCGCGCTCGGCCGAAGGGTACCGCGCGCTGTGGGAGAAATCGTTCCAGGCGCTGCGCCGCGCCCACCACCTCGTCCTGGACGGTCCGGAGACGATCGTCAGCGGCGCTCTGGCGACGTCGACGCTGGAGTTCGCGGCGCGGCTCGAGCCCGCCGAAGGCCAGCCGATCGTCTCGATCCGCGCACGCTCGACTCTGGTGTGGCGGTGCACGGGCGACGCCTGGAAGATCGTGCGCGAGCATAACAGCACACGCCGCATCACGCCCGACGAGTCCCGTCAACTCTTCGGCTTCTGATCGATCGTAGCAAGACAAGCCCTGTCGGTTTCCGAAAGGAACGATCCCATGACTGTCTTTTCATTGCGCTCCCGCGTCGCAGGCGCGGGCCACAGGCTGCTCATCGCCACTGCGTTCCTCGCCGTCATCGGGGCGGCGCATGCCGAGATCACGGCGTCAGACGCGAGCGCGGAGACCCACGACACCGCCATCGAAACGCGGAACAAGGCCATCGTCCGCGACGCCTTCGAGAAATGGCGCGGCGGAACCTACGTCTTCGCCGCGCTTCTCGCCCCCGACGTCGTCTGGACGATCCACGGCTCCGGCCCGGTCGCAGGCACGTACCGCAGCCAAAGCGACTTCGTCGAACGGGCGTCGCGCCCCCTGACGAGCCGTCTCGCGACCCCGGTCGTGCCGGAGGTGCGCGGCATCTACGCCGTCGGCGACACGGTCCTCATCCGCTTCGACGGTTCGGCGACGACGACCTCGGGGGCGCCCTACCGCAACCAATTCCTCTGGGTGTTCCGGATGAAGGACGGCTTGGTCATCGAGGCCGAGGCGTTCCTGGATCTCGTCGCCTACCAGCAGGTCGTCGAGAACAACGAGCCGCGCGCGCAATAGCAGGAGGTCGCGTGAGGCCGCCACGGCCAGCCGCGCGCCCCGCCCCACGCGGGGCAGCCGCCTCAAAACCCCTGCAGACCCACAGTTCGGCCTCGCAGCCGACAGCCACACCCGATGCCTAGGAGCGCGATCATGCGCCATGCGTTTGCGGTCCTGACGACCGCCGCCCTCTTGACCCAGTCCGCGCACGCCGAGGAGCCAGCCATGCGAACCGACCATCCCTATGCCGGCATGTGGGTGACGGACGACGGTCGTATCCGCCACGAACTCCTGCCCAACGGCCGCTATGTCGAGGCGCGCGGCGCACGCGAGCGCGCCTATGAAGGCCGTTACGAAGTGACCGGGACACATATCGAGTACTGGGACGACACCGGCTTCACCGCCGACGGCGACTTCGTGGACGTCGACACCTTGCATCACGGCGGCATGGTCCTGCGCCGTCGAGAGGATCCAGCCGCGAAGCCCTGAGCTCCCGGCCGAGGCGGCGCACCATGCGACCTAGGCGCGCTTCGACCTCAAGCGAGCCTACGAGGTCGGCGGCGAAGGAGCGGCCATGGACGCCACCCCTCCGAAGGAGTTGGAAACACACGGACACCTCGACCTGCTGTGCCTTGCTTTCAGACGCTGGTTGCCGGCCCGTCTGGCCTTGCTTTGATAAGATACTCGCCGCTTTCCCTGAAACTGCGGACGGTCGCAAACGTATCTTCCATGAACTGCACGTAGGACAGCTTGCCGTTCTCGCCGCGCGCCAGAACGGCGAAGGGCGAGGTCACCGTCTTGCCCAGAATGGTCGATGTGTAAGTAAAAAAGCCGAAGATCGCCGCACCGTCTTTATTCTCAAAGCTGTCCTGGATCCGGAAGTCCTTCACGGTCCAATAGCGGCTGACGTCCAGAAAGGTCTGAACCAGCCCTTTCGTGCCTTCGTTGGCGCCAGCCCAAGGCATGATCCGCTTCAGTTCCGGATTGTCGTAGTTGAGCGACACATAGATGAAGTCGTCGGTCGTAAATTTCTCGACGAACTCAAGATCGGTCGGGTTCGACAAGATCGACCGCAGCGCCGCCAAAGGCGACGCCGCCGACGCGGGCTCGGTTGTCGACGACTTCCGGTCAAGAGCGCGCGCTGCAGTGGACATCACAGGTTCCTCCTTTCGGGCGTTTCTTGGAGCAGCGGCGCAGGAATCGCCACGCTCCGCTCGATATGCGCGACTCGCCACGCGGCCTGGGGCCATTGGCCCGTCTCGCGTCAGCGCAGTCTTGCGCTAATCTTGGAGATTGGCTGCGATTGACGGAATGGGGATATCCGTCGGATCATCCCGGACATTATGTCGGCGATGCTTTCAATCGAGTCCCTCAGCGGCCTCGTCGCGTTTTCAGTCGCCGTGGAGACCGGAAGTTTCGCGGCCGCAGGAAGAAAGCTGGGGCTATCCGCGTCAGCCGTAGGCAAGGCGGTGGAGCGACTTGAAGCCCGCCTCGGCCTGCGCTTGCTGAACCGTACGACCCGATCGCTCGCCGTGACCGGCGAAGGCGACGTCCTGTATCGCTATGTCGTGCGGATCCTGAAAGACCTGCACGACGCCGAGCAGGAGCTTCATCTTTTCCAGAAAGAGCCGCGCGGTCGGCTCAAGATAAGCGTGCCTACGGTGATCGGCCGCAAGGTCGTCATGCCTGCGCTTCGCGATTTTCAGACCCGCTTCCCTGACGTGACGACCGACATCAGCCTTGACGACGTCAAGGTCGACATCATCGAGGGCGGCTACGACGTGGTGCTACGACTTGGCGAACTGGACGATTCAACGCTGAGCGCGCGAAGGATAGGTCCCCACACGTTCATCACCTGCGCCTCGCCTGCTTATCTCGCTCAGCACGGGATTCCCCATGACCCCGGAGACCTCCATAAGCATTGCTGCATACATTATCGTTTTCCCACGACCGGGCGGCCGGAGGTCTGGGCCTTTAAGGCGTCACGCCAGGCGAAACCGATCAAGCCCGTCATCATCTTGAACGACGGCGAGGCGCTCGCGTCCGCCGCGCTGGGCGGACTGGGGATCATCCAGGCGCCGAGCTATCTCGTGCGGGACGACATCGTGGCGGGGCGTCTTCAGGCCGTCCTAGCGGATTACACCGAGGATCGCGGCGGCGTTTCTCTTGTCTGGCCTTCGATGTCGGCGCGCGTTCCGAAAGTTCGCGCCTTCATCGACTTCATGGCCGAGCGGGTCTTCGAAAAGCTATACTGAGCGCAGCGTGCTGCGGCGCAGTCCCGCTACCGCCGGATGGACCTAAATCACTCCCACTCAATTATCGCCCCCACAGCCTAACCAATTGAAATGAAAAGCGAAAAAATATTCTCAAAAAGCGAAATACCGTCAGCGACACCGCCGCCAAGCTATCTCTTATGAAAACATTGGGCTTTTTCGGCCGAACAGCCTGTGGAAAAGTTCGCCATCTATCGTCGGTGACGACGGCCGTTCCAATTTAGGCGTCCGACAACGAAAGTGCTCGCAAGAACTACATCATACCCACGCATTGCCCGATTTGCCATCATTATCGGGAGATTCGGTCTGCGAGGTTCGACCATATCACGCGTCAATTCGCCTAATAGTGCTGACCCGAAGAGGGTTGAGAAGACCGGCATTATCTAGCAAGCGGGAACCATGAGGGGTCCGGCGCGCGTATTCAGATAGCCATCAGAATTCGAGGATTGTATCAAGGCGAAGACCATGCGTTTGCCACATGGGACCTTTTGCTAACCCAAGCGACGTTAACTGGGATATTTTCGAACTAGCTCGTGGTTTGAATGTGAGCCAAAAAGCTCACCATGAGGGAGCAAAGCGAAGGAAAGCTAAAACAGCTCGAGCGCCTCTCCCAGAGGGCTTGCTCGTCGATTCCGCGTGGCTCTCCGCGCGCAACTGTTACACTTCCCTGCGCACCAAATATGTCACCTCAGGCTGGCTCGAACAGCCAGCACGCCGGGTCTATAGACGCCCCCGCGGACAGTTGAGCTGGCAGCAGGTCGTTATCTCGCTCAAGACGATCCTCGACCATCGCCTTGCCGTTGGTGGCCGAACAGCTCTCGATCTGCAGGGCTATGCCCATTACCTCTCGCAAGGCGGTTCTAAGGTCCATTCACGGCCCAAATACCCCCCCCCCAACTAGCTCACCGCGCTGCCACTCAAGAAGCAATTCGTCTACCGCAATAGCGTGCCACTCTGCGGGCGGGACCTTGAGGACGCTGCCTTCCCTGCCCTTGATCGGCAACACGCCGGCATACGCGACGACCGATCTTTCCAAGATGCCGGATTGCGCTCGCTTGCCTGGGGACAATGGGATTGGCCGCTGACGGTTTCGGCATCTGAACGTGCGATCCTCGAGCTTCTCGATGAACGATCGATCGCCGCCAGCAACCGAGACCGCAAATCCATCAAAAGCGCCTCACCCATCCCGTGCCGACGGGAATCCCTCCCGATTCAGACCGGTCAGAAAACGCTCTAGGTAACGATAATCATCGTTATGTCGAAGCCGAGGTGACACTATCATCCATCCGCTCTTCGATCGCACGCCTGATAATTGTTCGACCCGATCCAGAGGCATTCTTAAAAATATCTCCTGCGAAATCGATTGAAGCCGCCGGATGCAAGTGGGTCCGGAAAAACTCTATACTGACGTCGCGCTCCCCATATGCAGCTGCGGCTAGCTTCCTACGGAGAATGTCGAAAAGCGCCTGAACTCCAACTGTTTTAAAGATGAAAGAACCAGCACTCGCCTTGGACCAAAACTCAAAATCACACGCCTTAAGGAAATTTAGGACTATTGTGAAAATCAGTGCGTCATTATTCGTCAGATAGAGTTCGCGGAGCGGCGATCTGTCTTTCGCGCCATCGTGCAGCGCTGACCGCTCCTTTTGTCTCGGTGAGAGTAGGTACTGGGTGTCCCGCTTTGGGTTTGTTGAGAAAAGCCGAAGGATCCCCTCGACCACCACAGCTGTCGATACGCGCCATCCGGCGCCTGCGGAAAGCTCTGCAAGGACGGTATCCTTTTTAGGAGCGATCACGATCTTTCCCTTGAGCGGAGAGTCTTCATCGATCGCAAGCCTGCGGGTGAAGAAAACCGCCAATTTATCAGGCGACCATTGCGATGCGGGCTCCTCAAGGATGTTGTAGCCAAACAGTTCGTAGGTGAGACTCTTGTCTACGGGCTTTTGCGTGGAATTGATCGTAGCGAACAGCTGCGCTTGATAGGGCTTGGGCAAATCGAGGTAGATCGAACACAGCAAATCCATCTGAAGGCGATCCTGGTGCTCGATTTCCGTGAATCCGAAGAGCCTATGTTGACCATCGATAATCGCAGCCAGCTTTTCTCCAGTTGGGATGGTTAACGACAGGCACCCGTCATCATGTTCAGTAACGAACCAGCGTCTGGGTTGCGCGGAGAGCTGCTCGTCCGGCACGTCCTCGGCAGCCTCCTCTTCATCCTCAATGAGACCATCCGTCCTAAAATTTGCGGCCAGGATGATCGAGTTGGGGAACGCAGAGTCCTGGCGATCGATATAGCCGCCAATCTGAGACAGGCGCTTGGGCTGGAAGACCCGCTGGGTGCCATCGAGATCATATCCATTCTGATCAGGACGGGCCGCAGCTTTCATCGTATCGCTGAACGCTACGTTCAGGAGAAGTTCAGCTGGAAGCGCAACGACATAAAACAGGCCAAGAGGCTGCCGAACCTGGATCGCTTTGGTTGTGTAAGGGAAGGTAATCATAAACTCGTCCTCAATGCTTGAAACCATCAAGGCTGCCGGAAAGAGGAACAGATGGGTCGCCACCGATTGGCGCGTTTACTGGAACAGTGTCTCGAAACGATGGATCTGCCCCGTTCGCAATCCACCAAATCCAGATAGCGACCACTGAAAAAAATAACGCCCACCTCATTGCCACAGAGAAGTCTGTCGGTCGTCCGAACGCTAACCAGGACGCCGCGAGGGCGAAAACGACGACAAGCAGCAGTGCAAATGCTCGCAATCCCTTGGCTTCGCTCCCAAACACCATTTGAAGGCTGGATGATCCGACCAATGCGGGGAAAAAGGTCAAAAGTGCCACGAGGATCGCATCTGGTTTGGCTTCGTTCGTTCCATAAGCGTAACGAATAACTTCAAACCAAACCCCTAGGCCACTGCACAGAACAACGCCCAGCAAAAGATAAACCCAGAACGTTACATGCCTCATAGGTGAGCATGTGCGTCCCCAAATATCCTTGCCCAACAGGGTAAAACCATTGGTGGACGTAGAAGTTAATGACGATTCTGACACGTGTACTGCCCCCCCCCAGCGGCCACTTCGTCCTAATGTTTAGTGGCAGACTATGCTTTCAACTTTATCAGGTACCAACGCATTTCATCTGAAATGCCTTTGTCAAGCAGATCATGGCCGTCAGTATTGACCATGTGCGGAATGTCGATATCAGCGAGCGGATCAGTGCATTCCACCCGCACTTTCGAGCCACCCGGCAGCTTTTTAACAGCTTTGCGAGTGCGGGCGACGGGGATTGGGCAGCGCAGCCCTTTCATATCGAGCAAATAGATCGTCTCGTTATCAGGACTCACTTTCGCACCACGCTTTCAACATCAGCCAAACTCAAAAAATACCCATGAGCTCTGCTACTCTCTGTGCCCGAGAGCTTGACGATCATATCTCCGGCGCCAAGGAGCTCCTCTGCTCCAGGATCATCGAGAATGATTTGGGACTCAGAAGCCTTCTGTACGGTAAGCGCGATGCGTGCCGGAATGTTGCTCCGAAGCAAACCGCTGAAGGTCTTTGCGTCTGGCCGCTGAGTCGCGAGAATGAGATGGATACCGGCGGCCCGAGCCAGTTGGGCGAGGCGGACAATTTTCTGCTCAATGTCCCTGTCCTGGAGAACCAGATCGGCCAACTCGTCAATGCAGGCTACGATAAAGGGAACATGCATCCCCTTTTTTGCCGCTTCGCCAACATTATTCACGCCGAGCTCGCTCAATCGGCGATAACGGTCATCCATTTCGGCAACCAGATCATCGATCATTTCTCGGCAAGCGGGAACACCGATGGCGATTTTATCCTGCCAAAGAAAACGCGAATTCGCATAGACGCTGAATTCAACCTGCTTCGGATCGAACAAGGCAAGCCGCAATGAAGCAGGCGAGTGCTTTGCAATGAGCGATACCAGGAGAGCGTGAACACAGACGCTCTTCCCCTGTCCTGTCGCCCCGCCGACGAGCAAGTGCGGCATGGACTTGAGATCGAACTGAAGTGGTTTGCCGATGACATCCACCCCAGGGCAGACAACGAGTTGATCGCCGTTCGGTGACACTGATTTGAGAGCATCCAGCAGGTCTTGTTTACCTGCCGACTTCCATGTTGCCCGTGGTCGGGGGACATCGATCATGACGATGCGGGCTTCGTCGCCAGCGCTAAGCGTCGGCATGTGCTGTTGAAGGCTCATGGCTAGAGCCAGCCTCTCCAGGCCTCTCTTGAGTTTATCCAGTTGGTTCACGTCTCTCAGTGCCACGCGATATCGGGACAGCCTCGGGCCATGTAGAACGCCTTTGACTTCGGCGCTGACGCCGATCTCGGCAAGAGCTCGAACGAGCAGGTTCGATTGATCGGTCGGAGGAGTTTCCTCGACCTTCACGCGAGGCGCCGCCCCCGACCCGACCGGTCGATCGGGGAGGTCTGCCCGCCTTTTTACCAAAGTGCTGATGAAGCTATCGAAATCCTCGTTGCTGTTTTTCCAGTCGTCGTACAGAAGGCTGGCGCCTCTATGCCAATGTTGTCGGAGAAACCCGCGAAAGGTATCCATCCCATCAATTGCTGTCGCGCCGAACACGCGTGCATGTGTTAGGATCAATCCGACCCATATCGCCACGTCCTCCTGAGTGAAGATCGACGATGCGGGTATTTCCAGACCTTTCGCATCGACCTGCTCCACCGGAAGCGCGCCGAGCGACAGCGATCGGCCAATGGCCAGTCGCGCGACCGCAGCTTTCGTCGACAGCCCAAGAACTTCCATCAGTTGCTTGGTTTGACTGTCGGCGTGAGCGGAAGTCCGGAAGCGAGCTGCCATGATCTGCTGAAGGCTCACGGTACTCATGCCACCTCCTCAAGGAAATACTGATCTTCATGAGCCCTGGTCCGCCCAATTCCGTCACCCACATCCGCATGATCGAGAAGATAGGTCTTTGATATATTGTCTCGGATGCGCTCTAGGAACGCTGCATCGATTTCCTCGTCCTGACTAAGAAGAATAACCTGCCGATTTTTCTCACCCGTCCAATAATTCAATATGTTCTGGCGGTGTTTGCTATCGAGGCGACCGAGAGGCGTATCGACGACAAGCGGCGCCTTAACACCAGATACTCGTGCAAGGCCAGCAATGAGCGCCGTAGCGAAAATCTGGTTCTCGCCTGCTGAGCGATCGAAAGATAGCGGCTTTCCGGATTTGCCCACAATGACCGTGGTGCCATCATCCTTGATCTCAATCTTTGACACTTGGTCCTTATGAGCAAGCTGCTTGTACACCGCAGTCATATGTGCGGCGAGTTCCTTTACTTTCAGCGGAAACAGCGCTGGGATGACAACATCGATCACCTTGCGAACACGTTCGGATCGTTCGATGATCGCCCGCGCCGGGGAGGACTCGTCGAGCTTCTTGCGCTCACGCTCGTATTCCGCCCGTTGAGAAGCTATCTGCGCATCGAGTGCGACGAGGCGACGATCGTCCGACCGCCATTCATCATCCAGCGCCGTCATCCGATCCTGGACCGCTTTGAGCTCGGCGGTCAGCTGAGCCAACGTACCGTCGCGGTCGATTCCTTCGAGACGCGTGATTTTTCGGCCGAGCTCATCGATACGGTCCGTTAGGTCCGCCTCTGCTCGAAGGACATCCTGAATATCCTGGTAGCCAAGCGACATAGTCGCGAGGAGGGACAGGACCCGATCCCTTTCCGATGCCGATAGATAATCGTGAATGATCTCGTCGGCGCAATCGTTGGGGGGCGGATAAAACAGGCTGGCCCAAGCGGCGTTCATGCGGCTGCGTACCGCCTCAACCTGTTCAATTGTCAAAGGTGGATCAATCGGCGGCGCGGATTGTTGTTCGTAAGCAGATTTGAATTCCAGTTGACGTGGCTCAAGCGCACGCTTTTCGGTATCCCACTGGAACCATCTCTGCTCCCTTTCGAGCTGGTTCTGGAAATTCGCAACCAGTTCTTTCGACGCGAGGTGAAAAGGCAGGCGCTGCGCGAGAATCTCTTCGAGCCGCTTATGTGCGTCTCGAAGCTGCCCACGCAGCTGCTCCCGCCCCTCAATCAGGTCCTTGTATGTCGCGGTATCGCCGCCGCCGCCGCCAGCCGCGGTAACACGTTCCAATAGGGATTGAAACTCACCGTCAAGACGTTCGCGCTTCTGTCGTGTCTCGTCAGATTTCCGCCTAAGTTCTCCGGCGCTTTTTTCATTTTCAGTGAGCTGATTGAACAGCAGCGTGAGCCGGTCTTCATCAACGTTCGCGACGGTCTCGCGCTTGGAGCGCTCGAAATTGCGCAGACGGTCTGCCAACTGACGGAGGAGTACAACGCCAAGCAACCCTTCCAGCCCTTGCTTCACCTGTTCAACTCGCCCCTGATCGGCAAGCTTTTTCACTTCTTCGCCGTCAAAAAAGAAAAACGGCGCGACGTGAGCAGGAATGAAGAATTCATCAAGCGCCTCTGAGAGATGGAAGGAATTCCGTCCATCCGAGCGGGGCAGTTGTGGCACACCTCTGATAATTTCGCGATACGTGGCTTCCTCGTCGGTCCAGTTGCCATTTGAACGGAAATACCACTTCCTGGAAATCTCGACGGCCTTGCTCTTTGTTCGATTGATAACGACTTTGACCATCATAGTGTCGCGGCCGTCGCGGAGGGCCTCGCCGTTGAACGCCTTCTCAAGAAAGGTTGGATATCCGCGACTGTCGTCCGTTTTCAGGCCCGCCCGAGCCAAATGTGACATAGCGTCCTTACCGTAGAGACACAGATAAAGCGCTTCGAGAATCGAAGTCTTGCCATATCCGTTCATGCCGCCAATCAAGATAACGTTGCGGCCGTTGGTTGGCTCGGGGAAATTGAATTCTTGGCGCTGATAGGACTTGAAGCACACGAGTTCTATTTTTGAGATCCACATACCCTCGTGCCCCGCCTCAATCCATTCTGCCCAGAATCTCTTCGATCCGCTGATAGATGCCTGCCGCTCGCTCCTGATGTTGGCGTGCCCTCTGCAAGCCAACAAGTTCCGCAATCACGTCGACGGGCACATTGTTCTCCCTCGCTACCTGATCAAGGACTTTCGCCGCCTCTTTGTCTTCCCATAGAGGCAAATCGTTGAGTTGCGCTTCCTCGATAATCGATTCAGACATCGGCCAATCCCCCTTGGGCCTGAAGCTCCTCGGACCAATGCCGATAGATAAGTTTCAGCTCATCATCCGATATTAAGCGATCTCCAAACCGTTCCTGCACATCTATGAGCCGCGAGAGAATTTCTCGTCGGGCCTGAATGGTGAAGGGACCGGGAATATGTCTCCCGTTTACGTCAAAGGAGAGCTTTCCGTTCCTCCTGACGATCTGGCGCATTTCAGGATTGTTGCGAATTGAGCGAAGCCAATCTCGGAAATCGATTAGCGGCTGGAAGTGATGTTTGCCAGCATCCACAAAGCCCTGAAGGCTCTTGTCCTTTTCGACAACCGTGCAGGTCCAACATCCGAAGCGGCTATTAGATGTGCCGCATCCAGGTGCTTCATCTGCGCTCAAAACGACGGGGCATTCACCACCCTCAGAGTCACGATAGAGCTTGATCAAAGAGGCATGATCTCCGCCCCAAGGTGCATGGTATGTACCAAGAATTTCCCAGACGTCTTCAATGGTGAGGTCGACGATCGGGCGGTAAATCAGCGCACCAGGGAGCCTGTCATGCGGAGCAAGATTTCCACCGCGACCGTTCCGCCATTTGTCAATCGACCGCTGTCGAGACTGGCTTTCGTCGCGCCGCACGCCCAGAACGACAATAGCGGCTCCGGATTGAGAAACCTGCTCTTTGATATACCCGCTGGTCGGCTGAATCTTAAGCCGGTCCGTGCACCAACGCATGGTCATGTTAGGGCTGGGATAGCCTTTTCCAATCAAGAGCACCCAGAATGTCTTATCGGGGTCAGGCTTGGTTCTCGCGACCCTAATCGGCAGATCGA